>JADKFY010000001.1 GCA_016717305.1 Flavobacteriales bacterium
TAACCGTAACCGGTGCCCAGCCACCAACACCACCATGCGCTGTACAGGAGCCACGTTAACAAGAACACCAGACCGGTCGCCCTTGCCCCAGCCGTGTTTCGCCAAGCATGTTTGATCAGCACTACCAGAACGGGGATCATCAAGGGGGTGTAGATCAGCCAACCGTTGCGCACATCGAACAATACACGCCCCGGTACCATCTTGGTGAATTCGAAGTGCTCATCCTTTTTCCCGTAAGTGAACGTGAACGGATCGCCAGTGACATTGTACCAATACCAGCATTGCAGTACCCATGGTACAAGTACCAGCGCACTCGTTGTGATCAAAGTGGTCCTATGGGCCATAAGCCTGCGCATGAAGCCAGAGAACCCTTCCGCTGATCTGTACACCATCAGCAACGGGAAGATGAATACGATGATGTTCAACTGCCGAACGAAGACCAGCAGTGACCCACTGAGCACCAAAAGCACAACGTGGATCGATCGCACCGGGTTCTCCGGACCATCCGAGATGTGCAACGCGGAATAGCAGAAAAGACCCACCAAGAAGAACGAATAGCCGTGCGACATGGTGGGCGCATACACACTGTAGTAGAACAAATTGGTGGCCGCGAACAGGGCAACAACGGCGAGCAACGCACTTTCCTCCGTGCTGAAGCGGCGTGCGATCCGAAAGGCCAACACCACGCCAGCCCCGGTATACAGTGCAACACCCACCATTTGTGCAACAGCGTAGGGTGGAGAGAACCCGTTGAGATCATAACCGAACGCTTCGGCACTGAGTTGGCCGATGAGGAAGAACGGCAACTGGAGCAAGGCCACACCGAAGGTGAACATGCTGATCCACTTTCCACTTTCCATCTGGTGGCACCAGTACATCTTGTCGAAGTCCTGATCCACGAAAAAGGCAGGGAGCCACTGGTAGTAGCCCAATTGATCACTGCCACGTCGCAAGAACTCGTACGGATCAAAACCATTCACGGCCCAAGTACAATGCAAGCTGGCCAAGGCAACGAGCATAAATAGGCACCACTCGATCAAGTGGTTCCGGTCCATGGTCAAGTCCTTGGAGTGCATCGGTCGAAAGGTAGTAGACGGCCCGAAACCCAGACCCTAGACCATCACCACATCCGTGTCCTTGATCGCACGCCTGCCAGTGAGCCGCATGAACACTTGGGCGGTGGCCACAACATCCTTTCTGCAGTATGCCGCAATACGTTCAAGGTCCTTCTCTACGTGATATACACGGGCCACATCGGCTCCTGTTATGTCATCCTTGGGTGTTGGGATCTCCAAAATGTGCGTGAGCAGCGCCAAGGAGGTGTATGCCTTTCGATCCCCGAAACTCCAGAGGTTCATGGTGTCCAAGTGCCCTACTTCCCACGGCTTCAGCCCCGCAATGTCCAATAAGCGCGGGAGCTTGATCCGATTTACCACGCACCGGCGAGCGATGTAAGGGAAGTCGAATTCCTTTCCGTTATGGCCGCAAAGCCAATGATCATCCGTGTTGAAATGGGTGTTCAGGAGTTCTACGAAACGGCGTAACAGCTCCGCTTCATCATCGCCTTGGAACGAGGTTACACGCAATGCCTCCGTTTCGCCTGACTTGTGGATGCTTCCTACACCAATACAAATGATCTTCCCGAACTCGGCAAGGATCCCGCCTTTCTCACTCCACAGTTCTTCGGCCGTCTTTTCGCTGCGCTCCTGCTCGAACCGGGTCTTCGTGCTGAACAGCTCTGCCGTGCGTTCATCGAGGTCACTCCACTTGAAATGTTGCGGCACCGTTTCAATGTCCAAGAAGAGGATCTTGCTGAGTTCTTTGGCGTTGTCGGGGCGCATGGGTAGGGGGAGGTTGGTGGGTAAGAGGTATTATTTTGTCCTTAAGTGGTTAGTCGTTAGTGAAGGGGGGGGGGGGTTTGGTGGTGGGGGGGCCCTTGCCGGGTGGGGGGGGGGGGGGGGGGGGAGGGGGGGGGGGGGGGGGAGGGGGGGGGGGGGGCGGCGCCCCGCGCCCCCCGCCGGGGGCCTTCTTGGGTTTAGTTTGGGCCCCGGGGGGGGGCTTGCGGGGGGGCCGGGCGCCTTTTTGGCTTCCGCCCCCCCTGATCCTTGCTGCCTGCTCCTGCTTTTGCATTTTGCTCTTGCCCATGCTCCTGCTCTTGTCTTATCACTCGATCATCACACCTCGTTTTTCCATCAACGGGATCGTCGTGAAATTGCTCTCTTCAATGCTTCCGGCCAGAAAGATGTACTTCTTGTCGAACAACTTCGGTCCCAAATAATAGCTCAGCCAATACTGGTTGCTCAGGGCGAAGACGTCCTCCACGATCATTTCTACTCGCGCCCAACTTTTCGGAGCAAGGCTATTCAGGAAGTGCCGCATCTCACTCGTCTTGCGCGGTTCGCCGTCCAGCTCGCCATATCCGCGCGAACTGATCAGGACGTTCTCGATGGTCTGGTCTGTTCGGTTGATCAGGTATACGTGCCAACCTTCTTCACCATCCTCATCCGGCTCGCGCACCACGGCCATTGCGATGCCTTCAACTTTCGGTGGGTGTATGTCCTTTCGCATATTGTTTTGTGATCGGTCGTGTCGATGCATGCATCGACTTTACCCGATCACCTTGATGCCATTTCGCGCGCGATCTTGATCCACTCGAACACATCCGTCGGGTGACCTTCGGTGTTCACTTCTTCCCGCTTCATTCCGGTGCGTACCAACACCAAGTCCTCGTGCGGTATCACCACCACATATTCACCATGGAATCCGCGACAGTAATGGATCGGATGTCCGTCCACTTCAGCCAACCACCAGAAATAACCGTAGCGCTGGTTCGGCTTGCCTTTATCATCCAGGGGCGCCGGGGTGATCGAAGCGTTCCAGTATTCGCGAGGTACGATCTGCTTGCCTTTCCACATGCCACTATCCAAGTACAACTGCCCGATCCGGCCGAAATCGCGGGCCGTGGCGTACAAGCAACAGAACGCCTTGAAGTCGCCATCTTCCCGATCCTTGCCCCAGTAGGCATCGTGTTCGCAACCGAGCGGCCCCCAGATCTTTTCACGTACCAGCACGTCCAAAGGCTTGCCATAAGCGGCTTCCAACACTTCAGCCATGATCTGTGTACTGCCACTGATGTAGTCGAACTCCTTACCCGGCTCATCTCTGCAGGGTTGGTCCAGGCTCACTTTGCGCACATCGCTTCCGTAGTACCCCTTGGCATTGTCGCTGAAGGGGTTTGCGCCACTTTCGCTCCAGTCCAATCCGGTGCTCATGGTGAGCAGGTTGTAGAGTGTGATCTTCGCATGGCAGCCTTCTTTGTACTCCGGAAGAAAATCGCCGACGGGTTGGAACACGTTGCTGATCTTCCCTTCGCCCATGGCGATGCCGGTGAGCACGCTGATGTAGCTCTTGGCCACGCTGAAACTGTTGCTCACACTGTCCGCATCCCAACCGTTCCAGTATTGTTCGAAGATCATGCTATCGTGTTGGAACACGGCAAACCCGACGGAATAGAGGTCATTAAGTGTCTTTTCCTGTTCGGGAAGCAAGGCTAACTTGCCGTAGCGTTCGCTGGTAGGCCAAGGCTGTGGCTGATCTGCTGGAATGGTCGCGTACGGGAAGAAGTGCATGTCGTCGATCTCCGGAGAACTGCGACCGATCAAGTAAGTGTATCGCACGCCCTTTACCAAGTGACCGTTGCCCGTGAGGTAGGCCAAGGCGATCAGGAGCGCGATGATCCCGATGGTCCATTGAAGTATTTTCCGGAGGATACGCATGGCAGCGAAGGTATTTGAGGAATGTGGTTCCGCAGTACTGCGGAATGAGAAGAATTATACGAATGTGAAGAATGGGAAAGAAATCTTGGGACCATGTGAACCGTAGGGGCGGAAGATCTTCTACCCGAAGTTGAAGTAGAACCATTGGGAACATGTTGCTCTTCGATGAAAAGACCTTCGGCCCAAAGGCGTTAACCCACGTGATTGAACGATCCGGGTTTCCTTTGCACCGATGCCCGAGATCCTCGTCGATATCCTCAAGGTGAAGGACCTATACTCCGGACTGGGACAGTTCTCCGCCAATTTCGCACAAGCATTGATCGCGGCCAGGCGAACAGCGAACAAGGTGAAATTTCTTGCGCCTCCAGGCCACGCGGAGCTAATTTCTGAAGGGACCGGCGTCGTTCATCCGAGTTTGCTGCGGCGTTATTTCCCTGCATTGAACAAACCCTATGATCTGTGGCATAGCCTTCACCAATTCCCATCCTTTCATCCGCATCCACGATCCAAATGGATCCTCACAGTACACGACCTCAATTTTCTGGTTGAGAAAGACCGATCAAAGGCCCAACGCTATTTGCAACGCCTGCAGCGGAACGTGGACAAATCGCATGCGGTAACGGCCATTTCCGCCTTCACCAAAAGCGAACTGGAAAAACATGTTGATCTGCGCGGAAAGCCGGTACATGTGATCCACAATGGCGTGGTCATGCCCAGTGGCAACCCAGCGCCGAAGCCTCAACGACCCTACTTTCTTTCACTTGGCGTTTTCAAGGAGAAGAAGAATTTCCACGTCCTGTTACCGATACTGAAGGACTTTCCCGATCATGATCTTGTACTGGCCGGGAACAATGCAACCCCATACGGCACATCGATCAAAGAGCGAATTCGTGTTCTTGGTCTGGAAGATCGTGTTCAAATGCCCGGTGCGGTGGAAGATCAGGAAAAGTTCAGGCTCTTCAGCAATTGCGATGCATTGCTATTCCCTTCGCTTGCTGAGGGTTTCGGTCTACCAGTGATCGAGGCCATGTTGCTTGGGAAGCCGGTGTTCCTAAGTCGCGCCACCAGTTTGCCCGAGATCGGAGGTGATGCTGCTTTCTATTTCGACAGTGAGCAACCAGCAACGATCACACATTCAATTCGCTCCGGCTTGTCCGCGTTCGTTGCGGATCCCCACAAGGTTGAACAGCGAATGAAAACGCATGCCGCGAAGTTCACTTGGGCAGCATGCATCTTGAAGTACATAGAGTTGTATGCGGAAGTCTTGGAGCAAGTGTGACCGAAAACCCTGAACGAAAGAACGCCCGGTTATGCCGGGCGTTCTTCAAAAGTGTTCGGAACAGATCACTTCCACTGCTTCTTCATTAGGTAGGTGGCCACTTCTTTACCAAGTTTGGCATAAGCTTCGGCGATACGCCCACCGGTGTCGTAGTCAAAGCCCATTGCATTGGCGCCAGGACAGTTCGAGACGATCATTTCGCCAAGTACTTCTGTTGGTGCAGCGATCGCTACGAGTTGGATCGAAGCCCCAACGCTGGAAGGCCTCTTCGAAATACCAATGTTGTACCCTGGCTCCGTAGCCACGGTTTTCACGATCAATCGGTACTTCGCGTCGTTGTTTTCCTTGTCCGCCTTTTGCGCACCATCCATGCGGCTGTTGTAAAGTTCCAAGAATTTTGGCTCATACAAACGCTCACGGTCGTTGATCCACGCAATTGCCCAAGTATCGCCTTTGCCCTTCTCCTTGTCGTTGTATTCTTTGGTTTTCTTCGTGAGGTACTGGTCGTTCGTCATGCCATTTCCGACGAGCATGCCATCGTAAACAAAATCAATGTCCACGGTCTTCTCGCCTTTCAGCGCCTTGAAGTCGCCACTGATCATTGAGGTGCTCACGCCTGAACCGTACATCTGGGCCATGGCCCCGGTCCCGAGCAGAAGCAACGGCAATGCCGCAATAGTTCTGTTCAATTTCATTTTCTGGTGATGGTTTAGGTCGGAAAGATAGCGCAAGGTTTATTATTGCGCGATGCGGATCGGCAAACGACGTGCCGGTCGAACAAGTGTGGCATGAGGGTTATGAGCTGAATGCTTTTCACTAGGCCCAATAAGGCCCGGTCACACCACCTCAACATCAAAAAGATCCGCCAACTCCAACTTCAATCGCTCTTTCACGGTTTCCATATCCAGCAACCCGCCTAGTTCCTTCGCCATGCACGTCACCCCCTTATCCGCGATCCCGCAAGGCACGATATTTTCGAAGTAGCTCAAGTCCGTGTTCACGTTGAAGGCAAAGCCGTGCATGGTCACCCACCGGCTGGCGCGAATGCCTAAGGCGCAGATCTTGCGAGCTTTCAACGGCTCTTCCCAGTCCAGCCAAACACCCGTCAATCCGTCGATCCGCCCAGCCTTGATGGAGTATGCTTCCAGGGTTCCGATCACCGCCTCTTCCAGTGTGCGCAAGAAGCGATGGATGTCCGTGAAATGGTGGTCCATGTCGAAGATCGGATAGCCCACGATCTGTCCCGGTCCATGGTAGGTGATGTCGCCGCCGCGATCGATCGGGAAGAACTCCACGCCGTTCTCGCGTAAGCCTTCTTCATTCAACAACAGATGACTTTGCTTGCCGCTTTTGCCCAAGGTGTACACGTGGGGGTGCTCACAGAACAGCAAGTGGTCTTCTGTTGGGACCTGCTCGCTTTCCGGCAGCTTCCGGTTGTCGATCTTCCTGTCGATGGTCGCTTGGAAGAGCCGCGTTTGCAAAGCCCAAGCTTCGGAGTAGGGGATCAGGCCGAGGTCTTGGAAGTGGACTTTTCTCCCAGGGGCAGAGATCGGGGATGAGATCCACCGCAGAGTGGAGAGGCGCAGGGGGCGCAGAGAAGAGTAAGAGAGGCGCGAGCGCCGGAGGTTGTGTGGTTGTCTTCACTGCAGAG
The DNA here is from genome assembly GCA_016717305.1 of Flavobacteriales bacterium. Classification (GTDB taxonomy): domain Bacteria; phylum Bacteroidota; class Bacteroidia; order Flavobacteriales_F; family PHOS-HE28; genus PHOS-HE28. The sequence continues at coordinate 6,707 of JADKFY010000001.1, forward strand.
GGCGAGAATGCGGTGGGGTTTTGAGAAAGCGTTTTGGTGGAAAGTGGTGCGTCCTCTGCGCCTCTCCCTCTGCGGTGCCCTTGGACTTCCTCACTCCTCATCCAACCCGTTCACAACACGCTCGATCCCGTGCTTCAGTAGTCGTTGACCGAAGTTCATGACCAGTCCAAGCTTGCAGCCGGTGAGCTTCAAATAGGTCAATGTTTGGGCAAGATGGCTGTCATGGATAGCTTCTACTGCTTTCACCTCTACGATGATGCGCCCTTCAACAATAAGGTCCAACCGAAGGTTCGCGCCAAGGTCTTGACCACGAAATTTGACCGGAACGACAACCTGTTGTTCAACATGAAGGCCCTTCTCGCGAAGGACTAGCACCAGACATTTTTCGAAAACCCCTTCCAGAAGCCCAGATCCAAGCTCCCGATGGACTTCAATGGCAGCACCAATGACCTTGGAGCTGAGTTCCTTGTAGGTCATTATGGGTCACTTCAGACTAGGCCTCTTTGCGCCTCCAAGGCCTAAGGCCGCTAGCTTTCTCTGCGTCCTATGCGTCTCTCCCCTCTGCGTTGAGACCTTCTCCTCTATTTCACCTCCGCCAATTTCCCCTTCAGCATATTGATCACTGCGATCTCGCTGGGGTCCACGCCTTTCTTCTGTGCCCAGTACAGGCTCACCCAGTCGCCCAGGTTGATCAGGTACAACTGGCGTGCGATGGCCGTGTCGCCCTTGCTCCAAACCTCGTAGACGTTCGGTGTGTATTTCTCAAAGATGCTCTTGTTGATCTCCATGCGCATTTGCGTGCGCTCGTGGTCTTCCTTGTGGCGGAAGATCACCACGCCCAGGCTCTTGTCACCACCGGCCCAACCCACCAATTCGTTGTGGTTCATTTCCGGAATGGCATGGTGCCAGCAGAGTTCTTTGCTGTTCTCGTTCACTTGTTGACGGAACCGGATGCTCACAGCTTCGGTGTTCGCTTCGCTGTATATCACCAAGCGCTTGCCGACCAACTTCTCAGTGAGTTCCATGGCGGCTTTCTTGATCGCCTCCTTGTCATCAAGCAACATGTTCGCTGCCGTTTTCACAGCGCCTTCGAAACCATCGCCGATGATGCCGAAGTGATGTAATACGAAGAATTGCTGGATCAACGAATACGCCAACATGGTGCGCGGTGGATTACCGCCGGGGATCACGATATGGTCCATCCCTTTCGCTTTAGCGATCTCCAGCATGGTGCCACCACTCGTAATTACCACGATGCGAGCGCCTTTGGCCAACGCTTGGTCCATTGCGGCCATCGTTTCTTCTGTGTTGCCGCTGTAGCTGCAGGCGATCACTAAGCTCTTATGGTCCACGTAGCCGGGCAGGTAGTAGTTGTTGTACACTTCGATCGGGCACTTGGCCTCTTTGTGCATCAACTGTGCGGCTATTCGCCCACCGATACCGCTACCACCCAGCCCTGTTACCACCACATTGGTGTAAGGACCACCGGGGGCTTTCAAAGTTGCTTTACGGCCAATTTCAAGGGCTTCTTTCAGTTGTTTCGGGAAGGCGTCGATCAGTTTCTCCATGGGGTGGTTTGTACGGGTGCAAAAATAGGGACCTCTTACGTGACCATTGGGCTATAGGTTAGCCCGATTTGCGTAGTTTTCGCTTCGGGTCTTGGCGAGTATGAAAGACGCGCCCCACAACGATCACTTTCGGATAGACGGCGAAAAGGATGACAAATGGAAATCCCTTGACGGGAAATTGCCTGATCCGTCCTCGAATGCGAGTTGAGCCATTGGGGTGCTTTGCCAAGTAGTTCAGTGTGGTCAAGATCGCAGAGCGGTAGCGTTGTTCAAGACCTTCGGAACGCACGGAATACCAATGGGCCGCTTGTTCAATGTCATCCTCAGCAACATTACCGAGGAGAATGGCTCTTTTCATTTCGCGACGCGACGAGTCAATTTTCGTTTTATCGCGCTCCATTCCTTGGGTTCTACCTCGCCCCTTTCATAGCGTGCTAGATAGTCCTCGAATGCTTTGATCTCGGATTCAGGGATCGCATACGGCTTGGGGACATCCAATGCCGCTGAGACGATACCCAGAGTCACCTCATCGGTGGTGTCCAACAGCCGCTTGGCAAGTTCGATCCGCTTGTCCTGTTGTTTGCCCATGGATATTCTCTTTCTGCAAAGGTAGGGCCGGTATCTTCGCCACCCATTAGAACCCCATGTCACAACCCCTTTCAGACCAAGAACAAGGCCGCCGCGATTCCATGCAAAAGATGCGTGCGCTTGGTATCGACCCCTTTCCCGCTGCGCAATTTCCTGTTACCCATACAGCGGTCAAGGTGAAGGAGGAATTCAAGGAAGCAGCCCATTCAGGTGAAGGAGAGAAACCCGAAGCCAACATTGTTCTAGCCGGCCGATTGATGAGCGTGCGCGTCATGGGCAAGGCGTCGTTCGCCGTGCTCCGCGACCATACCGGTGACCAACAGATCTATGTGAACCGGGACGAGATCTGCCTCGGAGAAGACAAGACCTTGTACAATGATGTCTTCAAGAAACTGCTCGATCTCGGTGATCTGATCGGTGTGAAGGGTTACATGTTCACCACGCAAACCGGAGAGCTCACCTTGCACGTGAAGGAGTTGACGGTGCTGGCAAAATCGTTGCGCCCACTTCCGGTTGTGAAGACCGATGAGGATGGCAAGGTGCATGATGCATTCGCTGATCCCGAGTTGCGCTACCGCATGCGCTACGTGGACCTGATCGTGAACCCGAACGTTCGTGAGACCTTCCTGAAGCGTACGCGCATTTTCGACGCTATGCGAAAGGCCTTTCAGACCGCCGGTTACATCGAAGTGGATACACCCGTTCTTCAGGCGATCCCCGGCGGTGCAGCTGCTCGGCCATTCGAGACGCACCACAATGCGCTCGATGTTCCGTTCTACTTGCGCATTGCGAACGAACTCTATCTGAAACGGTTGATCGTTGGCGGTTTTGAAGGCGTATTCGAGTTCAGTCGCAACTTCCGGAACGAGGGCATGGACCGCACGCACAATCCAGAATTCACGGTGATGGAATTGTACGTGGCCTACAAGGACTACTTGTGGATGATGGACTACATGGAAGGGGTCATCGCGCAAGTCGCGAGCGCAGCGAACTCCGGGTCGGGCCCCGGAGCAGGATCCAGTTCAGTGGTATTCCAAGGCAAGGAGATCCGCTTCGAAGCGCCTTTCAAACGGATCACCATGTGCGGTGCGATCCAAGAAAAGACCGGCGTTGATCCGCTCGAGATCGATGAAAAGGAACTCGGCGCGCTATGTCTGAAGCATGGCATCGAAGTGACCGCTGCCATGGGCAAAGGCAAGTTGATCGATGAGCTTTTCAGCGAATTGGTGCAACCCGAATTGATCCAACCGACCTTCGTGATGGACTTCCCTACGGAGATGAGTCCGCTATGCAAAAAGCACCGCGAGGATGAGCGCCTAACGGAACGGTTCGAGCTCTATGTAGGCGGCTTTGAAGTGGCCAATGCATACAGCGAATTGAACGACCCCATCGATCAGCGGGAGCGCTTCGAAGAGCAAGTGAAGTTGATGGAACGCGGCGACGATGAAGCCATGTTCATCGATCAGGATTTCCTACGTGCGTTGGAGTATGGCATGCCACCGACAAGCGGCATTGGCATCGGAATGGATCGTCTGGTAATGTTGCTAACGGACAATCCGGCGATCCAGGAGGTTCTGCTTTTCCCACAGATGCGGCCTGAGAAGTTTGCGTGAAGCAAGACCGCACCGTTTCCAGAGGGTTGAAATTCTAAGGACGGATATTTGAACATTGCGCGCTCGAAGAGCGCAGACTGAACCGCTTCACTCTATTCTCTCGACCCGCTCCATCGCATCTCCCACCTGCAGCCGCCATACCACATCCATCCCGCTAACCACTTCGCCGAAGCGCGTGTAGCGTCCATCGAGGTGTGGAGTAGCGCTGTGTGTGATGAAGAATTGGCAGCTCTCCGTATCGCGTCCAGCCGAAGCAAGACCAACGGAACCAGCGGTGAATAGTTTGCTACCGATCTCCGTGCGTAAGGTCCAAGGCATGCCGCCGTACCCATCGCCACGCGGGCAACCACCTTGCACCACGAAGCCGGGCACCATCCTGTGGAAGGATTTGCCGTTGTAGTAGCTCGCGACCACAAGGGAGTCAAAGACAACACTGCTACCCGGGCAATCGTCCACATCCGTGGCGATGATGATCTCGCCTTTTACCGTGATGATGCGGTAGCGCTGCCCTTGCTTCAATGCGCGCAATTTGCCAGGATCGATCGGGTGGTTGAAGCGGACCGGAGCAGGTGTAGATGTTTGGGAACCGGTACGCATGGCGATGATCTTGTCCAAGAGCCTCAAGGCCTCCAGATCGGCCAGTGGGCGTAAAGTATCCCGAAGTGTGCGTTCCAGTTCGGGTGTAATGAAAAGGGAATCGGGATCGCCACCGGTTTCCAAGAGTTGCTCAAGAGAGGCACAGATCAAACCCGCATCTCCGGAGTGGAATGCCTCGTGCAAGGGACTCCGCAGATCTCGCCATCTTCGATCTTCATCGGGACGGATCATTTGCTGGAACTGGCGCATGTGCGCTGCCGCCTGGTCCTTACTTGCCGAAGTGAAGGCGGCTTGCCGAACAGCCGGATGTATGCTTGGGTCGACCAACAGGTCCAATGCCTCTGTCAATGTTATCACACCGAACTGGCTAGGGTTGGCCAGGATGGCAGCAGCGCGGACGTAGGGTGAAGGATCGCTCATTGCCGTGTGTTGCAGTAGGGCGGTCAGACTATCGCGATCCTTTTCTCCGGTCCATAACGCCAAGCTGAGGGCTTGAGTAGCAAGCAGCGGGTCAACGGCAGCTTTGCGAACAGCCATCGCTTGATCGTGGTCCAGCGAAGGGAGCAGATGAAAGCCCTCGATCGCTACGGTGCCTACTGCACCTTCGCGTGCGGCGGAAACAAAGAGATCGCCATCCTTTGGTTCAATGAATGTAGTCAAGGCACGCAGTGCATTCACACGGAGTGCGTTGGGCATCTCTTCTTGCGCGTACTGTCGTGCCAAGCTCACTGCATCCGTGCCGCCGATCTTGCTCAAGGCGAGGGTAAGTATGGCTTCGGTTTCGCTTGGGTTGATGGAATCGAAGAGCGCCAAATAGTCGGCGCTTATACGTTGCAAAGAGCTGTCGGGCAAGCGCCGCAACGCATCGGCGGCCCTTATCCGTTCATGACCGCTGCTGTGTACCAAGTAGTTTATGATCTCTTTCGGATCCTTCAATTGTCCCGATCTCTGCGTGGCCAAGAAGGAGGCGGTGAACAAGGCGCGTTGCACAGTGCTGTCCTTTTCTTCAAGCGCCCTTCGTGCCATTTCCTCCAACGCATTGCGGTTCGCGATGAAACCCAATGAAAAGGCTGCGGTGGCTCGCACCACGGCCACATCATCCCCTAAGGCCTTTAGTAGGCAAGGAATAGAAACGCTATCCTGCACGGAGGCAAAAGCCAAGGCCGCGGCCTCACGCACGACGACCTCTGGGTCTTCCAGCAAGCTGCACAGTGCTTTGGTATCGCGATGTTCCTGAGCTTCCAGGACCGGAGAAAGACGCACATCGGACCAACGATTGGGGAATGGTTCCTTGGGCGTTGCTCCGGAGCAACCGATCAAAATAGCGGTGGCGGAAAAGAGCAAAAGGGGAATGCGCATCTATTTCTCGTTCGTAAAGTCGATCGCCTTCTTCTTGGTGAACAGTTCGCTGATATCCCACCCGAAATAGCGAAGTGCGGCTATCAGCACCATAGTGGCTGTGGCTTCATCCAAATTGCCGATGAACGGCAAGTTGTCCGGCAGCAATTCGAAAATGCCCATGGTGGGGTTCAAGAGGTAGATCAGCGAAAGGATGCCCGCTGCGGCCACAAGGATGTTCTTCATGTGCACGCGTCAGCGAACCTAGTGCCGGATCCGCAGATTGTGCATCGAAGATAACCGACGGGTATCTTCGCGATCTGACCCCATGACAACACGGAAGATCCTTTCTATCGCGCTCCTTTCGATACCCCTTGCGCTTGTTGCTCAAATGCAAGCGGATACCGACGCACTTGAGCAGATGCAATACGATGTGAAATACTTGGCCAGCGATCGCCTTGAAGGTCGCGAGGCAGGCACGCCCGGGGAGAAACTGGCAGCTGATTACATAGCCGCCAAATTCGGGAATGAGGGGTTGATGCCCTATGGCGATAGCGCGAGCTATTTGCAGGCCTTCACCTTCAACGGTGATCCATTCGCGGGCCCTGCCAACAGTTTCCAGTTGGGCCGGTCCATATTGAAAATGGGAACGGATTATGCCCTGATGCCCTTTTCCGGGACCGGTGTGGTGCGTGGCAAAGTCGTGAAGGCGTTGTATGGCATTCAGGCCCCTGAACTGAACACGGACGACTACAGTGGAATAGAGGTGAAAGGGCGCGTTGTTGCCTTGTCGATCAGCTCACCGGATGGGGTCCATCCGCACAGTAAGTACATCGGCTACCACGACCTTGTAGCAAGGGCGGAGAAGGCCGCAGAATTGGGCGCCACGGGTGTTATATTCTACAACGATGATCCAACCGCAGAGGATCCATCCCTGGAATTCACGGCACGCATCAAATCCATTTCGATCCCGGTGCTCTTCTTGAAAGGAGACCTCCACGGACAATTGGTGATCGATAACAACCCGGTCGTGATCGGCACGGATATCCAACGCGAGCAACGTACGGCCTACAATGTGGTGGGCATGCTCGATCACGGAAAGGACAATGTCGTGGTGATCGGTGCGCACTTCGATCATTTGGGTTGGGGTGATGAGGGTTCGTTGCATCGGGGTGAAAAAGCGATCCACAACGGAGCGGATGATAATGCAAGTGGTATCGCCGTGATGCTGCAACTGGCCCGTGACCTTCTGCAGATGGACCAAACCCGCGCCAACGATTACCTCTTCATCGCATTCAGTGGTGAGGAGAAAGGACTTTTCGGATCGAACTACTGGACCAAGCATCCTACTGTGCAGATCGAGCAGCTCAACTACATGATCAACCTGGACATGGTAGGGCGATTGGACAGTGCGGGAAGTATCGGGGTCAATGGCGTTGGCACATCACCAAGTTGGGCGGAAGTGGACCGCACGCTGGTTGGCAATTTGAAGGTGAAGACCACGGAGAGTGGCATCGGCCCCAGTGATCATACCAGCTTCTATCTGCAAGGAATACCTGCGATCCATTTCTTCACCGGCACCCACGCCGACTACCACAAACCCACGGACGATGAGGAGAAGGTGAACTACGATGGCATGTTGCGGATCACCCGTTACATCGAGTCGTTGTTGGCCACATTGAATGATGATGGAAAGCTCGAATTCACCAAGACCAAGGATATGGACAATGAGGAGGCACCGCGTTTCACTGTTACATTGGGCGTTGTCCCGGACTATCTTTTCGATGGCAAGGGCATGCGGATAGACGGGATCACCGAAGGAAAACCCGCAGCGAATGCCGGTCTACAAGTTGGGGATGTGGTCGTGAAGTTGGGTGAAGTGGATGTGGTCGACATGATGAGCTACATGAAGGCGCTTTCGGCATTGAAGAAGGGAGACAGTGCGCCGCTGAAAGTGATGCGCAAGGACGAAGTGATCAACACAGAAGTGACCTTCCAATGAACGCTCAACGCATTGCTGTGATCGGTGCGGGTTCTTGGGGTACGGCGTTGGTGAAGTTGCTTTCCGCGAACAATGACCGGGTCGGTTGGTGGGTAAGGCGTGCCGATACCATCAAGCACATTGCAACCTACGGACACAACCCCGACTACATCAGTGCCGCTCAGTTCGAGGTGCAGCGGTTGGCGATGGACACCGACATCCATACCGTGGTGCGCGAAGCAGATGTGGTGATCCTTGCCGTCCCCAGCGCATTCCTGAAATCGAGCCTGGACAAATTGGATCCCGCTGCGCTAGCCGGCAAGACCGTGTTCAGTGCGGTGAAGGGGATCGTGCCGGAAACGAACCAGATCGTGGGTCAATACCTCTTCGAACACTTCGGCATCCCGGAGGACCAGTTCGGTGTGATATGCGGACCGTGCCATGCAGAGGAAGTGGCCATGGAACGCCTGAGCTACCTCACGATCGCCTGTCGCGACCAAGAGAAGGCGAAGGCAATGGGCACTGCACTGAACGGTCGTTTCATGAAAACAACTTTGAGCGACGATATCTACGGAACTGAATACGCTGCGATCCTGAAGAACGTGATCGCCGTGTGTGCAGGGATCAGTGTCGGTTTGGGTTACGGCGATAATTTCCGGGCGGTATTGGTGAGTCGCGCCATCCAAGAGATCGAACGATTTGTTGCGGCCGTGCATCCCATCGCGCGCGACATCAATGAGCCTGCTTATCTCGGTGATCTCCTGGTAACCGCTTACTCAACCTTCAGCCGCAACCGGGAATTCGGGAACATGATCGGCAGAGGCTATAGTGTTCGTGCTGCACAAATGGAAATGAACATGGTGGCCGAAGGGTATTACGCGGTAAAATGCGTGCACGCGATCAACGAGAAATATGGCGTGGACATGCCCATTACCGAGGCCACATACCGGATCCTCTACGAGAAGATGGCACCGATCATCGAGATGCGTTTGCTCAGTGATATGCTCGCGTAATGGGCTTGCTACGTTTCCACTGGGATTTCTTCGGACCCGACGCTCAACCGACCGCCGACCACTTCCTGCGTCATCTGGATACCTTCTGCGAAAAGAACACGATTTCCGAATACCGCCATTGGACCAGCGATCATAAAGTACGTGTTGAAGCGTCGTTGGAATGTGATCAAGAACACATGCTCCTGATCCGCGATGCGCTCAAACCAAAGCGTGCAGAACGGGTTCTGGAGGACTGAGCCTAACGTACGAAACGAGCCACCGAACGGCCTTCATTCGTGGTCCACTCCAATAGGTAGGAGCCTTGTGGGAGGTCGCGGACATCGTTATGCAGCTTCTGACTACCTGCCGGCATGCGTGCTTTCAAAAGCGTGCGGACCAAACGACCACTACTGTCCAAGAGGTTCAAGGAGCCTTCGGTGCCTCTTGTTAAGCTCAAGGTTACGATGAGTTGTTCGCCACTGCCTGACATGGCCACCTGAAGCGTATTCGTCGTTTCCTTAGCGCCACCGACACCTGTGTTCATGTCCCGCACAAGCAAGACCTTGAACACACGCGTGCTGGCCTCGCTTTGGGTGCCGGTGTTGATAAAGAAAATGTTCGGCGCGCTGCTCTCGATCCCACCCACTATGTGACCGGCCAGCACGGTATCCCCTTCGAGTGCGTCAAGGTCGATCACGTCGTTGAACGAGGTGGGAACATCAGGCGCCGTGATGAATTCCGCGCTCGATCCCAAGAGTGCGGGCATGCTACCGATCGCTGTTTCCAACATGCTGCCGTCCCCGCTGCGTACCACTCGACTGATCGTGTTCACGAAGGGCACGTTCACATCATCCCAGAGCTGTCCATTGCCATCGAAGTAATAGCGCCCTATGCCGCCGAAGAACACCGTGCTCATCGTGTTGGATGTAGCGGAATGTACGGGCAAATGCGCTGTGTGGTACTGGTTCAAAAGCTGCTCGAACACAGGGACCACCGTGTATCCGGACGGGGTGATGTCCACCGTGTTCAACCAAGGGATGTTGCTCGTGTACTGGAAGACCCCCGAGAACGCCGTAAAGCCTTGGGAGCCGTCCGGGAAGATCTGCGAAACCAAGTTGTAGTCCCGGCGATGTAGCTCGGCCGTGTCCACGGTCGCCGTGTAGTCCGTGATCGCGAGCGAGGTGCCGTCGTCATCGATCCGGAAACGACGAATGGCGTTGGTGTATTCCTGAATGAACCCCGGTCCGAAATCGGGGCCCATGGGATTGTACCGCCCCATGAACCGCTGTCCACCGACCAGATAGAATTCATCGTTCAAGTAGCCTAGGTATCCGCCTGTTACTGCCAACCGGCTATCCGAGAGCTGTCTGAAATGCGGGGTCAGTGTGGTGCCGTTCTTGATCGCCTCGATCGCTCCGGGCACATCCACCGCTGTCAACTTGCTGTGCGTGATATGGTCCGTTGCGGTCGGTGAGTAGCCATACCCACCGATGATGTACAATGTATTCCCGCGCTGGAAGAACTCCATATTGGTGCATTGCAATTGCTCGTAGATGGCAGTGGGTAGTGAGGAGATACTTCTGCTCCAGACTTCCTCGGTGTACGGGTCCACCACATGCGCCATGGTATTGTTCCCCGATGCCGAGAATGCTGCGAAAGGTTGGCGTTGGTGCAGTCCTTCCGTTCTTCCACCCAACAGGAGCCATTCTTGGTCTTGTTGGCCCCAAGCGAAGGATTGAACGCCGGGTATTCCGGGGATGCTTATCTCTTGGAGCACCACATGGCGATCCCCAAGGTCTTGGGGAAATGCGGATGTATGGATGTAATAGATCGCGAATAGAAGTGATGCAATGCGCATTATGAATGTGTGGGTTTCTGCAAAGCTGACCCCTTCCTCGACCATCATTGGTGAGAAATATCACCGTCGCGCTTACCGAAGTACCCACCGAAGAACGCGATCCTTCAGCATGGAATAGGGAGGGAATTGCAACCCGTGATCGATCAAGGTGCTTGCTTCCATCAATGGTTTGGAATGCGAGAACGTATCGAAACCATGTTTGCCATGGTACTTGCCAAGTCCGCTGTAACCGATACCCCCGAACGGCAATTCGCTATTCCCAAAGTGCAATAAACAGTGGTTGATGCAGCCACCGCCGAATGCGATCCGTTCCGTGAAGTAGGCGATGTTCGCTTTGTTGCTACTGAAGATATACGTGCTCAACGGGAACGGATTTCGTCCGACCAGATCGAGCAATTCTTCTTTGGTTCGCCAGGTCAACACAGGAAGTATGGGGCCGAAGATCTCTTCCTGCATGACGCTATCGTTGTGCGTGATATCGGTCAAAACGGTAGGTGCGATGTACCGTTCCTCCGCAGCGTGTTGGCCGCCGATCGACGTCTTCCCTTGGCCGAGGAAGTCTTTCAATTTCTCGAATTGCTTGTTGTTGATGATCCTCCCGAAGTGCGTTGAACGTTGCACTTCCTCGCCATAGAAGTCGAACAGTGTCTTCTTCAGTATCGAAAGGAATTCTTCCTTGCGATCTTCGTGGATCAATACATGGTCCGGTGCGATACAGGTTTGACCTGCATTGAAGAATTTGCCCCAGGCTATGCGCTTCGTAGCAACTTTCAGATCAACTTCCTTGTCGATGATCGCCGGACTTTTACCGCCGAGTTCCAGTGTTACGGAGATCAGATCCGTTGCGGCCAAGGCGGCGATCTTCTTACCTACGCTGGTGCTGCCAGTGAAGAAGATGTGATCGAAACGGAATGCCTCTACGAGCGCGGGCACTACAGCGCTTCCATCGCCTTCCACAACGCTCACGTGCGCAGGAGCAAAGACCTCGAAGATGATCTTCTTGGTCACAGCTGCTGTGTGTGGAGCCGCTTTACTGGGTTTCAACAATGCACAGTTGCCCGCCGCGACGGCTCCGATCAATGGTTCGATCACCAGTTGGAAGGGATAATTCCACGGTGCAATGATCAACACGACACCGAGTGGATCGTGCCGTATTTCACTGCTGGCTACTTGCAATGAGATGGGAGTGCCCACTTGCTCCGGACGCATCCAATCCTTCAAATGCGACAGTGCGTGATCCAGTTCTTGGTAGATGGTGCCGATGTCGCTAATGAATGCTTCGAACGCAGGTTTATGCAGGTCTTTGTGGAGCGCGTCGAGCAATTCCTGTTCATGCTTCTTGATGCTTTCCCGAAGGTCTTTCAACGCCTTTTTGCGGAAGCCGTAAGACCGTGTTGCGCCACTTTTGAAGTATGAACGTTGCGCTTTCAACACTTCAATGGTCTTCGCCTTATCGAACTGCTCCATGCACGCAAAGCTATGGCTCGATCACGCGGCCAGAATGAAATCCTCGCCTTCTACCAAACCACGAGTCGATAAGAATTCCGCGATCCGATCACCCGTGCCGCGCTGTGATATGAAAGAGACGATGAAAGCTTTGCCCGGACCAGGAAGTTCGTTATGCGGAATGAATTCATAACCAGGAACCACGCGCGGTTTCACATCGGTGAATCCATGTACCGCGATGCCTTCCGTCCCTAACAGATGGGCGCGTTCTCGACACATCGAACTGGTGCCTGCGATGATGACCGGACGACCGTTCAAGGTCCTCCCCAGCCACTTGGCCAACCATTTCACTTTCGTTGTGAAGAAAGCATCAATGGCGTAGTTCGAATGCGTTCGGCTGAGGCGTTGCGGATGATCGTGCCAAGTGAGCAGCTCATCCGGCAGCTTGGCAATGCGCACGCCATGGTGCATCCAACGCAACCAGAGTTCATGGTCTTCGGGTAACGGGCCTGTATCGTATCCGCCGAAATGATCGACCAGTTCACGACGGAAGAGGACCGTGGGATGAGCGATCGGCGCGTCAACGAATCGCTTCACGAAATGTTCGTGGGGAGAAATGATCGCGTTCTGCCAATGAACAAATGCTTCCATGCCGAGGCTTTGTTCCACTGAAGTCTTGAATGTTGTTCGTGTGCCAAGTACGCCGATCTCCGGATGTGCATCGAGATAGGCGACTTGTTTCGATAAGCGCTCTGGATGGGAAATGTCATCGGCATCCATGCGAGCAATGTAACTGCCTTTGGCTCGGAGCATTCCTGTATTTAGCGCGTTTGCAATTCCTACGCTCGGTTCTTCGATCAACCGGATGCGATCGTCTTTTTCGACCCAATTCTTTGTGATCGTGGCGCTTTCATCCGTGGATGCATTATCGACCAGCAGCAGCTCCCATTCCGAGAAAGTTTGTTCAGCGATGCTAGTGACAGCGGCATGAAGCGTAGAAGCCGCGTTGCGGAAGGGGAGGAGAACCGTGACCTTCATTGCGCCGGCCGCACGAACACTTCACCCAAGGGAATGCCCAAGCCAAGCGACACGATCACCGTACAGATAAACACATACAGAATGAAACTCAGGGGAACCATCACGACCGCTTTGATCACGTTCCAAATCGTTCGCTGGTGAAGTGCGATGCATGCCCAAATGATGAGCGAAAAGATCACGAAGAAATTGATGAGCTGCAGCGATGGAAGTAACTTGATCAGCGGGATCAAGGTGGTGGAGACCATCAAGTAGGTGCCCGCTGCGAAGAGGTAGTGGATCAGCCGTTCCACCCAGCGCAGGGGTGGTGCGTGGAAAGAGCGCCCGATCAAAGGAGGCAAGCATGATCAACCAGATCGGGATCAATAAATTCACGTTGCGGCTCATCCAGTGGTTCACGCGCATCATCGAAGTTTCAGCGGTGGGAATACCATTGGTCGCTTCTACAGCAGAATCGACCGGATCCCAGTTCAGCAACCACCGCATGATGAAATAGTATGCAATGCCGAAAAGGAAGTAACGCACTGGCGGCGTGTACGAAATGCGTTTGCCGGCCAACCAGGCGCGCGTCATTTGACCTGGAGCAACAATGAACTCGCGCAACGTCCGCAGGATCGGTGCATCCACGTTGAAGAGCCCCGATGCGAAATCGGTGATGACCTCTTTCAATTGGATCCCAGCGTGCACACGCTTCTGTCCGCATGCCGGACAATAGGCGCTTTCGAAAGGATTATTGCAATTGGCACAGGGCTGCATTGGGGAAAGGTAATGGTTCATCGAATTCGTCTAATCGACCCTCCCGGTCGTTCTCGAAAATAGTCCGAACCAACTATTCCGCTGTCATCAGCGCCTTCAACACCACTTCCGCTTTTACTTTTCCAATTGCCGCAACTACGTCTTCCGTGGAGGCTTCACGCACCCCTTTGATGCTTCCGAACCGCATCAGCAGCTTTTGTGCCGTCCCTGGCCCAATTCCCGGGATCGCTTCCAAGCCGGTTTTGATCACGCGCTTGCTGCGCTTGCTGCGGTGGTGCGTGATGCCGAAGCGGTGGGCTTCGTTGCGCATGTGTTGGATCACCCTTAAACTGCTGCTGCGTTTGTCAATGTGCAAAGGGTAGGGGTCGCCGGGGAAGTAGATCTCCTCCAACTTTTTCGCGATGCCGATCACCGCAATTTTACCGCGAAGCCCCAAGCGTTCGATCGCGTTCATCGCAGCGCTCAACTGGCCTTTTCCGCCATCGATCACGATCAGTTGCGGTAGCGGTTCGCCTTCGGTCACGAGACGCGCGTAACGCCTTTCCACGGCCTCTTCCATGCTTGCGAAATCATCTGGCCCTTCCACGGTGCGGATGTTGAAATGGCGGTAATCCTTCTTGCTCGGCTTCGCATCCTTGAAGACCACGCACGCGCTCACAGGGTCGGTACCTTGCGTGTTGCTGTTGTCGAAACATTCAATGTGGGTGGGCAATTCGCTCAGCCGCAGGTCCTGCTTCAGCTGGTCCAATACACGGGTGGTCGCCGCTTCGGGATCCACAAGCTTTTCCTGCTTCTGTTTGTCCAGCATGAAGTAGCGCACATTGCGTTCGCACAGTTCCAACAATTTCTTTTTGTCGCCGATCTTGGGTATGGTGAAGACCAGGTCAGGGATCTCGATCTCCGGGTCGAAAGGCACGATCGCTTCCGGTGAGAAGCTGTGGTATCGTTGCCGCAATTCTGCAATGGCCAATTGCAGCATTTCCACGTCGGATTCTTCCAGCCGTCGTTTCAGTTCGATCGTGATCCCATGCACCACTGCGCCGTCGATCACGCGCATGTAATTCACGTAGGTGCTACCGGTATCACTGGCCAATCCGTAGATGTCGACATCACCGATATCCGGGTTCACTACAATGCTCTTGGCGCGGTAGTTCTCCAGTCGTTCGATCTTCTGCCGGTAATCTTCCGCTTCCTCGAATTCGAGCTTCTCAGCGTGGACGTGCATCAAGGGCTTCATCACTTTCAGCAACCCGGCCAATCGACCTTTTACGATCTCGCGCACTTGACCCATGTTTGCCGCGTAATCCTCGGCGCTTTGCAAGCCTTCGCAAGGCGCTTTGCAATTACCGATGTGGTATTCCAAGCACTTCTTGAACTTGCCCGCAGCAATGTTCTTTTCCGACAGGTCATAGCTGCAGGTGCGCAACTTGTAGAGTTTGTGGGTCAGTTGCAGCACGGTCTTCATCGTGCGCACGCCCGCATACGGTCCGAAGTAGTCACTGCCGTCATTCTCCGGATTGCGCATTCCTTCCACCCTTGGGAAGCGTTCGTTGCGAATGCGGATGAACGGGAAGCTCTTGTCATCACGCAACAGAATATTGTACCGCGGTTGAAGCTCCTTGATCAGCGAATTTTCCAGTAATAGCGCTTCGAATTCGGTGGGCACGAGGATAACACGCAGGTCCATGATCTTGCGGACGAGCATGCTGGTCTTCCCGTCGCTATGGCTCTTTGCGAAGTAACTGCCTACACGGTGCCGCAGGTCCTTGGCCTTGCCAACGTACAGGATCTTACCCTCAATGTCGAAGAACTGGTACACCCCGGGATGGTGCGGCAACAGGCGGACTTTTTTCACTGACGTCGAGGTCGGACATTGCCCGGCAAAGTTCGTTCGTTCCGACCACGCGTTGATCCATTGGGGCGAACTACCTTGGCGGACCATCATTCCAACCATGCAATTCACCGCAAAACAGATCGCCGATCTCCTACAAGGCTCCGTTGAAGGAGATGCCGATGCAACCGTGACCAAGCTTTCCAAGATCGAAGAAGGCGGTACCGGTTCGTTGAGCTTTTTGGCGAATCCGGCCTATGCACAGTACGTATACAACACGACAGCCTCCGTGGTGATCATTGGTAAGGATTTCGAACTGTCCGGTCCGGTGAGAACAACGCTGGTCCGGGTGGCCGATGCGCAAGGAGCGTTCGCCAAGGTGTTGGGGATGTATAATACGATCAAGCTGGACAAGAGGGGTGTTTCACCACAAGCGGCAATTGCGGAAAGCGCAACCATCGATGAAGGTTGTTACGTCGGAGCGTTGGCCTTTATCGGTGATAACGTGATCCTCGGAAAGAACGTGAAGATCTATCCGCATTGCTATGTGGGCGACAATGTGACCATAGGTGACGCCACCACACTCTTCGCCGGTGTGAAGGTCTATTCCGATTGTGTGATCGGGAAGAACTGCATCATCCATAGCGGGACCGTGCTTGGTAGTGATGGCTTCCGTTTCGCAGTAGGCCCGGATGCCGGACAAAAGATCCCTCAGATCGGGAACGTGGTGCTAGAGGACGATGTGGAGATCGGCGCAAATTGTGCGATCGACCGTGCCACGCTAGGGTCCACGATCCTGCGCAAAGGCGTGAAGTTCGATAACCTCATCCACATCGCACACAACGTGGAGGTAGGCGAAAACACCTACTACGCGGCTGGAGGTGTTGTAGCGGGCAGCACCAAGATCGGTAAGAACTGCATGTTCAGTGGACAAGTGGGGATCATCGGTCACTTGAAGATCGCCGATGGTACGATCATCGCAGCACAAAGCGGGATCAGCAAGAACACGAAGGCGGGGGAGAGCTATATGGGTTCGCCTGCGTGGGAGGCTAGTAAATACCGAAAGAGCTACATCCATTTCCGGAACCTGGAGAAGATCGTGGAGCGCATTGATAAACTGGAAGAGAAGTGAGCAACAGGCAGTTGTACGATCTTTGGACCCCGGGATCGAACAGAATAGTGTTTCGTTCGTTCTTGCTTCACTGACCATGGGCAACTATTCGATCAAGGACCTTGAGAAACTGAGCCGCGTTAAGGCTCACACCATCCGCATTTGGGAAAAGCGCTACGGGCTTCTGGACCCAGCGCGGTCCGGAACCAACATCCGATCGTACTCTGATTCCGATCTTCGAAAGCTCTTGAACATTGCGTTGCTCAATGATAACGGATTCAAGATCTCCCATATCGCAACCTTCGACGACGAGGCGATCCGTGCGCATGTAACGGAGCTGGAGAGCAGCGAGAAAGGTGCTGTAGATCAAGTGGAGAGTTTGATACTGGCCATGACCGAGATGGATGAGGCCAGGTTCGAAAAGGTCATGGCCAATAGCATACTCCGATCGGGCTTCGAGCATACCATGTTGGAGGTGATCCAGCCTTTCCTACAGCGCGTTGGCGTGCTTTGGCTGATCGATGCTGTCAAGCCCGGACAGGAACACTTCATCTCCAGCCTGCTACGACAGAAGGTGATATCAGCCATTGATGGACTGGTGCCGATCGTTCGTGAACGACCCAAGACCATTCTATTCTTCCTGCCAGAAGGGGAGTTGCATGAGCTTGGCCTGTTGTTCGCGCACTACTTGGCGCGCAAGCACGGTCACCACGCCATCTATCTTGGGCAGTCTGTTCCATTTGAGGACCTAATGGCCGTGGTCGAATACCGAAAGCCCTCTGTCATGGTGACCGGCTTCCTTTCGCATCAGGACGTTTTGGGCGTTAACGCGTACTTGAGGAAACTCCATGAACACTTCCCTGCCCAGCAGGTTTTGTTTTTCCATGGTCGACTGGAAGGAGTGAAGGCGACCAAGGCGCAGCGGATGATGCCGGATATGTACGCTTTGAAGGCGGAGTTCGTGTAGTCCCATCCTTTTCTATGTTCCTCCCAGCTTTCCCAAGCTGGACTTTGATCCGTGCACGGCGTGGATCAAACACGCTGTTCCACCTCCTTTCTGCTTGTGTGCCCGAATTTTTCCGTGAAAGTGTTGTCAATTGAATTTTTGGAATTACGTTTGTCTAACGAAAACATGAAAACGTTAAACAACCTCACCCTGAGCTTCGATGATCGATTGATGTCGATGCACGATAGAATGCTCTACTTCGCCCTGCGCCTTACAAGGAATATGGAGGATGCCAAGGACCTTACCCAAGAGAGTATTCTCAAGGCCCTTGCCCACAGAGACCAGTACAAGGCGGATACCAACATCAAGGCGTGGATCTTCACGATCGTCAAGAACACCTTCATAAATGGGGTCAGACGCGATAAGCGAGGGCAACAGATCATGGAAAGTGCGGCCCGCCAAGAGTTGCCTATGGTAAATGGTCAGTACCTTCAGGGTCCAATGGCAGCCTACAACACCCAAGAGATCGAGCAGCGTGTACGGAAGCTTCCCCCACAACTCCGAACGCCCTTCACCATGAACTTTGAAGGCTACAAATACCACGAGATCGCGGAAGCCATGGATATTCCCATCGGAACGGTCAAGAGCCGCATCTTTCAAGCCAGACGCATGTTGATGGTCCAACTTGGTGAACAGGTGGAAGTAGTATGAGCGATAGGACATTGGTCATCGGTGCCGGTTTCGCCGGCCTTTCCGCAGCGGCGCATTTGGCGCGCGCAGGTCGGAAGGTGACCGTGTTCGAGAAGCACGACCGGCCCGGCGGAAGAGCGCGCACCTTCACGGAAGAAGGATTCACGTTCGACATGGGTCCGAGTTGGTATTGGATGCCCGATGTGTTCGAACGGCACTTTGCAAAATTCGACACGCATCCGAGCAAGTACTATGACCTGGTCCGGCTTGATCCTTCCTACACCGTCTATTTCGGCGAAGGTGACCAACTGCGAATTCCGGCCTCCATGGAGGCTCTCCGTTCGCTCTTCGAAGAATTGGAACCCGGCAGTGCGGCAGGGTTGGACAAGTTCTTGGAAGAGGCCCGATTCAAGTACGAAACAGGGATGCAGGACATGGTGCAGAAGCCGGGACTGTCGCTGCTGGAATTCGTAGATCTGCGTCTGATGAAAGGGGTGTTGCGTATGCAGGTCTTCACATCCTTCAGTAGCCATGTGCGCACTTATTTCAAGCACCCGCGCTTGATCAAGCTGTTGGAATTTCCGGTCCTTTTTCTTGGCGCAACACCGCAGGACACGCCGGCATTGTACAGCTTGATGAACCATGCGGACATGGTGCTTGGTACCTGGTACCCCATGGGCGGAATGGGTGCAGTGGTGGATGCGATGGTACAAGTCGCAGAGAAGGAAGGGGTGGAGATCCGCTACAATGAAGCGGTCGACCGGATCGATGTTAAGGACGGCAAGGCCGTAAGCATTAGTACCACGACAGGAACATATGCTTGCTCTGAATTGATCGGTGGTGCCGATTACCATCATGTGGAACAACATCTGTTGGGAGCAGAACATCGCCGGTATACGGAAGAGTATTGGGAGAACAGAACACTCGCGCCGTCCGTGCTGATGTTCTACTTGGGCGTGAATAAGATCCTGAGTGGACTTGAACACCATACCTTGTTCTTTGACGAGGAGCTGGATGTGCATGCCAAGGAGATCTATCAGGATCCGGCGTGGCCCACGAAGCCTCTCTTTTATGTTTCCTGCTCTTCAAAGACCGATCCTTCCGTTGCGCCGGTAGGGATGGAGAACGTAGTGATCCTGATCCCGATCGCGCCGGGCCTGGAGGATGGCGAAGCGATACGAGAACGTTACTACGACATCGTGATGAAGCGCTTGGAGAGAATTACCGGGCAAGCTGTTCGGGAACATGTGGTCTTCAAACGAAGCTATTCCGTTAGTGACCTTGAGAATGACATGAACGCATATAAAGGCAACGCTTACGGGCTGGCCAACACCCTGCGTCAAACTGCGATCCTGCGGCCAAGTATTCGCAGTAAGAAAGTGAAGAATTTGTATTACACGGGCCAACTCACGGTACCCGGGCCGGGAGTGCCGCCAGCCCTGATCTCCGGGGAGGTGGTGGCAAGACACATCATTTCAACAACCCGCAAATGAACAACAGGACCATATATGATGCGGTGTGTATCGAGACCAGTCGCAACACCACACGTTCGTTCAGTACCTCATTCTCGCTCGGGGTGCGTATGCTCGACAAGCGGTTCCGTGATCCGATCCACGCGATCTATGGTTTTGTGCGCTTCGCGGATGAGATCGTGGACACCTTCCACGAGGCGCCTCAAAAGGAACTGCTGGATCGGTTCCGAAGTGATATGGAGCTGGCGATCGATCAAGGCATTAGCCTGAACCCCATATTGCATAGCTTCCAATCCGTAGTGCGTGGATCCGGGATCGAGCGCGGTTTGATCGATACGTTCCTGGACAGCATGGAAATGGATCTTTCACGTACACGCCACGATCAGGGCTCATTCCAACAGTACATACTGGGTAGTGCTGAAGTTGTTGGTCTTATGTGCCTGCGTGTTTTCTGTGAAGGTGACAAGGCGCTCTTCGAACACCTGAAGCCCCACGCAATGAGCTTGGGTGCCGCCTTCCAAAAAGTGAACTTTCTGCGGGATCTGCGACAGGACAACCAAGATCTAGGGCGGACCTATTTCCCAGGTACCGATCTCAACGCACTATCTGCCGAACAGAAGCAACGGATCGAAGACGATATCCGCGCTGATCTTGACCACGCCGTTATTGGGATCAGGCAACTGCCGAAAGGAGCACGCGTCGGGGTACACTTAGCATATCTGTACTATCTGCGATTGTTCAAGAACATTCGGTCAACACCGGTCAGCGAACTGATGACACGCAGGATCCAAGTGCGGAAGAGAAGTAAATTGCGATTGCTCGTTGGTGCAGTGGTGCAGCACAAACTGGACCTTGTGTAATGACTGAAGAACGACAAGATGGTGGGCATGAACTCGTGGTGCTGATCGATCCAAAGGACCGCGAGATCGGTCAAATGGAAAAGCTGGCAGCCCACAGGGAAGGACGATTGCATCGGGCCTTTTCCGTATTCATTTTTAATGCCAAGGGCGAACTTCTCCTTCAACAAAGAGCGGCCTCCAAGTACCACTCTGCAAGCCTTTGGACGAATACATGTTGCGGCCACCCTCGTCCCGGTGAAACACTTGTAGCTGCTGGTGAACGCAGACTGAAAGAGGAGATGGGATTGAGCATCCCGTTACGGACAACATTCCACTTCACCTACAGGGCAGAACTTGAACACGGACTTGTGGAACATGAGATGGATCATGTGCTTATCGGCACCAGTGACCTTGATCCACGACCCGACCCGACGGAAGCATCCGATTGGCGGTGGGTGGATCGTGCGACACTTGAAAGGGAGATGGCGGAACATCCGGGACTCTTCACAGCGTGGTTCCCCCTTTGCGTAGAGGATGCATGGGAGAGCCTACGTGGATTGGAGGTGCAGCGATGAACGGTATCGGGCCCGTCACGGTCTTCTGGTTCCGTCGAGACCTTAGACTGAATGATAATCATGGTCTCTACCGCGCACTGAAGGATGCGGGGAATGTGCAACCACTTTTCATTTTCGACACGGATATCCTTGACAAGCTCGAGGACAGAAATGATCGACGCCTGAGTTACTTGCATGACCGTTTGGGATCGTTGGATGATCAATTGCGATCCCATGGTTCCAGCTTATTGGTGAAGCAAGGCGACCCTCTCTCCATTTTCAGGTCGTTGGTCAGTGACCTTCCGATCTCGGCTGTATACACCAACCATGACCATGAGCCTTATGCGTTGGGTCGAGATAGGAACATCAGTGATCTCTTAAGGGAGAATGGGATCGCCCTCCACACCTTCAAGGACCAAACCATATTTGAACGTGACGAGGTGGTAAAGCCGGATGGCAACCCCTACACCGTCTTTACCCCTTTCGCCAGGCGCTGGAAACAACGGCTCGGTGAGGAAGGTATTCCCAGTTACCCCAGCGAGCAATTGCTGGGTGGTATGCACCACAACTCTTCTCATGAGCGTATCGCATTGGAGGATCTTGGGTTCCGATATGCATTATACGAAGCGGTTGAACAGACCCCTTCAATAGACCTATTGGCGAGGTACGCCGCGCTGCGTAACACACCTTCCGTTGAAGGTACTTCGCGTATCGGCGTGCATCTCCGTTTCGGCACGGTATCCATCCGCGAGATGGTTCGACTGGCAATGCAGAACAGTGATATGTGGCTGAACGAATTGATCTGGCGCGAATTCTTCATGCAGGTCCTCTGGCATTTCCCGCACGTGGAGAAGGGTGCCTTCCGCAAGGCCTACGATGCGATCCCATGGCGCGATGATGAAGCGAGCTTCACAGCCTGGTGCGAAGGGCGAACCGGTTACCCTTTGGTTGATGCCGGTATGCGTGAACTCCGCGAAACCGGGTTCATGCACAACCGTGTACGCATGGTGGTCGCCAGCTTTTTGTGCAAGCACTTGTTGATCGACTGGCGTTGGGGAGAGGCTTGGTTCGCTAGGTGGTTGATGGACTTTGAATTGGCCTCCAACAACGGGAACTGGCAATGGGCCGCCGGTACCGGATGTGATGCCGCTCCTTATTTCCGCGTATTCAACCCCGCGCTACAGTTGCAACGATTCGACCCCCAAATGGCGTATGTGCTGAAGTGGGCTCCGGAATACGGTCAATTGGAATTACCCAAGCCGATAGTTGAACACAAAGCAGCTCGGGATAGGGCCATTGCATCTTACAAAACGGCGTTGGCCGGTTGATCCAGGCAGAACCTCCGGCTATTGTCATGTATTTGTCAGACATGTTTAATCTTCTGGAACCAACGATGAACAAAAAGGCTTTAGTTCTGTTCTTACATACTGAACCCCTAAAAAACACACGACCATGAGAATTCCGATAGTTACTCTTTCCCTTCTGATGGGAGCAACAATTTCAAACGCGCAGACCGCTCGTTTGCAAGTCATACACAACAGTGCTGATGCCGCCGCTGCGGTGGTGGATGTTTATGTTGACAACGCCCTTCTTCTGGACGACTTCGAGTTCAGGACGGCTTCTCCTTTCGTCGATGCTCCTTCAGGAGTGAGTTTCACGGTCGGTATCGCGCCACCCAACAGCACCGGTGCAGATGAAGCGATCTTCACCCAGGACTTCACACTCGCTGATGGCGGCACCTATGTAGTTGTGGCCGACGGGATCGTTAGCCCCTTAGGTTATACTCCAGTTGTTCCCTTTTCATTGGAGGTCTTCGATATGGGCCGTGAGGTTGCCGCAGGAGGTAGCATGATGACGGATGTTTTGGTGCACCACGGCAGCACGGATGCTCCAAGAGTGGACATCTACGAGAGCGCTTTGGCGAATGCGACCATTGTGGACAATGCGTCTTATGGAGCTTTTGCCGGGTACCTGGAATTAGGCACAGCGGATTACACTTTACAGGTACGCGACCAGTTCAATAGCACGATCGTTGCCGCCTACTTGGCACCACTCGCAAGTTTGAACTTGGGAGGGTCGGCATTGGTCGCTTTGGCCTCCGGTTTCCTTGACCCTTCGGTGAACAGCGGTGGCCCGGCGTTCGGGCTTTACGTTGCGCTGCCAAGCGGGGGGCCTCTGGTGGCCTTGCCAGCAGCAGAGATACCAACAGCTCGCGTTCAAGTGATCCACAACAGCGCTGACCTTGCTGCTGCACAAGTCGATGTTTGGTTGAACAACACGCCTTTGATCGATGACTTCGCTTTCCGTACCGCAAGTCCTTTCGTGGATGCACAAGCCGGAGTTCCTTTCGATGTGAGCATCGCACTGCCTACTTCAACGGATACGGTCGGTGCATTGGCACGGTATACCTATTCGCTTGCTCAAGGTGAGACCTACATCATAGTTGCGGACGGCATCGTTAGCCCTACCGGCTACAGCCCAGCAGTTCCTTTCTCCCTTGAGGTTTACGCTATGGGACGTGAGGTAGCCGCAGGCGGTAGCATGATGACCGATGTGCTTGTACATCATGGCAGCACGGATGCCCCAACAGTGGACATCTACGAGAGCGCTTTGGCGAACGCGACCATTGTTGACAATGCCCCATACGGAGCATTTGCCGGTTACTTGGAATTGGGTACTGCTGACTACACGTTGCAAGTACGCGACCAATTCAACAGCACGATCGTGGCCGCTTATTCTGCGCCATTGGCATCCCTGAACTTGGGTGGAACAGCATTGGTCGCTTTGGCCTCCGGATTTCTGGACCCTTCCGCGAACAGCGGAGGAGCAGCTTTCGGCCTTTACGTTGCACTGCCCAGTGGCGGTCCGTTGGTGGCCTTACCTGCAGCCGCGATCCCAACAGCTCGTGTACAAGTGATCCACAACAGCGCTGATCTTGCCGCAGCCCAAGTTGATGTTTGGTTGAACAACGCTCCGTTGATCAACGATTTCACCTTCCGCACCGCAAGCCCATTCGTGGATGCACAAGCTGGTGTTCCTTTCGATGTGAGCATCGCGCTTCCAACTTCTACCGATACCGTCAGTGCTCTGGCGCGGTTCACGTATACCCTCGCTGAGGGCGAGACCTACATCCTCATTGCGAACGGTATTGTAAGTGCATCAGGTTATTCACCTGCTACTCCATTCGACCTGTATGTGCAAGGTGGAGCGCGTGAAACCAGCAATGTGTTAGGAAACGTGGACGTGCTCGTGTTCCATGGAAGCACCGATGCGCCTATTGTGGATGTGGTTGAAACGTCAGTACCTGCTGGAACGATCGTGAGCGGTTTGAGCTACGGTGAATTCGCAGGTTACTTGGAGTTGGCCGAGAACGACTATACGCTCCTGATCGAAACCATGGGAACACCGGTGGTGAGCTACGATGCACCACTGGCAACATTGGCACTTGCCGGCAACGCGATCACGGTGCTGGCCTCTGGTTTCCTTGATCCAACGGAGAACAGCGGGGGTGCAGCTTTTGGTCTTTGGGTGGCATTGCCAACCGGCGGTGCACTTGTTGAATTGCCAGTGTCCACTGGATTGAGCGAGCAGGAGATCGTTGCTTCTTTGACGACATACCCGAATCCAGCAACAAATGAGGTTGTCCTGGATATGGACCTTCTTTCCAAAGGGAAGTCGACCTTGACCATCCAAGATGCATTGGGTCGTCAATTGGACGTGAAGGACCTCGGAACACTTTCCAGTGGTCAACAGCGCATTCGCGTAGATCTTTCAGCTCTTAGTGCAGGTGCCTACTGGTTGCGCTTCGAGAACGGATCGGGTCAAGTGATCGTGCCTGTCCAGAAGCAGTGAAAAGATAATTAACAGCGGAAACGGCGCGGCGTTCGGAAGATCGTCGCGCCGTTGCGCATAACGGGAGTATTGAAATGAAGGACCATGTGATCGAACGGAAGATCTTACTTCCCATCAGGCAGAAGGAAGCTTGGGATTTCTTCTCTACACCGTTGAACCTGTCCCGGATCACGCCGGAGGATATGCGGTTCGAGATCATCACCGATCATCCGGAACGACCCATCTTCAACGGGATGAACATCAAGTATCGCGTGCGTCCATTGTTCAGCTTGCCATTGGCGTGGCGAACCGAGATCCAAGGTGTGGAGGCACCTTACCGATTCACGGATGCACAGATGGATGGACCGTTCGCCAAGTGGGAACATGAGCACGTCTTTGTGGGAACTCCTTATGGCATCAGAGTGGAAGACCGGGTCGTCTACAGATTGCCTTTCGGACCGCTGGGCAGACTGGTCCATGCGTTGGTGGTACGCAAACGGATCGAAGCGATCTTTGCCCATCGCGAAAAGGCGCTGAGAACGCTCTTTGCACCGCAATGACCTGGATGATCAATATCCTAGCTCTCCTCGGTGCCTTCGTCGGCATGGAATTCGTTGCGTGGACAACCCATAAGTACATCATGCACGGTCCACTGTGGGGCTTGCACGATGATCATCACAAGAAGGACCACGGCGGGCCATTTGAACGGAACGATGCCTTCTTTCTGATCTTCGCCTTACCTGCGATCACCCTGTTCCTCTATGGCGTTCGCGGTGGCATCGCAGATGTAAGGATCTGGATCGCCTTGGGCATCACCCTTTACGGCATGGCCTACTTCCTTGTTCACGACATCTTCATCCATCAGCGCACGAAGTGGCTCCGTAATTCGGACAATGCCTACTTCAGAGCGATCAGGCGCGCTCACAAGATGCACCACAAGCATTTAGGAAAAGAGCACGGTGAGTGTTTCGGAATGTTGTTCGTGCCGATGAAATATTTCCGGCAAGCGAAAGCGGAAGTGTGAACGTGTAGTTCACCGTGTGCGTTACTCCGAGCTTCAATACACGATCAATCGTGGTTCGCTCATCTCTTCCATCGCGTACTTCAACCCTTCACGTCCCAGCCCGCTGTCCTTCACGCCGCCATATGGCATGCTGTCGATCCGGAAGCCCGGAATGCTGTTGATTATGATGCCCCCGACCTCCAATTCCTCATGTGCCAGTTTCATGTGCGCAATGCTGTTGGTGTAGACCCCGGCTTGTAATCCGTAATTGCTGTCGTTCACCTTCGCGATCGCTTCACGGAAGTCAGTCACCGCTTCGATCACCGCGACCGGACCGAAGACCTCGGCACAGTTCACTTTCATTTCGGGCTTCGTGTGACTTAGCAAGGTTGCGGCATAGATGTTCCGCTCGGCATCGATCGCCTTGCCACCGGCCAACACGTTGGCTCCACCTTTTACCGCTTCACCCACCCATGAACCGATGCGTTCGAAATGGCCTTTGTCGATGATCGGTCCAACGGAAACAGCGGGGTCATTCGGATCACCCGACTTCAACTCGCCGAATTCTTTCGCAAGTAGATCTCGGAATTGATCGTGTACACTCTTGACGACATAGATCCGCTGGGTGCTTATGCAGGTTTGGCCGGCGTACAGGTTCGCGCCCATGGCAACGGCCTTTGCCGCATTAGCCAAGTCCGTGTCTTCATCAATGATCACGGAGGCATTTCCCCCCAATTCCAGGGCCACCTTTTTCTTACCGCAGATAGCCTTCAAATGCCAGCCCACTTTATCGCTTCCGGTGAAACTGAGCATGGCGATGCGTTCGTCCTTCACCAACTTTTCAGCTACGGGAATTCCGCTCAACATAACGTGGAACGCACCTTTGGGCCAACCGATCTCTTCCAACATCGCTGCCAAAGCGAATGCGCTCAATGGCGCTTGGGGCGCAGGCTTCAGCACCACGGGGCAACCTACGGCCATAGCAGGTGCAACTTTGTGCAGCACCAAGTTCAGCGGAAAATTGAAGGGTGTGATCGCACCAATGACCCCGATCGGAAAACGTTTTGTGAATGCGGTCTTACCAACACCGGCACCGTAGTCGATGGCAACTTGCTCGCCGGTGAACCGCAACGCTTCGGCAGCCGCAGTGCGCACTGTAACAATGCAGCGTGCGACCTCTCCTTTTGCGTATCCGATCGGCTTGCCACCTTCTTGCACGATCAGCTGCGCTAGAGCATCCGCACGCTCTTCGATCAAGTCCGCGAGTGTGTGCAACTTCGCACTACGCTCACCAGCGCTCAATTTCCGGAGCATGTCGCGACTTGCGTACGCGGCAGCGATGGCTTCTTCCATCTGCGCCTCCGTGGCATTTGGCATTCGCGCAAGTTCCGTTCCGTGGTACTTGTCGATCACCGTGTTGAAGGTGCCATCGCCTTCATTGGTCCATAGGCCGTTGATGTAACTGGCTTGTTGAAAAAGAGCAGGGGATGGAGCGGTGATGGTGTTCGGCATGTTCAAAGAAGGATGGAATGCAAAGGTAGCGGCGTTCGCTGAGCAGCACTGGAGCGTCACTTCGCGAGATACCGGCCCACGGGTCTCAGCAGCACGACTTCCACTTCCTGTTCCTCGAACTTCTTGAAGCTTGCCTCCACTTGTTTGTCAGGCCAGATCACCTTCACACTGCCTTTGGCAACATCATAGGCGGCCGTGTACAGCGTCCCGAAGCCGCGCATGAACTGTTGGCTGTACAACGGCGGCTTTAGGAATTGTTTGAGCAATGCAGCGCGTGTGAGTTTCGGATCCGCCAAGCATTGTTCCAAAAGATGTTTGCGCTCAATGGTGTGTGTGAAGGCGGCATATTCGTCCCACTCCACTTGGTGTTGGTGATTGGTGGCGGCAGCTTGATAGACCACGCGTGGTGGGCGGTCCGGGTTCATGTACACGGTGGCGTAGTTGCCGCTCTTGTCGATACAGGTCACGTTGTAACCCATGTGAACTGGCAATCGTCCGAGTTTGACGCACGCCTCATCCACGTTGCTGCATGTTTCCAATACATAACGGATCACCAATGGAATGCCGAAACCGACACCGCTCGTCTTGCGACCACCGAAAGCAAGGGATACCGCAAGGCCGTCCGCATTCATGCCATCGAGCAGACCCCACGCACTGTCCTGGACGCCGATCACCGGTTTGCAGTATTCGGTGAAACGCAAGCGACCATCGAAGTACCGCGGATCGAAATCGTAGTTGCGAACCAATGTGGGGTTTCCGCGCGTCCAGGCTACTTGGGAGCAGCCCGCTAAGTAAGGAGGAGGGCACCACATACTAAGGAAGCGACTTGCCACATCATCGTCCTCCGCGATCCGGCACAAGCTGTTATAGGTGGGGATCAACTCCGGCATGTGCAACTCGAGCACAGAACGACATGTGATGAGATCAGGCCGCGCCTTTTCGCCTTCGCTCAGGTACCAGATCCGGAACAGGGGCCATGCATGATCGAAGAAACGCTTGAAACGTTCGCCAGGCCATGATTCGTGAACGAGTTTGAGATGGATGTACATAAGTGGTCTTGGGTGCGGAGAATTTGGTATGGGTGCGGAGCAATGGGTACAAAGTACATGGGATCGGTCCTGTGCGCTACGCCCAGTGCTCCAGTACCCCTCACATCATCTTAAACCCACCGATCTCCAGCAAGTGTTGATCACCATTGGCACTGCGTGTGCCGGGTACCACGCTCTTGTATTCGTTCTTGATCGCATTCAGCCATTTCTTGGAACGCTCGAGCAATTCGAAATCATCCGTCATCATGCGGCCGCGCATTACGAGGATCCCGATGTCGGCGCCTTCGTATAGCCAATCACCAACGCGCGTAATGCGTAGAAAGAAAGCCTCGTTCTCGTTCTCCACATAACGGCGGTGCGTGTCCATGCGCCAGAAGTAAATGCTGCCATCCGGACGCATGCGCCAGATCCCACTGCGCGGTGCTTCGGTCACACGACGGATGTCGTCATGCGTGTGCTTGATCACCATTTGGCCCCAGCTGTCGATGTTCTCTTCCTTCGCCCAACGACGGTTCAGCGCGTTCACATTGAGCTCGTATGGCGTGTTCATCCACTCCATGATATGGAAAAGGTGCAAAGGCGCATCGCTCATGGCGAAGACGGCGTGATTGGTAATGCTGCTCGCACCCGTAACGCGCGGATTCAACTCGCCCAAGTAGATGGCACCATTGTCCTGATCGATCAAGAAGTCCAGCTCGAAATAGCCCTTGTAGCCCTCCTTTCGCAATTGATCGCCGAAGAGCTGTGCATATTTCCGCGCTTTCCTGCGGATGGATGGCGTGAACGTATCGGCGTAGATCTCATTCCCGCACCAACCGCCTTTGTATGGGGTCAATTCCTTGAAGCCAACAAGCTCGGTCATTAGCGGGGCTACAACAGTTCCGTGGCGTGTAACACAGGCTTCCATCGCCGCACCGCGACAGTTGATCCGCTTCATCACTTTGCATTCCTTCTCCGCCTCGATCTCTTTCGCGTACTTCTTGTAGTCCTCTTCGCTCTTGATGAAGAACGTAGTATGGCCGCTATCGCCAAAGGGTGTTTGCACAACGAGATCGGTGCCCAATTTTCCGGACACCTTGTTCAAGTGGACGTAGTTCTTCACCGGACTTAGCACGTACGGAACACAGGGTACACCGGCCTTCTCCGCGACCCGGTTCGTGTTCACTTTGTTGTCCATGAAGGTGCGCATATTGGCACTCGGGAACATTACTTCCAGGCCGATCTTCTTCGCAAGCTTCTCGGTCTTCTCATCGAACATTAGGAAGAGCACTTTCCCTGCCTTGCCCTTCGCCTTGCGGTTCTCGATGTAATCGCGCACCTCGCTGTGCGTGAGCAGGTAGTTGTTGATGTCTTCGATGCTTTGGAATTCCTCATGCGGCTCTTCGTTCTTAGGGCTCATCAGGTTCGGGTGCAAGCCATCAAAGCAATCGATGTAGGTGATGAACTTGAATCCTTTGATCCACTCATCCGCACCGAGCAAGTTGAAATTGGTGGCACTGATAAAGTAGATCGGTGTCTCGTTCCGATAGAAGAACCTTCGGATGTCGCTCACCCCTTTTATCGTAGCAGGTCGTTTCCGTTTCGCAGGAGCTTTCGTCTTTACCATGACCCTGCTTATTGCAACGGATCGTGAAGGCGCTGAAGCGCTGACAGTACGCTTTTTTGGAGCAGCCTTCTTAGCTGGTGTGGGTGTTTTTGGCTTCAAACCGGGAGCAGCACGTTCGGCGGTCTTCTTCTTTGGGCTGGCAACTTTCGCTTTGCTTGCCGTGGTCTTTTTCAACTTCTTGCTCATGCTTTCTTCGTCTTCTTGGTGATCGATGTTCTACCATTTCCAACAGATGCTGGTGTTCGCATCCCGCCCATCGCGGTTCCTGTCTTTTGTCGACCCAGTGCGGCATCCGTGAACACGCGTAAACCCAGGTCGGGCCGGTATCCGTGTATCTCCTTCACATCTATGGCCAACAGGAAATCGATGATCTCACGGTTGATCACTTGGCCCGGCACTAGGACGGGGAAGCCGGGCGGGTAGGGGATCACAAAGGAGGCGCTTACCAGCTCGCGCCCGATCAACAACATGTCCAAACAGGTGTGCAGTTTGAAGTACACGCAACGTTCCTCTTGATAGCTAAGGAAGTAGGCTGCGCGTAGATCACCGCCCGGAACCCCGGGGACTGCCAGGAACGAACTGTGGAACCTGCTGAAATCAGGTAACGGCGGAACGGTCTCGACCAGGGATCGGATCTTGCTCACGTGTACTTTCTTCTCCGCGTGCTCCATGCCCGAATTGCGGATCTCCAGGTCGTCGGCGATCTCCAACAACACTTTGGTCAAGTACGCGACAGATCCTCGCGTAGTGCCGATGTTGGTCATGAACAGCACACTGTTGCGCGAGGTCTTGTTCACTTGGATGGAATACTTGTCCATCAGGTACGTGTTCTTGAACGTATCCCCATCGATCCCCGTGCGACCGGTGAACAGATTGATCTTGGTGGGGTCCAACGCGAACTCATCCTCAGCCCAAGCTTTCTCGATCTCCTGCCAGCCCTTCTCTTTGGAATAGTATCCCTCGATCCCACTTTCGCGGTGTTCCTTCGGGATCAGTTCGCCAATGGTGATGATGTCGAACCACTTGCGCAATTTGTCGTTCTCGCGGATCGTGCGGCGCAGCATCATGCCCAACTCGATCGCTTTCTCCACAAGCTCGTATCCTTCGAACTGTACTTGCCTGCGTCCGATATCCATGCTGCCCAGGATCTGATAGTTCGCGCTGGTACTGGTATGCGTCATGTACGCCTCATGGAACGCCGCTTCGCTCTTGCGTTTGAAATCCTCGTCCCAAATATGGATCATGCTGCCTTGGCGCATGCTGCTCAAGGTCTTGTGCGTGCTCTGCGTTGCATACACCCTGATGCGCACTTTCGCTGGATCGGGCATGCGCGGCTCTTCGCCTTTCTTCAGGGAAGAGATGTGTTTTTCGTATTCCTCCTTATACGCTTTGGCCTTGTATTTCCGGTGCAATTTGGCTGCTACGTACATCGCGGTGCGTTGCCGCATCACCGAACTGAACCGTGCGAATGCGAACCATGCTTCGTCCCATAAGAAGATCATGTCGGGTTTCAAAGCGAGCACCTGCTCCATCACCCGTTCAACATTGTAAACAACGCCATCGAACGTGCTGTTGGTGAGCAGTACCATCTTCGCCCGATCCAACCTGCCTCCACTCCGGAGCGTGACCAATTTCTCGCGGATATGCGCAAGCGGAACAGCGCCGTACATGCTGTATTTCGGCAGCGGGTAGCTGTGGAGATATACGGGATAAGCCCCACTTAACACCATGCCGTAGTGGTGACTTTTGTGGCAGTCACGGTCGATCAACACAACATCACCAGGTTCCACCAGTGCTTGTACCACGATCTTGTTGCTGCTACTTGTACCGTTGGTGGCGAAGAAGGTTTGTTGCGAGCCGAATGCTTGGCTCGCCAACTCCTGTGCCTTCTTCAGTGGTCCTGTAGGTTGTAACAACGAGTCCAATCCGCCGGTCGTGGCACTGGTCTCGGCCAAGAACAAATTGCGTCCGTAGAACTCCCCGAAATCCTTGATCCAACGGCTCTTGAAAACGCTGTTACCGCGGGAAATGGGCATGGCGTGGAAGACACCCATCGGTTTCTTACTGTACTCCTTCAACGCGGTGAAGAAGGGCGTTTCGTAACGCTCGCGGATCCCGCGTAAGATGGTCAAGTGCATCTCTTGCAGGTCTTCGGTGCGGTAGAAGATCCGGCGGAAGTTCTTCAACGTGCTTTCCTGCAAGCCGGTGATGGGTGTGTCGGTCACGTAGTAACGATCCACTTCCGGGCGGAACTCCCGCATGATCTCGCCCAGCTTAGGGCCCAGGTCACTTTTATTGACGGAACTCAAGTCCAATCCGTCGAAGGCACGTAAGTACGGCCGGAGCAATCCTTTTGCATTGGGGCTCGGAAATGGTAGGCCGTAACGCACTACACAGGCTTGTATGTTGTGGTTGAATTGAAGCGCGATCAATGCATCCTGCACGGTGCGCACCACTACAACATCATAGGTTACCGGGTCACTTTTGTCTCGACAATTCCGAAGTCTGTGCTTCAATGCGGCTTCTTCCCTTTCGTCGATCTCGTCCACGAACAATACTTCGAAGTAGTTCTGTTTAGAGCGTTCGGGGTCTTCGTTCTCTTCTGGCCCTTTCAATAGACCTTCCGTAGATACCGGATCATTGCGGAACGAGCCGCTCACCAGGTTACGTAACACTTGCTCAACGGCTATAAGAAAGGTGTGCCATTGTTTGCTGTGTACCAATTCCTGCAACTGCCGTACGCGATCCATTCCCGGAAATGCCCAGTAAAGTTCGATCGTGAGCAATTCTGATAGCAGCTCTTTTGCTACCCCCGGATCCGCCTTGCCTTCATCCAACGCAATGGCTTGCAACTTCAGTTGATTCCAGGTGTACGACCGGAGGCGTGCAGCGTTGAAATGTTGACGTTCGGGAGCATCGGAGGGTTTGGTCATGGCGCGGCAAAAAGAGATCACTGGATGTGACGTTCGCCTCGTGTGAAAGATAGGAATTGGTAGCACGTTTGCAACGTCCGATAGGTGACGGCCGTTGGGCTCCGGTATTGCGGGTTGGGCTGTGTAGTCCGGCCAGTGCGGAAAGGATCAGGTCTGTAACGTGTTCAGTGACCAGTAGATGGGAGGCGATAGATGAAGTGAAGAAGATCGGAATGGACCGCAATGCCCCATTTCAACATAGCCGTGCAGTAGAGCACGAACGCTACGGAATTGAACCAACGTTCACTTCTTCTTGACAGGCACCGCCGTTTTCTTCGCTTTGGCCGGACCTGCTGGCTTGGCTGTCTTCGCAACCGCCTTTTTCGGCTGTGTCCGTGCCTTCGCCACTTTCTCGGACCCCTTCTTTTCGCCAGCACCCTCGTGCAATGCCAACCGGTTCCCCTCGCTGTCGATGAACAACGCGAATGAACCAGCGGTTTCGCTGATCATGGTCCGGGGCATGATCACACGTCCTCCTGCCAATTCCACACGACCAAGCACGCTGTCCATATCGTTGCCAGCGTTCAGGTAGATCAACACACCAGTGGCATTGGGTACACAACCGGGACCCGCCACCAATGCTCCACCAATACCCTTTTCCGCTGGGAAATAGGCCATAGCGTAATCAGCACCCACGTTCATTTCCATCTCCATGTTGTAGATGGAATTGTAGAAGGCTGAAGCCCGCTGGATGTTGTAGACCGGTATCTCGAACCACGATACGAAGTCCTTCAGTTTTTGGTGGTTCTTGATCGATGCTGTGCTTCCCATGGTATTGCGCCGTAGCGTGGTGTTGGTATGGTGTTCTTAATGTTCAGACTATTCGCGGTCTGTTCTACAAAGCATCCAATGGCGGTCTCAAGGAGGTGACCACCGGTGTTGTGTTCAGGTCCACGGCTTGGCGCGCTTCATCGCGCATTTGTAGTTCACCAAGCTCTTGGACCCTTCTTGGCTTGATCAAAGGACCGAGGCTTTCAAGGTACGAATGTTTTGCACCTTTTTGGTAGACCGTGAAATCGATCAGATGGTCACGGAAGCTCTTCAGCGGCTGTCCCAGGCGCAATACGCCCAGTTCACGGGACCGTCTGACCTTTTCGAGATTTATTTCAATGGGGAAATATTCCTCGTTGTTCTGTGCTTGATAGATCACTCGACCATCGGGACCGCAAACAATGCTCCGTCCACTTCCTCCGGTGTCCAATCCATTCACATCAAAGAAATAGCATTGGTTGATCGCTGCCATGCTCCGTGCAATGCTCAACTCGATATCACGATCAATGGTCCCGGTCAGCGTGGGGTGAAGGATCACTTCCGCACCCAGAACAGCCAAAGTTCTGATGGTCTCAGGGAACCACATGTCGTAACAAATGCTAACTCCAAAACGACCAACATCAGGGACATCGAATGTGCAGAACTCATGGCCTGCTGTTACCCCTACCTCGTAGGGGTAGAATGGGAACATCTTGCGGTATCGTGTAACCACGCTGCCTTCTGGGTCGATGACCGTTGCCGTGTTGTAGATCTTTCCATCCTTCTTCTCAAAGATGCTTCCCGGTAAAAGCCAAACCCCATGTTTGGCGGCCATGGCGCACATTTCCTGTTCAAAGGTGCCGGGCACTTCCTGTGCGTTGTGCGTGAGCGGGCCATAAGCGCAGAGCTCGCTGAATACCACCATGTCCACCCATGGATAGATGTTCATCAGGATGTCCAGCTTGAGCTTCATGGCTTCCACATTGCTGTAGGAAGCATTCACGCGCATTTGGATACCGGCTATTGAAAATGGTTTCATTATGGTCTGAGTGATGGCACCGGATCAGCTTTCAGATCCCGCAGTTTTAGGTCCAGCGTTAACGTCTACCGTTCGGTGACTAGCCCCAAGGATCCTGTCCAATTCCTCTTCCAAGATGTCCAAGCCCTTGTTCAGCAATTCATCACTGATCACAAGCGGACAGAGAATGCGAATGATGTTCTTTTCAGTACCGGCATTGATCACCACCAGGTCGCGTTTGGCACAGGCCATCATCAAAGCGGAACACGTATCAGCATCGGGTTGAAGGGGATCATTGTCCTTCACGAATTCCATCGCCATCATCGCACCGAGCCCACGGACATCGCCGATGCAAGCGTGCTTCGCTTTCATTTTCTCGAAGCGCTTGCGTATCACCTCGCCGACATGGGTGCCTTTCGCGTTGATGTCGATATCCTCCATGTATTTCAATGTGGCCAATGACGCAGCGCAACTGAGTGGGTTGCCGATGTAGGTGCCTCCGATGCTGCTCGGTCCGGCCTTGTCCATGATCTCGGCTTTGCCCACCACAGCCGCTATTGGCATGCCACTGCCCATGCTTTTCGCCCAAGTGCTAAGGTCCGGGGTTACTCCGAAATGTTCGTATGCGCTCCACGCTCCAGTTCGACCGAATCCACTTTGGATCTCGTCGAAGATCAACAGGATGCCATGCTTATCACAGAATGCACGTAAGCCTATCAAGTAAGCCGAAGGTGCCACGTTGAATCCGCCTTCGCCCTGCACCACTTCAATGATGATGGCCGCCAAGTTCTCCGGTGCAACGGTGTTGTGCGTGAGCTCTTCCAATCGATACAGTTCGGCTTTTACGAAGTCGGCTTCGCTACGACCCGCACCATACCGATAGAAGTTCGGGAACTGTGTGCGGTAAACCTCCGGAGCGAACGGCCCACAATCAGGCTTATAGCCGACCTTGCTGGTCAAGGTCATGGCCATCATGGTGCGGCCATGGAACGCATCGGTGAAGCACAATACGCCTTGCCGTTTGGTGGCCTGCCGCGCGATCTTGATCGCATTCTCCACCGCTTCAGCGCCTGTGCTTACGAGCAGGGTCTTGGTGGCGCTTCCATGCGGAAGCAATGCATTCAGCTTTTCACACAACTCAATGTATGGCTCGTAGCTGGCCACATTGAAACTGACATGCAGGAATTTCGCAGCTTGTTCTTGGATCGCTTTCACAACGGGCGGTGGGCAGTGCCCTGCATTGACGACGCCAATACCACCTGCGAAGTCGATCAATTCACGACCATCCACATCCGTGATCGTAGCTCCGCTGGCATGCGCTGCAGTAGCATGGTTGAACATGCCGACCCCATTGGGAACAGCATTCTTTCGACGGGTGATCAGCTCTTGGCTCTTGGTCAATTGGTCGGTCATTTCTGCACTCTTTCGGGGTACAAAGGTCCTTTTAAGGATCGACATGGAGCAGACATGCTGTTCCGGTTTTGTAACGTGATGCTAACAATGGGAGCCACGGAGCCCGATCGATCACGGGAAAGCGCTCCTGTACTCCGTTTCGCCTAAAGTCGGTGCGCAAGCGTGACCGTCTTTTTGAACTTGTCCACGTTCCCGGCAAGGTCATACACCTCGAGCACAACGATGTATGGACCAATTCGACCTAAGCTCCCACTGTCCATGATCCCGTTCCACGAGATAGCCCCTTCGGTGCCGAGCAATTGGTTCTCCATCAGCTTTTTCACTTCTCGCCCGACCACATCGTACACGATCATGTTGCCCACGAAACCGGGTTCTTGGAATCTGTAACCGATGGTCAGTAGGTCTTGATGACCGTCATTATCCGGACTGAAGATCGCCGGCTCAATGGTCATGTCCCCACTTGCATTCTTGGTCTTGGAATACTGCGAATTGACAAAGCCCGGTGTGGCTTTTCCTGCAATGTCCGCTGCGGTTTGCCAGTTGGTGTTGTCGTCCGTCGCACGGTCAGGGTCCACGCGCTCCAGGCTGTATCCTTCGGGGTTGTTCACCAAGGTGAAGTGCAAGTCGTCATTGTAATCGAATCGATCCAAGGTGCTTCCATCAGGGCCTTGTAGCACAACGCTTCCTTCATCGTTATTGTAACCGGGAAGCGCATTCTCCACGAAGCGTTCGGTATGGCTTTGCGGATAGAGCGATGCGATGTTGGCCGTGCTGGAGGTGATCACCACGAATTGCCCAGGTAACAACAACATGCCGGAATTGATCGCGACCGGACTGGCGATCGCACCGCTGGTCACATTGGCCATTTTCCAACCGGTTAGGCTCAACGTCTTTTGTGAGCGGTTGTACAATTCAACGAAATCGACCCCACCAACGTATGGATCATACAGCACTTCATTGATCACCACATCACCGACCTCGACAGAGTCGGGAAGTGCAAATTGCGCGGTATTCCCAGTGGTGATCAAGTTGCCTGTGCAGTCCGAAGCATCTTCCACAACAAGCGTGTAGACAATACCCAATTCCATGGGTTGGAGCAGCTCCACATTGGCCCCGTTGTTATAGTTCGGGAAGACATCACCAGTGGCGATCGTTGGGGTAATGAAGTAGTTGGCCCCAACCAGACTGCTTGCATCCATGGTCTCGTTGAAAAGCACGGTGATCGTTGTTGGGGAGACCACCTCAACGCTAACTAGGACGGGTGGCTGCGTGTCGGGAACGATCGCATAGATCGAATTCTGGGATCCAGGAGTACCACCAGCGGTTGCATTGCTCGCCCGCCAATTACTTGCACCACTGCACGGACTGGTAGGGTCGATCTGCTCCAAGGTCCAGCCACCATCGGCTTTCACTGTATTCTGGTACCAGTTCGACGTGTACGTCACTGCATCGATCGTCATTGACAAGTTGTCCGTGATCACCAAAGCATCCCCACCATCATTCAAAGCGGGCAAACTGGCGAGACCCACTTTGTTCATCAATGCAGGGAACAATGGAAGGCTTGCGCTCGCCATCACTACTACATATGCACCAGGTAATAAGGTGTAGGTCGGCATCACTACAGGGGTTCCTCCATCACTGAAGGTCCACCCAGCAAGATCGAAGGACTGGTCCGTTGTGGCGTTGTACAATTCGACCCATTCCACAACAGGCAAACCGACAGTTGGATTAGGATCGGCCATGATCTCGTTGATCACCACATTCCGGAATTCCGCAGGTACCGGCAACGCGAACTGCGCGTTATTACCTGCGCCGATCACATTACCCGGACAGTCCGCAACCCCCGTTACCGTGAGCGTGTATAGTGTACCCACCAGAAGGTCCGCATCCAATACTAGAGAGGCGCCATTGGTTCCGGAAGCGACCACCGAGACCACGTTCAATGTTGGCTGAATGGTATAGCTGCCCATCGGAATACTGGCGGCATCCATGGCTTCGCTGAACAATACGTTGAGCGTATTCGAGGAGACCACTTGCACATTGCTGATCGTGGGAGGCTGTGTATCTGGAATGACAGCGAAGATGGAGTTTTCTGAACCCGGAGTACCACCTGCAATTGCGTTGCTCGCCCGCCAATTGCTTGCCCCGCTGCACGGATTCGTCGGGTCGATCTGCTCTAGGGTCCAACCGCCAGCCGCCTTGACGGCATCCTGATACCAGCTCGATGTGTAGGTCACGGCATCGATCGTCAATGCCAGATCGTCCGTGATCACCAAAGCATCTCCACCATCATTCAAAGCGGGCAAACTGGCGACACCCACTTTGTTCATCAAAGCAGGGAACAATGGAAGGCTAGCATTCGCCATCAGGACCACGTAAGCACCGGGCATTAAAGTGTAGGATGGCATCACCACGGGTGTTCCTCCATCACTGAAGGTCCACCCTGCAAGATCGAAGGACTGGTCCGTTGTGGCGTTGTACAATTCGACCCATTCCACAGCAGGCAAACCGACAGTCGGATTAGGATCGGCCATGATCTCATTGATCACCACATCGCGGAATTCTGGTGCTGCCGGCACGAAATAGCTGAACGGGAAGGTGGCGGTGGTGATCGCGTTGCCAACAAGATCCGCGACGTTCTGTACGGTCAAAGTGTAATTCGTGCCACTTGTCATGGTTGTCGCCAATGTCAACTGGACGGTTGAGAATTGCACCGCATCACGCATGGCCGTTGTGACACCGATCACAGGCAATGTGCTGTAATTCCCGGCCGTATTAGCGCTGCTAAGCTCAACGGCTTCATCGAAGACCACATCGATGTGTGTGGCATCCAGAACTGTTACGGCGGTGATCGCTGGTGGCGCATTGTCAAATGGGATCACGTCAACCACAAAATCATCAAAGAAGTGGCCGTTCACTGCGCCCGCCAATGTGCTTTGCACGATCGCAACCCCGAAATGCGAGCTGGTGGCCACAGCGGCATCCGTTAGTGGACCCACACTGGCAAAGATCCCTGTATTGCCATCATCGAAGAACAAGGTCCATTCATTCGTTGTGGTGCGCTCCACCCGGATCTTGAACGGGTTGCTGCTGCTGCTGTTCACGACCCCTGCAGGACTGACCAATACGGATGTATTCACGCCAGCTACGCGTTTGAACAATTCGATCACGTCGGCAGTACCGCCCATGCGCACGAACCATCCGTTCTGTGCAAGTGAAATATCCGCATTGTCACTGATCAAATACACTTCGGCATAGTTCGCACCGCTGGTCGCAAAACGCAGGTCCGCGAACCACTCCCAACGTGCGTTGGTAGCGATCGTGCTGGGTGTTGTCAATGCGTATGTGCTCGCCCCCGCACTGTTGCTGCGTAGGCGATTATTGCCCGCATCATCGGCTACTGTGAACAGTACTGTGTTGCCGCTCCACACGGGAGCCATGGTGATGTCGCCGTCCGTGAAGTCGTCACTGAACTGGGCGGAGACGGCCGCAATAGAACAGTAGGTGGAGAGTACAAGAAAGCTGAGGCGAAGCAAGTTGGACATATGATCGATTCGAAGGGAAAGGTAGTAATTTCGGGCTCCGTAGCCCGTTAATGTGAAGCAATGAAAGTAGCTGTAGTTGGAGCCACCGGCATGGTGGGTGAAGTGATGCTGAAGGTCCTTGAGGAAAGGAACTTTCCCGTGGGGGAACTGATCCCCGTTGCGAGCGAACGTTCCACTGGGGGCAAGGTCCGGTTCAAGGGTAAGGACCACGTATTGATCACCTTGGAACAAGCTGTTGCCGCCAAACCGGACATTGCCTTGTTCTCAGCGGGTGGGTCCGTATCCCTCGAATGGGCACCACGTTTCGCCGAAGTAGGATGTACCGTGATCGATAATAGCAGTGCATGGCGCATGGACCCGACCAAAAAGCTCGTGGTACCCGAGATCAATGGCGAGTTGCTTACACCAGAGGATCGGATCATCGCCAACCCGAATTGCAGCACGATCCAAATGGTCATGGCACTTGCGCCGCTGCACAAGGCTTTCGGCGTGGAGCGCGTGATCGTTTCAACCTATCAGAGCGTGACAGGTACAGGGGTGAAGGCACTGACCCAAATGGAGAATGAGCGCAAAGGGGTTACCGGTGAAATGGCCTATCCGTTCGCCATCGATCGCAACGTTATCCCGCGGTGCGATGTCTTCACGGACAACGGCTACACCAAGGAAGAAATGAAGCTGGTACACGAAACGAAAAAGATCCTGGACCCGAATATCCGCGTTACCGCAACCGCTGTTCGTGTGCCCGTTACCGGCGGCCATAGCGAAGCCGTGAACGTGGAGTTAACCAAGGAATTCGATCTCGATGAAGTGCGTGAACTGCTTCGCAACGCACCGGGGATCACCCTGCTTGATTCACCAGAGAAGGACGAATATCCCATGCCGATGCACGCCAACGGAAAGGACGATGTCTTCGTAGGCCGCATACGACGTGATGAAACCCAGCCCCGGACATTGAACCTATGGATCGTGGCCGATAACCTGCGAAAAGGGGCTGCTACCAATGCAGTGCAGATCGCGGAACTGTTGGTATTGAAAGGGTTGTTGAAGTCGGGTTCGCTGGTAGGGAGATAATTTGTCCATACGGATAACGTTAATGCTCAAAATCCAAACCCCATGATGCTTTTGCGATCCCTTTTTCTGGGCACTGTCGCCCTTTCGGTTCCTATGGCGATCGCCCAAGGGGACTCGGAGCCTACCAAGGCACCATTGGTCACCGACGTGTATTTCCCAATTGGATTCCAGGTAGGAAGCACCTCGCTTCTGACCACTACGGACTGGAGGAACCTGATGCCCGATTCGGAATTACTGAAGAATGATCTTTCTTGGGATCAACACAGAGAATACGACGGTCGTAACGTGGAAGGTGGTGCTGCTTTTGAAGCATCCATTGGCTTGGACCTTGGTCGGAAGAAAGGGACCGATGCTCGGTTCGAAAAGCAACTTAGAATAGGGGTTTCTGTGGTGGCGTCCGACCCAAGATATCGCCAGTGGTACCGAAGTTCAACAGGGCGTTATGACACCCTCACTTCCAGTTTGAACGGTCAAGTTGCCTATGTGGATACCACGTGGAATGAATCGTACTCGGCCGATTACTGATTCTCTCGGATTGGTTTGAACGCATCGTACATTCTACGCAAACGGACACCAAGTAAATGGTCGTGGTACGTTGGTATTGGCGGCATGGTCGGGACAACTTTCAACGCATCGGCTTCTGTAGAACACAGGGTCTATACCGAAGCGAACTCTTCAGTTGTGGACTATTCGGAACTTGATGGCTATTTTGACGATCAAGAACGCGAAGAAACGCATGTGGCCTCTACCGGTTGGGGTGCCGCTTATGCATTGGCCGGGATCGATCTGCGATTAGCACGAACGAATCCGTTCTGGAGCAGTGTTCACCTGTTCAATGAATTGCGCCCGAGCATGATGTTCAGTACGGTTCCAGGATCCAAGCTCTCTTCCAATGCTGCGATCCAGAACTTGTTCGGTCTACGACTGGACCTGCGGTGAGGGCGGCTGGTCCGTTTCCATGACCGGTGTTACTGAGGGGTCGATCGCACGGTCCTCCTTTTCGGTGGTGTTGCGTTGCGAAAGAACGAACAACACCACCCCCACCGTGATCGCCGCATCGGCAATGTTGAAGACCGGACGGAAGAAAACGAAGTGGTCACCACCCCAGACCGGCAGCCATCCGGGTAGCCTACCTTCCCATAGCGGGAAATAGAACATGTCCACAACGGCTCCGTGCAGTAACGGGGCATAGCCACCGTCAACGGGGAACATCACTGCTTTTTCGAACGGACTGCTCGCACTGAACAACACACCGTAGAATGTGCTGTCGATGATATTTCCCAGCGCACCTGCCAGGATCAACGAGACACTTATGACCAAACCGGTACTCGCCCCGCGCTGGATCATTCGGTAAAGGCTATAGCCAATGCCGGTCACCGCTGCTATCCGGAAAAGGGTAAGGAGCAATTTCCCCCATTCCCCGCCGAACTCCATTCCGAAGGCCATGCCCCTGTTCTCGATGAAGTGCAAATAGCCTTTATCACCAAGGATCGAAATTGCGGAATCGTAAAAGAAACTGAGCTTCACCCAGATCTTCAGCGCCTGATCAGCGAACAGAACAAGCAGGACAATGGCGAGCGATCGCTTCAACACAAATGCTTTTGGGGCCTAGACGGAGAGACTAGTTGCCCATCTGCTGTTTGGCCTCAATACTCAAGGTGGCATGGGGTACCAAACGCAATCGCTCCTTGCTGATCAACCGACCGGTAACACGACAAATTCCGTAGGTCTTGTTACGGATCCGGAGCAGTGCATCTTCCAAGTGCTTGATGAACTTCTCCTGACGGCCTGCCAGCTGTGCGGTCTCCTCACGGCTCAGGGTCTCGCTGCCATCTTCGATCATCTTGAAGGAAGGGCTCGTGTCGTCCGTACCGTTGTTGTCCGTGTTGGCCAAGGTCTGCTTCAATAGGTCGTAGTCCTTCCGGGCCTCGTCCAACTTGCGCACGATCAAGTCCTTGAACTCCACAAGTTCATCATCGTTGTACCGGAGCTTGTCCGGGTGCTCCAACGTGGAAACCTGCTTCTTCACAATGGGCGCGGACATTGGCCGGTTGGGTGCAACCCGCTGTGTTACCAAGGGTGCTTTTGGGGCCCTTTGTGTTGGCTCCTTCACAACCGCTTTCTTCTTTTTCTTCGATGGCTTGGCCGCCGCGACTTTCGGCACAGGGGCAGCAACAGCAGGTGCCTTCTTTACAGGGGGAGCTGCTTTTTTAGGTGCAGCTTTCGTAGCTTTGGCGGGACTTGCTTTTGCTGTGGTCTTCACTGCCTTGGCGGGAACTTTCGCCTTTGGCGCTGCCTTCTTACTCACTGGAGCGGTTTTCTTCATCACGGTCTTTCCCGTTTTAGCGGGAGCTTTCGACTTGGCTGCCGGTTTTGGCGCAGTCTTCTTCTTCGCAACATCCTTTTTGGCTTTTGCCTTCGGGACTTCCTTCTTCTTGACCAGGGCTTTGGCAACCTTTTTCGGTAGCACTTTGGCTTTTGGCTTCACCGCCTTCTTTGGCGCTGGCTTTGCAGCTTTTTTAGGAGCAGGCTTGGCGACCTTTTTTACGGGCTTCGCTGCCTTTTTTGGGGCGGGTTTCTTGGCCATTTGATCCCGGATATTGATTAAGGCCGCGAATATAGCGCTTTTCCAGCCCTATCGCCCGTTTGGCGTTATGTACACCGCGCAGGACAGGCTTTCGTCCAATTCAAGGGCATGTCTTCCCGGGCTGATATTGGGTAGGTCGGTCACCAAAA
Source organism: Flavobacteriales bacterium (assembly GCA_016717305.1). Classification (GTDB taxonomy): domain Bacteria; phylum Bacteroidota; class Bacteroidia; order Flavobacteriales_F; family PHOS-HE28; genus PHOS-HE28. Next base: position 50,428 of record JADKFY010000001.1, read on the forward strand.
GCTCATTCTCAGGGGTCAAAGCCAAAGTTTCCGCGAGAATATGTTTAGCGTGCCCTTGGACCGCCCGCTCAAACCGCTCATTTCCATTGCGTTGGATATGCAGGTTGATGCGATCGGTCACTTCCAAGCCCGTCTCTTTCCGCAAGGTTTGGATGCGGCTCACCAGCTCTCTGGCCAATCCTTCCTCGATCAACGGCTCGGTCAGGGTAATGTCCAATGCAACGGTGATCGGGCCATCTGAGGCCACACTTAAACCGGGGATCGCCTCAGCTGTGATATCCACATCTTCACGGAGCAGTTCCACTTCCTGTCCGTCAAGTGTCAGCTTCATCGTGCCATTCGCTTCCAGCTCTGCGATCTGTGCTTGGTCGAAGGCGTTCACTGCGGCAGCCACGGTCTTCATCAATTTGCCCATGCGGGCACCAAGCTTTTTGAAATCGGGCTTGATCTTCTTGGTGAGCTTGCTTTCGTTGGCGTCGAGGATCACAAGTTCTTTCACGTTCACCTCACCGAGAACCAGTTCCTGGATCGCTTCGAGACGCTTTCGCATAATGGCATCCGTAACAGGCACCATCATCTTCTGCAACGGCTGACGCACACGATGCCCTTCCTTCTTGCGGATGCTCAGCACCAAAGTGGTCAGGGATTGCGCCAACTTGGTTCGCTCCTCCAGTTCCGTGTCGATGAGCGCATCATCGTGCTTCGGCCAATTACTCAGGTGCACACTCTTCTCGGCGAGGTCGCGGTAAAGTCGATCACTGAAGAAAGGTGCGATCGGTGCGCTGAGCATAGCGACCACTTCCAAGCAACGGTGCAAGGTCTGGAAGGCTGCGTTCTTGTCGTTGCCTTGTTCGCCTTTCCAGAAGCGGCGACGGTTCAAACGCACGTACCAGTTGCTCAGGTCTTCCACCACGAAATCCTGGATGGCACGAGCGGCGATCGTCGGCTCGTATTCGGTGTAGTTCGTGTCGGCCAATTTGATCAGCGAGTTCAGACGCGACAGGATCCAGCGGTCGGATTCCGTGCGTGCTGCGCTGACATCAACGCCCAATTCCGGCTTATCGATGTTCGCATATAGTGCGAAGAAGTTGTAGGTGTTGAAGAGCGCTCGGAAGAATTTGCGTTGCACTTCCTTGATCCCTTCCGCATCGAACTTCAGATTATCCCAAGGCGATGCGTTGCTGATCATGTACCACCGCACGGCATCGGCACCGAACTCGTCCAGTGTCTTGAACGGGTCCACGGCGTTGCCGAGGCGTTTGCTCATCTTCTGTCCGTTCTTGTCCAACACAAGGCCATTGCTCACCACGGCTTTGTATGCGACTTGATCGAAGACGAGCGTACTGATCGCGTGCAGCGTGTAGAACCAACCGCGCGTTTGGTCAACACCTTCGGCAATAAAGTCAGCCGGAAATTTCTCTTTCAGACCGTCTTCATTCTCGAACGGATAATGAAGTTGCGCGTAAGGCATCGAGCCGCTGTCGAACCACACGTCGATCAGATCGGTTTCGCGCTTCATCGGCTTTCCGCCCGGGGAAACAAGCACGATATTGTCGGCAAAGGGCCGGTGCAGATCCACGGTGTCGTAGTTCGCATCGCTCATGTCATCGACCTTGAACGACGCGTACGGATCCTCCTTCATAACACCCGCCTTGACGCTCTTCGCGATCTCTTCCTTTAACTGCTTCAATGAGCCAATGCAGAGTTCTTCGTCGCGATCCTTTGTGCGCCAGATCGGGAGCGGAACACCCCAGTACCGACTGCGCGATAGGTTCCAGTCCTGCAAGTTCTCCAACCAGTTTCCGAAGCGGCCGGTACCGGTGCTCTCGGGCTTCCAGTTGATGGTCTTGTTCAGCGCGATCAAACGGTCCTTCTTCGCCGTGGTGCGCACGAACCAACTGTCCAACGGGTAGTACAGGATCGGCTTGTCGGTACGCCAGCAATGCGGGTAGTTGTGCTCGTACTTCTCCACTTTGAAGGCGCGGCCCATCTCCTTCAGCTTGATGCTGATCTCCACATCAACGCTCTTGTCCGGCGCTGTTCCTTCGGGGTAGTATTCGTTCTTCACGTACTTGCCAGCGAACTCGCCCATGTCTTTCGTGAAACGGCCTTGCAGATCCACCAACGTGAGCGTGCCGATGTTGTGCTGGCGGGCCACGCGCATGTCATCCGCACCGAAACTCGGGGCAGTGTGGACCACGCCCGTACCATCTTCCGTGGTCACGAAATCACCCCCGATCACCTTGAAGGCTTCGCCTTGTTCGGGTTGGGCGTAGGGGAGGAGTTGCTCGTATGTGATGCCTTCCAATTGGTGACCATAGAACTCGCCATCCAAAACCTGCCAAGGGATTAGCTTCCCATTCTTGTCATAATTCTCAAAAGCATCCTTTTGAGGAACTCCAAGCAGCACACTAGAGGCGATCGCGTGCATAGGTTCTTCCACATCAGACCTGAAATACGCGTTCAACCGGGCTTTCGCCAACACCACGGTCTGCGGCTCATGCGTATAGGGATTGAAAGTCTTCACCCGCACATACTCCAACTTGGGACCTACGGTGAGGGCAGTGTTGCTTGGCAAGGTCCACGGAGTTGTGGTCCATGCCAGAATGAACACTTCACCAAAAGCATCCTTGAAAAGGAACTCGCTGGCATTCTCCTCCTTCACCTTGAACATGGCCACCGCGCTGGTGTCCTTCACGTTCTTGTAAGTGCCGGGCTGGTTCAATTCATGCGAGCTAAGCCCCGTGCCTGCCGCCGGTGAATACGGTTGAATGGTATAACCCTTGTACAGCAAGTCCTTATCGTACAACTGCTTCAGCAGCCACCAAACGCTCTCGATGTATTTGGTCTGGTACGTGACGTACGGATGCTCCAGATCCAACCAAAAACCGATGCGCCGTGTCATGTCGTTCCACACGTCGGTGTAGCGCATAACGGCCTTCTTGCACGCCGCGTTGTAGTCCTCAATGCTGATCTTGGTGCCGATGTCCTCTTTGGTGATGCCAAGCTCTTTCTCTACGCCGAGCTCGATCGGCAAGCCATGCGTATCCCATCCCGCTTTACGGTGAACGAGATTGCCTTTCTGCGTTTGGTAGCGGCAGAAAATGTCCTTGATCGCACGCGCCATCACATGATGTATGCCGGGCAATCCGTTGGCACTCGGTGGCCCTTCGTAGAACACGAAGGGTGGAGCGTCCTTGCGCAATTCAAGGCTTTGACCAAAGGTGTCCTCAACCTCCCATTGCTTCAGTACCTCATCGGCGACCTTGGGCAGGTCCAATTCGTCGTATTGCTTGAAATGGATGGGCATCAGCTCGTTCAAAAGGGCCGCAAAGATAACGGGGTTGGTTGAGCGCTTCCCGATGCTGCAACGCCTAATGGGCAACCGAGAACCTGATCGCGGGCTGGGTTTGATCCACGGACATGATCAGATACACTCCATCCGCCAATCCGCTCGCATCAACTTGGCCGTCGCGCAACATGATCCTTAATTGCTCGCGCCCGGCAACATCCAATATGCGCACAGGTCCCGAAAGTCCGTTCACGTACAACAGGTCACGGGCCGGTTGGGGATGCACGTTGATCTGCACGTGCCCCGGGAGAACAGGGATACCGCTGCTCATGCAAGCGCCGAAGTCCGAAGCATAGGGTCCGAAGAAATTCGCCACGTTCTGGCCGGTAATGGCATGGTTCCGGGTGAAGTGGTAACTGCCATTATCGCCCATTCGGATGCAGTCGAACAAAGCGATGTTCGGATCGAAAGGAGGGAATGAGGGGAATTCGGTGGTGTGGGCGGGCGGATCGACCATTTGATCAAAGGCCGTTTTGATCGCCCCGCTCCCAGAGACGATCGGATACCGTGGATGCCAGGGCGCTGCACCCAAATTGCAATACGTGCTAAGGATACCATACGGGCGGCCGCTGTTGAAGGGTACCACGGCATCTGGTGTCTGGTGGTATAAATAGACCGCCGGGGTGTCCACGCCCTGCCACCAATCCAGTTCGAATGCTTCCTGTGGCACACCGCCGTAAAAATTCACCACACCCTTTACCGTGGCATCTTGTCCATTCAGGTTCAGATCCCCTTCCACCGGCCCCAGGTTTGGACGCGTCAACATGTCTTCAGTAGGGGTCAAACTGTCGAAGACGCAGTTCAACGCAGTGGCGTTCAGGAACAAACTGTACGGCGCGGGCGCATCGGCAAGGGTATTACAGGCGCTGGGCTTTTCTTCATCCCTATCCATGAAAGCCGTTGCCAGAGCCACGAACCCACCCGCACTTTCGCCACCAATGAAGACCTTCTCCACACACACACTGTCTTGTGCAGCACGCCCCTTCATGAAGCGGATCGCCCCTTTCGCATCTTGTTGTCCTCTGTACATGGCACGCTTGATCTCCATGCTGTCCAATGCATAGAACGCACGATACTGAATGGGCCACGGACTGATGCCATATCCCGCCACATTGCCACTCACGAATTCCGCCTTGTGCCAACCCAAGCGGTAATTGATGCTGGCCACCACGTAGCCACGCTTCACGAATTGCAGGATCATGGGTACGATACCAGATGGGTCATCCTTGCAACCGCCCAACCAGGTGCCCCCGTGTACCAAAACCATCAACGGACGTTCCGTATCATCGTTGTTGTTTGGGGTATAGATGTCGAGCAATAGTGTGTCCTCTAAGCCGAGGTAGTTCGTTGCCACGCCGTACGGTACATCGCTCTGCACTCGGAATTCGTACTGGTCCGGAGTGGTGTAATCCTGCCCATTGGCTTGGGGGATGAGCAATGTCGCCAGGATCATGACCATTGCCTTAGATCCGCTATTCGTTGTGACCCGATCCATCATCCGTTCAATTCTTGAACCGCACCATGACCATATTGCCTTTCTCCTCACGTCTTGTTTCCAGCTGATCCTTCAAGGCGCTTACCAAGGAGGACAGCGATGCGTGGCCGTAGCTCCGTGGATCGAAACCGGGGTCCAAGCGCCGAAGTGCCTGACCGATCAAGCTGAGCGACGCTTCATCTTCTTCGCCCTTGGCAATATCAAAGGCTTTCCGAAACTTCTGCATCAAGGCGGTGTTTGCAGAAAGTTTCGACTTTTCGGTCGTGTTCTTCGAACGACCAGGCTGCTTGGTACCTAAGCGATGGTCTTCATGCACATCCAGGTTCTCCACATAGATGAAGCGCTCGCAGGCTTTCACGAAGGCATCCGGTGTTTTCTTTTCACCCACTCCCATCACGAAAAGGCCGCTCTCACGAAGCCGGGTGGCTAATCGGGTGTAATCACTATCGCTGCTGACGATGCAGAAGGCATCCACCAGCTCGCCGTGGAGAATGTCCATTGCATCGATGATCAATGCACTGTCGGTACTGTTCTTTCCTTTGGTGTAAGCGAATTGTTGAACCGGCTGGATGGCGTTGCTGTTCAATAGGTCCTTCCAACCTGTCATACCTGTGGTGGTCCAATCACCATAAATGCGGCGGATGGTGATGGTGCCCTGTTTGCTCAACTCTTCCAAAATGGAGGGCAACCGCCTAGGGGCCGCATTATCGCCGTCTATGAGCAGGGCAATGGTGGTGTCGTTGATCTTCTTCATTCACGGTGCAAGGTAGGCCCCCTCGCATTTGCGCTCAAAGGAGTTCAACACGGACCCGCTGCGCCCCTTTCGTGTTCGTTCGACCCCACTTGGCAGACAACATGCCATGAAACAAGTGCGTTCCCTAAGGCGCTCAGCGAACTTTCAACCACTTACTTTTGTTCATTCGTAGTTCGTCCAACGGTTCCACATGAAGCAGCCCACTACCTCAAGACCCTTGCTGGAGCGCATCCAGTTACCCGCTGACCTGCGCACCCTCAGTGAGGACCAGCTGCAGCAAGTGTGTAACGAATTGCGCGATTTCATCATCGATGTGGTCAGTGTGAAGGGTGGGCACTTCGGTGCAAGCCTCGGCGTGGTGGAACTTACCGTGGCATTGCATTACGTGTTCAATACGCCCTACGATCAGCTCGTGTGGGATGTGGGCCATCAGGCATACGGCCATAAGATCCTTACCGGAAGGCGCGAAAACTTCCATACCAACCGCATACACAAGGGGCTTAGCGGCTTCCCGAAACGCAGCGAGAGCGAGTTCGACACCTTCGGAGTGGGGCACAGCAGCACAAGTATCGGCGGTGCTTTGGGAATGGCCGTGGCCAGCAAACTGAAGGGTGAAACGGATCGCCATAGCGTTGCCGTGATCGGCGATGGTGCCATGACGGCTGGACAGGCCTTCGAGGCGCTGAACCATGCGGGCGGCGCCGGTACCGACATGCTCGTGGTGCTCAACGACAATTGCATGAGCATCGACCCCAATGTCGGTGCGCTCAAGGAATACCTGACCGATATCACCACCAGCCATACCTACAACAAGGTCAAGGACGAGGTCTGGAACCTGTTGGGCAAGCTCAGCAAGTTCGGTCCGAACCCCCAGGCTGTTGCCCAGAAGGTGGAGAATGCCGTAAAGAGCGCACTGCTCAAGCAGAGCAACCTTTTCGAAAGCCTAAGATTCCGCTATTTCGGACCTGTGGACGGCCACGATGTTGACCATCTGGTAAAAGTGCTTCGCGACCTGCGTGATATCCCCGGACCAAAGATCCTGCACATTGTAACCGTGAAAGGGAAAGGGTATGCACCCGCCGAAGCTGGGAGCCCTACCGTTTGGCATGCTCCGGGCCTCTTCAACAAGGAGACCGGTGAGATCATCAAGGTGGTGCCCAAGAGCCCGCAACCGCCCAAGTACCAAGATGTCTTCGGCCATTCCATTGTGGAGCTTGCTGAGAAGAACCCCAAGATCGTGGGTGTTACGCCCGCCATGCCTACTGGCTGTTCGCTCAATATCATGATGAAGGCCATGCCGGACCGCGCCTTCGATGTGGGCATCGCCGAACAGCACGCAGTCACTTTCAGCGCCGGTATGGCCACCCAAGGAATGGTGCCCTTCTGCAATATCTACAGCAGTTTCATGCAACGTGCCTATGACCAGGTCGTGCACGATGTGGCCCTTCAAAATTTGAATGTCGTGTTCTGCTTGGACCGCGGTGGATTAGCCGGTGCCGATGGTCCGACGCACCACGGGAACTTCGACTTCGCCTACTTCCGTTGTATCCCCAACATGGTCGTAAGCGCTCCCATGAACGAAGAGGAGCTGCGAAATCTTATGTACACCGCTCAACTGCCGGACCAAGGGCCTTTCAGCATTCGCTACCCGCGTGGCGAAGGGGTGATGACCGAGTGGAAAACCCCGTTCAAGGAGATCACGGTCGGCACGGGGCGTAAAGTGCGTTCAGGTTCGGATGTCGCAGTTCTCAGCATTGGACATATTGGCAATCTGGCGGCGAAAGGCATCGATGCGCTCGAGGCCGAAGGCTACAGCGTGGCCCATTACGACATGCGCTTCGTTAAACCGATCGATGAGATCCTTTTGCACGAGGTCTTCGGCAAGTTCAAGCACGTGATCACCATAGAGGACCATGCTATTATGGGTGGCATGGGTAGTGCCGTTCTGGAATTCATGGGTGACCATGGATACTCGGCTCAAGTGAAACGCTTGGGCATAGCGGACAAGTGGATCGAGCACGGTTCGCAGTCAGAGCTTTATGCCGAATGTGGCTTCGACGATAATGCCGTGATCGCCGCGGTGAAGGAGATGCTGGGCGATCAGAAGGTGCGAAAGGGGAAGAGGGCTAGTGCATAATAATCATGGCTGCTAAAAAGTCGCCATCACCCAAGTGCATTATTATTATCGCCGGTCCGAACGGGGCAGGCAAGACCACGTTCGCGCGCAGTTATCTTGTTCAAGAGGCAGGGGTGTTCAACTTCATCAATGCAGACTTGATCGCAACAGGCCTCTCTCCATTAGATCCAAAGCGGGCAATGAGAGCTGCGGGCAGATTGCTCTTGATGGAGCTGGAGAGGCTTACCGAAGCTGGAGAATTGTTTGCTTAGCAAAGCACATTAAGCGGAAGGACCTACATCGAACTGATCAAGCAATGGAAGCGGAAGGGTTATAGCATTGAGATCGTGTTCCTCAAACTCGATACTCCAGCACTTTCGTTGAACCGTATCGCTACGCGCGTTGCCCAAGGCGGTCATAACGTTCCCAAACCCTATGTGTTGAGACGCTTTGAACGAGGGCTTAAGAACTTTGAGGACCATTACAAGGACTTGGCGAATGAATGGACGACCTTCGACGCCTCCGGCCCGATTCCCGTACTTTTGAAAACACACCCATGAAGAAGAGTGAGCCAAGTTCTAAAGTTCAGGCCATTACTCGCGCAATGAAGCGCGCCGCCAAAGAAGCCCGCCGCATGGCCAAGATGCACGGCACCCTTATTTGGGTAAAGGTGAATGGGAAAGTGGTGGGCTTGAAGCCTTAGTCACCGCTTCGTCAACCGAGCACTGCCCAAGACGCCATCGCTTCCGATCCACGTAAGATTGTATTGGCCCGCAGGTTGGCTGGAAACATCCAAGGTCAATCGCCGGGTCTGTGGCGATGTGAATTCTTGGGGCCACTGCATGGTAATGTTGCCAGCACCATCGATCAATTGTAGAACCGTCCGCTCCGCTTTGGCTGCGGGCAGGTCTATGGTGATCATGTCCACACAAGGGTCAGGGAACGGACGTAACACAACCGGACGGAAGAGCATTGCCGGGTCTTCTTGCCAGGATCCATCCAGCCAACGAAGTAGGCGGTCCGGTGGGGCCCACCCTTTCCGCTCGCTGATCATCATCAACGGCATGGGTGTCTCGTTGCAATACCAGGAATAGCGCGTTTCGGTACGCATGGGCCATTCGGAATAGCGTCGATCGATCAAGGCCAGATCGCTACGTACACGAAGCACGTTGTTCACAACACCGTATGGCATAGTAAGCGTGCCCCATGCATCGGCCTTTACCGTGTAAAGCACGTCAAGGATCTGCATGCGACCGGCTCCAGTAACGGCCACGATCGCACTATCTGTCCAGCCATCGTTGATATGGCACGGTAACACCAATTCACGCAACGGCGGATCGAAACGGAGAAGTGCGGTGTCGCTGTACGTCCCCATCCACATCAGGGCCGTATCCGTTTGCTCGAAGTACGTAGTTGGGTCCCCAGGCACTTCGCGCACCAAGGCATCGCTGGGGAAGGCACCAGCTCCAGGCGCAACATCGGTGGTGGACCATGTATAGGGTACGATCGTTCCGGTAGGCAACATACTGAAGTCCCATCGCACTCCACCACCGGAATTTCCGGGTTTGACGTAAGGAACGTCGTGGTAGCCGAAGATGCTACCGGTGGTCGGGAAAACGCCACGGTCCAGTGTCGGCTGGGCACAAACCGCAGAAACCGAAAGCGCCGAAACGAAAAGCAACCCGGTTTTCATGCTGTGAAGATATTCGGAAGTGTGCTTCGCAACAGCGAACACTCAGAACTCCGTAACAGATCAACGGCTATTGTGAAGCTCGAAAGCCATCTCCTTCCCAGTTGACCCAGCTATCAATTGGGCGCACAGCGAAGTGCTTCCCACGAAAGAGGACGCTGTCGGACCGTTTTGGATCCTTCACGTCGATGTATCGTTCCCCGTCGCGCCCACTTAGCCACACCGCTTCCCGAAAGCCATTCCGAAAGATGAACGCACCATGGTCGTTATCGGGCAAACCGCTTACGAAAAGAAGGCCACTGGCAGACAGTTCTGGCAGTTCGGTAAGGATCCGTGTAGTCGTTGCGGATGCCGATCGCCAACGCGCATGGTTGCTGCGCAAGGCAAGAGTTGAAGCGATCAATAGACTGCCGAAAACCAGCATGCGTGCAGCACGCTGCGGTATGGAAAGGACCAGCAACCCGGCCAGCATGCACAGGAAAACAGAAGGCAGGTAGAGATACCGATCACTCTCCGAAGTGCGGGTGCTCACTCCACCAAGAGCAGGTTGGATGAAGGCGATGATCAACAGGAGAATGATCGTGGAGAACAGGATATTGGCGGTTGTCCATTCACTTTTCCGAATGAATGAACGGACCCATGCGCCGATCGCGAGGAGAACGAAACCCAGTACAACACTACGTTTGATCATTGTTGCAGGGTCCTCTGCTGGAGGTAAGAACATCCGTGCCACGACCTTGGGGATGTTGGTGAAGTAGGCCGTTACGTGCTGCGTGAACAAACCACCGACGTAGGAATTTTCAACCTGCGAACCCACGGCAAGGTGTATTGCGACAAATGCGACCAGAACGGTGCCGAATCCCAATAGTGTACGACTCGTGTGTGTGTGACCGGTGCTTCTCGAATATAGGATCGGGAGAGCAAGGAGCGGCAGCAGCATGGTTCCTTCGTAGGATAACAAACCAGCGAAGAGCGCGAGCGATGCGATCACTATCTGTAGCCATCCGATCCGCTCATTGGCCACTGCCAACAAACCGATCAACGTGAAAAATGTGCCCAATGCAGACTCCCGGCCGACCAACCAGACAATGGATTCCTGATGGAAGGGATACACCATGAAAAGCAAGGCCGCGACCCACGCTCCATGGTTTGCATTGCCCAATACATTCCGCTTTGCAAGTCGCATGAAAAGTGCGAACAACAAGAATGCATTCAAACCATGCACAAGCACATTGAAGACCCTGTGCCCAAAAGCGGAAGGACCCAATAGAACGGTTCCCCAACGGAACGAAAGATCTGCGAGCGGACGATAGATCCCGGTGCGCCAAGGGGTCCCACGGACACCCGCATTCCAAAGTGCCGAGTGATCATCGCTGAAGGCAGATAGCCCTAAGACCGGCCAGAAGACCGTAAGCGCCAGCACACAAAGCACGGGAAGTGCCCACCATATTCTACGGAGTTGGCTTGTGGGTTGCATGTGCTTGCCAAAGCTAGATGATGCGCATCGCCCGTAAGTTCGCCCCATGGCCAAGCGGTCCCTGCTGATCATCCTGGGCGCGTTCCTTGTGAGCGTGGCGGTACGTGTGCCGCAGTTGGACCGGCCGCTTTCGGCGCACCACGAGTATTGTACCGCGTTCACGTTGATCGCCCTAACCAACTGGTACGAAGATGGCTTTGCTACTCACCACGGCGTGCCTTCCGGCGGTTTTGTGCGGCAAGCGGAGCCGCTTTTCCCGCCTGATAAATTCTCCCGGAATGAACGCGCCATCGGGACCTACTATTTCTCACACCCTCCATTGGCCTATGATCTTCCCTATCTGCTCTTTTCCATTTTCGGCACAGCACCAAACGTGACCGGGCTCCAGTTGTTCAACCTCTTCTTCCACTTGATCACGACGATCGCCTTGTTCTTCGTTTTGCGTTCGGTTTTCTCGGAAAGCTCCGTTTCTCCTGCACCGTTGTTCGCCGCACTGCTCTACCTCTTCATGCCGGCACCGTTGTGGTTCCATGGCAACGCGTACATGAGCGACCTATTCGTACAGAACATGTGGGTGCTCCATCTGGTCTTTGCAATACGGGTCTTTCAGCAAAAGGAAGCCCCCTCGACCAGCCTTCTCCTCCGGTTCGGTCTTACACTTTTCCTGACCGTTTACACGAGCTGGCTGGGTGTTTTTGCGGCTGCAACAGCTGTGGGTATCGCACTGTGGCAATGGCGCACGTCAACTAACAGAAGGACGCTTCTGCTCTTAGGTGTATCGGTGGCTGCCGTTGTACTTGCCATTGGACTTTCCGCATTTCGCTACCTCCAAGTGGTCGATGCCTCGGCCCTGATCCAGCATTTCACCGATCGCTTTGCGGTGCGGGGGTCTTTTGCCATGCCCGATGGACCTTTGCCGCATTTGAAGCAAATGGTGATAAACTACCGCATGGGCTTTTTGCCGGTGCTGATCGCCTTGGGGATTTTGCTCTTTGTGCGCGTGCGTCGTGCTCATTTGTTCCATGAGATGAACGCGCCCCGGCTTTGGCTGTTCGTTGCGCTTACCGGTATCCCGGTGCTGCTGGACCATGCCTTCCTTCTGCAATACGCCGATCATGACTTTTCCGCGCTGAAGGCCGGACCCTTGCTCTGTGGACTTTCGGGCATCGGCATTTCCGTGTTCCCGAAACGTTGGGCCACGGTTGCGATCGGGGCAACTTGCTTGGCCGGTGTATTGTATTTCTACAAGATCAATCCTGTTGGTGAAAAGGCCGATGAACGGTATGCGCAGGAAATGGAATTGGGTTCAAAGATCGGCAAGGAAACAAGCCCCGACGACGTTGTTTTCGCGATCGATCTTTCAGCAGAACCGCAAGTGGTTTGGTACGCGCACCGCAACATCATTCGGGTGGGCACCATCCAGCAAGCTGAAGAATTCATACGCGAACGCGGGTTGCAAGAAGGGGTGGTCTTCCAACGAGAAGGGGAGGGGACCGATGTTCACCGGATCCGCCCGGCCAACTAGCGGCCCAACTTCCTTTACACCTTCGGCTTCACGATCTCGAAATCCTCCAAGAACTTCGTGGTGAAATTGCCCTTGCGGAATTGCTCGTTCTGCATCAGCTGCAAGTGGAACGGGATCGTGGTGTTCACGCCTTCGATCACGTATTCGCTCAAGGCGCGTTCCATTTTAGTGATCGCCTCCTCCCGCGTTTGTGCGCTCACGATCAGTTTGCCGATCATGCTGTCGTAATTCGGCGGGATCGTGTAGCCCGCGTAAACGTGCGTATCCACGCGCACACCATGGCCGCCGGGGCTGTGGTAGCTTGTGATCTTGCCGGGTGAAGGTCGGAAGTCATTGAAGGGGTCCTCCGCGTTGATCCGGCATTGGATGCTGTGGCGCGTAGGCTCGTAGTTCAAGCCACTGATCGGAATGCCCGCAGCGATCTTGATCTGCTCCCGGATCAGGTCGTAGTCGATCACTTCCTCGGTGATCGTGTGCTCCACTTGGATCCGTGTGTTCATCTCCATGAAGTAGAAATTCCTGTCCTTGTCCACGAGGAATTCCACTGTGCCCACGCCTTCGTAGTTCACGCTGGCTGCCGCCTTGATCGCCGCTTCGCCCATCTTCTTGCGCAATGCTTTGGTCATAAAGGGTGAAGGCGTTTCCTCCACCAGCTTCTGGTGCCTGCGCTGGATGCTGCAATCGCGCTCGCTCATGTGGCAGAACGTGCCGTACTGGTCCCCTGCGATCTGGATCTCGATGTGCCGAGGTTCCAAGATGTACTTCTCCATGTACATGCCCGCATTGCCGAAGGCCGCGCCGGCTTCCTGGCTCGCCTTATCAAATGCTTCTTGGAACTCCTCTTCCTTCCAAACCAAGCGCATGCCCTTGCCACCACCACCGGCCGTGGCTTTCAGGATCACCGGATAGCCGATCCTCTTCGCTTCCTTTTTCGCAACGGTAATGTCCGTTACCAACCCTTCAGTACCGGGCACGCAGGGAACGCCAGCCGCGATCATCGTGCTCTTGGCGGTGGCCTTGTCGCCCATGGCCTCGATCTGCTCGGGCAGCGCACCAATGAATTTAATGTTATGCTGCTGGCACAGCTTGCTGAACTTGGCGTTCTCGCTAAGGAAACCATAACCCGGATGGATCGCGTCCGCGTTGGTGATCTCCGCAGCGGCTATGATCCGCGACATGTTCAAATAACTCTCCTTGCTCGGTGGTGGGCCAATGCACACCGCTTCATCGGCGAAGCGCACATGCAGGCTCTCCTTGTCGGCCGTGCTGTAGACCGCCACGGTCTTGATGCCCATTTCGCGGCATGTGCGGATCACGCGCAATGCGATCTCGCCCCGGTTGGCTATGAGGATCTTCTTGAACATGGGGTTCAGGGATTCACCGCCACGCCACAACGACGCAACGGTAACGCAACGTTAGGTTTGGGGAGAAGGGATCTCATTGGTTCAGGCATACCGCCGGGCGTGGCGACTTCGTTGCGTCGCCGCGTCGTGGCGGTCAAGGCATTTACGAAGGATCAACCAAGAACAACGGCTGGTCGTACTCCACCGGCTTGGCATCGTCCACCAGCACCTTTACGATCTTGCCCGTTACCTCGCTCTCGATCTCGTTGAAGAGCTTCATGGCCTCGATGATGCAGATGGTCTTGCCCGGCTTCAGTTCATCACCCACATTCACGAAGATGGGTTTGCCCGGACCCGCAGCACGGTAGAACGTGCCGATCATCGGGGCCTTGATGGTGATGTATTTGGAGTCGGTGGCCGGGGCTGATGCCGCAGCGGCTGGTGTCGCAGCTTGGGCAGCGGCAGGTGCCGCAACAGGAGCCGGTAGGGCTACTGGTGCAGGAGAAGTGAACACTTGGACTTCCTTCTTCGAAGACGGTGTCTTGATCGTGATCTTGAAGTCCTTCTGCTCGATCTCCACTTCGCTCACGCCACTTTTCGCCACGAACTTTATCAGGTCCTGGATCTGGGTTAGATTCATTGGTGCTTGATCTTGTTTAACAGCCATGCCGGGCGAAGGTAGGTGAAGACGGTAAAAATGGGAATGTTCCGATCAGCTTCCAACTCCGGGGGGCTGGTTATGGCGCTCTGGCAATGCGTCAATAAGCCCACTTCAACCAAATAGACCCCCACGTAAACCCGCCGCCAAAGGCCGAAAGGATCAGGTTGTCGCCTTTGTTCAATTTGGACTCCCACTCCCACAGGCAAAGGGGGATGGTTCCACTGGTAGTGTTGCCGTACTTGTCTATGTTCACCATCACTTTGCTTTCGTCCAAGCCCATGCGTTGGGCCGTTGCATCGATGATACGCTTGTTGGCCTGGTGCGGCACTAGCCATGCAATGTCGTTGGCCGTTAGGCCGTTCCGTTCCATGATCGCAGCACTTACCTCGGACATGTTCGTTACCGCATGTTTGAAGACCGCTTTGCCCTCTTGGAACACATAGTGCTCCTTCGCTTCGAGGGTCCGCTCTGATGGTGGCCGCATGGAGCCTCCGGCTTTCTGGTTCAGGTATTGGCAACCGCTACCATCACTGCGCAGGATGCTGTCGTAGATCCCAACGGGTTCTTCAGTGGGTTCCAGCAGGACCGCACCGCAGCCATCGCCGAAAATGATGCAGGTGGAACGGTCCGTGTAATCGATGATGGAACTCATCTTGTCGCCACCAACGATCACGACTTTCTTGTGTTTGCCGGTCTCCACGAACTGTGCCCCGGTGCTCAACGCATATAGGAACCCGCTGCATGCTGCGCCCAGGTCGAAGCCCCATGCATTCGTGGCTCCGATGGCATCGCATACGATGTTCGCTGTGGCCGGGAATACGCGATCGGGGGTTACGGTTGCCAAGATCAACAGGTCTATCTCTTCGGCATCGATCCCGCGTTTCTTAAGCAGGCCGTTCACCGCTTCGATGGCCATAACACTGATACCCTGATCCCGACCGGTCTGGATACGCCGTTCTTTGATGCCCGTTCTTTCGGTGATCCATTCATCGCTGGTCTCCACCATGGTCTCCAGGACCTCGTTGCTCAGGCGGAATTCCGGTACGTATCCGTGGACTGCGGTGATTGCGGCGCGTGTAGGCATGTGGCGAATGGTTCCGCTGTACTGCGGAATGGGACGAAGGTAGGTGGCTACTATAAAACACGACAAAGCGCCAGGGACTTACCGATGTTCCTTTCCGCAGTAAAAGTGGAATGCTGACGGTCCTTGTTGGCCCCGTTACGCCAACGCCTCCCGAATACGGTCGTTCAGCTTGCTGTGGACCACATCGCGGGCGGCCAAGATCATGCTCTTGATCGCCAGATTATTGCTGATGCCGTGACCGATGATCACATTGCCGTTGATGCCCAATACCGGCAAGCCTCCGTAGTTCTCGTAGTTGAAACGGTGCAGGAAGGGGTCGTCCACGCCGTGGTCCTCCAAAAGGTCGTGGAAACCCTCCACCACTTTCAGGACCACATTGCCCGTGAACCCATCGCAGACCATAACGTCCGCTTTGTTGTTGAAGAGGTCTCGCCCTTCCACGTTGCCAACGAAATTGTACTGTTTCTGCTCCATCATCAAGCCATGGGTCGCTTGGCGGAGCAAGTCGCCTTTCTTGGCTTCCTCGCCGATGTTCAGCAAGCCCACTCGTGGTTCTGCGATCTGGTACACGTGCTTGGCCAACATGGCCCCCAGCATACCGAACTGGAGCAATACGTCGGGTTTGCAATCGGCATTGGCCCCTACGTCCAGCATAATGCCCAGCCCGCCCTTTTCTTTAGGGACCAAGGTGGGGATACAGGGACGCAAAACGCCGGGTATGGGTTTTACGCTGAAAATGCTGCCCACGAGCATTACGCCGGTGTTGCCCGTACTGGCGAAGGCATCGATCTTGCCTTCCTTCATCAAATGGAAACCCACGGACATGCTGCTCTTCGGCTTGGCCTGAAGCGCTTTGGTGGGGTTGTCGTTCATGGTGATATCATCCTCGCTGGGCACGATATCGAACTGAGCGGGATCCGCCCCTTCCCTGGCCAATAGGTCGTGGATCACAACAGGGTCACCGATGAGGACGATACGATCATCCGCTCCAAGCTCACGCGCAGCCAGTAGAGCACCTTGTACAGGTACCGCCGGGCCATGGTCGCTGCCCATTATGTCCAAGCCGATCCTCATTCCTTAAGACCCGATCCGGTGCGACCACAAGCACTCGTGTTAGGAACGCACGCGCAAGGGTCCTGGAACGGGTGGAACAGGCTTAGGCCGTGGCTTCGTCGTTGGAGACGATCATCTTGCCGTTGTAGTAGAGGTCGTCCCCTACTTTATAGGCACGGTGCCGCAAATGGATCTCGCCGGTGTTCGGGTCCTTTGTGATCGTGGGCACTCCCGCGTGCTGGTGCGTGCGGCGCTTAGCAGTGCGCTGTTTGGAAAATCGGCGTTTTGGATTTGGCATGGTCGGTCGTGGTTCAAAGGAGCTCTTTCCAGCCCCAATAGTAAGCTTATTGTTGTTTGTCCTTCAGGTCCTTCAGCACTTCCCAACGCGGGTCCGGGTGCGGATCATGGTCCACCTCCAACTTGTTGAGCACCTGCTCCACCTCGGGATCGCACTGCCCAGCGGGATGCACGTGTCGAATGGGCAATGCCAGGCGTAGGCATTCGTAGATATAGTGGGTCAAATTGATGCTGTGCGCACGGCTGTCCAAGCTCACCAACTCGTCGTCCTCGAATTCGTCTTCCCCGGTAAGGCGATAGATCTGCTGTTGTTTCCCATCGATCGGAAAGTCCAGCGGCCCATCGCAACGGTCGCAATGCAGTGCCAACGTGCCCTTCAGGTGCATATCGGCAACCAAGAGCGTGCTGCTCTTTTCCAATTTTACGTCAACAGTGACTTGCCCCCCATTGAGGTCCTCATCGCCCGTGGCCGTGTAGAATTCCGGGTCCAAGTGGAACTTGAATTCATGCGCACCATCGGCAAGGCCGGAAAAGGCGATCGTATGCTCCTTGAGCGCTTCCATCTTTGGCCGCTTCGCGAAAAGCGGACCGCAAATGTAGTGGTTTAAGGGATCCGGGCGTTGGTGCTGTATAGAGCTACCCTGTCTTGATACGTAGTAAGGAACCGGAAATTAACGGGAATACACGGAAATTGGTAGATCGCTTGCTGGCCCGTTCCATTGCACGTGGGCTCATTCACCACCATTCATGGTTGTGATCTTGGTCTGCGCCTTCTTAGCCCTTCCTTACCGGTCTTTCTCCTTCTTCTGCTCCTGCAACGGATTGGCTGAGATCGTGCGGTAGTGTTCCCGATTCTTGATCACATCCATGGCGAGCCAGACCGCAGCGCGGAAGCTGCTTTCGTCAGCGATGCCTTGACCCGCGATGTCCATGCCGGTACCGTGGTCCGGGCTGGTACGCACGACCGGAAGGCCTGCTGTGAAGTTGACCCCGTGACCGAAGCTCAGGGCCTTGAACGGCACCAAGCCCTGGTCGTGGTACATGGCCAGCACCCCATCGAAGTGCTTATAGGATCCATTACCGAAGAAGCCATCGGCCGGGTATGGGCCCATCGCACCGATCCCCTCATCCACCAATTTGCGCACGGCCGGCAGGATACGATCCTTGTCTTCGCTGCCCAAGGTGCCGCCATCGCCCGCATGCGGGTTCAGGCCCAGGATCGCAATGCGTGGTTCTTGTACACCGAAATCCCGCAATAGGCTCTGGTGCAGCAACTTTGCCTTGGCCACAATACGTTCGGTGGTAATGGCTTCAGCCACGTCCTTCAGCGGAATATGACCGGTAACGGTGCCCACCCGGAGGCCTTCGCACGCCAGGATCATGAGCACTTCGCTATCGGCTCCGGCCATCTGTTGCAGGAATTCGGTGTGTCCCGGAAACGCGAACCCCGCTTGCTGCATGCTGTTCTTATCGATCGGCGCGGTGATCAAAACGTCCACTTTGGCGCTGGCAAGGTCCTGTGCAGCGGCCTCAAGACTTTTGATGGCGTAGGCGGACAAGGCACCGGAGCGCTTTCCCAGCTCCAGTTCAATGTCCTCTTCCCACACGTTCACCAAATTCAACTTCTTGGGAATGGCCTCTCGGGCATCCTTCACCCCGTGGAACTGGACTTCGTCCAATTTCAGGGCTTTGCGGTGGAAGCTGACCGCGTGGGAGCTGGCATAGAGCACTGGCGTAATATCGGCCAACATTCGCGTGTCCTCAAAACATTTCAGGACCACTTCAATGCCGATACCGTTCAGGTCGCCACAACTGATTCCTATGCGGAGGGGTTGGTTCATTGTTGATTTGCGGGAGTTGTGGGTTGAGAGTTGAACGAACCTGGTTTCTGGCCTTTTGCTGTTGGCTTCTGTCTATTCGTTCCGAACCGGACAAATAGCCTGTAGCTAGTGGCCATCATCCAGAGGCCATCTTTCACGCCTTCCCACGTTGCTTAATGAATTCGTAGAAAAGCCTCACGCCTACTCCTGTTCCGCCTTTGGGCCGATAACTGTCTTTCTTGGTAAGGAAAGCAGGCCCAGCGATGTCCAAGTGGATGTAGGGGTGTGTAGTGAAGTGGGCTAGGAACTTGCCCGCTGTTTGCGCTCCTCCGGAGTCGCTGCCGAGGTTCTTGATGTCGGCTACATCGCTCTTGATCTCTTCGCCGTATTCGTCCCAGAACGGGAATCGCACAACCCGTTCAAAAACAGCGTTCCCGGCTTTCTCCAGCTTAGCGAATGTGCTGTCCGGAGCAGTGCCCATGGTCACTGTGCCGTAAGGCCCGATCGCACGAGCGGCGGCACCGGTGAGGGTGGCGATCGTCATGATGAGTTCGGGGGTGTGGCGCTCGCCAAAGCTCAACGCATCGGCCAGGATCATTCGGCCTTCAGCATCCGTGTTCAACACTTCAACGGTCTTGCCGCTGTGCATGCGCACCACATCGCCGGGGGCGTAGGCATTGCCTCCAGGCCGGTTGTCCGTGGAAGGAATTAGACCCACTACATGGACAGGCAATTTCTGTTTCGCGATCACCGAAAATGCGCAGATCACAGCAGCGGCGCCGGCCATGTCGCACTTCATCTGGTCCATGCTGTTGGGCGTGGGCTTTAGGCTTAGACCGCCCGTATCGTAGACCACCCCTTTGCCGACCAACACGATCGGCTGCTTGTTCACGGCATTCTTCGGTTTCCACTCCAAAATGCTGAAGGTGGGCGGATCCACACTGCCCTTGTTCACGGCGAGCAGCCCTGTTAGGCCAAGTGCTTCGATCTTCGCTTTATCCATCACTTCCGCCTTGAATCCGGAACTTTTGGCCAGTGTGCGGATCTCGGCCCCAAGTTGTACAGCGTTCAAAAAGCTGACCGGTTCGTTCACCAGATCGCGCGCAGCACATGTTGCTTCCACAAGGTCCGCCATTTCGGTCAAGGCGGCTGGGGTTACTTCCTTCGCCAATAGTCCAAGTCTTACCAAGGTTGGACCACCAGTGCTATCGCTTTTGTATTTGCCGAAGCCGTAGCTTCCCAATGCGATACCCTCCACCAAGGCGAGGGTAAGTTCCGCTTTGGGTTGAAAGCTGATCACCTGTATCTCCTTGCGTTTGGCCGTATTCAACCGGGCCGCCATGGAATCCCCTGCCTTGCGGGCATTCTCCAACTGACGGTCGCGGTCGCCCTTTTCGATCAAATGGGCCAGGAACAGTTTGCCGCTTACATCACAAACCGCCATGGACGTGTTGGTGCGCAACTGCTCAGTGAGGTATTGTCTATCGTTGCGCTCCAGATCCAAATTGCTGAGTTGGGCCAATGAATCAAGGATGACGACGATATCGCGTGAGGCGCTGGATCGGGAGGTCTTTGTGAATGTGAACATGGGCGGTGGGAGCTGGTTTTCCGGGTGGGAACGACCGGGGCTAAAGATAGCTGTCCCCGAATAGCGTCCGTTCTATCGCATCTCGTTGCGCCACGGGGCAATTGTTTGAGGAACGGTTACGTTCGATCACAGCGAATGCCGACCTTTGTACTTGCCTAAATGTACCTGAACCGGATCCTATTCTCCCTGCTATTGTTGATGATGTCAACATTTGCCAGCGCAACGCACAACCGTGCCGGGGAGATCATTGCGTGCCGGATCGGGAACTCCAATGTGTACCGCATCACCATCATTACGCATACCAAGCTCAGTGCACCGGCGGACCGGCCGGAACTGCCGATCAACTGGGGCGATTCGCCGATCTGGGATACCATTCAGCGCACAGATATCCAGGATTTCCCCGGCCAAGACCTGCGCCGGAGTGAGTATGTGGCCGAGCACACCTACGCAGGGCCCGGTACGTACATCCTCCAGATGGATGATCAGAACCGGAACGGTGGCGTCGAGAACATTCCCAATTCCATCGCCCAATCCTTTAGTGTCAAGACACAATTGGTCATTTCTCCGATCACTGGTGGCAATTGCTCTGTCCGTTTCGAACAATCGCCGATCCAAGATGCCTGCATCGGCCAGCCCTGGATCCATAACCCAGTGGCCTACGATCCCGACGGGGATAGCCTTACGTTCACGCCGATCGTGTGTTTGGGCATAAACGGCGAACCCATTGGGGGATATAGTTTCCCAGGTCCGAATTACAGCATTGACCCTACCAGTGGAACGATCACTTGGAATGCCCCGCAGTTCGCAGGAGAGTACAATATCGCATTCATCGTGCGTGAATATCGAAGATTGCCCAATGGTGGATGGATCGAGGTAGGATATGTGATCCGCGATATGCAGATCACGGTGGTGCCATGCAGCAACGTGGTGCCTTCGGTTTCCGCAGTGCTTGATACCTGTGTGGAGGCCGGGACCTTCTTGAGCTTCAACGTGCAAGCAACCGACCCCAATGCCGGACAAGATGTTACCCTTACCGGATTGGGTCAACCATTTGTGGTGAGCAGTTCACCCGCTTCTTTCGTGGAACCCGCACCGGCCAACTCGGTGAACGGGATCTTCAATTGGGCCACGGAATGTTCGCACGTAAGATTGCAGCCCTATCAAGTTGTGTTCACCGCCACGGACAATGGCGTTCCCGTGAACCTGGTGGATCTGGAGACCATGAACATCACGGTGGTCGCACCTGCCCCTTTGAACCCCCAAGCCATTCCGAGCGGTAGCTCCATCCAACTGGGTTGGGACCAGAGCATTTGTAGCAATGCCGTAGGTTATCAGGTCTATAGACGCAATGGTTTGTATGGTTTCGACCCTGACAATTGTGAGACGGGAGTGCCGGCCTATACCGGTTACAGCCTGATCGCTACTTTAGAAGGGCTGGGCAATACCAGCTACTCGGATAATAGCGGTCTAGTGATCGGCAGCCAGTATTGCTATATGGTGGTGGCCATCTTCCCGGATGGTGCGCAGAGCTATGCCAGTGTGGAGTTCTGTGCTATCCTCGACCGCCAAGTGCCGGTGATCACCAAAGTGAGCGTGGGCGTTACGGACTTGGCGTTGGGCGCGGATACCGTGCAATGGGCGAACGCGCTCGATCTGGATACCGTCGCACGTCCGGGTCCTTATTTCTTCAACCTGTATCGAGGCGATGGTGCCAGCGGCGCGAATGAATTGATCTGGACGAGTACCACGAGTCCATTTCTGCAGAACAGCGACACGATCCTTGTTGTGAACGACCTGAATACACAGGACCAAGCAAACGTCTATCGGGTTGAATTGGTAGGGGACAACGGCGCAGATGTGATCGGGTCCAGCAATGAAGCGTCGTCGGTCTTCATCACCACTTCCCCCGGCGATGAACTGGTTACAGTGGCATGGTCCTTCAATACCCCGTGGATCAACACGAGCTTTGATGTCTACCGGCAGAACGGCTCCGTTTGGGATCTGGTCGGAACGAGCACCTCAATGAATTTTACCGATACCGGGATCGTGAACGGTCAGGAGTATTGCTATTACGTGGTGAGCAGTGGTGCATATGGTGATACCACGATCACGTCGCCCCTATTGAACTGGAGCCAGATCACGTGTGCCACTCCCGTGGACCTCACGCCACCTTGTCCGCCAACCGTGGAACTGGACAATGATTGCGAAACCCCATTGAACACTCTGACTTGGAACAACCCGAACAACAGCTGTGCTGATGACACCTACCAGTACCATGTTTACTTCGCTGATAGTTCGTCTGGTGATTTCAATTTGATCGCAACCATAACCGGTGCCGAGAACACCAGCTTTACCCACGTCAATGGCTCTTCGGTGGCGGGCTGCTACCAGATCACCGCGTTGGATTCATTGGGCAATGAAAGCGCATTTGTCACGGCCGTGTGCGGTGACAATTGTCCGTTGTATACCCTGCCGAACGTCTTCACCCCGAACGGCGATCGACAGAATGACCTCTTCGGCCCATTCCCATACCGGGGTGTCAAGTCCATCGATCTGGAGGTGTACAACCGGTGGGGAAAAGTCGTGTTCAAGACCACCGACCCTGACATTAACTGGAAGGGCACCTATATGGATTCCAGCGACCAGCTTGCAGATGGGGTGTATTACTACCTCTGCACCGTAACCTATATCCGCTTGGCCGGTAACGTGGTGGATCAGTTGAATGGTCATGTGCAGATCCTGGGAAGCAGCACACCGGCAAAGCTGAATTGATGTTCACGGGGATCGTGGAGGAAGTGGGTGGAGTGGTGTCCGTCACAAAAAGCGGGACGAATTTGGATCTGGTCATCGCGGCGCGATTCGCCCCGGAACTCCGGGTGGACCAAAGCGTTTCGCACAATGGTGTTTGCCTTACCGTAGTGAAGGTGCAACCTGATCAGTACATGGTTTCGGCTGTACAGGAGACCTTGGAACGAAGCAACATCGGGGCATTGAATGTCGGAGATCCCGTGAACTTGGAACGTTGCCTACGCTTGGGCGATCGCTTGGACGGACACATGGTCCAAGGCCATGTGGATACGGTTGTTCCTTGTATTGCGGTAAAGGACCTGGATGGTTCGCGATGGTTCACGTTCAAGTTGCCGGAGCAGGGCGAAATGCTGGTGGAAAAGGGCAGCATTTGCATCAACGGCGTAAGCTTGACCATAGCCGATTTGGCACAGGATTCGTTCAGCGTAGCAGTTATCCCCTACACCTTCGAGCACACCAACTTCCGAACACTTGTTCCCGGTGGAATTGTGAACATCGAATACGATGTGATCGGAAAGTATGTGCAGCGGATGTTGGCGCGGTGAGATCCTTACAACCGCACCAAGGGTACACGGAATACCGTGCGCGCCACTCTTACTTCTACCAGGTAATACCCACCGGAAAGCGCAGTGATGTCAAGGTCCATTTGGCGACCCTGGATCGGCTTGGAGAAGGACTGGACCAGCCTTCCCGCTCTGTCATGGATCCGGACTTCCGCAGGACCTTGCAAAGCGGTATCGAAATAGATCACGGCCTGACCACTGGTGGGGTTGGGGTACAACACCGGACGCGGATCACCGAACGCCCCAACCGGGACACGCGTTATGTTGGCCGGTTTGCTCAGCAGGTGCAGTTCAGGATCCACCACAACGGCCGAGGCTTGGAACGATAAAGGAAACTGGAAGGTCTGCACACGCGCCGTTTGATCCACCACGATGGTCGTGTCCAGTTCGCCGTTGCTGAATTCGATCGGAACGGGAAGTTCGAAAAGGTCCACGCTGGGGTGAGTAGGAAATTGTTCCAACTCCAGAAGCACTGTACCATCCAAGGACTGCGCCCATGTAACGGACCATTCCGGATAACCTTCACCAGTGTACCAATCTGCAAAGAATTCCGAGAGGTCCCGTCCGCTGGCCTGTTCCATGTGCGCAATGAACGCAGGTGTGCGGGCCGAACCGAAACGAAGCGCCGGGTCGTGGAGGTAATTGCGGCAACCGGCGAAGAAGGCGCTATCGCCGCAGACCCAACGCAGCATGTGCAGCAGGTATGCCCCTTTTACGTAGGTGAGCTCGGTGTTGAAGATCCGAGCCACCGTTGTGGTATCTATGCAGCGCACACTTCCATCGCGCCGTGAGGTGCCGATCGTGCGCCGCTCTTGACGCACCTGCATCCAATTTTCGGGTTGGAACTCTTCATAGCAGAGCATGGCCAAGTAAGTGGCAAAACCCTCATTCAACCAGATGTCCTCCCAACTTCCGCAGGTTACCGTGTTGCCGAACCATTGGTGGGCCAGTTCGTGTACTACCAATTCGAAGTAGAAGCCTCCCATAAAACTCATGGTCTGGTGCTCAATGCCACCCCCCCATAGAAATTGGGCATGGCCGTATTTCTCATCAGCAAAAGGGTAGGTGCCGAAGAGTTCACTGAACAATTGCATGGCTCCAATGGCTTGAGGGGTATTCTGCTGAGCGCTGTTCAACGACTCAGGAAATACGTAGTTGAGGATCTCCACTTCGGCATCTGGCAAGGGAACCAGCTCGCTGTACACAACATAGTTCGTCACCGCAACGCCGATGAGGTAATGTGCGATCGGGTAGCGATGCTTCCAATGGAACCGAACGTGATCCGCACCTACAGTATTTTCTTCGACCAACAAACCATTGCTCGCCACGCGTTGCCCCGTTGGCACGGTCACTACCACAGAAACGGAATCGGCCTTGTCGCCCAAGTCCTGTTTGCATGGCCACCAGTCTTTGGCTCCGTACGGTTCAGAAAGTGTCCAGAGGATCGGTGCGCCATTGTGCTGCGACTGAACGAAGGATCCAAAGCCGGTATTGGGCGGCACTCCGGCATAGTTTATCGTGAGTGAATCCCGCTCACCTTCCAACAGTTCCGTGGGCAGTTGGACGTTCAATTCGTCGCCCTGTTGTTCCCATGTTACGCCCCCTCCATCATGCGCGATGCCCGATACGGCCAATGTTCCCGAAAGGTCAAAGGTGATCGAGCTCAAGTCTTCCAAGGCCGTGAAATGGTGTGTTACCGAACCGGCGATCGCCCGTACGGACGGATCCAGGTCCAGCACGAAGCGGTGGTAGGTCAGGTCATACCCCCGGCCGGGCCCGCTCCGGTCTTTCGCCATCGGCAGGCGCGCTTCCTGTGCTGAAAGGTCATGGAGCAACTGCTTGTCGGAACAATGCTGCGCCGAAGCGACCAACGGGAAGAACAAGGAAAGCCACAGGGTCACACGCATCCGTTCTACGAAGTAACGAAGGATCCGTGGGTTTGGCGTGCCATGTATGATGGTCGCCGACCAGAATGGTCAATTCTCTTCAGAACGCCTCCTTCACGATCTGCCGCACCGCTTCGCTCTTGCCCATAGTATAGAAGTGTACACAGGGAGCGCCTTTTGAAATGAGGTCCTTGGTCTGCGCGATGCTCCATTCCACCCCCAATTGTTTAACATCCGCATCCGTCTTGCATTTCACAAGGCCTTTGGCAAAGGGTTGGGGAAGGTCGATGCCGAAGGTCTTTGGTATGAAGGCGATGTGCCGCATGGTCGTCAGCGGTTTGATCCCCGGTATGATGGGCACGTTGATGCCTTCCGCACGACAGAGTTCCACGAAGTTGAAGTACTTCGCGTTGTCGTAGAACATCTGGGTCACCAAGTACTCGGCACCGGCGTCCACTTTTCGTTTCAGGTAGGCGATGTCGGTGTTCAAGTTCAGTGCTTCGGCGTGTTTTTCCGGATAGCAGGCCGCGCCGATGCACAGGTCCGTTGGTGCCGCCTCTCGTTCCTCATCATGCAGGTACGAGCCCTTGTTCAGCCCGGTGATCTGTCGGATCAGATCATCCGCGTGCGCGTGGCCCTCGCGTTCTGGAATAAAGCTGCTCTCGCTTTTGATCGCATCGCCACGCAAGGCCAGGACATTGTCTATGCCCAAAAAGTTGAGCTCGATCAACGCGTCCTCGGTATCCTCCTTGGTGAAGCCGCCACAGATCAAGTGAGGTACCGTATCAATGTTGTATTTCGCCTTTATCATGGCGCAAATGCCAACGGTACCCGGTCGCTTTCGAACGCGGATCTTCTGGAGAAGGCCTTGTCCACGCTCCTTGTAGATCACCTCCTCGCGGTGGTAGGTAACGTTGATGAAGCTTGGCTTGAATTCCAACAACGGATCGATCCCCTCGTAGATCGAGTTGATGTCCTTGCCCTTTAGCGGGGGCAGGATCTCGAACGAAAGCAGGGTCTTTTTCGCGTTCTTGAGATGTTGAATGACTTTCATATGAACTTATAGGGGGCCTCGCTTTCAGAAGACGGGCGCAAAAGTAGAAAGGCTGCGCAGTTGCACAGCCTTTCCTTGGTAGTTATGGATCCTGTTATCGCAGAATGGTCACATGCCCGGTGTACTCACGGCCATCCTCAGGGATCTTGAACACGTAATAGTAGGTCCCGTCAGGTACATCGGTCGCGCGCCAGTTGTTCTTGTAGTTCGTTGCGTCGAAGACCGATTGGCCCCAACGGTTGAACACCGTAAGCTCGTTATTGTAGTACTGCCCGTTCTCGATCACGAAGGTTTCGTTGCCTCCACTGTTGTTCGGGGAAAAGACGTTGTACACGATCACCTCCGGAGGGCGGATCACGTAGGCGATCGCAGTGGTGTCGCTACACCCTTCCGCAGTGGTCACGATCAAGGTAACGGCGTAGGTGCCCGGCACATCGTACGTGTTTGAAATGTTCGTTCCGCTGCCGCTAATGGTGGAATCGCCCAAAAGATCAAGTATCCATGTGTACTGGACGATTTGGGAGCCATTGCCATTTGAGTCATCCGTGAACAACACAGAGGTGTTCGGTGGCTGAGGAGATGCCGGATCAGCATTGATGCCCGCAGTTGGTGTGTTACCAACCACGACCACATGGGGTGCTGAGGTTCCCGTACAACCGTCCACAGTGGAAACGGTGACTGTATACGTTCCAGAAAGTACTGATGTGCTCTGGTCGGTGTCACCGTTTGACCACAAGTAGCTGGCATAAGGTTGGTCCACCGTCAAGACCAACTCGTTACCGCTGCAACTCGCCGTTGGGCCTATGATCACAGGCATGGGAGCCGGGGCTTCCGAAACGGTAAATGTGTTCGAGAAGGTTGAACACGGACCGATGCTGGCCGTAACGAAGTAGGTACCTGCCGTTACATTGATCGTTTGGCCGAACGCGTTGTTGTTCCACGTGTAGGTATCGAAGCCCAAAGTGGCTTGGAGATTGGCCAAGGCAGTACCACAATACAACGTGTCTCCTGTAACGGCAACCGGCGGAAGAACGACCTCTTCAACGGTGACCTGTGTTTCATAAGCGCAGTTGAGGTAGAAAGCCGATACGGAGATCGTTTGGCTGCTGTCCAGAACAACGCTCGGTGAGGAACCTCCGTCACTGAAGAAGAAGAAATCGTATGCAGCTGGATCAAAGCTCAACGTGGTACTGCCGCCTTCGCAGAATTGGAGGTTGCCAGTGAATACAGGAGGTCCCGGATCCACATTTGTTACTGTGAAGGGCTGTGAAGTATTTGTACACCCTTGGTAAGCTCCGGTCACGGTGTACGTTCCAGCATCAACAGTGGTGCTGATGTCCGTGGAGTTATTGCTCCACAAGTAGCTTTCATAACCAGGGGAAGCTTCCAGCACCGGGAATGGTTCCCCGCAGAAGATGGCTTCTCCTACGATCTCCAATGGAGGTGGTGTGATCTCGAATACGGAAAAGGGGAGCGAAGCAAGTTGACATAGGTCTGTGCCTGCGGAGACGGTATAATCCCCCGGAGTGGATACCTGAATGCTTTGACCTGTTTGACCAGTGCTCCAAATGAAGTTATCAAAGACACCGTCCGCAGTGAGGGTGATCGGATTGCCCGTACAGAAAACCGTAGGGCCACTGATGGTAGGCGGCTCCGTGGGCGGAGGAACGATCTCAATAATGATGTCCACCGTGGTGGTCAAAGGTGGTACGCCATCGTCCGTTCCTGTGAATGTCACGATGTAGGTGCCCACGGCAGTAGGGGTGAACTGACCGGTCACTGAAGCAGCGATGCCGGCAACGTTGTTGGTCTCCACCCAATCCGGAATGCCTGGAGCAGTGCTGGTCGCTGTTGTGGTCTGGCCATTTTCTGGGCTTAGGAAAGTTACTTCCAAGGAGGCCGTCTGCCCTATACACGCTACCAAGGTGTCGCACAAATAAAGTCCAGTTGCGATCGGTGGAATGTTCTGCGTGCTGGTGCTCGTAGTGAAAAGGAAGAACTTGTTGTCCAACCAATCAACACCATCCGGGAGATCGAACGGACCGTCGTAGGCATTTCCGGGCTGGTCATTCCGCGTGAACTGGATAAAGTCCACTCCGTCCCCACGGTTGGCACCCACGGTGCTGGGTGTTCCACCGAATCCGTTCACGCCTTGGGACGCGCTGCCTGTGGTCCACTGCATATCCTTATAGCAAAAGCTCACGTTCTTGTCCGTACCGATAACGAGGTCGGTGCCGTCAGTTATGATCAATTGGAAGTTGTTCACCTTGTCCGTTTGCGAAGAGAAGTACCCAACATCGATCCAGTTCACGTACATGGCTGTTGGGGTGATCTTGTACAACACTTGTCCAATACCACGAGTGTCAATATCGGCCCAGAACGGAGCCACCATCTTGTTATTGGCATTCGGAAATCCAGTGGAACTGTAGGTTCCGAAGGCTTGCACAAAGGAGACGTTACCGTTGTTGTTGATGTAAACCGTGTTGTAGCTCTCGCCATACAAGTCAAAGCTGAACGGCAAGTTGATCAGGTCCGAAGAACCGTCATCATTGGGCTGCATGGCCAAGGTGTACGTGTCGTCCGGTTCCACCCAGCACCCGCAACTGTTGCCTCCACCGCGTTCTTCACCGCCGCGCAAGCTCGGCCGCGTACCATCCGGTACCGGAGCAAGTATCGGTTGCGCGCCTTCAGGCAGCGACCCATTGAGCTTTGCCGCATCGTAGTCGGCGGGGCTCATCATCACCGTTTGGGCAATGCCAGTAAAAGGAAGGCAGAGCGCCACTAGCACCGCGCAAAGGATAATTGAGGAGCGTTTCATTTCGAAAAGTGGGCTGTTAGCGGAATTGGTCATGGCTGATGCACTAATGGACCTTGCTTGAAGAGTCCCTTGCTTTATTGTATCCATCCTGTTGTTGGCTTGCAAACTTACGTTTTCCACGGTATCGCCGTGGGTCAATTCAATCGCACACGGGTCAACCACACCACTTTTCCCTCGGTCATGGTCCGGCCATCGTCCGTAACGGCCTCTACTGCTACCATGTACATGCCGTCTTCACACTTATCCCCGGTCCATGCTTCGCCATTGTTCGTGCTGAACACGAGTTGGTCATTCTTCATGGAGTACACCCTCACCATCATGCTCCGATAGCCTTCGCGAGCGAGCGTATAGGTGTCGTTCACCCCATCGCCATTGGGAGTGAAGGTATTGGGCATGAAGAGCTTGGGCAAGACAGCCATGCTACGGTCCACTGCTAGCGCATCATCCGTTCCTTCGTCAATCGGGCTGATCGCATTTTCATCAACTGGGACCCGCGCAGGATTCGTGAGTACTTCCATCTGCACTTCATCCGTGAGCTTACGGATGATGCTTTCCACTTTTTCGGGGGCATTTACAACGGACGTGGCCGGTTCAGGCGCGCGGTCCAAAATGCTCGCATCAGTCGTTTCCGGTGGAAGCGGGATAATGGTCTCTCGCTGCTTGACCGGGTCACCGTCTACTGTTGCAGCGTGCTCGATGTTGGTATTTTGCAAAGAATTTCGTTCGGCACGGGGTGCAATTTTTCGCTCCTTGGATACCGTCTTCAATGTTTCTGCGGTTGTTAAAGGTTCAACACCCTCAACGTTGGCTGTGGGTTTGTTCACTTCTGGACCCCCAGCAATTGCCTGAATGATAGGTTCTGTGTTTGGTACAGCGAGTTCCACAATAGGCTCTCCTGCCACTTCCGTGGAAGGTTCCTTCGCCAAAAAGTAACCCATTACTCCGATCACAACCACTGCCGCACCGGCAGCTGCCCAGCCCATGGTTCCAATGGTGGAACTTGTTGCAACTCCATGGCCCAGCTGCGAACTGATGCCCTGCCATACGGAGGGGTCCACCATGCTCTCATGGCTTTGGAAACGTTCCTTGAACAAGTCTCCAACCCCATCTGTTCCGGCGGAGTTCATGGCCATCTGCTCTTGGATCCCGGACCAAATAGCCGGGTCCACCGGACTTTCATGTCCCTGGAACCGTTCGCTGAACAAGCTGTTCATGCCCTCTTTCATTCGTTGTGTCCGTATTGGGCCGCAGCTTCCTTCGGCAATAGCTTTCGTAGGTAGGCCCGCGCTTTCATGAACTGCGATTTCGAAGTGTTCTCAGAGATGCCCAGCATTTCAGCTATGTCCTTGTGAGGATACCCTTCAATGGCGAACAAGTTGAACACTGTACGGTAGCCGGTAGGTAGCGACTGGATCAGGTCCATGAGCTCGTCCGTCGTCATGCCGCTCAATACATGCTCGTCCTCGCTGTGCAAATGCTCGGCAACAGTAAGGTCCACGCTATGGTCATATGGTTTGTTCCGGCGAATGTGGTCCAATGCGGTATTGACCATGGTTCGTGCGATCCAGCCTCCCAAGGGGCCATCACCGCGGTAGTGGTCCATCTTCTGGAACACCTTAACAAAGCCATCTTGCAGGATATCCTGCGCCTGGTCCCTATTGTGTGCATACCGCATGCAAATGCTCATCATTTTTCGCGCAAACTGCTGATAAAGCGCCTTTTGTATGACCGGATCGCCTTTGACGCAACCTGCTGCGAGTTGTTCATCCGTAAGGGCCATCCGGGTTGTATGATGCGATCCCATGGGAGAAAGTTGCCTGTAGATGGCTGATCTGGCGCTTTGACGGTGCGAATGGTTTACGCTGAGCGCCGAACCCATTGCAAGGTAAGGCAATTCCATAGACCCCTTGCTAACCGTTACCTTCGCGAACTTTTTCGACCCAAGGCTCCGCCTTTTCCATGGAAAACATTCGCAATTTCTGCATCATCGCCCACATCGACCACGGTAAGAGCACCTTGGCCGACCGTCTACTGCACATGACCGGCACCATTGCCGATCGTGATATGCAGAAGCAGAACCTGGACGATATGGACCTGGAACGCGAGCGCGGCATAACCATCAAAAGCAAGGCGATCCAGATGGACTACACCCTCAACGGGCAGAAGTACATCCTGAACCTGATCGACACGCCGGGCCACGTTGACTTTTCCTACGAGGTGAGCCGTTCCATCGCCGCATGCGAGGGTGCTTTGCTCATTGTGGATGCCACACAAGGGATCCAAGCACAGACCATCAGCAACCTCTATCTCGCTTTGGAGCATGATCTGGAGATCATCCCGGTGCTCAATAAGATGGACCTCCCAAGTGCCAATCCGGAAGAAGTGAAGGACCAGATCGTGGACCTGATCGGCTGCAAACTGGAAGACATCCTGAGCGCCAGCGGTAAGACAGGTGCTGGTGTGGACAAGATCTTGGAAGCCGTCGTAGAGCGCGTGCCCGCACCCAAAGGTGACCCTGCCGCCCCGTTGCAAGCATTGATCTTCGACAGCGTCTTCAATCCGTTCCGTGGGATCATCGCCTATTTCAGAGTGATGAACGGTGTGCTGAAGAAAGGGGATAAAGTGAAATTCTTCAACACCGGCGTGGTGTACGATGCCGATGAGGTGGGCTGTTTGAAGATGGAGATCAAGCCCCAACCCGAGGTGCGTGCTGGAGATGTGGGTTATATCATCAGCGGCATCAAGACCGCTAGCGAGGTGAAGGTGGGAGACACGATCACCCACCGGGATCGCCCCTGCGCCGAAGGGATCAAAGGGTTCGAGGATGTGAAGCCGATGGTGTGGGCCGGCATTTTTCCGGTGGATACCGACGAATATGAAGAGTTGCGTGATGCTATGGAGAAGCTCCAGCTCAATGACGCCAGCTTGACCTGGACCCCTGAAAGTAGTGCGGCATTGGGTTTCGGGTTCCGTTGCGGTTTTCTTGGTTTGCTCCACATGGAGATCATCCAAGAGCGGTTGGAACGTGAATTCAACATGACCGTGATCACTACCGTGCCGAACGTGGGCTACATCGTCACGAAAACGGATGGCGAAGTGATCAATGTGCACAATCCGAGCGAATTGCCTCCGGTTATGCACATCGATAATATCCAAGAGCCCTACATCAAGGCGCAAGTGATCACCAAGGCCGAATACACGGGTTCCATCATGACGCTCTGCATCGAGAAGCGCGGGATGCTCACCGGACAGAACTATCTCACGACGGACCGTGTAGAACTCACTTTCGAATTGCCGCTCGGTGAAGTGGTCTTCGATTTCTACGATAAACTGAAGAGCATAAGTCGCGGCTACGCCAGTTTTGATTACCACCCGATCGGCTTTAAGGAAAGTGATCTGATCAAGTTGGACATCCTGCTCAACAGCGAGAACGTTGACGCCCTTAGCGCCTTGATCCATCGCGACCATGCGCACGAGCTGGGCAAGAAGATGTGTACCAAGTTGAAGGAGCTCTTACCTCGCCAGCAGTTCGACATTCCGATCCAGGCTGCTATCGGTGCCAAGATCGTGGCGCGCGAAACCGTTAAGGCCCTGCGCAAGGACGTTACCGCCAAGTGTTACGGCGGCGATATTTCACGCAAGCGCAAACTGTTGGAAAAGCAGAAGGAAGGAAAGAAGCGTATGCGCCAGGTCGGTAGCGTGGAAGTGCCGCAGGATGCGTTCTTGGCGGTGCTGAAGTTGGATTGAGCTATAGCGCATCTATGGGGAGTGTTCGCCCCATTTATTAGATGCGGTTCACCCTGACGACCTCATTTGAAGCAGTGTTTGTGAGGCCTGAAGTGGGCAGTGATCATTCGGCACGCCGCATGCCCAGGGAGATCCAAACACATTCCCATGAACAATCTGCTTAATACACTTATCGTCTTGCTCGTAGTTGGCTGGCTGATCGGCTTTATTGCGTTCGGCGCGCTCGTTGGTTCATTGATACATATCTTGCTCGTCTTGGCCGTGATCGGGATCATCTACCGATTGGTGTCCGGTAGATCCCGCACGTGAGCGGTAGACCAACAGCATATGAACTGGAAACGAATCGGCGCGTGGTTGAGCACGTTGGTCCTAATTGCCTTGTTCGTGATATTCGCAGTGCCTTGGTACGCTCAGCACCGCGTGAAGGCTTTTATTGAGCCTTACGTATCAAACCCTCAACATGTGGAAGTTTACGTGGATCTGATCGCCGGGTATCTGCTCGTGAAGAACGCTGATATTCAAGTAGCTGCTATCCCCGGAAAACGGATCCGAAAGATCACAGGCCATTTGGATTCGCTCGCAATTACGGGCCTCTCCATATATCGGTTTCTCTTCAAACGTTCAGTTGATGTAGATGAAGTGCGGATCCGGACAAGCGAACTCAACATCGTGGTGGATCAGGCGGACACACTAGTGGGCAACGAAGTGCCGGAACGAAAGAAGAAGGAACGCATCTTTTCTATCGACAGCTTTATTATAAGTTCCACATCCCTTTCCTGCGACCTGTATGGTTCCGATACATCGCACTTTTCCCTGGATTCGTTAGTGGTGAAAGCAAGTGAGTTCACGTTGAATGCTCCCGGTGCGGATCGATATCCCCACTTCCTCAATTCCTCTATCGGTCTTAGTGGCTTCAGGATGAACGGATCCTCCGGGTATGCGTTGCATGTAGCAAGAATGCGTATCGATGAGAACGCAGCAAATGTGCAGGTAAAGGAGATCGCATTTGGGCCTACAATGGACCTGCAGAAGTTCGCCACCACATTGGACCACGAGCGAGATGCTTTTGAAATGAAATTCGGAAGTATTTCCATTCTCGGCTTTGACCTGGAACAGATGTATGTGAACAAGGCGCTACGTGCCCGTGCATTACAAGTTACGGATGCGGATGTCATTGTCATGCGCGACAAAACCTTGCGTGATGGTCCGCAACCATATCGTCCCTTGTTGGGTAAGCTGATCCGAAAAATGCCGCCGGGTTCCGGGGTTGATTCGGTGGTGCTTTCGAATTGGAGTGCCACTTACCATGAGCGCGCGGATCGCGACAGAGGGT
This sequence comes from Flavobacteriales bacterium, assembly GCA_016717305.1. Classification (GTDB taxonomy): domain Bacteria; phylum Bacteroidota; class Bacteroidia; order Flavobacteriales_F; family PHOS-HE28; genus PHOS-HE28. The sequence continues at coordinate 84,892 of JADKFY010000001.1, forward strand.
TTGGGGTCATTCCGTTCACTGCGCTTAACGCCATCTGCACCGGAGTTGTGAATAATTCAGGAGCGAACGTTCCCATGGTGGTGGATGCCGAAAGCAATGTCTTCGACAGTACACCGGTCACCATGCATTTGACGACGGACCTTCAGGACAGTACCGATCATTTTGTGGTCGACGGCGTTATGGGGCAGTTGTATTTTCCGGTGGTGAATAAAGCATCGGCGCCTTTAGCTGATGTGAAAGCCACAGCTGGAGTCTTACAGTCGCTTGTTTTCCACATGGAAGCGGATGACCGCAAGGCACACGGCACTGTTAAGATGCGCTATGATGGGATCAAACTTACGGGCGGCCGCATTGAAAAGGACCGCACGGTCAGCGAACTTCTTTCAGTTGTGATCAATGCACTTGTGCGCAATGACAGTAAAGGTGCGAAGGGCAAGGATCGGGTCGGAACATTCGAGATCGAACGACGACGCAACAGGGCGATATTCAATTATCTCTGGACCGGATTGAAGGAAGGGTCCAAGGGCATGTTGCTACCTAAGCCCTTGACCAAATGACCAGCTACAGGAACCTTGTGTTTGACCTGAACCGTTATAGGGACTGAACGGGCTCTGCATTACATCTCGATCGAGTCCCGAGGTGTGGGCGCGTAATCGTTATCGCATTATGCACACTGCACCGAGCGTTGTTGCACATCACGCAACTCGGCTTTCACGACGACAGGTCGGTTTTCTGTTACAGGAAGTTGTTCGCGCTTTACGGCTAGAACCGGTGAAGCAAGCACGGCATGCACTTTAACTCCGAAATCTTCCAACGTGTTCACAACGTAGAACGGGACGGTAAGGGAGGAGAGTTGAACGTGGCACAACGCGATCATGCGCACGTCATCATCTACGTGCTGTTCCATGTAGGATCAAGCTTTGTCCCTATCCAAGAAACCGGGGACGGTGGTCGCAGGTAGAAATGCGAAAGGAACCACGATGAAGAGGGTGCGATCCATCATCCTTTACGATCTTGAATGACCGGCCCCTTCGTGTCGCTGACCTTGCGCGCATGATCCGATGGTACGACCCCTGCCTTCTTCTCTCTATTGTTCGCTCGCGTGAAATGGGCACCGAAGATCAAGATGACCGTGGAATAGTAAACCCAAAGAAGGATGACCACCACAGCCCCGGCTGCACCATAGGTATCGCCCACACCACTTAACCCGATATACGTTCCGATGAGGAATTTGCCGGCAGTGAAGAGAACAGCCGTAAGAAGTGCGCCGCCCCAGACATCGCCCCACGAGATCTTCGCATCGGGCAGTACCCTGAAGATCAATGCAAAAATGAAGGTGATGATCCCGAACGACAGAATGATGTTCAAGATCTTCAGCATGACCTCGGTGCCTTCGGAGAAGATCACGGCCAAGCGATCCCCGAATGCCGCCAGGCCCGCATCCAAGACAAGACTTACCAAGACCAAGAAGCCCATGCAGCCTACCAAGGCCAACGATATCATTCGTGAAGTGAGGTATTTCCAAACCGCATGGCCGGGTTTTGCTTCCACACCCCAAACACTGTTCAAGGTGGTCTGCAGGCTGGCGACAACAGTGCCAGCGCTGATCACCAATGCACCAATACCCAAGGCTTTGGCAAAGAATTTCGTCTCCGTTACTTGGGCATTTTCCAACATCTCGCGCATCGAGGTCGCTGTTCCCGAACCGATCAATCTTCCGGCTTGGTCCAACAGTGCCTGACGCACCGCCGCTTCATCATAGAATGTGGCCGCTACCATGATCGTGATGATCATAACGGCCGGTAACGAGAAGATGGTGTAGTATGCGATCGTCGCTGCTTTGGACATGGGATCATTCGCAATGAAATCCTTGCCAGCGTCCTTCAAAGTCCTCCAAAAACTTCCGAACCAAGTGTTTCCTTTCTGGGGGAAAACACTTTTGTCCGCGCGCGGTATTGATCGGGTGGGTGCAGTTCTGTCCATGAGGTGAAAGAGGTGATATATTTCCATGCCAGATCGGATCGGTTTGGCGCACTGGGGAGTTGTTGTGTGTTTTGCCACGCTCGGTGCGATCGGTCAACCATGGAATGGTCGGGAACAACCGTATTGTTCTGAGCAAGCGAAGCCACGTGAGAACAGATTTGGGGTGGGAATTGCCCAAATCACACTTCGTCGAATGAGGTGCTATCGGCTGTTCCTCTGGATCCGTTACGCCCATAGGTCCACCTGAACATGGCACGCTTATCACAAGGCGTACCTTCCGCTCCCTTGATGCACGTACTTCCGACCCTCCTTTCCTTGGTCCTGTTGGTATTAGCCAACGGACTTTTCGGGCAAAGCAAGAAGGCGAAGGACCGTATTCGTGAAGACACGCTATATGTCACGGACCTCTCGCGCCGCCCGACTTTGCGCCTTTACGGTAGCAACAAATTCAATAGCATGGTGGTGCGGTCCAACAAAGGATTCACCGATCTACGCTATCGACCGAACGGGAAGTACATTATTGGGGTAGGAGCGAGCTACCGTAGGCTTACGCTGAACATTGGTGTACCCATGCCTTTCGTGAACACGGATAACGATCGCTTCGGACGCACGCGCTATTTGGACGCACAAGCCAATTTGCACACCCCTACGCAGTCATCCAATTTGTTCCTACAGGTATTCAAAGGGTACCATATCACATCCCATGCAAAGGACTTGTTGCATTGGGACCAAACAACGGACTTCCCTTATCGTGAAGACCTATTGCAGTATAACATAGGCCTTAGCACGCTTCGTATTCTCAACCCGAAACGATTCAGCTATCGAGCCGCCTTCAACCAAGATGCTTGGCAAAAGCGATCACAGGGTTCGTGGCTTGCGGGCGGATACCTTACCTGCTACGTCGTCAATGCGGATTCCGGGCTTGTCCCAACACGGATCGCCAATGAGTTCACGGAACGTTCCGACCTACGAAAGGGTGTATTCCTTGATCTGGGGGTACTTGGCGGATACGCCTACACGCTGGTGGTTCATCGGCATTGGTTCGCGACCATCAGTGCGGCTATCGGAGGTGGGCCCACGGGGCAGTTTCTCACCTCCGACAAAATTGATGGAGCCTATCGGTCAAATTCAGCCGGGTTCGGTTGGCATGCGCAGTTCCGGGGGGCGCTTGGTTACAACAGCAGGACGCATTATATGGGGGTGATCTTCAATCAGGAGAATATCGGATACCTGATGGGGAAGAGCAATGGATTCGCTTGGGATGTGGGAAATGTCCGATTGATCTTTGCCATGCGTTTGCAACGGAAAGCGCCCAAGGTCGTCGAAAGGGGTTTTCGTTGGCTGGAGAAGGAAACACCGGTACCGGTCGCTCCGTGACCGAATTGTACAGGAACAGATCCAGGGATCGTGGTGGGCTTTCCCCATTTCCGGGGTGTTCACGTATTTCCTTTCCCCGTCGCATCGCCCAGAGCCATACAGGTTTCCGCGGGCATGGTGCGCTTGGAATGCTCGTCTCCCTAGCAGATCCGACACATGATACGTAGGTCATTCTTGTCATGGCAGCGGATCTGCTTGATCCATATCAAACCACAAAGACCATGACAACGAATAGCTTGATAATAATGACGCTCGCCCTGACCACCATCGGTCTGGTAGCTTGTTCGGAGGCTCCACAGAACAATGACAAAATGGAGAACCAGGTAGATAATACCTTGGAGGATATCCAGCAGGAGAAAAATGCCATCGCTGAGGAAATGCGTGAGATGCGCAACAAGATCGAAATGCGTTTGACGAAGGTGGAGGCGCAGCTTTCGGATCCTGCACTTGATATCGAGACACGCGCGAAGTTCGAACAGGAGAAGACGGAACTGAAGCAGCAAATGGATCGAGTGGATGGAAACCTTTCTGAGGTTGAAAGGGCAACGAAGGAAACGTGGAACGATGTGAAAGCAAGTTCGGCGAAGGCTGCGGATGAAACTGAGAATTGGTTCCAACGTCAAAAGGAGCTCATTGATCAGAAAACCGAAGTGGATAAGGACCACGATGGTCATTAAGACAGGAATTGAAGAGTGGCTGTTGGCATAGAGAAGTACTACAGACCGCCCGCTGCGAACCCGATATCGAAGCTCAATTTCTGGATCAGAATTAGGCACGGGAATTGCTAAGACAAAGAACAAGACACTTAAAACAACTGAACAAAATGGCAAGTACAAAAAGCACAGTGGCAATAACACTGACCGCATTGGCCGCTGGAGCCGCCTTAGGCATGCTCTTCGCACCGAAATCGGGGAAGGATACCCGTAAGGATATCTCCAAGAAGACCAAAGACCTCTCGAAGAAGCTATCTGGGCTGGTGAAGGAAGGTACGGATATGCTGAGCCAGCTCAAAGGCGAAGCTGAGGATATGGCCGATAGCGCGACAGGAAAGGCACGCGACATTAAGGACCGTGCTAAGGACGTTGTGAGCGACGCAGCACATGCTGCTCGTAGTACCGTCGCAGGAAAGAACTAGAGTTTCTTTTGCATTCGAACGATCCCGATCAAACTAATTGTTTCGATCGGGATCGCGTGCGTTCGTACTATTCCTTTGATCGATCCCATCACCAGTTCGACGCCAGCTCTTAACTACCAATGGGCCTATTCAATCCAACGGATCGCAATGAGGGGACAGTGGGTTCCCAGAACCTTCATTCGGGTCTTCCATACTGGTTGGTAAGAAATGGGTTGTCTTCCAGCTTTTTCCAATTGGCCGAAGATGTGCGTGCTGATGTGGTGATCGTCGGTGGTGGGATCACGGGGGCTCTTTGCAATTATTCGTTCAGTAGTGCCGGTATTTCAACGGTGGTGGTGGACGGCCGAAGTTTCGGGACCGGCAGTACGTGTGCAAGCACGGCGCTTCTGCAATACGAGATCGACACGCCATTATGGCGACTTGTGGATCTGGTAGGAGAAGGCAATGCTGTCGCTGCTTACCATCTCAGTATTCGCGCTGTTGAAGGGCTAAAGGCAACAGCGCAGAGCATAGGCTTCGACGGTCTCACTTCACGACCCAGTATCCAGTATGCAAGCAAACCTTCGCATGCAAAACAGCTTAGGATGGAATTCAAATTGCGTCAAGCGCATGGAATACCCGTAGAGTTGTTGGACGGGCAGGAGGCCGTTCAGTCAGTTCTTCCTTTCGCCGCCGCCGCCGCACTTCGTTGCGACACCGCTGCAGAAACTGATGCACTCGCCTTCGCACAGGCATTGCACAATGCAAGTGTGAAGAACGGTGCCAAGATGTTCGAACACACCCATGTAGTGGAAGTAAAGGAAGTGAAGGCCGGAGTGGAACTCCGCACCGAGGAAGGCCATCATATTCGTGCGAACTACATGGTATATGCCACCGGCTACGAAGCACTCGATAAGCTACCCAAAGATGTCGTGGACCTGAACAGCACCTACGCCATGATCAGTGCACCTATGGACGTGGAGCCATGGATCGACCAAGCTTTGATCTGGGAGACCGCTACACCCTATTTGTATATGCGCACGGCTCCTGGCGGCCGCATTATTGTGGGTGGCCGGGACGAACCCTTTCGGTCACCTAAGTTGCGCGATGCACTTCTTGCCAAGAAGGCCAATGCTCTATATGGTGACTTCAGCAAATTGTTTCCGGATACCTCTTTCAAAACGGAATTCAAATGGTGTGGCACCTTCGGAAGTACCAAGGATGGCCTGCCTTATATTGACCGTGGACCGAAGACACGGCGTTGCTTTTATGCGTTGGGCATGGGAGGCAATGGGATCACCTTCAGCGCGCTGGCGGCTGACCTGATCCGCGATCGGATCTTAGGTCGAGCGGTGCCCGATCTCGATCTTTTCCGGTTCGATCGTTGATCCTTCCAATATCCTTCAGAAGACCTTAGTAGCACACGTTCGCGGTACCGGACATCTCGTAGAATGTTCAACGCGTTAACAGCATTCAGTTGCTTTTCTTTTCTTGGTCGCGTTCCTTCTTGCCGTTCCCGGCACCAAGCAGATACCCGAAGGGTTCCAGATCCGGGACCCGGTCGAAAATGACTTTGATGATCGCCGTCATTGGAATGGCCAGGAACATTCCCGGAATGCCCCACATTGCCCCACCGATCATCACAACGATAAGGGACATCAACGCATTGATCTGCACGCGCGAAGCCACGACCATGGGAACAATGAAGTTGTTATCAATGAACTGAACCGCCGCGTATGCGCCAAGCACCCAGAGCGCTGAGGTGGCATCCTTGGTGGCCATAGCTACGAGCATAGGCAACAATGTGGCAACCATCATCCCAATGTACGGTATGAGATTGAGCACAGCAGCGAGAACAGCCAATAACAAAGCATATTGCACACCGATCAGAAGCAGTCCAAGCCAGCTCAGTGCGGTCACGATCATAGCTTCGAACAGCAGCCCGATCAAATAGCTCTGCACCACGCCTTTCGTTTGGTCGAGCACGTCGTCCAATGCATCATGGTCTCGACGTGGGAACAATTTGCTTAGGAAGGTGAGGAATAGGTCCTTGTACAGGATGATCAGAAAGGTGAACACCGGTAGCAAGAAAAGGAAGCCAAACAAGGTGCCCACCGTGGCCAGCGTCTGGCCCACCATGGCACCGCCCTTCTCCATGCCTTCATCCTTCACCTTCTCTACGGCATCATCCACTTCACTTGCCTTTACATGGGCGGTATCCTGCACCCATCCCTGTGCTTGTTCCCCCATTTCGTTGAGCTTGCTTTTCAATTCGGGCATGGTCTCACTGAAATTCATTGCTTGGGTGCCAATGAAATAGCCCAAACCGGTGAGAGCGGCCATCGCGATCAACACGGCCAGAGCTATGCCTACAACACGTGGGACGTGGATCCGAGTGAGGAATTTCACCACGGGATCCAGCAAAATGGCCAAGAGCAGAGCGAACAAAAGCGGAGCTGCGATGGGTTTCGCCACATACATTATAAAGAAGAAGGCGACCACACCCAAAAGGATCAAGCTCAATCGCTGGTAGAGTGGTTGAGCGACACGAACGCGTGTCTGTGTTTCAGGATCCAAGTTGGACATTTTGATGGGGAATGATGGGACAATTTAGCGGTCTATGATCGATCCTGGATCGGTATTGGGTGCAGTGCGCGTCCGACCTTCATGTTCAGAAATTCCGTGCTGGTACTAAAGGCAATTATTCCCGCCGACAAACATGATTTTCCTTTGGTCGGGTTATCTCGTCCTTGCAGGTTCACTCCTCCTTGCGGTCGGGAGCATGTGCTGAACCCGTTGTTCCGTTACAAGCGAAGGTGCTGGGTCTTTTCCGACAAGCACATGGAGATCCAACTCGCTTTCGTGCAAGGGGCCGAACAATTTCACCGGGATGGTGACGAGTCCGATCCGATGGCGCCTTTCCAAATAGCTTTCATTGCATTCTATTTTTCGGCGATCTTTTTCAAGCCTGCCATCATCATCTTCCAATTCGTCTCGGACTCTCTCTTGGCTTCTGCTGAAGGATTGTTGTCTTGCGTAAGGACGAGGCGTGTCCGGTCCTCTTTCTTGCTCAAGCGGATGTGGAACTCGCGGTAGTTCTCCGGTTCGTCCTTCTCGCCGGAAGAAGGGATGATGTGCGTATAGGCTAGATGCTCCGGCTTGTCATAATGGAGGACCATGCCCTTGTCCTCGAATTTCTTTCCCTTGAATTCGCCGCGCCACGCAACTGGACCGCCCACCATCCAGTCGGTTTCCAGTTCGGCGCCCATCATGTATTGCTTCACAGCCTTGGGCGACGTCAGGGCTCTCCAAACACTCTCAGGGGAAGCGTCGATGTCCAATTGGACCTTGGAAGTATACTTGCTTGAATCCATGATCCGTTGGTTTATAGCAATAGTTTGTTGGTCTCAACCTTTCATGGCCGTTACCGGATCCTTCTCCCGAGCCCAATGGCGATGCGCAGCAATGGCGGAAATGAAGCTCTGCGATACCGCTTTGCCGCTGGCCCCTTTCACGATACCCGGTGCATCCTTCGCGTCGCCCATGCCCCAGATGTCGAACAATGCAACCGCATCACCGATCAGCGCGATCGCTTTGGCGTGTCGGAACGCATCGCTCACGAAATCCTTCGCATCGGGATAGGCCGCCCACGGATCTTGGTTCACCACGGCGATGGCATCGAACACCACGGAGGTGCTGGTCATCAACGATTGGTCAACGTCCTTCGACATCTTTGGCGCGATCACTTTCACCATGGCACCTTCACTTTCCAAGGTCGCCTTCAACGTCTTTGCCACGGCAGCTCCATCGGCATCTGCGAGGATGGCGATCCTGCGGGTACGGATCGTGTCCTTGATCGTATTCGCCATGCTGAGCGCTTTGGATCGTTGGATCAATGGCGTTTCCTCGTAGGGTTGCACATCGGCTGGCGGTGTGTCCGCAGGAATGCTTTGGTTGATGGGGGGTTCCACTTCGGGTACGTCGATGTCGAATGCATCCGCGACCTGCTTGGCAAGGTCGTGGTCCACGAAGGCAAGCAGGCCGATCATCCGTTCGCGAACAGCAGCTGTGTCCACCTTGCCCAACTCGAACCGAAGCGCATTGATGATGTGGTTCTGTTCCGGTTTGCTCTGGCTGTTGTAGAATAAGGTCGCTTGACTGAAGTGGTCCATGAATTTCTCGCTCTTGGCGCGCACCTTCATATCCTCCATTGGTTCAGGGAACGACGTGAACCCGCCGTTCTTCATGCCTGCTTGGAAGGGACAGCCACCACCGAGCGTGTTCGGCTCATAGTTGATGTGGCTCTTGTTGATGGTCTGCCGCATATGCCCATCACGTTGGTTGTTATGCATGGGCGAGATCGGCCGGTTGATCGGGATCTCATGGTGGTTGGGTCCACCCAAGCGTGTGAGCTGTGTATCCGGATAAGAGAAGAGTCGTCCTTGCAACAGAGGGTCGTTGGAGAAGTCGATTCCCGGTACCAAATGACCTGGATCATAAGCGACTTGTTCCGTCTCGGCGAAGAAGTTGTCCGGGTTCCGGTTCAAGGTCATCTTGCCCACACGCCGGACGGGTACGAGTTCTTCGGGGATCAGTTTCGTGGGATCCAATAGGTCGAAGGGATACTTGTGCTCATCCTTCGCTGGCACCACTTGGATGCCGAGTTCCCACTCCGGATAGTCGCCGTTCTCGATCGCTTCCCAGAGATCACGTCTGTGGAAGTCCGGATCCTTGCCACTGATCTTGGTCGCTTCATCCCATGCAACGGAATGCATGCCAAGCAAGGGTTTCCAATGGAACTTGACGAAGCTGCTTTCGCCTTTCTCATTGATGAAGCGGAATGTGTGGACGCCGAAACCTTCCATCATGCGCAAGCTGCGCGGAATGGCCCGGTCGCTCATCGCCCACATTATCATGTGCATGCTCTCGGGCATCAAACTGATGAAGTCCCAGAACGTCTCATGCGCGCTTGCCGCCTGTGGCATCTCATGGTGCGCTTCCGGTTTCACGCTATGCACCAGGTCCGGGAACTTCATCGCATCCTGTATGAAGAAGACCGGAATGTTATTGCCTACGAGATCGTAAATGCCTTCGTCGGTGTAGAACTTCACGGCGAAACCGCGCACGTCACGGGCGAGATCCGTGCTTCCACGGAAACCTGCCACTGTACTGAATCGGACGAACACGGGCGTGCGACGTTCCGGGTCATTGAGAAATCCGGCCTTGGTCAACTTTCCCAAGGGCTCATAGACTTGGAACACTCCGTGCGCCCCGGATCCGCGCGCATGGACCACACGCTCCGGAATACGTTCATGGTCGAAGTGCGTGATCTTGTCACGGAGGATATGGTCCTCCAGCAAGGACGGCCCGCGCGGTCCGGCCTTCAAGGAGTTCTGGTTGTCGTTGATCGGCAGCCCTTGGTTCGTGGTGAGGTCTTGGCCGGTAGCATCGCTCCTGTTCCTTTCCAGGTCGGCAAGTTTGGCGTTCTCGTGAACGGTACTCTTCTTTTTAGGCGCGGGTGGGGTCTTCTTGGCCATGGTTATGGATTTGCCCGGGCATATCCAGATCAGTGCCGTGGTGGACCTATGAGCCAGACAAGAAGAAAACTGGGGCTTTCATAATTACAGTGTGGCGAGATATCCCGAACTGTGGAATTGCCTCCCCTGTCAATTTCGATCAATACAATACCAACAGTCCTTGCGATCTTGGTCCCCAACTTGTCGCACTTTCGCGATATCCAACAAACATGAAAATTAAGATCGCCTTGGTACAAATGGACATAGCTCCCGGCGAACCGTTGACCAACTTGTCCCGTATGGAAGAGTTCGTTGCCAAGGCCAAGAAGAAGGGTGCGGATCTGGTGGTCTTCCCGGAAGATGCCGTGTGCGGACCGTTGCAAGGCCAAACCGCATTCGTTCAACATGCACCGGCTTATCTCCAACGCATGCAAGCCTTGGCCGTGAAGTACGCCGTGGACCTTGTACCCGGGACGTGGACCGTGGCCGAGAACGGGCTGCTTTACAACCAAGCACATTACATCTCTTCCGATGGTACAATGCTCGGCGCGTACAGGAAGATCAACCTGTGGGAAACCGAAAAGTTGAGCATTGCACAGGGTACGGTTCCCGTCGTGATCACCACTCGGTTCGGGCGCGTGGGTATGACGATCTGTTGGGACATCTCCTTTCCTCCGCTGTTCACCGCCATGAATGCGCAAGGCGTTCAACTGGTGATCTCGCCAACGTATTGGTCGTTCCCCGATGGTGTAGAGAAGAAGAAGGAGGTGGAGGAGGAGATCACCTTGATCGATTCACTGTGCGTTACGCGGGCTTTCGAGAACAACATCGTTTTCGTCTACTGCAATGCCGCCGGTATTTTGGAGGAAGCAGGCGTTCGAAGCGTGCTTTCCGGCAGGTCGCAGATCACACACCCTGGTGAGAAGAGCGTTGCCCGTTGCGAGGGAAATAAAGAGGAGTTGCTGATCGCCGAGGTGGACGTTCCCGTTCAGTTGGCTTGAACGTTCTTGAAACAAGAACGCCAAGGACCTTTGAACGATCCTTGGCGAACGTGCTTCGGGAAGGGAGATTTATTTCTCGGCCAATTCCATGGTCTTGCGAACTTGCTTTACATGGTCCAAATTCTGTTGGACCGTAGCGCGTTGGGATGTTGCCAATGCGCGGGTCGGTGAAGAAACCTCCTTATCAAGAACCGCATCGTAGCGGTCCAACAGGTACTGTTCGCCACGCTCGCACTCGTTGAGCATGCTCGTACTGTCGTTTGAGCTGAGGGCTTCACGGGTATCCATCCACGCGCGGTGGAGATCCCCTTTCAATGTGCCTGCTTCACGGGGCTCCTTGCCAGGATCCGCTTGGCGGCTGAGTGCAACCACTTCGCTCAAGAGCTGTACGCGGCTCGATGCAAGGCGGTTCAGCAATTCCTTCACGTGGCCATTGTCGGCTTTGTCCGCTGCTTCCATATATCCTTTGCGGCTGTCGGCAAGCAGGTCGTGGATGTTGTTCAGTTGGGTGATGTCGTCCTTCAGTTCCATTGTTTGTGGTTTTTGATGTTCGTGTTGGATACGGTAGTACGATCATCGGGCCAACGGTTGGGAACAGTGACCAAACTGCACAGAACCCAATATGTTTGGCAGGACCTCGTTGGTGCGGTTACGATGTGCACATGGCGTCGTTTCCACAGACCGTGGATGAGATGTTGCCGGAGCTCCACAACCGAAGCAGTGGAGCGCGATTGATCATGAGTGTTGCAGACCCATACTAATTTTGAGAATGCATTCCGATGGTCCCATGCAAATTGCAGTTGTGGATTGTTCCCCGATGAGCTGGGAGATGAGCGTTATTACCGCTCATGGGTTGCGACCGTTCAACGCAGTATTCATTGTTCTTGATCGGAATAGTTGGCACTATAGAAGAAGGAATAGTGATGCACCACAGAGCCCCCAAACGCAAAGCAGCGGACCATCACTGGTCCGCTGCTTCTTTCGGTTGCACTTTCACCAAAATGCTCCTTACCGAAAGGGGGTGTTATTTACCGTCGTTGTCCTTGTCGGCATCCGTCTTGGCATCGATCTTATCCGCTTGGCGGTCGAACCAGTTGCTGGTGCTGTCGCTCATGGTGCGCATTTCGTTCTTCATACCTTCCCAGTTCCCATCAGTTGCACCATCCAACCGTGGTGAGAAGCCATCGAGACGATCGATGTTCGTGTTGTACTCTGCAACGAGCGCTTCCAATTCAGCCCGTTTCTTGGCATCCTTTACACCGTCGGTGAGGCGCTCTTGTGTGCGATCACGTTGGTTGACGAGTTTCTCACGCAGGTTCATCATTTCCTTGCGGGCCTCGTCACGTTCGTTCATCCATTCTTGGGTGTCGTCCGCTTTGGCGATCTCTTTTTGCGCCTCCTGCATTTCGTCGTTCACTTTTTCGGTCGTGTCGCCAGGGTCGGCTCCGCATGCAACAAGGAACAAGGCGGTCAGGCAGGCAGTTGTCAGTTTCAGTGGATAGTTCATCTGTGTGGGTTTTTGGTTTGGTTCAATTCAACCGGACAACTCTTATGCCAGTTGGAATTGAACCTGATCCATTCCTGGAAGTGGGTAATATCTGCCACAGATGTGGAGAACATTTCCGCCACAGAAAGAGCCGCAGTACTATGCGGAACCAACCAACTCATCCTGCTCTAACACCAGTCGTTTGAACTGCAATCGCCGTTGTCCGAAGTTGATCAATAGGCCGTCCTGCTGGCCGATCGCCTTCAAATAGGATCTCAGTTGCAGGTCATCCTTCGCTGTGAAGGCACCTACGGTCTTCAGTTCGATCACAATGGCTCCGCAAACGAAATCCGCGCGGTACCAATTCGTCAGGGGTATGCCTTTGTAGAAGACAGGTACATGCACTTCGCGCTGGAACGTGATTCCACGTATGCCGAACTCCATGGCCAAGGCCTCCTGATAGACCGTCTCCATATAGCCGGGGCCGAGCTGTGCATGAACTTCCATGGCTGCACCCATGATGGCGCGTATCTCCTGTTCCATTCGCTTTTCCTTTTGTATCGTGATCGACGTTTTGTTCGTCGATCGAGGGTGCCATAAAGTAGTCCAATGGTAGGGAATTCAGGTTTTCACGGCGATGGGCGAACGATCAGTTCCCAAAGCATGAACGGTAGGGAGCAGCTTCCTCAATTCCACAGCCAATTTGCGGCAAAACTTCCACCGGTTCCAAGGTCGGATGAACTTTGTGAACGCAAAAATGCCGTGTGTTCCTTGCGCTTCTTAGGCAAGTCGTGTATCGGCATTGTGGTTGCTTACCACCTACCGAACTTATCAAACACACAAAACAAATGGCGACCAAGACCAAACCAACAGGACTGGAGAAATTGTTCGAGGACCAAGTAGCGGATCTCTACTATGCAGAGAAGAAGCTGGTGAGCGCACTGAAGAAAATGGCGGGCAAGGCAACGGACAAGAAGTTGTCGGCCGCCTTCCTTGCACATCGCGAGGAGACCCAAGGGCAAGTGCAGCGCCTAGAGGAAGTATTCGAGATCCTGGGCAAACCCGCGAAGGGCAAGAAATGCGATGCGATCGAAGGCTTGTTGAAAGAAGCGGACGGCATCATGGAGGAGTTCCAAGATGATCCAGCATTGGATGCCGCTCTTGTTTGTGCGGCACAGAAGGTGGAGCATTATGAGATCGGCAGCTACGGTTGCTTGGTGACCTATGCCGAAGAACTCGGTATGAAGGATGCCGCGAAATTGTTGAAGGAGACCTTGAAAGAAGAGAAAGGTGCGGACGAGAAGCTGACCAAATTGGCCGAGAGTTCGCTGAACATGGCGGGTGAAGCACATCGCGAAAAGAAAGCCTCGTCTCCTTCTGGAAAACCAGAGAACTTGAACAAGACCAAGCAGTCACGGACCCCTTCCACTGTTGGTTAATTCATCGAAGGGCTATATGGAAAGGCCGCTGGATCCCAGCGGCCTTTCGTGTTCGTGTACCTCACCTCAGCACCAGGATGCGACCCTGGCTCATTGCGTCCTTTCGTTAAGCATGGTGTTATACGAGCTCTGGTCCAGTGCCAACAGGAACCCATGAACCCTTCCTAAGAAACCTCGCCAGTAGTGTAACCACCTGAACCACGGTCACGATCCAGCGCGTGCTGGCAACGTAAAGCGAAGCGTAGAGCCTTGGTGTTGCACACTCTCGGCATTCACCAGACCACCATGCGCTTCCACGAAGGTCTTCACGATCGCCAATCCAAGTCCGTGGCCTTCTTCATTCCCGGGGTCACTGATGCCCTTCTCGAAGATAGTAGGCAGCACCTCGGCTGAAATGCCTTTTCCGTTGTCGCTTACCCAGCACTCTACCGCACCGTCAGGTCCCTTCTTCGCACCTATCCGGATAATGCCATGTGGTGTATGGGTAATGGCGTTGGCGATCAAATTCTGGAAGATCCTTCGCAGTAGATCCGCATCCGCGAAGACCACCAGATCTTCGGGAACCACGTTGATCACTTGCGTACTTGCGGTGCCGGCCACGGGTCTCAGGTCGTGCATCAATGCTTCGACCAAGGGCCACAGATCCAGCGTTCGGCGCTCCAGTTTAATACCGACCTCCGTTCTCAGGTCGACATGCTCTTCCATCACTTTATTCACCAGACCTTCCAAGTGCTTCACGTTCCGGCGAAGGCTTTTGAACATTCGGGCCGTCTCCCCTTCAGGGTCGTCCGGTGGCAGGGTCAATTCCAGCACGCTCGCTGCAAGGGAAATGGCGTTGAGAGGTGTTCGAAGGTCGTGCGCAACGAAGGCCAAATGTTCTTCCCGGCGGTGTTGTACTTCCAATGCGCTTTGGGTGGCATAGGTCTGAACGGCCAAGCCGATGGCCCCGTCCAGTACTTGGTTGAGAATGTGGAAAGGCTTTCCCTGTAGCACCAAGCCATTGCGATCGGCCAGATCATGCACGCAGCCACGCAGGATGTTGTATTCCGCCACGACTTCCGTGATGTCAAAACCATCCTTGAAGCGCTGTGTTCCATGGGTTGGAGGCGTCCCATTTTCCAGGGCTTCAGCGATCGTCTCCTCGGACTTCACGCGCAACGCCGTGGCCAACTCCTCCAGCAATTGAGGGATGTGGTCGTTGAGGGTCGGCACATCAAGGTCCCGAGCTGAAGGAAGTTCCCGCAGCAGTTGACGCCATTGCTTCAACAAGGAAACCGACTCGCGCCTGATCAGATCGGCGAGTTGCGTAATAACGGACGAATTCAAGTCTGCTGGCATGACTGGGCGGCGAAAGTACAGCACGCGATACAGTGTTATTCAGATCTGTCGGCCTTTCACGAGGTCAAGATCGGCCTGAAAGTTTTGTTTCGACCTTCTTTTCATCAGTACGTAAAGTGCAAGTCTGCGATGTATTTACTCCCGAATTGCTTGAGGTTTATCCGAGGACCGGTCGGATCCTGGCAACGGAAATTTGGCTTGCCTTCTTGTTCTAGCTGTGATCCAAGCTGCACACACTTGTGCACTGCCTGCGATGAGATACATGTACGGTAGGCCCCGCTTTCCAGCGTTGAAGAATTCGATCATGATAAGGAAGGACATCACTGCCTCAATGAGGAAGAACACGCCATCGATCCCGCGCCATTTTCTGGACAACGGCGCGTGGAACACCGCGATCAAAATGAACACACTGCCCGCAACCATGAACGCGGGCCACATACCAAGGCCACCGTCGTATCGGTTCAAACCATTGATCAAGATGAGAAAGCCGCTGAACAAGTGAGCAAACCGACTCAACCGCTGCTTGCGCTCAATATTCATTACGCTCCCGATGGTGCCAATGTAATCTGCACAGGACATTGAACCTCTCCTCCTCTACCGGACCCAATGCTCGTTACACTGTTGCACGGTCCGCACCAAGCAGAAACAAGGACGGCAAAACGGAATTTGCTGCGGAGATCCATGCGCGGCTCAGAAGCTCGTTTTCTGGATGCGTTTGTGCAGTTCCGGCATTTGCATCAGGGCGGCGGAGCCGTACCATTCGTATAGCTCCGCCGCCAAAGCGCCACCCGCAATGGCCGGATCACTTTGTAACAGGGGCAAGGTCTCTGCCTTGGTTGGCGTTGTGAAAATGTACAATCCGGCATAGCTCGGATTTTCCTCGAAAGGTCCTGCCATCACCAGTTGTCCGGTATCGGCCATACGACCGATGTTCGCCATGTGGCCGCGGAACAAACTGTCACGCTCCGCTTGAGGTATGTACGTGCGTTCTCCTGGCGTCAATAACACCAGCGTGTAAATGCGCATGCCCCGTTCATCGGCACCCACTTTGGCAGCCAAGGTGCTATCAAAGACGGCGAGTGTCTGGGCACTTACTTGCGTATTGTTCAAGCTCATGAAGGTTATCAAGAGCCGGAGGGAGTCGCGTTTGACATGATCGCAAATCTAGGTTCCGCTCACACTCAGTCGCTTGATGGTGTCCAACTTGTTGTTGATCTCTTTCCACGGACCGAAATATGTAGAGTAGGTTCATGAGAAATTGTGGATCTACGACCCCAGTCTGTGAAGTGTGGCAAACATCGTTTACTAGAGCGCATCTCAAAATAGTTTTTGGAAGCGAGAATGATGGATCTCGTGACCATGCGAGGCGCCAAAGTCGAGCATAGCGGTGGTTATGTGAGACTTTTGCAACGAAGCAGGGGCGTGAAAGACACATACACAGCCCGAAGGATCATTTTGAGATGCGCTCTGGTTGCCCAGAACCGACAATGTCGATACTCGCATCAGCGGACTCCCGACGGGTAGGTCGATCTTTCGCATGTTCGATGGTTGGATCGTGATGTGACTTGTCCGATCAACGCTTGAGGGAATGTGGCAATCCATCGTATAAGCAACTTGGGGAATTCACTCTCTCTCTTCACTATTGAACGGGCAGGGGATTCCCCATTCCATCGAACGTTCTTTAAAGCTCTTGTGTGCGCCAACACCACGAACGACGCAATTTTCCAATGATCCTTGATCTTCCGGCATATTATTCGGAAACATGGTCAGAACCAAACGAACGCACCTCCCTCATGCTATCCACCAACATGCCCCAACTCGCCGAGCAGCTGAACCAACTCGGTCTAGTTACCCTAAGGGACGTCAACGGACAAGTTATCCTTATGGTCCCTGGTAATGTGGACATCCAACAAGTGGACGATCTTGTATGTGATGCCGTCTTCGTTGAGCCGGACGAGCGTGTGTTCATAGATGATGGTTGGGTGATCTACCTGAACAAGCTTGACCGCAATCGACAACCGGCTGATGAAATGTATGTACGCCAGCAAGGCACCCACTACCTTTTTCTTTTTGGTGGCCAAGCGGCCTGATGTACACTGCACCTCCTTGTTCATCCTGAAATAACAACCCTCCATTCCCATGACAGCGAAGAAAGCCACAGCAAGAAAGACTGCTCCGTCCGCTCGGAAGAAAGCGGTTGCAAAGAAGGGCGTAAGCAGGGTTGCAGCAAAGAAGGTGACAACCAGGAAAGCTGCAACAAGGACGGGAGCAAGCAAGAAAGCTGCATCTGGTAGGTCTGTAGTTAAGAAAGCAGCGACCAAGAAAGTCGCTGCTAAAAAGAACACGACCAAGAAGACAGCGTTGAAGTCGAAGGTCACGCCGGAGGCGAGTAACGTCACGAGGTCAAAACCGACAGAGCAAGGGCGTGATGTGACCAAGCCGAAGAGAGTGGCGACACCAAAGCAGGGTCCTAATGGATCCCAGCCGACCACGGCCGTGAAGTCAGGAGCGCAGAAAAGAACGAAGGGGCCAGAAGAGCAGGACACTTCTGTTCAGGAGCAGATCCCCCCTCTGCGCCCCGATGCCACCTTCGATCCGACACCTGATACCAAACGTCCGCACCCAGGGCAGACTTCGGTTTCCAAGGGTTCACAGAGTGCACGTGCCGCAGCTCTTAAAGGTCAGCGCGCACGTATGGTGAACAAAGTGAAGCACTAAGAATAGGATGGTTCGCTAAGCCAGCCTATTTCAGCAGCGCAAAAGCAAACGCACCTCGACGGGTGCGTTTGCTATTTGCAATTGCCGAATAGTGGGACGAAAACGGTCCGTGTTGCAAGTATGCCCAGAAGTATCGTCCGTGCGATCAAGTCACACTACGGTCATCCAAACCCAAGCGATCAGGACCACGAAGAGGAAGATGGCGATGAGGCGGTAGCCCCATGGCATGGGAGGTGGTTTCTTGCTCATTGTAGAGATCGGCTTCGATCAAAGGAAGTGAAGATACTTAGCGGTTACGGCTCAAACTACCAGCGGCCAAGGCAACAGCCAGAACGGCATAGACCGCATAAAGTCCTTTGCTGGAGATCTTCTCCTCAAAGCCAGGTGTCAGGCGTTTTGGGACCACATGGAAGTCCGTTATGTATGCCACTGTGGATACGGCGGCACCGGCCAACAAAGCACGTTGCGCACTGGGTCTTCGTCGGCGTGGCATCAATAATTCGTGAACACCGGCCCAGCCTGTTATTGCCATGGCATTCAGCACGGAACCGATCACGGTGTGGGTGGTATCGAAGTTATCCGCCTTGGTGGCCGATTTGCCCCAAATGATATGGCTTACAGCATTGATCGGTCCTAGCGCGTTGCCGTTCTCGAACTTGCCCAACACAGCTAGTGCGCCGTTGGTCGCGGTGGTTGCAACGGCGCCTGTTGCAAGGGTATCTTTTATCCAAGTGCTCATCTGTGATCGGTCATTTCCGCAGGTTCCACAATGGCCTCTTCCTCTTCATGTTGATGTGTCCTGAATTTTCGGACCATCTCCCCGACGCGCTCCATGATGTTTTCCATGAACCCTTTTCCCTCCTCATTCCCACCAAAAAGCTTTCCTAAAAGAGCACTACCGCCAGTGAAGAGCAAGCGCTTGATCGGACTGCGTTGCATGGAGCCTAGGGCAACACCAAGACCGCTGAAGGTGGCCATGGAGAATTTGCCATGCAGGAGATCGTCAACAGCGCGATAGGGTCCGAGCTTACGTAGTGCATGAACGGCCGTGTTCTTGAGCATGGCCGATCGGGCACGGTCGTTCCGTAGGATGTCCCAATGGTCATCCAATTTTGCGAGATAGTTGTCTCGCTCTGCGCGCAATCGACCCTTGGACTCGCGGAATGTTTTCAGGTCAGTGTACATCTGGTTCATGGCCAAAAAGGTCGTTGATGCGTTCAATGATGAATCGGTCCTTTCCGCCGCCACTCCACCACACATGGTAGATAAGGTAGATGAGCAAGTAGGTGGATGCCCCAACAGCAAATCCGATCGGGTAGGAGTTCGTTAATTCACCAACGTACAAGGAAAGCGCGATGGTGAGAAATAACAACACACCGAACATGCACACCAATCGCACTATTTGTTCAACCACGCCGGCCATGACAGAACCCGCACGATCCGTAAGCTGCATTTTGATCAACTGCTTCTCTGTGCGGACATATCCGTTCACCGAACTTTTCAGGCTTTCCAGATAGACCGATAGGTCCAGGTCAGCGTAAGGGTCTTTTGGTTCCGTTAGTGTACCGTTCGTTGCTTCCATAGGATCCGTTTTCTGTACATCATGCAATTCTGCTGCCATTCACATCCACTATTAACCGGAAGACGTACACAACTGGATTTGGTCCGCTCGAGTTTCCCCCATTGTGGAACGAACCTCTATAAAGACTCCAGTTCATTTCTCACCAAAACTCCATCCTTATCTCCGTAGTAGTGCATGAACTTTCCTGTCCGGTGAATGAAGATGGGGACCGGCTGAGCTTATGGTTAGGTGTGGAGTTGAATGCTCAGTTCCGGGGTATTGCATTCCCATGTAGCCGTGGCAGAGCAGAAATTTCCAGTGGAACGCATGCGGCATGTATTTGGGATGTCCACTGGCATGGCACCCCTGAACATAATATTCCAACGCGTCTTGAACATACTTCGCATTGCTCCAGCAAAAAAGGTGGTGTCACGGTCCAAGCAGATCACGCACGGTACAAGACAGGACAACCTCAACTCATGGCTCAAGTCGCATCTCACTTTGGAAAATGGACATCCTGTTCGGGAGCGTGTGAAAGCCCAACGTGAATGTTCATGTGGTGCGGAAAATAGCGCTGATGTGTTCGACAGGTTCACCAATGCGCAATTGAAGCTGGAAGCAACTATGCACCATTGATCCATTGAACGAACGATCTCCATGAACACACTTCACATTCTCGAACGTCCTTCGAATATTCTACAACGGGTTAGGAAGAGTTCCCCGAGAACTATTCTGGTGATGGCCTTTGTCATGCTTTGTGTGGGTGTTTTGGCTCTTGTCATTGACAGTATAGTGCTTTCCAAGATCATGGTGTATCTGGTGCTTTTCTCCATGGTGAGTTGCTTAGTGTTGGGTTTTGTGAACAAGAAGACCGCAGTGCCCAATGAATAGGCTGCCGTGAATTGACGCGAAGGGTACGTTGTTATCCTCTGCCCAAATTGTCTGATCGATCTTGGTCACTTATTGTTTGAGACCAACCATCTCCAATTCATGATACGTAAGGCTGTCTGGGTGTTCATGGTCCTGCTGATCGGCATAGTGCTCGGCCATTGTGTCAAAAGGGTGCAGGCCCGACAAGCCAACC
This sequence comes from Flavobacteriales bacterium, assembly GCA_016717305.1. GTDB lineage: Bacteria > Bacteroidota > Bacteroidia > Flavobacteriales_F > PHOS-HE28 > PHOS-HE28. Next base: position 105,509 of record JADKFY010000001.1, read on the forward strand.
CCGACGCCCCTTTCTTCATGCCTTCCATGGAGTTGGCGAACATCACACTGACCAAATTGACCAAGGAGCAAGTGGATATGTCCATGGCCGTGGTCTTGGATAACCCATTGCCGATCGGTTTCGCGGTGGACAGTTTCACATTCGCCATGGCCATTGATGATAGAGAGGTGGTACGTTCCACCTACCCGGACCCGTTGGAATTGACAGGATATGACCGGACGGTGATCACCAAGCCTATTTCCACAAAGCAGGAATTGCTCTTGGGCACCCTGAAAGAATTGGATGCACAAGGAAGGGATAGCGTGACGTATGCAATGGACATCGAGTTCACGAAAGAATTCCCGTTGATCGGTGAGAGACCCCTTTCTTTTCACATCGAACGAGACCTTCCCCTTTTCATACTACCTGAGGTCGAGGTCTTGGACCTACAGGTCGACAAGATCGGGTTGAATGATACGCGCCTCTCCTTGGTCTTGGAGTTGAAGAACGAGAACAACGGTTCTGTCGCTGTCCGAGATACCAAGGTGACCATGCGCGTAGGCGAAGACCGTGTGCTGAAAACGGAGATCGACAGCGCCCTATGCATACCCGCAATGGATAAGGTCAATATCACCTTACCCTTGAAGATCGACCTGGCTGAAGCCATGGGTACGATGATGAAATTCCTCCTTAAGGCCGGAACGTCTTATCGATTTGAACTCGACGCCACCATCGTTTCCGACCAAGCTGCGACCAATGGTACTTTGATCCATGTAGAACGGGACGGTGTATTGAAGGAGTTGAAAGAAATGCGGTGACATGTTGCCCGGTCGCGGGTTGTGCACCAATTACGGAGCAAGACCGTGACGCACTATCTTGTGCATTCCGGATCGTCATGAATTCCGTCACCGCATCTGAACTGGCTTGGCACATGCACAACCATGCTGTGGCCTTGGACCATGAATGGGTCACCCCCAATGCCTTGTTCTATGCTTGGGAAAGTGATCTGCTCACCGTTACCAAGAATGGATTGGTATGCGAGGTGGAGATCAAGTGTTCAAGGGCCGACCTGCTCAACGATTTGAAGAAACCGAAGCACGCTCAAGGCATGCTGATGAACGGGAGCTTCATGGCGAAGGACCCGGCAAAGAACAGGACCCCGAACCAGAGCAGAGAGGACCTGCGTCGGAATTCCGGAATGCAAGTTTGTCGCCGACCCAACTATTTCAGTTTCGCAATGCCCTGTGTGATCTATCGGAAACTGCCCGCCGGCAAGTTGCCGCAATACGCTGGGGTTTACACCATAGATGCAGAAGGGCGTGTCTTTGAAGAACGTGCTCCCATCCAGCTTCATACCGAACGTATTGGCACATCGGATCTGTTGGGTTTGGCAAAGCGTATGCACCAGCGATACTGGAACGAACTGCGGAAGGAGAGGCATGGCGGAAGCCGACCAATAGCCTTGGACCCTGCTGTTTGAGTGGTTGTCGTTGAATGATCGGTGTCCAGAGCGAATTGGGACGAGGATCCACGTTCTGGTCCTCACTTCCATTCTCCGAGCAAGGGAAGAGGTAAAGTCGATCAACCGGCCTCAATCGTGTTCGCCGGTTCCTTGTCGCCGTGGGCGTCGCGAAGTGCCGACAACTTATGCTGAAGTGCTGTGACCACATCACCGGCCTTCAATGCCAAGTAGTGGAGATCATCTTTGGTGTTCACAATGGCCTTCCGCGTTTTCTTACCGGAAGCGGGAGCGATGAGTATACCGATGGCAACTCCGGTTGCGATGGTAGCTAACAAGAAGGAACTGGGGAATTTGATGGACATGGTCGTGTTTTGGCAAATTGTTCCGAATGTCGTGCCAAACGAGTTGCCCCTCTTGATCGGCATTCAAATTGATCAATTCTGGGCTTGGCCGGTAAAGACAAATTGAAGCCTTGGACCATATATGTTGGGGACGGCCTCTCCGCAATTTGTTTGCTGGACATTCCGCAACACAAGCCTTATCATGAGCGATTGGCATACCCTCTTCCTCGGCGCTGATAATACTTGGCTGTTCGTGTTGGAATGCGCCATGCGCGCCGTGATCATGTTCGTGGCCGTTCTTTTCCTTTTTAAGCTCACGGGGAAGCGCGAAGTGCGACAGTTCAGCGTGTTGGAGTTGATCGTTGTGATCGGCCTCGGTTCAGCGCTCGGGGACGCAATGATCTATACCGATTCGCCGATCCTACCTTCGGTGGTAGCCATGCTCGTGGTGTTGCTGTGCTATTGGATCATGAACAAATGGATGAACCATTCCCGGTCATTGGAAAAGTTGATCGAGGGCGAAGTCATCAGGGTTTTCGCAAACGGTGTGGTGGACACAGCGGCGTTGAAGAAGGAAGGAATGACGGTCCATGAATTCTATGGGGAATTGCGTGTGCATCATGTGGAACAATTGGGTCAAGTGAAGAGCGCCTATGTGGAGATCGATGGTGAATTGAGTGTTTTCTTCCTACCTGATGAAGAGGTTGGCTATGGGCTACCTATCGCGCCAGAGTTCCTGCGATCGCAAGAGGGGATCACGGACGGACAAGTAGCCTGTTGCGGTTGTGGAACCTTGAAGGAGCAGCCTTTTTTGGGGATGAACTGTGAACGATGTGGCGCCGGTCGGTGGGTCAGAACGAGCAATGCCAAACGGATCGGTTGAATGCTTCCGTTAACTGCTGGCTGGTCAACGAACAATGACATGGTGCAGAATTTAGTTCCGTTGCGCTTCTCGACGATCATTTCCAAATGCCACAGAAAGCTACGAGGAGCCTCACCCATGAACAGATACTGGGAGTACTACCTTTCAGAGAACCAAAGAGAGGATGAAAAGGTGCCCCGCTGAACTTCAATGATCTTCGGGCGTTACATGTTTTCCAAAGCATCCTTTCTAGCTTGCATCCAACGTTATGTCCCTCATTGATTTCACCCCCAATGGAATGCATGTGGCAGCCGCAGGTGTCCACATAGATCCTTGGCGTGCGGTGGACCGTGCGATCATCACTCATGCACACAGCGATCATGCGCGCGCTGGTATGGGCTCCTACCTGTGCCAAACCCAAAGCGTTCCCATTCTGAAGCATCGACTTGGCAACGACATTGTCGTAGAAGGCATTCCGTACGGCGAAGTGCGTGAGGTCAACGGCGTTCGTTTCAGCTTTCATCCCGCTGGACATGTGATCGGTTCGGCGCAGGTCCGTGTGGAGCACAAGGGTGAAGTATGGGTGGCCAGCGGCGACTACAAGACCACGGACGATGGCATCACCCCGCCGTTCGAACCCGTGAGGTGCAACACGTTCATTACCGAGTGTACGTTCGGTTTGCCAGTGTATACTTGGGAGTCGCAGAACATCATCTTCAAAGAGATCAATGAATGGTGGCGCGCGAATGCTGCGGTAGGCATCACGAGCATCATCTCCGCCTATTCTCTAGGCAAGGCACAACGGGTGATCGCCAATGTGGATCCTTCGATCGGACCGATCCTCACGCATGGTGCGGTGGAAGCATGCAATGTCGCGATCAAAGCAGCTGGTGTTCCACTTCCGCATACCATACAGCTCACACCGAACACGGAAAAGCAGTTGATCAAAGGAGCACTGGTCGTTGCACCGGGCAGTGCGATGGGCACACCGTGGGCGAATAAATTGCGACCGTTCAGCACGGCATCGGCAAGCGGTTGGATGCAGATACGCGGATGGCGCAGACGCAGTGGCGTGGACCGGGGTTTCGCACTGAGCGATCACGCCGATTGGCCGGGACTGAACGCTGCGGTGAAAGCAACGGGAGCACAACGCGTGATCGCAACGCATGGCTACACGCACCAGTTCAGCCGCTGGTTGAACGAGCAAGGTATTGAAGCAACAACCGAAGAAACAGCCTTCACCGGTGATGAAGCTGTTACCGCAACCGAAACCGAAGGGTCCAGCTGATGCAACGGTTTGCACAATTGATCGAGAGGATGGACGCAACGACAAGCACCAATGAAAAGGTGCAGGCGTTGACCGACTATTTTGAGCTTGCACCGGAAAGCGACAAGCTCTGGACCATCGCGTTGCTCAGTCATCGCAGGCCCAAACGATCGCTACGCACCACCGACTTGAAGGCGTGGGCTGCCGAGGAAGCGAACATCCCGTTCTGGCTTTTTGATGAATGCCATCACATCGTAGGAGACCTCAGTGAGGCCATCGCCTTGGTGGTGCCCGGCGATACCAACACGGACACCGGACCACTTTCCGAGCACATCGAATTGGTCATTGCGTTGAAGCAGTTCGACGAGGCAGAACGACACGCACGCGTCGTGGACATGTGGAAACGCTTGGACCGTATCGGCCGCTTCGTGTTCAACAAACTGATCACCGGTGGCTTCCGGATCGGCGTGTCGCAGAAATTGATGGTGCGTGCCCTTAGCAAGCATACCGGAGTAGCCGAGGACGAACTCGCGCATCAGTTGATGGGCAACTGGGATCCACAGAGCACCAGCTTCCACGACTTGGTGAACGACCGCGACGGTGGCACTGTTCGTTCACGCCCCTACCCATTCTGTTTGGCTTACGCCGTGGAAGTTGAAGTAGGTACCCTCGGTGATCCTTCGGAATGGATCGCGGAACACAAGTGGGACGGTATACGCGGACAGCTGATCGTACGCGATGGTGAACTGTATGTATGGTCGCGTGGTGAAGAATTGGTTACCGATAAGTACCCCGAGTACGCGGTGCTCCGCGATGCATTGCCCAACGGCACGGTGCTCGATGGCGAGATATTGCCGTGGCGTGATGACATGCCGTTACCGTTCCAATTGTTGCAAACACGGATCGGTCGCAAGACCGTTTCGCAACGCGCGTTGAAGGAAGCACCGGTCGCTTTGGTGGCTTACGATCTATTGGAATGGGAAGGGAACGACCTGCGTTCGGAATCCTTGGCCGCGCGACGTGCATTGTTGAAGGAGCTCGTGCAGAAGATCGATCTTCCGGTATTGCGACTTTCGGAAGAAGTCGGGTTCACCTCGTGGAATGAACTCGCTGATGAACGCGATCGTTCCCGGGAGAAACGAAGTGAAGGGTTGATGATCAAGCGACGCGACTCCGAGTATCATGTAGGCCGCAAGAAGGGCGATTGGTGGAAATGGAAAGTGGATGCGCTCACGATCGATGGCGTGTTGTTGTATGCACAGCGCGGTCACGGTCGGCGGGCCGATCTCTACACCGACTTCACGTTCGCCGTGTGGAAAGGTGAAGAACTCGTACCCTTCGCGAAAGCATACAGTGGCCTTACTGACATTGAAATGAAGAAGGTGGATGCTTATGTCAAAGCGAACACCAAGGAGCGATTTGGACCTGTGCGGAGCGTTGTACCCAAGCTGGTATTCGAGATCGCATTCGAGGGAATAGGACTGAGCCCACGACACAAAAGCGGAGTGGCGTTACGCTTTCCTCGGATCCATCGCTGGCGGACGGACAAGCCGATCGAAGAAGCGAATTCCTTGCAAGATCTGATGGACCTGATCGATGCGCGTGCAAAAGCCGCCAAGTGATCGTGCGTTGATCACCACCGCGGTCGATTGGTTCACCGCGCAAGGTTGGGATCCACAAAAGTTCCAACGTGCATGTTGGCAAGCGTATCTGCAGGGCAAGAACGGGCTGCTCACAGCCCCTACTGGATCCGGAAAGACCTACGCACTATTGATGCCTATCCTGTTGGAAGCTCTTCGGATGCGCTCGATCGCAAAACAGAAGCGCGGCCTTCGCGCCATCTGGATCGCACCCATTCGCGCACTTACGAAGGAGATCGAGGCTTCTGCACAACGCGCAATAAACGACTTGGGACTTGATTGGTCGGTGGCGATCCGAACTGGGGACACAACGGCTAGTTCGCGTGCGAAACAGAAACGCAACATGCCCGAACTGTTGATCACCACACCGGAGAGCCTGCACATGTTGCTCGCTCAAAAGGGCGCTGCGGAACTCTTCAGCGAAATGCGTTGTGTGGTCGCCGATGAATGGCACGAATTGCTGGGAAGCAAACGTGCGGTGCAGATGGAACTCGCACTATCCCGCCTGCGCGCTTGGTGCCCTGCTATGCGCACATGGGGGATCAGTGCCACCATGGGCAACATGGACCAGGCCATGGACGTGTTGCTCGGCAGCGATCCGGGGGAGCGGGTGCTGGTCCGCGCCGCAGTGAAGAAAGTCATCGAGGTATCGAGCGTTCTTCCAAAGGACATTCGAAAATTCCCATGGGCCGGCCACATCGGGTTGCGTTCCGTGGACCAAGTTCTACCGATCCTCCAAGAGAACAGGACCACGTTGATCTTCACCAACACGCGTTCATTCGCGGAGCGCTGGTACCAAGCCCTGCTCGATGTGGCTCCGGACCTTGCCGGTGTTATCGGCCTGCACCATGGATCTTTGGACCGCGCCACGCGCGACTGGGTGGAACAGGCGCTGCACGACGAGAAATTGAAAGCCGTGATCTGCACCAGTAGCTTGGATCTTGGCGTGGACTTCCGACCCGTGGGAGCGATCGTGCAAGTGGGTGGCCCGAAGAACGTAGCACGTTTTGCACAACGCGCCGGCCGCAGCGGACACCGACCTGGCGCATTGAGCAAGATCCATTTCGTTCCCACGCACGCTCTTGAACTTTTGGAAGGTGCCGCTTTGCGAATGGCGATCAAGGAGGGAAGGATCGAAAGTCGGATCCCGTATGTGCGATCCTTCGATGTACTCTGCCAGTACCTCGTTACGCTCGCGGTCGGCGATGGCTTTCGACAAGCGGAAGTGCGTAAGGAGATCGCGACCACGTTCAGTTTCAATTCCGTCAGTGACGAGGAATGGGAACAGGTGCTCGCCTTCGTCACCACCGGTGGACCTACGCTTTTGGCCTACGATGAATTCAAGAAAGTGGAAGTGGAAGATGGCGTGTACAAGGTGCTCGATCGTGGTATCGCGTTGCGTCATCGTATGTCCATCGGCACGATCACGAGTGACACGTCCATCCGTGTGAAGTTCCTGAAGGGTGGTTACATCGGTACTGTGGAAGAGAGTTTTGCAAGCCGACTAGACGTAGGTGATGTGTTCTGGTTCGGTGGGAGGAACCTCGAGTTCGTATCGATCCGCAACATGGAAATGCTCGTGCGGAGTTCGAAGGAAGCGAGCGGCAAAATTCCCAGTTGGTTGGGAGGGCGCATGTCCTTCAGTTCCGAAATGTCGGTTGTGTTGCGCGAGGTGATGGACCGTACGGCGAAAGGGATCACCACTGACCCCGAGGTGAAGAAACTTGGACCGCTGTTGGCGAAGCAACGCGAACGATCGCACGTACCGCAGGCGAATGAATTGTTGGTGGAACGCATTCGCACCAAGGAAGGACATCACGTTTTCATCTATCCTTTCGAAGGCCGTGCGGTACACGAAGGCATGAGCGCACTACTCGCCTATCGGATCAGCTTGTTGGGGCCGATCAGTTTCAGCATCGCCATGAACGATTACGGCTTCGAGTTGTTGAGCGAACAGGAGATCCCGATCCAGGATGCCTTCGACAGCGACCTACTGAGCACGGACCATCTTCGACACGATATCGAACGAAGTTTGAACGAGACCGAAATGGCACGCCGAAGGTTCCGTGATATCGCACAGGTAGCAGGCCTCGTCTTCAAGGGGTATCCGGGAAAGGCCAAAGCCGTGCGACATTTGCAGTCTTCCGCGCAGTTGTTCTTCAGCGTGTTCGAGGACATGGATCCCAACAACCTGCTCCTTCGGCAAGCACACGAGGAAGTGATGACCTTTCAACTCGAGGAAAGTAGATTGCGGAATGCGTTGGAGCGCATCGCAACCCAAAAGATCGTCATCACCGATCCGCCATCGATCACCCCGTTCTGTTTTCCGATCATGGTGGACCGCCTGCGCGAATTGCTCACATCTGAAAAATTGGAGGATCGCATTGCTCGCATGAAAGCGCAATTGGAATGAAGCGTGCCGTGATCCAGATCCGTAAGGAGAAACTCCAGCTATTGCCCCAGAAAGCGATGTTTTGGCCGACTCGCAAAACGCTGATCATCGCCGATCTCCATTTGGGCAAGGCCATGCATTTCCGCCGCGCGGGCATTGCGGTTCCCAGTGGTATTGAACAATTGAACCTACAGCGTTTGGAGGATCTCATCGTAAGTACGCGACCTATCGAAGTGCTCCTTTTGGGTGATCTGTTCCACAGCGATCTCAACAGCACTTGGCAAGGATTCATCGACCTGAGAGCGAAGCATGCATCAACGAAATTTACCTTGGTGACCGGTAATCACGATGTATTGGAAGAACAGGACTATACAAAGGCGAAGTTGGATACACTGCCTTTCTTGGACCGCGGCCCATTCCATTTCACACATCATCCAACAGAGCATTCTTCACTTTACAATCTAGCTGGGCATGTTCATCCTGGAATACGGATGGTCGGCAAGGCAAAGCAGACAGTTCACCTCCCGTGTTTCTTCTTTGGAAAGACGGCTGGGATACTTCCCGCTTTCGGAGGGTTCACCGGGCTTTACCGCATGACGCGGAAGGAATCCGACCGCGTATTCGTAACGGTGCAAGATCGGGTATTGCGTGTGTAAGGAGTTGAACCGAAGGACCGACAGCGACATGGAGAAACACAAAAGGCCAACCCATTACGGATCGGCCTCTGTGTATACCGGTGTTCCACCGTGCCCATTTTATTGGGCCACCGGCAACTTCGTTAGGTCATCGGCCTACAGGTTCTTCGGCCAGATACGGGACCCGAAGATCAAAGAGATGACCAATAGGACCAGGAAGATGTAGAAAATGATCTTCGCGATCTCAGCTGCTCCAGCCGCCAAGCCTCCGAAACCGAATAGTGCAGCGACGAGCGCAATAACTAGGAATGTGACTACCCATCTTAACATGGTGGTTGTTGTTTTGGTTCTACCGTTCCCGGCATACGGCGTACCAGACCATTTTGAGCGTAGGTCCACCTCTGAGTAGTGGAATGGAATCCCCAATGTGGGGAGTTAGTGTGGCTCGATCGAGCGTCTCAATGCTTGGACGCGCTATGGGTCCTGAGAGCGTGTTGTATTTCGAAATTGGTCTTGGTGACCTCAAATGGCCATCGGGCACGTTGTTGGGGTAGATTGGCTATGCCCACTGTTCTTGTGACAGGGCCTGGTCGTTCCCGGGATCCTCTGGTCTTTTAGCGAGTACCGAGGGGGCGTTGGAACAATGATGGCCCAAGAAGTGCTTTATGTTGTCTTGCATCCCATTGGCCCTTTAACGGTCCAAACTATGGTGCGGGGCCTCTAAACCAAACCTTAAGACCATAAACAATGAATAATCTTTTCCGTGGATTGATCGCTGGCGGTGCTGCGTATAAATGGGGTGGGGGCTGCTTCGGGACGGTGCTGGTGTTCATACTTGTATGGATGCTGCTAGGGGCGTGCTGAGGGTTGCATACGACTGCGTTCTGGTAACGTGTTATTCGGAATGAGCAGTTCAAAGTGGAACAGTAATGGACCTGGAAGGATGGAAGTGAACGAAGATGTACTGAAGGAACTCGCGAAGAACGAACGTACGCTATGGCGGAGGTTCGGCATTCGTCTTAGGGTGGACTCCGTGAGCGCGGACGGTTCTAAGTTGGTTTGCACGGCGAGTCGGGTGCGATGGTCCATCATCCATGCGAACATGCCATCCTACGAAGTAGTGGAGCATGCCTCGGCTGCGTTGGCTTGCCTGCGCAGAGCTGGGGTTACGGCACTTGTTGGTGTAGTCCCTAAGAGACAACAGCCTAAATTCAAGCGTATGGATCCACGAACGCCTTTCGGGGTTCTCCTTTCTGATATGTCCACAGCGGTCAAGCCGCAGTTTTGGGACATTCGGAGCATTCCAAAATATGACCTCATTTTGGCGGCATGAAGCGCGCCTCGAACACCGAGCACAATGGCAACGAAAAAGAAGAGAACAACAATTTCGAAGACCCCTATCAAGGCTTTAAGAATGCATCCTACATCCATTGATCTTCCGATAGCAACGCGGGAAAAGATGGTCGAACTGCTGAACGCAAGACTAGCTGACTCCGTGGACCTTCACCTGCAGATGAAGCAGGCGCACTGGAATGTCAAGGGTCCGAACTTCATTGGTTTGCACAAACTCTTTGATGAGATATACGAGGCAACTGAAGAGTACGTGGACAAGATCGCGGAACGTGCGGTGATGCTCGGCGGAACTGTGAATGGCACAGCGCGAGCTGCTGTTGCAAATTCAAAATTGCCTGAGTTCCCCAAAGGGATAGTGACCGGCGTTGCCCATGTGCAAGCAGTCACCAAGGCCCTGGCAGCTTATGCAAGTGAAATAAGGGATGCGATCGATAAAGCGGAGAAACACAAAGATGCGGACAGTGCGGATCTCTTTACCGAAGTGTCCCGTGGGGCGGACAAGTGGCTCTGGTTCGTGGAAGCGCACACCCAAGCGCCTTCGTGATGGTGACCGCCGTCTCTCCCTCGAATTGCGAACATTCGATCCATGCTGCGGAGGAGCAAAGACGGCTTATGTCAGGATTGTCTCTTTCCAACAATGCCGCCCGGTCCTATGACACAGTAGCACCGTTGCTCTATGGAATGATCATCAAGGTGGTTCCATGTGCAACGTGTGCGGATAGCATCTTCCAGAAGGTCTTTCATTCTACATTTGCCTGCTCGGAAACAGACACCCCATCGACCGCTGAACTGGTCCGTAGGGCGTTCACGATGATCGTGGAAACCACATCCGGAAACGATAGGGAGGACGTGATCTCTAGAATTTCCGAGATCGGTTCAACAATAGGAGCCGATCGATTTGCTCGAGCCTGACCATTACGCGCTGCAGAATTGTATGAGCCGCATTGGCCAATGATTGAGCCGCTCGGGAATGGGCGGAGAATGATCTATCGTTTAGTGCTCTCGCCAGGCGTAACTGGCCTAACTGGTTGCACCATTCGATCTTCGTTCCCGTGGGCGTTCAAGTTTTGCACCATCTTATGGATGTGATCCAATGCGTTCGATCCATAGTCGCCTACCAAGATCCCTTTCAATGCTAAGTGTGTTGAACTGATCGCATACACAATGCTCGCATCGCTCGGGTCTGTCGGCCCTTCGAATCGGTGAAATGAGTCTATGTTGAATTCCTTTGGGTCCAAGGGTTCCGCATCATTGTAAAGACCATCTTCCCGAATGGTCAATTCATCGGTGTAACCCTGCTTCTTCAGGTCTTCGACAGCCTCCAGCAACGTGTCGTATTGGCAATCCGGGGTTTTCATGTGGCTCGTTTCCTAGGTTCAAGTAGATCCCGTGCCGGATCAAAATGGAGAACAGTGAGCTTCTCCTGGGTCTAGGGTCCATCTACCCTTCCAAAACCATTGGGGCTTTATTGGACCGGGGAGAGATCTCTACAATGTTGCTGTGATCGGGAAGCGCATTTCGCTGTCCTTGTTTCATGTATCCTGACCGAGCACTTCGAGTTTCATAGAGGGTCGCGGTCGAAGGGTATCAGGCACGTCATTTGGCATTGATCGCAAACACACATCTAACATGCAAGACCGAAAAACCAAGTTCCAACTCGGATCTATGATACTTTGCTCTGTTCTCATTTCCGCACTACCAGCCTGCAACACTTCCCGCGCATTGAAGGGTGGTGCGATCGGTACGGGTGCCGGTGCTGGTGCTGGCGCAGTTATTGGCAATCAATTCGGTAAGAACGGTACCGCCATAGGTGCCATTATCGGTGCTGCGGTCGGTGGTACTGCCGGCGCGCTCATCGGCAGGCATATGGATAAACAAGCTGAAGAATTACGGAATGACCTTGAAGGCGCGGAGGTGACCCGAGTGGGCGAGGGGATCAAGATCACCTTCGATAGCGGATTGCTGTTCGCGGTCAATGAAAGCACCTTGAGCAACGCGGCTCAGGCTAATTTGGATGACCTCGCGAACACCTTGGTGAAGTACGATGATACCGAGGTGCTCATCGAAGGACATACGGATGCCGACGGAAGTGATGACCTGAACCAAAACCTTTCCGAGGCCCGTGCGAAAAGCGTTGATCGTTACCTCATTCAGAAGGGTTTAAAGCCATCACGGATGACGACCGTGGGCTACGGCGAATCACAACCCATAGCGGATAATGGGTCGGAACAAGGCAAAACCCAGAACCGTCGGGTGGAGATCGCGATCTACGCGAATGACCGAATGAAGAAGGCTGCCGACAAGGGCCAGCTCTAGCGGTTCTTGGTATTGATGAAATGACGAACGCCCAATGTCCTGCTACAGGACATTGGGCGTTCGTCATTTCTTTATGTGCCTTCTTACAAGGAGAGGGTTGGGTTAATTGCTTATGGACAGAGAGGGCTGTCTAGATGGTCAAGCAACTGAAGAATGATCTCAATTGGGACCAGGCTCTTGTTGTTTGCCTTGCATGGACATGGTGGCATGCGGAACCGACAACAGCCTTGCTTTGGGAATGAGTTCCCCGGTCACGCTACAGACCCCGTATGTGCCGTTGTGGATCCGTAAGAGGGCATTCTTCAACTGAAGAATGAACTTCTCCTGCCGAGTGGCCAGCATCATCAACTCCTCCCGTTCCAGCGACCCATTCCCCTCTTCCATGTTGTGTGAGGAAAAGGAAGTGTCGTCGGTTCCATTGCCGGAGTAGTGGACCAAAGAGGATCGTAGTTCGTCCAGGTCATTCTGGGCGATGGCAAGTTTTTGCGTTATGAGCTCCTCAAATTCCTGGAGGTCCGTTTTACCGTAGCGTATGATGGGTTCGATGCTCATTGGGTCTTTATGTTCTTGATGCTCTTCATTCTTTGGGAATGAACATAAAAGGACCTGTGCATGCACGGGCCTTTCATGGGTCTTATGATATGATCACGATCTACTTTGAACGTCGAAGCTGCGTGTAAGATCAACGCGGGATCAAATGAAGCTCGAGTCCGTTGTCCATAGTGCGAAGCCAAAGCTCATCCTCCTTCAATCGAAGGATCTCGTAGGTCTCATCCGCATCATTATTCTCGAAGTCCAGCACAAGGTCTTCCTTGCTGTTCTCCAAGGACCATGTTCCGTTGGTCTGCAGCTCAAAGCTTGCCTCCCCCAAAACGTACAACGCAGAGAGGGTCGCGTTCCCACTGGTCAGCATTTGCAGCTCGTACTGATCGAAGTCGGAGGTTACATCTTGACTTCCGTTCAAGGCTTGTTCTACGCGCCAGGTATTGGCAATGCGTTCCTTTTTGGACCGCAAGCTAAAGGCCGGTCCGTCCTCATACTTCTTACAACCCGTGCTAAGCATGGTGGCTGCAAGGGCGATCAAAAGGGTTCGTTGTATGCTGATCATGTTCATCGTTTTGTGAGTAGGTGTTGTGGATGTTGCTTTTGTATCACGGTCACTTCAAACGCAATTCCAAGTCGTCGCCGATCTTGTGTATCCAAAGTTCCGCTTCTGTAAGCCGACGGATCTGATAGGTCCCATCAGCATCATCATTTTCAAAGTCCAAGACCAGTTCCTCGTCGTCATTCTGGAAGGCCCAAGTGCCATTGGTCTCTCCGGTGAAGTTGACACCGAATACCGTGTACGTTGCAACAAGCGTCGCACTTCCTCCTGCGGTCATGGTCAGAACATAGTTGTCGTAATCACTGGTCACATCATTGCCATCGGCAATTGCCCGGTCAATGGTCCATGTATTCGCAACACGTTCTGATCGAGAGGTAAGACTGATCGCTGGGCCTTCTTCGTATTTCTTGCAGCTTGCCATTGACAGTACCATGACAAGCGACAGCGGAATGAGGGACATTGCATATTTGTTCATCATCGGTTTTTGTTTGGATCTGTGTTGCCAAGACGCGGGCCAATTTCGATCAAGGGTTGCTTCAGGTCTGCATAGCTGCGCGGAACGTGGGTTCTGTGGAAGTTTGCGAATGGGATTGCTCCTTGCTTGAAAGTGAACAGTGGGGCTGCCATGCTACGATCCGGTGGTCGTTTGTCCACGGTAAGTTCCTCAAGGGAGTATGTCAAGCGTCAGATCACATTCATACCAATGAGGCTGTATTTTCAGCATTTGGTCGGGGAAATGAGACCCCATATTTCCCCATTCGAATTCCTTTCGCACGATAAACAGATCACGGGCCGATCATAACGGATACTCAGGTCCATTTCCGACAATATCTTAGCCCAATGTTCACCAGGAGCAACCCTGTTCATTAAGATGAATGCACGATAGACGAAAGATAGCGGAGGAACCAGAGATGCTCTCCTTACCGGAGGTGGCTGGCTTGCTTCGTCTACACACGAACACCATTCGCGCTTGGGTGCGTCAGGGAAAGCTCATCCCCATTAAAATGGGCAAGGAGCAAGTGGACATGTTCCACAAGGCCGAAGTGGACCAACTGAAGGAGTCCTTGCAGCAGCATGGTATCGTGGTGAAGGACGTTCATCAAGCCTTTCCGGTGGTGGGCATCGGTGCTTCCGTCGGTGGGCTGGAGGCCATGGGTCAGTTGTTGTCCAAATTACCCACCGACCTCGGTCTTGCTTATATCCTCGTTTCCCACATGGAAGAGAACGGGGAACACACCATCGCTGAACTCCTACAACGGAAGACTTCCATTCCAGTGCAGGTTGCAGAGAACGGCATGCTCTTGCATCCTGACCGACTGTATGTTGGACCGGCCGGAATGCAGATCGCAGTGGTGAACAATACCATCACGTTGCAACGATCCGGGAAAGCTCCGGTCGCCACCATTCGTCCCATTGATGCACTCTTTCGTGCATTGGCAAATGAGTACCAGAACAATGCGATCGGGATCATACTCAGTGGCGGCGGTATGGATGGCACACAAGGACTGCGTGCGATCAAGGCCGAAGATGGATTGACCATTGCACAGGATGCATCGGCCCAAGATCAAGCAATGCCGCAGAATGCGCAGGAAGCAGGAGTGGTGGATCTTGTTCTTGCACCGCAAGCGATCGGTCCGCAGCTCGCGGATCTGGTGAAGCGGCTTTTTCCGAATGGCGATACACGTCTCCCTGCAAAGCACGAGAACGAATTGCGCCGGATCCTACAACTGCTCTTTGAGGAACGCGGCGTGGATTTCACGCAATACAAGGAGACCACGATCCACCGGCGCATCATCCGGCGAATGGTGCTGAGCAAGTGCAACAAGTTGAGCGAATACCTCAAGCTGCTGCGCGAGGTGCCAAACGAAGTGGAGACGTTGTACAGCGAATTGCTCATCAACGTAACCAGCTTCTTCCGTGATCCCGCATTCCATAAAGCACTCACCGAACGGGTATTTCCCGATCTATTCAAGGATAGGGCTGGCAACGATACCCTACGGATCTGGGTTTCCGCTTGCGCTGGGGGTGAGGAAGTGGTGTCCATCGCCATCACGCTTTCGGAATTCCTGCGGGCCAACGCGATCAATACCACCGTGCAGATCTTTGCGACGGACCTCAACGAACGCACCATCGAGAAAGCCCGACTGGGCATCTACAAGAAGAGCGCGTTGCAGGATATGGATCCCGAACGCCTCCGACAATTCTTCCAACATGTGGACGGTCACTTCCAGGTGATCAAGAGCATTCGCGACATGTGCGTGTTCGCCAAACACGACCTGTTGAAGGATCCGCCGTTCTCTCACGTGGACCTGATCAGTTGCCAGAACGTGTTGATCTATTTGGACAATGGTGCACAAGGGCGCATCCTGAAGAATTTCCACTATGCGTTGAAGCCCGATGGCGTCCTGGCATTGGGTAATAGTGAGACCACCGCCAACGCCCCGGAACTTTTCCTTCAACCAGAAAGGGAATACAAGGTGTACGTGAAGAAGTCAACGGGGAAACAACGACTGCAATTGGATATGCGATACAAACCCTCACCAGTGCATGATGCGCAGCACTTACGACCGGTCGGGATACCACGCGGTGCGGTCGCCGGCAACGATGTGGACCGGGAGGTGGAGCAACTTCTGTTGAACCGCTATGTGCCAGCCTGCGTGCTGGTTGATCGGCAACTGGACATCCAACGGTTCATTGGCCCCACGGCACAATTCATTCGCCCACGCTCCGGCCGGGCAAGTTTGAATTTGTTGAAGATGGTACGTGATGACCTCGCCTTCGAAGTGCGCACGCTAGTGCAACGCGCACGCAAGGAGAATGTGCCCACGCGCAAGAATGGAATACCCGTGAAATTGGACGATGTATTGCAAGAGGTGAGCGTGGAGGTGGTTCCCATGGGCGGTGCCCGCGATCCTCATTTCCTCGTGCTCTTCCGACAAGAAGGACAGCCCACACCCATCGTGGGAAGCGCAAGCAAGCGCACGAGTAAAAGCAGCGATGCGAAGGACAAGCGGATCGCAATTCTGGAACAAGAACTGGTGGAGGCCCGCGAACAATCACGTCTCATCAGTGAAGAGAGTGAAGTGGGCACGCAGGAGCTCCAAGCGGCCAACGAAGAAGTCGTCTCTTCCAACGAGGAGCTGCAAAGCATCAACGAAGAACTGGAGACCAGCAAGGAGGAGTTGCAAAGCATCAACGAGGAGTATGCAACGATCAACGAGGAACTGCAGATGCGTAACGATGCGTTGGCGGAGAGCGAGGAACGCTACCGCCGGTTGATCGACCTGATGCCCGTGGCCGTTTACACCTGTGACGTCAATGGGCACGTGCGGCTGTTCAACGAAGCGGCCGTGCGGCTGTGGGGTCGTAAGCCCGTACTGGGCGAAACGCTCTGGTCCGGTTCAGCGAGCCTGCGCGCGGCAGATGGCTCCGAGCTACCCTTGGACCTCTCGCCCATGGCCATCGCGATCCGCGAAGAACGTGCGCTGAAGGACATCGAGATCGTGGTGGTACGGCCGGGCGGTGAGCAACGGGCAGTGCTTTCGAACCCGACACCGCTATACGATACTCAAGGCCGCATCAACGGTGCGATCAATGTGCTGGTGGACATTACCGAGCGAGCAGAGAACGAACGCCGACTGGACCTGGCCACCAAGGTGGGTAATCTCGGCATCTGGGACTGGGACATCATAGGTGATGAGATCACATGGACTGATGCCGTGTACGCTATTCACGGTATGGAGAAAGGATCCTTCTTGCCTACAATGGCCGGTTACCACGAGCTGATCCACCCCGAGGACCGGGATCGCGTCGGCGCGGCGATCAAGGCCACCTTGGAAAAGGATACTCCGTATGAGATCGAGTTCCGCACCTTGAACAAGAAGGGCGAGGTGAACTGGGTCTACACCAGTGCCGTGGTGGTGCGCGATGGCGGGCGGCCTGTGCGCATGCTCGGCGGCACCATGAACATCACCGAGCGGAGGGTGGCCGAAGAGCGCGTGCGGGTGCTGGGCGCTCGCTTGGATCAGGCCTTGGATTCCGCCGACCTGGGTACTTGGAACATCGACGGTAAGGTGGAAGGAATGAACGTGGACGAGCGGTTCAAGACCATCTTCGGATGGAAGGATGCAACGATCTCCGTGGAGCAGGCTTTCGAAGTGGTCCATCCTGATGACCGGGAACGCGTCGCAAAAGCTATACAGGGTGCTACTCGCCCGGTGAACACACAGCCCTACGAGATCGAATACCGCGTTGTACATCCCGACGGATCCAACCATTGGGTGTTGGCCAAGGGGCGTTCCACCTTCACGGAGGGATCGGATGGAAGGGAACTCTTGAGTTTCGATGGAACCGTTCTGGACATCACCGACCGGAAGCGTGCTGAGGAAGCGCGGCAGCAACTTTCCGGCATGCTCGAACGAAGCCTGAATGAGATCTACATCTTCGATCTTGACGGTTTGAAATTCGAGTATGTGAACCGCGGTGCGTTGCGCAATCTGGGATACACGCTCGAGCAGATGCGCGACATGACGCCGTTGGACATCAAGCCCGAAATGAACGCCCACCAGTTCGATGACCTGGTTAAACCTCTTCGCACGGGCGAAAAGGAAATGATCGAGTTCAATACCGCACACCGCCGTGCGGATGGCAGCAGTTACCCGGTGGAGGTACACCTGCAGGTCGTGAACAACGGCCTTAGGCGCTCGTTCTTGGCCATGATCCTCGACATCACCGAAAGAAAACTGGACGAAGAGCGCTTACGCGTGGTGACCGGCACTGGAAAACTCGGCATCTGGGACTGGGACATCGTGGCCGACGCCATCACTTGGACCGATCCCGTGTACCAGATACACGGTGTGGTGAAGGGTGCCTTCGTACCCACCATGAACGGATATACCGAGCTGATCCATCCCGATGACAGGGCAATGGTATATGCCGCGATCAAGGCGGCCTTGGAAGAGGATGCGCCTTATGAAGTGGAGTTCCGGACGTTGAACGCGGAGGGCGTAGTGAACTGGGTGTTCACCAGTGCTGTGGTCATGCGGGAAGATGGGCGACCAGTGCGCATGATGGGTGGTACGATGAACATCACCCAACGGAAAGAGGCCGAGGAAGCCGCTCAGCGCTTGGCCGCCATCGTCGAATCTTCGGAAGATGCCATCATTGCGGTGGACCTCACGGGTATCGTCACGGATTGGAACGAGGGCGCAGTGAAGCTCTTCGGATACCCGGAGGAAGAGGTCCTCGGCAACCCGATCCAAATGCTGCTTCCCGACGATCGCAAAGAAGAGGAAATAGAACTGCTGGGTCGTGTCGCGAAAGGCGAACGGGTGGAGCATTTCGAAACCAAGCGGCAACGGAAGGATGGCTCCTTGGTAGATGTGGCGTTGAGCCTTTCTGCGATAAGGGATGAGCAGGGTGTTATTATCGGGGCCGCCAAGATCGCCCGCGACATTACCATTGCAGCTCGAGCAGAAGAAGAACTCCGCGCCAGCGAACAACGGTTCCATCTATTGGCCGACAATGTTTCGCAGTTGATCTGGATGGCTGAGCCGGACGGCAGTACTATGTGGTTCAACAACCGCTGGCACGAGTTCACGGGAATGACCAGTGATGAGATCCGTGCAAATTCCAAGTCATTGCATCATCCCGACCATTACGACCGGGCCACCAATTCGTTGAATGAGCGTGCGGCGCAAGGCGAGCCGTGGAACGATGTGTTCCCCTTGAAAGGGGCGGACGGTGAGTATCATTGGTTCTTGGCCAACGCCATGCCCGTGAAGGATGAGGATGGCAACGTGGTCCGTTGGTTCGGCACGTGCACCGACATCACCGACCAGCGCGTAGCACAAGAGAAGATGCGCGAGAGTGAGGAACGATTCCGGCTACTTGCGGACAATATCGGACAGCTGGCCTGGATCGCTGAGCCGAACGGGGACATCCATTGGTACAATAAACGGTGGTTCGATTATTCCGGAACCACACCGGAAGAAATGGATGGATGGGGATGGACGAAGATCCAACATCCGGACCATGTGGAACGCGTGACCCATAAGTTCAAAAGACATATTGATGAAGGGGTGGATTGGGAGGATATCTTTCCGATAAAGGGTGCCGATGATGAGTATCGTTGGTTCCTTTCTCGCGCCTTTCCCGTACGTGATGCAACAGGGAGGATCGTGCGATGGTTCGGCACCAATACGGATATTTCGGACCGGAAGGCTATGGAGGATGAACTTGCCGCGATCGCCATCAACAAGGATAATTTCCTGGCCACGCTCGCACACGAATTGCGCGGTCCGCTGGCTCCATTGAAGAACGGTCTGCAGTTGTTGGAGATGGCCGCTGATGATCCTTCGGCACAGGAGAACACGCGCAACATGATGGTGCGCCAATTGGACCACATGGTCCGCTTGGTGGACGACCTGATGGACCTTAGCCGGATCAACACGGGCAAGATCAAATTATCGCTGGATGAAGTGGACATCTGCGACGTGGTGGCAACTGCAATGGAGACCAGCAGGCCGCTGATCGATCGGAACGGACACACGCTCAAGGTAGAACTGGCAGAGGAAAAATTAGTGGTGAACGGAGATCGTGATAGGTTGGTACAAGTGGTCGCCAACCTGTTGACCAACGCAGCGAAGTATACCCCACCGGGAGGCATGGTCGATGTGGTGGTGAAGCGGAAAGGAGAGGAGGTCTCCATCGTTGTGAAAGACAATGGTATCGGTATCGCTGCGGAGAAGATCTCCAGCGTATTCGACATGTTCACGCAGGTGGATCCACACCAAAAGACGGAGTCCGGTGGTGGATTGGGGATCGGGCTCAACATCGTGCAACGCATTATGGAAATGCACAACGGAGCTGTGGAAGCACGCAGCGAAGGACTTGGCAAAGGCAGTGAATTCAGTCTGCGCATTCCGCGCTTGCTAGGCAAGGTCGTTCAACCCGCACCAACAAAACCAACAACGGAACAAGGAGGTACAAGGCGGGTAATGGTCGTGGATGATAACGAGGATGCCGCACTCTCGATGTCGATGATCCTGAAGAAGCGCGGACATGTAATTGCCGTTGCGCATGATGGCGAGATGGCCGTGGCAAAGGGTGCGGAATTCAAACCCGAGATCGTGATCATGGACATTGGCATGCCCAAGATGAACGGCTACGAGGCCTGTGCGGCTATGCGCAAGACGGATTGGGGACAGCGCTGTATGATCGTCGCACTAAGCGGGTGGGGTCAAGAAGAAGATCGGCAAAAAAGCAAAGAAGCAGGCTTTGATCGCCATGTGGTGAAACCCATTGACCGCGCAACCTTGGAGTGGATCGTGACGCAGGAGAAGGAGTGACCGGGAGCTTATTTCTTGCAGCCCGAAGGATATTTTTGAGATCAGCTATAGTCCTTTTACTTGGATCCAAACCAATTCCGGAACAGTTCTAGCATGGAACCAAGTGGACCAATACATAGATACATGGAACAGCAGAACGAACAGCGCCCAGCATTAGGAGAACCGGATCCTCCGGTGAAGGAACCCGGTAAGCCACCAACACCGGTGCGTGAACCGGAGACACCCAAAAAGCCAGGACCGGAACCCGTGCCTGGTACACCTACCCGGCAACCGCAGGAGGTGCCACCAAGTCCCGGTCAGCCGGGTCCGGTACAGCCTCATCATCCGGTGGATCCAAAGCCCAGTCAACCACAAGGTTGATCGGGCCAAGGCGATCAGCACCGAACCCATTGCCCCAAAAGCAACGCCCCGAAGAATGCTCTTCGGGGCGTTGCTTTTGGGGCAATAATTTTCAATGAATTCCTTGCGGACCCGGGTTGGTTGCAGGTTGCGGTGCGCCGTGATCACCCTTTACTCCCTTCGGTGTTACCGGTTTCTCCTCGTTTTTCTCCGCTTCGGTGGACTCAGCATCTTCTCGTTCCTTCTTTTCCGGTATCCCGACCTCTTTCGCTTTTGAATTCGCGTGATCGGAGGTGTTCAAAGGGATTGAAGAGTCCTTCTTCTTCTTCTTCTTTTTCTTCGGGTCTGGGTTATGTTCATTCATTTCCTAAAGTATTATGCCGCCTTAGCGGGCTGCGGTTATCCTCTCTCTTCACTTACAACTGTCGGGCCGATGCGATCTAAGAATGGCATAGGAGTGGATCCACCTTTGGATCTGTTCCTTTCGCTTCGTCCCTCATTGGTCAGGCTTGGTCATTGTCTCTATCGATCGGGGCGAACACTGGACGATCAATAAGTTGCTCGGGTGATTTCTACACATCCCGAAAGATCATTGCGTCGAACTATCCGTGGACTTGGCCTTTGGAAAGTGGAACAAGTCTTCCTTGAACATTCTTGTCCAACTTGATCCATTTCCCATATTGTTCTGGGGACAGGAATTCGCGCAACGCGGCGTCACGTCTTTTCCACCAAGCACGCATGTCATCATCTTCGGCATCGCTCGCATTGAGCTGATCATACTCCTTTTGATAAACTTCACCCAACTCTCGCCAACCTTGCAATTGGTCCGGCGAGAGGCCGATCAGCGTAGCCGCGCTATCAGTCAACATGGGCCGGTCTTGCATTTCAGCCGGTTGTATTTGTGCATGGACGTGCATGGACCCGAATGCAACGACCATAGAAAGTAGGAAGGTCCTCATCTTGATTTGGATGTTGGTGATGCGAACTTTCCCACAAGGATCACGCCGATCGAACACTTCAGTCGGAGAGCTGGCCGGAAGCAGGGCGATAATACTTGGTCATGGACTTCCTCAAGGTAACATACCGGTACACACCGATCAAAATGGACACGAAGGAAATGACCAATGCCAAGAACCCGACGAGACGCAGATCGCCGAATCCTTCAAGTTTTAGAAGTGCAATGCCTCCGAGTAGCAGATAGAGCGTTGACCGTATGTAGCTCAACAAGGTCCGTTCATTCGCTAATCTCGTACGCACCAAGGCCAGATGGTCCCGCAGGATCATCTGGTCCTTGTTCTCGAAAGGATGGTCCACGTGCAGCGCGGAACGGATCAAGGAACGTCGTCGGCCCATGCAAGCGAAACTACGAAGATCCCTTTGCACTCTGGACCGATCCGTCCCTTGATCAGGATGATATGGAACTTGTTACTTCGCCAACTTCAAGCGGACACCAGCTGTTACATAGAGCTGGTTCACTTTGGGATTTGTATCGAAGTTATCCCTGAAGTTGTCGTTGTCCTTGAACAATTTGTTCATGGCCACATTATAGCCGGCTTCGATGAAGACGAAACTGATCTCTACGCCAGCACCACCGCCAAAGTACCATTGCGCAGGATTTACCGTAACGGTTGAATTGGGGCTGTTCAGATCAGCATTCAGTTTGAACAACGCCGTTGGGCCAGCTTGCAGGTAAGCATTGACCGTGTGGTCATCGGCGGGATCCAACAAATGTACCCCAACGTGCACGGGTACCATCAACCACCGGTCCGTGTAGCGGAACTCGACATTGTTTGCCACGGGTGATGTGGAGGTATCTACAACTGTGTAGTTCATGTTACGCACCATGAAGTGGATCCCGGGCTTTACGAAGAATCTATTTCCCAGCATAACATCCGCGCCAAATTGGTAACCGGCACGACCTGTCCAACGGTCCGTTCCGGCCTTGTTCACATTGCTGCCATTGTATCCGCCGCCAAGACGGATCTCTTGGGCGCTAACGGTAGATAGCACGGCGATGGATAGAGTAAGTGAAAGGAGCAGTGGTACTCGAGTGTTCATTTTTGTTCTGGGTTTGGTTGGTGTTCAAGTTGATGACCTTTCGACCTGTAGTCCAAGGTCACGAGATCCGGTTCGCAATTACTAATGACCATTGCCCCTTAATACTCCCACGGTCAGTGTTACCATGAAGAGGAGAAGAAGGACGAGGAAAATGAGTTTGGTGATGAAGGTGATCGATGTGCCACTGGCTACGAAGCCAAATACCGCTGCAATGATCGCCAGTACCAGAAAGAGTGCAGAAGCGCGTAACATGACATCCATCTCGTAAGAACCATGCCGGATCGCGCAAATTGAAGAACTGGCGTTGTTCCAGTGCAGTATGGGATCGAACGTAGGTTGAGGTGCGGGCAAGTCGCACCTCGTTCATGGGCATTGGTTACACAGTGTCTGTTCAAGGGTTGGGCTTTACCTCTTCCACGATCCAGTTGTTTGTGGTGGTGGATCTGAATTACAACGCAGCACGAGCTCAACCATGCCTGGTCGTTCATCGCTGGAGCCCAGTTCGAAAGGCACATCTTCACCATTCAACCCCTCAACATCCAAATTCCTACTTATCCTCTTTCTTGCCGAACACCTTTTTCAAAAGTCCTTTGCGCTCTTCTTCCTTTTCTTGGATCAGTGGTGTTTCGATATTTATCTCCCGATCGATCACCGGTTCTAGGGCCCGTATGAATGCGTTACGGAGCAACTCCACCACAGCAGTCCAAGTGCGCGCATTCGGGTTGTCCAATTTTCCTTCAAAGGGCAGTTTCGTGGCGATCTGGTCCTCACGACGGTTCTGGAGCACTACCCCTGCAGTACCCACTATCCCTTCGTACAGTTTGTGCAGGATGCCATCCTTCTTATCCTCCTTCCCAAGTACATCCAGGTCCTTGATCACTGGTTTCACATAGCCGCTGAACGCCCCATCCCGTGTGGCGATCTCCGTGTACAAGTCCATCGAACCCCTGTTCACATCGAAATTCCCGTAGGCTTGGAAGAAGGCATTCAGCTCGGGCAGCGCAACACCGTTCAACTTCATGTTCAAGTCGAAGATCGTTTGCTCACTTAGCGGATCCAACTCCATATCCAGTTGGAACTTGCCTTTGTACACATTGGCATTCGCTGTTACGGCCGATGGAAGAAGGTCGTCTTCATTCTCCACGGACGTCAAGTTGGTTGCAAGGGCCTCCAGATCCGTCAAGGCCAGATCAACTGGTGGACTGGATGATGGATCACCGTACTCGATACGTCCATCACGAAGCTGCAGCCTATTGATGCTCAAGGGCATGAAGTCGTCCAAGAGTTCACCCAAACTTGCCGTGTCCTTCGCTACATCGGCGGGTTCTGCTTTCTCCAAGGTGAACCGAACACGAGGACGGTCGATCTCAAGTTCGCCCACCAACTCACCGTGGAAGAGTGCACGCCATTCAACCGAAAGGTCGATCACGCCGGCGCCTAGGAATGGAGTGGTATCGTGCGCGATGCTGTCCACTTTGTCCAAGTAGAATTCATCCAAACGATAGGCGCCGCGGTAGATCGCAAGGTCCAGATCCTCTATATGGCCATGGTAACCAGGGATCTTGGCCAGACGGTCGTTGGCAACATACAACAACGCATAAGGCAGAGCGATCCGGACCAATACCAAGATCACCACGATCCAAAGGAACACACGCCGTTTTCGCCCCCGTTTCTTTTGGACATCTGTAGCGGAGCGGTTGGGTTCGGTCATGGTGCGGATGGATGGATCGGCTCCGGTTCAGGAAAATATCGGGCCGCGTGGGATGTACAAGCGCGAAAGGAAAATCGGTCACGTTCCAATCAATTGTGTGGAACAATTTTCACGTTGATCGGGGAATATTCTCCCCGATCAACCCCTTTTCATCGTTTGTTTGCACCGAGGAAGGTCTGCTCGGGCATATTCCACACTGGGCACGCTTCTTTCTATGTGTTCGACCAGCACCAAGCATGGAAGTTCTGTGCCCATCACTCAGTGGAATAGTTGAAAGATGGATCTACAAACGGATAAAAGCCTACCAGTGCATACAGCACTGTTGGTCGATGATGAAGAAGAGATCTGTCTCTTGCTTTGTAACATGTTGCGCCGGATGGGTATCGTATGCCACGTGGCACACAGCTTACAAGAAGGAAGGAAAGCGTTAGGCTCCGGCGAGTACGATGCTGTATTTTTGGATGTGAACCTGCCCGATGGATTGGGTTATGAGATGATCCCTGACATAAAAGAGGTGTTGCCCAATGCACGCCTTATCGCCATTAGCGCCATGGACAATGAACGACCACGGGCCTTGGAAGCAGGCGCCGATATCTTCGTTCCCAAACCCTTTAATCGAGATACCATGTTCGCTTCCATTCGAAAATTGGGTTTTATTTCTTGAACCAACTCTCCACCACCTATGGCCACCTCAGCACACATACTTGTCTTGGACGACGACCAGGACATTTGCAATCTGCTTTCCCGTTTCCTTACGAAGAACGGTTACCAAGTGCGGACCGCCGGTCGTGGCGCAGCCGCCAAGGAGATCATGGAAAGCCAACGCTTCGACCTGATCCTTTGCGACCATCGCCTGCCGGATACGGACGGACTGAAGATGATGCAGCATATCCGGAGCGTTTCCCCTCGCACCCAAGTGATCATCATTACCGGGTATTCCGAAGTTAGGCTGGCCGTTGAACTGATGCGGAAAGGGGCCTTCGACTACATCGCAAAACCGTTGTACCCGGACGAACTGCTTATGCGGGTGCAAGACGCACTTGCAGCGAAGGATGCTCCCGCGCAAAGCGCCACCGGCAGTTCGCCGAAAAGCAATTCATCCAAAAGCGAAAAGGGCAACACCTACGTGGAAGGTTCAGGCCCAACCTCAAAGAACATTGCAAAGCATATCGCCCTGGTCGCCCCGACCGATATGTCCGTGCTGATCACAGGGGAAACCGGAACCGGTAAAGAGTATGTGGCCAAGCGGATCCACGAGATCAGCAAACGCGCCAATGGACCTTTCGTAGCTGTTGATTGTGGCGCACTGCCGAAGGAATTGGCAGGGAGCGAATTGTTCGGCCATACCAAGGGTGCCTTCACCGGGGCCGTTGGCGATAAGGAAGGTAGTTTCGAGCAGGCGCAAGGAGGTACGCTCTTCTTGGACGAAGTCGGGAATTTGACCTATGAGAACCAGATCAAACTCCTGCGTGTACTTCAGGAACGCAAGATCAAACGTATCGGTGGTACGAAGGACATTGATGTGGACGTGCGCGTGATCGCTGCGACGAACGAGGATCTCCGGAAGAACCTTACCGAAGGAAAGTTCCGCGAGGACCTGTTGCACCGGATCAACGAGTTCAGCATTCACCTGTTGCCGATCCGCGAACGAAAGGAGGATATCGAGCTCTTCGCGCAGCACTTCGTTTCGTTGGCAAATGAACGACTGGGCCGCTCCGTGAAAGGCTTCGATCCGGTCGCCCTGAAACACGTAATGGAACACGATTGGACGGGCAACCTGCGCGAGTTGGGAAATGTTGTTCGACGTGCGGTCCTCCTCAGTACCGCTGATCTCATCACCGCGGAATGCTTGCCTGCGACCGTGCTTTCCGGACCAACCGCCCAAAGTACCAACGGCCGCAGCGTGAGCCATGCTGCACCGGCCGATGATGGTTTACGAGGTGTGGCCCAACAAGCCGAACGGGATGCGATCCTTTCAGCGCTGGAACGGAACGGATTCAACAAATCCAAGACCGCGGAACAGCTCAACATCGACCGCAAGACGCTCTATAACAAGTTGCGTTCCTTCGGACTTGAGGTTTGAGGAGCATGTCCCACGTATCAGCATGTCCTCAGGTCACGTTGCATTAATTGGCCAAAACGCTGCGCGGTGATCACATGCCAACTACGCAACATACCGAGGAGCGCGAGGAACGAAAGCTGACCGTTATCCTTTACTTCGGCACGATCATGCTGATGCTGGTGTTGCTCTACGCCAGCTATGCCAATATGCGCCGGTACGATGCGGCAGTGAAGCAAGTGAAGCGCTACAACAACGCGTTGCTCGAGATCGACAATGTGCTTATCGATCTCCAGAACATGGAGACCAGCGTTCGTGGCTTCTTGCTGTCCAACGACTCTACGTACTTGGAGCCTTACCGGCGGTCCATGAACAATGCAGAGCACCATTTGACCGTTGCTGATAGTCTGCTTCCCGAGGATACATGGAGGTCGCAATTGGGTTCGTTGCGGTGGGCCCAAGTGAATGTCGCTGATCGCTTGAAGACACTTGTCCACTCCAAAGTTGCCGACAGTGCACTGGTCCTTTTGCCTTTGGAAGACTTGGGACGTTCCAAAGCCGCGATGGATGCATTCCGCGAGGTACATGCCCATGTTACTGCTTCCGCCCGCAGTGAACGTGCACAGTACCTCCGCACGGAGAATACGGATTGGTTGGACGCGCCCATCATGGTGGTGCTGTATTCGATCCTTGCCATTGCCGCGACGGCACTTCTGTTCTGGCGACTTTCCAAAGCGTTGACCCGGACAGAAATAGCCAAGCTTGAATTGCAACAGAAGTTGACCGAGCTGGATAAGGAGGTGGCCGCTCGTAGTGCCGTGCAGGATATGCTCCAGAAGGTCTTGGATATTTCTCCCAATGGGATCATGACGCTTCGTGCCATTCGCGACGGAGCGGACGAGATCGTGGACCTTCAGTTCTTGACCCTTAACAAGGTGGCCATCAAAGCAGCTGGGCGCGAGGACCTACAGGGCAAGTACTTGCTGAAGGAACACCCTGTTAGTGACCTTGAAGGCCGTTTCGATATCTATGCCGAGGTGGTACGTTCAAAGATCCCTGTGCGGAATGAATTTCCATTTATGGGACCGAACGGTGAAGTCTGGTACGAGAACCACGTGGTCCCTTTTGAAGATGGTATCATGGTAACCTTCTCCGATATCACGGAGAAGAAGCGACTGCAGGACCTCAGTACCGAAGCGGAACGGCTCAACCTCACCGGACAGATCACACGTACCGTTGCCCATGAAGTGCGGAACCCGCTCACCAACATCCATCTCGCGCTGGAACAACTTGGTGATGAGGTTGAACGCGAAGATGAGAACATCAAGCCGTTCTTCGACATCATCGGTCGCAACTTGGATCGTATCGGGAACCTGATAAAGGGTATGCTCGAGTCGTCCAAAGAGCGTGTACTGGATCTGAACTCGTGCCGTATGGAAGACCTGGTGCAGGACATGGTGGCGCAAGTGAAGGACCGATTGAAGTTGAAGGAGATGCGGTGTGAAGTGTTCTTGGATGAGGATCTTTTCCATGTGGATGCGGATCGTGAATTGATCAATCTGGCCCTTACCAACATCGCGGTGAACGCGATCGAGGCCATGGAACCGGGCATCGGCATTTTGACGGTGCGCGCCAAACAAGCCGGAGGAGGTTTGGTATTGGAGATCACGGACAACGGCAAGGGCATTGCGGCCGCGGAAATTGAACGCCTTTTCCAACCGTTCTATTCAAGCCGTTCAGGGGGACTTGGCCTGGGCCTTACGACGACAAGGAGCATTTTGCACGGCCACGGGATCAAGTTGCAGGTGCGCAGTGAACTTGGAAAAGGGAGCACTTTCTTGTTGCGGTTCCCGAAACGTGCACTGAGCGACGGTGTGAATTAAAGTTCTACTGCACGACGGAGAGGATCAGGAACCGGCTTTTGGAAAACAAGTCGCCGTCGGAACCCCAGTGCTGGTCCGGATCGGATTGCTTAGCAGGAGGCGGTTTTGTTTTGGAGCAGGACCCCAGCACGCATCCATGGGCATGGATCGTCTCCATGACCACCTTTCACGGCAATTGTTCGGCGCGCGTGTTGGTCGCCACGGTGCCTCCGATATTCACCAGTATGACATCGCGGTCGTTCCCGCTACCGGTGTATTTCACGCGCCCGTCCAAATTGATGTCCTCCAGCAGATAGCCTTGGGCAACATTGGTTGCCACGGAACCTCCGATCCGGGCCAGGATAGGATCGCGGTCGTTGTTCAGACCAGTGTACCTGAGCGAACCATCGCGAACCACATCCCCTGCCCACATGGCCTGTGCGCTTACGAGGTCCTTGCGGGCGGCTGTTCCGAACGTGGCCGTGGTTGCCGAGGCGAGGTCAACAAGAACAGGTGTGTTGCTGAACCCGAATGCGGCTGCAGAAAGCACTCCAAGATGGCTACGGTGCCGAACACCAACCCGGTAGTTCCCCGGAGCGATCGCGAAGCCAACCGACGACATGCCGTCCAGATCCACGATGTCGCCGTCACGTTGAAGCAGCACACAGCGTGTGGCCCTGATCACGGCCGGATCGATCGCATCTCGCAACTCGACAAATACCCAATCCACTATCGCATTTGCTCCAGAAATGTTCAGAACACCGGGAAGAATGGTTTCGCCACCTCCACCGATCTGCGCAAAGCCCAATGCAGTGTACGGTTCACTCAACGGAATGTACGCCTGCACGCGCAAGCTGTCATGCATCAAATTTGATGCGGTCACGTATGGGCCTTCCAATACCGCACGTGCCTGCAACAACACTGATGCAAGTGGAATGACCAGATCCACCGTGATCGGAAAATGATCGCTCGCGGAGTTGGCATCATTGAGCTGTAATCCCAATGCCTGCAACGTGTTGGCCGGCATGATCTCCGTCCGCAATGCGAACGACTTTGCAAGATCCGCCACGGCATCCGTGTAGAGGAACAGGTCCAATCTGCCGCTCGGGTAGGCACTGGTGTTGCTGCGCCACGTGTAGGCCATGCGCGCATCCGTGTGGGCGCAAACCACATCGGTGTTCGGCGATCCATCCCAGTCCATCGGGCCGTCGGGTCCGTAGGTTGCATTGTTCTGGATGTCGCCGGTCAACAAGGTCTTCAACTGCTGTGCATAGCCGACAAGGTTCAAGTCGCCGGAGTAAACCATCGGTGTGCCTTCCGGAACGGTGATCACGCCACCCGGTGTTCTGGCATCCTGAACGAATTGCACATAGGCATCCGCCTGGTTCTGGCGCGTAGCATCGGCGGTGCAGCAATTCAAATGTGCGGCTGTGAAGAGCAGGTCGGTGCTGTATGTTCCCGGCAGATCGATCAATGCAGGGAATTGGCGCGATAGTGCGGGCCAAGTTTGCAGGATCGGCCAGCGGGATGCAATGACCATGTCGTAGTCGTCCTTCACCACTTGCCATCCCGAACCGCCGATCGGTAGCCAATCGTCCAGTCGTGTTTTGATCTCGCTGGCAGTGGATGAAACACATTCGCTCAACCCCAAAATGTCCGGCGCAAGTGCTGTAAGTATGCGTTGGTAATTCGCTTCTAGGGCCGGGTCGGTGATCCCATCAGCGAGCACGTTCCATGAACTGATCCGTACATGGGATGGTTGCTCTCGTTGCACATTGATCGGCACCAGCGGGGCCACAGGCGTCTCGTTGAACGTATAGCTGAAGGTCGTGCCGCTGTTGGGCATTGCATCACCACCATCCGTCTCGATGAACAAGAGTTTGATCGTATTGGAAGCGAACAACGGATGCACGCCATCGGGCAGCGCATTGCGGGCGATCGCGATCTCGAAACTATCGCTCGTTACCGTGGGCAAGGGCACCAGGTCCAAGGTGCTCCACGAAACCGTTGAGCTTGTTCCGAAATACTCGGTTATCGTGCGCGTGTCGAATTTGATCTGCAGCTCCGCGCCATATCCGGTTTGTGCCGAGAAACCGGTGGTCGCATTGTTGTCGCCATCGATATAGAGCCTGAGGGTCTGCGGGGTCAAATTGTCCAACAGGTCCGTTTCCGAACCCAACACCAGTTTGATGAAGAGGTACTGGTCGTCATTGGTGACCTGCATACTTACGAGGTCCACACCGCTAGTGGGGCTGTTGTTGTCCACGAAAGTGGTCAGCGCGGGTGTCCAGTCATCGAAGAGCCCATCCAATAGAACGGGAGCCGATTGCCCATGGAGCATGATCGGGGATGCACCTAACAAGACAATGCACGAGGTGCGGAAACAGTACGGGATGCGGAGCATGGACCTTACAAAGGTGGCATTATTCGCCCGAATGTTCGTCGCTCCAATGGGCCTGCCACCTGCCAACTCTGTTCTGATGCGGTGATCCGTTCTCCTGTTGTAACTTTCCTTGGTCCTTGATCGTCACACCTTCATCAGCCCTCACCGCGAGTGACCATTTCCGACTACAACGCCGCTGTGGATGCGCATGCCGATGGCATCTATCGGTTCGCATTGAAGCATTTGCGCGACACGGACCGCGCCAAGGACGTGGTCCAAGAAAGCTTCGCACGACTTTGGATGAAAGTGGACCAAGTGGATGCCGCCAAGGTGAAAAGCTACCTCTTCACTACAGCGCACCATGCCTTGGTGGATGATGTACGAAAAGGAGCAAGAAGCACGCGCTTGGAGGACCATCATGATCGGTTGCAACATACCCAGCAGGACCAGCCGGACCTGAAAGAAGTATTGGATGCCGCACTTGCAACCCTGCCGGCTATCCAACGCAGTGTGGTGTTGCTGCGCGATCTTGAGGGCTACAGTTATGAGGAGATCGCTGAGCTGGTAAACCTCAACCTAGCGCAAGTGAAAGTGTACATCTATCGAGGGCGTACCGCATTGAAGGAATACATCGGTCACTTGGAATCCGTCTTGTGAACACGCGCATAGACCATAGCAACTACGAGGCGTTCCTGCTTGATCGCATGGAAGGCAACCTTACTTCCGAACACGAGCGGGAGCTGGATGCCTTCTTGTTGATGCACCCGGAGCTTGCTCCGGATGATGCGCTGGTACTGAACTTCACCAAGGTCAATGCGCAACTTTCCGGGGAAGAAAAGCAAGACTTGAAGCGCACGCTGCCACCCGTTGGCATGCCCGGTGAAGCACCCTTGGACGACCTGCTGGTCGCGAAGCTGGAAGGTGATCTTTCCACGGAACAATACGCGGCGTTGAAGGACTATTTGAACGCCCATCCGGAGCATCAGCAAGCGGATCGCATTTACGCCCTTACCAAACTTGTGCCTGCTGCGATGGCCTTCGTCGAGCGCGAATTATTGGTGCGGACACTTCCGCCAAGTGGGTTGCCAACGCGCTATTCCATCGATGACTTTCTCGTGGCTCGCATGGAAGGCGATCTCAGCGCGGAACAAGAGGATGTAGTGGAAGCTTGGATCGCCGATGTTCCCGAGATCGCAAGTGCGTGGGCAATGCTGCAGCGCACACGTGTTGACGCAAGCCCATTGATCTTTCAGCAGAAGGAATTGTTGAAGAAAGGACCGAAAGTGATCCCCATCGGTCGCCCCGTTTGGACGCGGTTGGCTGTTGCTGCGTCCATCGCGCTGCTTCTCGGTTGGAGTGTTTGGAATTGGCGTACGTCACAAGTCGAAGGACCGGCCATCGCTGAGCTACCGCGGACTTCGACCCCTGGTATCGATGCGGAGAAGGAACGCACTGATCCCAAGGAACAGATCAAGGAGGTGTCCAGCACCCAAGACCGCGACACGAATGTTGCACAGATCGCCGTGCAGCCTGCTGTCGCAACTGAACGACCGGACGTACCCGCCGTCCGTTCCGGTGAACAAGGTCCAGTACACGAACCATCGCACACGGAACGCGAAGACGCCTTGCCATTGGCTGAACGGCGCCTTGTGCAATTCGGACAGAACGGTGATAGACCCGACCCGATCCACGTGGTGGTGCCCGATGTGCCTGTGAGCCAAGGTGAAGAGGTCGCCGAGCTTGAAAAGACCCGGTCGAACAAAGGCATCACCTTGCCCGAACTGTTGGTCGGACAAGTGCGCGAACGTGTGTTGGACCTCCCTGATCCGGATGTGCGTCCCTTCACCAGCGACGATGCCGTGGCCGCAATAGATCGTGGTCTCAAGTTGGTCGCCGGTGAAAAGGCAGGTCTCGATGTCGCCGCCAAAACAGAAACCGGGAACCGCGGTTTCAGCCTGCGCTTGGGTCATAATTTCAGCATCAGTCGGTAGGGTTGCGAGATCGCATTGGGTGCCACCGGATGGTGGCCGGAACGATGTTCCAGGACCACCTTGTTCTTCGCTTGAGCCGCTGAAGAAGGTTCACTGTCCGGCCCTCAGTTCCCGTTCATCAGTTGGCTTTTACCGTTCATCACGATCAGCCCTTCGACCTGTAACTACAGCGGAATTCCACACGTCCTATGGGCAGAACAAACCATCAACCAAAAACCAACCACCATGGAACCCTTCACATCCCGATCGCTGCTTCTGCTCGCCACCGTCTTCACCCTTGGATACTCCAACGCTGCTGAACCTGTGCGTATGCCCGAAACGGTAAAACACACCACTTTGGAACGTTCACTCGAACGCGCCCTGAACCGGAGCATCGCCTACCCCTTGCTCGAAACCGGCGATATGACCGGCGAGGTCATGGTAAGCCTCGTGATCGACAAGGAAGGAATGGTCGTCGTGCAGGACTGCCGAAGCGAGAACAGCAAGCTGAAGGACTACGTGTTACGCAAACTGGCACATCTCGATATCGGTGAGAACCCCGATGGCATGTGGAAGACCACGCACATCCGATTCAACTTCCGTCCAGAGAACACTTGACCCATATCGCACGCAAAGCAAGGAAGCCCCGACAAGGGGCTTTTTGCTTTTTCACAGGTTGCTGTAACTCTTGGCCAAGTGGACCGTCCTATGGATAGAGAGCAGAAACCATGAAGCAGTTCATCCTATCCCTGGCGCTGTTTACCGCACCATTCGTCGTTACCGCGCAATCAGATACGTTACAGAGCGAAGGCAAGCACTCTCTGGCCTTGGGTATCAGCTCAAAGGAAGGGGCCTTTGCGCGTGTTACGCCGGACGATAGCACGAAGAAGTCCAGCCCGCTCGTTATCAATACCCAGCGGAAAAAGATCAGTATCAAGGTAGAATCGCGCGATTGGGCCAGTGAGGCCGATAGCATCAAGGACCTGCTGAAGGACCTTCGAACGGAACGGCGCAACCAATTCGCGTATTGGGCAGGCATCGATATCGGAGCCAATTTGTTGCTGGGCACAAATGGAAGCACGAGCTTTGGGCAGGATGCCAAGTTCATGGAGTTGCAAGAGCCGAACTCCCGCTTTTTCGCGATCAATTTCTTCGAACGGAAATTCGAATTCGGTACCAACCATGTCGGTTTGCTCACCGGTCTCGGATGGGAGTTCACGAACTACCGTCTGTCCAACAATTACCGCTTGCAGTTCACGCAGGACAGCACCTACGGCGTATTCTTGGAAACACCGGAACTACGCAAGAACAAATTGCGCCAAAGTGGTTTCCGGATGCCCTTGATGCTCGAGTTCAACACCAAACGGTCCCGCATTCCAACGGAAGAAGAAGTGATGGCCGCCGCACGCGATACCGTCGGTGGCAAGAAACCCAAGAGCTTCCATCCGGACAACAAACACAATTTCCACATCGCCATCGGAGCCGTGGGCACTTGGTACTACGACAGCATGTACAAGGTGAAGTACCGCGACGAAGGCCGTACGATAAAGGAGCGCGACAAAGGCGATCACAACCTGTTGCCCTACCGTCTTGCCGCAGCCGTCCGCATCGGGTACGGTTCCCTGAACCTCTTTGCGGAATACGCGCTAACGCCACTGTTCGAACACAACAAGGGACCGGAGCTTACGCCGTTCACGGTGGGGCTTACGATCGTGGGGTTCAATTAGGGTTTGACTTGTGGTTATCATTTCAACAGGGGGTCAATGGACGGGCAGCTGCCTTTGCCAGCCTAGTGGCACTTTCCCCCGATCCGCCCCAACCCTTACTTTTGGCATCCATTCCAAAGGAAACCTGCCATGGGCCGCATTTTTGAAACACGTAAGCACAAGATCTTCGCACGCAACGCCAAGTTGAGCAAGCTCTTTACCCGCATAGGAAAGGAGATCGCCATGGCGGTGAAGGGCGGTGGGCCGAACCCGGATTCGAATATCCGCCTGAAGATGGCCATGCAGAACGCCCGCGGGATGAACATGCCCAAGGATGTGGTGGAGCGTGCGATCAAGAAGGCATCCGGTGCCGACGAGGCGGACTACGCCGAAATGAACTACGAGGGTTACGCGCCGGGTGGTGTCGCTATTTTCGTGGAAACCGCTACCAACAACACCACAAGGACCGTTGCCAATGTCCGCAGTTTCTTCAGCAAATGCGATGGCACCTTGGGCACCAGTGGTTCACTTGCGCATGTATTCGAACGGAAGGCTGAATTCGTTGTAGAGACGGCAGCTCTCAAAGGACGTGATGCGGATGAGTTCGAGATGGAGTGCATAGATGCCGGCGCGGAGGATGTGATCCATGATGATCAAGGCTTCATTATTCTGGCACCCTTCACCAGCTTCGGTGATATCCAGCACAAGTTGGACGAACTCGGCGTGGAAGCAAAGAGCGCCGAACTGAAGCGTTTCCCATTGAGCACCATGCCGGTGGATATCACTACCGCACGGAACGTGATGAAGCTCGTGGACATGTTGGACGAGGACGAAGACGTCAACCTCGTGTACCACAACATGGACCTCAGCGAAGAAGTGGAAGCGGAGTTGGCCGGTTGATCAACGCCGGAGGTGCTTCCGGTTTTGCCCCGGAACCCTTCACATCCTTGCCTTGAACCGGATGTGGTAGTTCGTGCCCACGGAGCTTCCGTCAACGGTCATGTGGCCGCTGAGCTGTTCCACGAGGCTTTCGATCAGTGATACACCCAGCGTGGTGCCATCGGAGTTGATCTTGTCCAACGGTATGCCTACTCCATCATCACTGTAGATCAGGTCATAGGTGCTGTCCTTTAGACCTTTGATCGAAAGATGAATATCACCGTGTTCCCTTCCCTTGAACGCGTGCTTGA
The DNA here is from genome assembly GCA_016717305.1 of Flavobacteriales bacterium. Taxonomy (GTDB): domain Bacteria; phylum Bacteroidota; class Bacteroidia; order Flavobacteriales_F; family PHOS-HE28; genus PHOS-HE28. The sequence continues at coordinate 141,488 of JADKFY010000001.1, forward strand.
ACGAGTTCGTGATCAACTCGTTCAGCAGCAGCCCCAATGGCACCATGGTGTGCAGGTCCAGGACGAGGTCGTTGTCGATGTGGGTGGTATGTGTGATCCGGTCGCCCACATCATTGACGCGCACGAGGTCGGAAAATAGTTCATCGATGTAAAGCGCCAAGTCCAACGTGGCAAGTTCATCGCCCTTGTAGAGTTTCTCGTGTATCAAGGCCATGGACGTAACGCGGCTCTGGCTCTGGTCGAAGGCATGTTGCAATCGTTCATCGGAGATCGTTGCCGCCTGCAACCGCAACAAGCTTGCGATCACTTGCAGGTTGTTCTTCACCCTGTGGTGCGTTTCCTTGATCAACAAGTGGATGCGTTCGTTCGCTTTTTCCAACTTCGATTTCTCATCTTGAAGGGCTGCGGTCTGTTCTTGGTCCCGGAAGCGAGCGGCCTTCAGGTTCTCCTTCATCCGTGTAAGCGAATTGCCCAACACATCCTGCGGGCCACGCACGATCACCTGCGTATCGTAGTTGCCTTTTCCAATGGATTCGGCACTGCTGGCCTGCGAACGGATATTGGCGATCATTCCATTGAACGAAAGTGCCATTTGTCCGATCTCGTCCATGCTGTTCACAGGCACATCCGCACTGATGTCGCCCATGGCCAACGAACTTGCCGCATCGCTTACCTGTTTCACCGTATTTCGAACACCGCGCATGATCACAACACCCATCACAATAACGGCCACCACCACACCGATCAATGCACCCAGAACGATCAATAAGCGGAGTTCAGCGTACCTCGAATTTGAACCCGTGCTTTCTTGGATGGAGGCCAAGGAACGGTCCTCCACCAACTTCAACTTGTCCAACGCTTGCAACGAAAGCTCCCACCATTGTCGAGGCGCAATACCCACGGGGTCCGCACTGCGCCGTTCCTTAACGGTGCCGATCAACGCGCGCATGAAGTTCACATCCGGCCCTTGGTACAGTTCGCGGTAGGCACTTAAGACCTCCGGCGGTGCATCGCGTTCGAACAACATGAGGTTGGTCTCGTATTGGGAGACCAAGTCGCCCAACTCGGCCAGTTCGTCTTCCTTCGGTACACCCTCCGACCCAATGCTCATGCGATCCCGCAATGCGCTCAGGGCCTGTTTCGCGTTCACCAACCGCAAGTGTGCGTACATCCAATCCTTCGTGTCCGTGTCCAAGCCCAGTTTGCCCACACGCCCCATCTCATCCAAGAGCCGGTGGTCCATCGCGGCATAGGCCCGTGTTACTGAAAGCGGATCAATTCGGCGTTCCAACACACGTTGACGCAAGATGTTCAACCCATCGAACGGTCTGCCTTCACTGATCAACGGGTAGTCGGGGTGTGAGGGGTCCCGAAGGTTCTGAATGTTCAGGTCCGATCGCGAATGTTGCACCGTGAGCCGGATCGCGGGTACCGGTTGGCCGGTGAGGAAGCCCACTGAGTATGCGCTCTCCTTTTGTAGCTCGTTGATCACATTGGAGAACTGCCCGATCATCGCGGATTGTTCGTCGATGTAATCCATCACCACCTGCCGCTTCAAGCTGGAATCGACCTGTTTGCCGATGAGCAGCACCATGCCCAGCACCGGAATGCCGAGGGTGAACATGAATTTGGTCCGTACCGGGAGGTCTGCGAAACGCCAGCGCATTTGGAAGGCCCTAAAGTAAGGTAAGTGCAGGAGGCCGGGGCAGGTTGCAGGTTGCAGGGGCAGGAGGCAGGAGGCAGGAGGCAGGAGGCAGGAGGGCAGGAAGCAGTGGTTGCAGGTTGCAGGGGCAGGGGCAGGAGATAGGAGATAGGCTGGGGGATCTCATCACTTATATTGCCCTTGGAATATTCCGCTAACCCAAACTCAAGAACAATGGCCGGTTTCAAGGATACCTTGATCTACAAAAAGGCATTCGAAATGTCTCGTATGGTCTTCAAGTTGAGCAAGCGATTTCCGTCAGAGGAAAAGTTCTCATTGACCGATCAGATCCGGCGATCGTCCAGATCAGTGAGCGCACAATTCGCAGAAGGCTATCGTAAGAAACGTTACCCAGCGCACTTCGTTTCAAAAATGACCGACTGTGATGGGGAGAACGCAGAAACGCAGGTCTGGCTCGAGCACGCGGTTGCTTGTGAGTATGTAACGCAGAAGGACGTTGATCCTATTCTTTTGATCGCTGAAGAAGTGGGAAGGCTTTTGGGCAATGCTATCGATCATCCTGAGAAGTACTGTGGCAAGCGGTAGAGGCAGTTTGCAGGTTGCAGTAGGCAGGTTGCTGGTTGCACAAGAAAGATCGACACCAGCAGACCTTGCCTCCTGCCCTTGCCACCTGCTCCTCTCCTGTGCTGCAACTACCTTTGGCCACCCACACTGGAAAGATGAAAGAACATTTCGAAACCCTCGATGCCAAGACCGCACAGGCGCAACTTGGTGGAGGCGAGGACCGCATCGCTGCGCAGCACAAGAAAGGGAAGCTCACCGCCCGGGAGCGCGTAGGGCTCTTGCTGGATGAAGGTTCCTTCCAGGAGATCGGGCAATTGGTCACGCACAGGAGCGAGAATTTCGGCTTGGGTGATCAGAAGTTCCTCGGTGATGGTGTCGTTACCGGCTATGGTACCATCGATGGCCGGCTCGTGTATGTGTTCTCACAGGATTTCACCGTACTCGGTGGTTCGCTTGCTGAAGCACATGCCGCCAAGATCTGCCGCGTCATGGACCTCGCCCTGCAGAACGGCGCACCCGTTATCGGATTGAACGATAGTGGTGGTGCACGGATCCAGGAAGGAGTGGTAAGCCTGGCCGGATACGCCGACATCTTCTACCGTAACGTGCGTTCCAGCGGGGTGGTGCCACAGATCAGTGCCATCCTTGGACCCTGTGCGGGTGGTGCGGTGTACAGTCCTGCCCTCACCGATTTCGTTATGATGGTGGAAGGCAGCAGCTACATGTTCGTTACCGGACCCAATGTTGTGAAGACCGTTACCCACGAAGTCGTGTCCAGCGAAGATCTCGGTGGTGCCAGTACCCATGCGAGCAAAAGTGGCGTGTCGCATTTCTCGGCACCCAACGAACTGGAGGCCATCAGCGAGATCCGTAGGCTGGTCGGTTACATGCCCAGTAATTGCGAAGAGGAACCACCCGTAGTGCCTTACACCGCTGGTGATGACCGCCGTCCCGAATTGGATTCGATCATTCCGGAGAACCCGAACCAACCGTATGATATCCGCGAGGTGTTGAACGCGGTGATCGACCCGGACAGCAGCATGGAAGTGCATGCCGAATTCGCGCGCAACATGGTGGTCGGCTTCGCACGTATGGGCGGAAGGCCCGTAGGTTGCGTGGCCAACCAACCCGCGTACTTGGCCGGTGTGTTGGACATTGATGCCAGCACCAAGGCCGCACGGTTCGTTCGCTTTTGCGATGCCTTCAACATTCCGCTTCTAGTCTTTGTGGATGTACCCGGTTTCCTCCCCGGTACCGATCAGGAGTGGCGCGGGATCATCACCCACGGCGCGAAACTTTTGTATGCATTCAGCGAGGCGACCGTACCGCGGATCACCGTGATCACACGGAAGGCTTACGGCGGAGCTTACGATGTGATGAATTCCAAGCACATTGGTGCCGATATGAATTTCGCTTGGCCCAGTGCCGAGATCGCCGTGATGGGAGCGAAGGGTGCAGCGGAGATCATCTTCAAGAACGACATTGCCAAGGCCAAGGACCCAGCCGCCCGGTTGCTCGAAAAAGAGGCCGAATACAAAGAGCAATTCGCAAACCCCTACGAAGCGGCCGCCCGCGGTTTCGTTGATGAGGTGATCCGCCCCAGCGAAACCCGCCGCAAGGTGCTCGCCGCGTTGGACATGCTTCGCAACAAGGTGGAGAAACTGCCGCGCAAGAAGCACGGGAACATTCCACTTTAAGAGGCGTACAAATCCAGTTCAAAGTAGGCCGGACCGGCCCCTTTTTCTGTTGACCCTGATCCATGAAATTCACTGTTGTAACTCCTTCCTTCGGCCAGCTCGCGTACCTTCAACGTGCTGCGGCCTCCATTGCTGACCAACGCTCGCAAGGTGTGGATGTGGAACATCTGGTGCAGGACGGAGGCTCCAAGGACGGTACCCGGGAATGGCTTGTCGCACGCACTGATATCCGGGGTATTGCCGAAGCTGACAACGGTATGTACGATGCGATCAATCGCGGCATCATCAAGGGCGAAGGCGACGTTTTCTCCTGGCTCAATTGTGATGAACAATACCTGCCCGGCACCTTGGCCACCGTGCGCGATTTCTTCGAGAAGAACCCGACCGTGGATATTGCCGCCGGCGACACGATCGTAGTGGATGAAAAGGGGGAATACCTCTGCCACCGTAAGGCCGTAGTGCCCAGTCCCGGCATTCTACGGTTGGGTCGTTTGCCGGTACAAAGTAGCTCGCTCTTTTTCCGGGCACGCACCGTTAAAGGCGACAAAGGCGTGCTCTTTGATACCAAATGGAAGGCCATGGGAGATTGGGCTTGGTTGAAGGAATTGATGGACGGTGGTGCAACGCTCGCCCGCATTCCGAAGTTCCTTTCCACCTTCACTGACACCGGCGGCAACTTGGGCATGAGCCCACGCGCAATTCAAGAAATGCACGAGGTGCGCGCTGCGCTTTCACCTGTACAACGCGCATCGGCCCCCTTGGTCCGCGCTGGCGATTACGCCCGCAAGTTCGCCGATGGTTACTACTTCCAGAAGCCCTACGACTACGCCATTTATGATGCTGATCCGTCAGCGGATAGCGGTGTTTCGGCCAAACGTAGATCGCACCATGTGGCCAAGCCTACTTTCATTTGGAAGGGGCACATGTCGGGGCATTGATCAGGTGGTCAGTCAAGATCCACTGGAACGACGATCAGGATCATTTGGGTCCACCGACTGCAGCTCAGAGGATCCCCGGCTGGAGCATTCACCTATTAAGCAGCCTTGTCAATTCCCCGCCGCAATATCCCCGACCACTTCAAAGAACTTCGGCCACGTGTCATCCACCGAATAGCGGTCGTAATCATAGTGCTCGATCATTCCGAAGTTCAGTCGGATAAGTGCACAGATCAACAGCACGACGAAGATCCGCAACGACCAAGGTCGCCGCATTACGGATCGGAAGAACCATGCAAAGGGTATGGCGAACAGGCCGTACAGGTCGATCAAGCCGCGATAGCCGTAGGCCCCACCAAGCCACCAATTCCACCAAGCACTGTAGAGGAGCACTGTTACAACCAAGATCAACAGGATCGGTCGGGCCGGGCCTCTGTCTCGCCAAGAGTGAACGAGCAAGGTGCCGATCACAATGAAGAAGATCGGGCTGTAGACGAACCAGCCATTGCGCGGACTAAGCAACACCAAGCCCGGAACCATTTTATCGAATTCGAAATATTCTTCCTTGTACGCGTAGCCATTGGCATACCAATCACCGGTGATGTAGTGCCAGTAGATGGACTGAAGTACCCACGGTACAAGTCCCAATACCAGCCCGACAATAAATGCTCCACGATGGCCGATAAGGTTGTTCCAACTGCCCCGGATCCCGGCCTTGGAACGCCACGCCATCCATAGTGGGAACACCACGATCACGATGTTCAGCTGCCGCACGAGCACCATCAAGCCACCGGAGACCAAGAACAAGAAGACGTGCATCGGACGCGGCCCATCGACGATGCGCGATCCGCACCAGCAGAACAGGGTAACGAGGAAATAGGAATAGCCATGCGACATCAGTGGTTGGTCCGTCGCGTAGAAGAACAGGTTACTTCCCCCGTAAATGGAGATCACCGCCAACAGTGCAGCTGGCGTGGTACTGAAACGCCGCGCCAATTGGAAACTGAGCACTGCTCCGGCTCCCACATAGGTAGCAGTGGCGGCCATCATGCACGCGGCATTGAGCGGGTTGTACCCGGAGTTCGGATAACCGAAGACCCAGGTGAGCAATTGGGACAAAAGGAAGAATGGAAGCTGTAGGATCGAAACGCCCAAGGTGAACAGGTTGAGCACCTTGGTTTCCGAGAGCCGGTGGCTCCATGGCATGAAATCGAACCGCCCTGTTATGAAGGCAGAAGGCAACCATTCGTAATAACCATGCCCGTCCTGTGCCCGCCAAAAGAAATCGTGGGTGTTCGCCCCTCCGATGATCCAGGCTTCCCGAAAGGAGAGGAGTGCGACGAACAGGAACAGCAGCCACTCCACCAATTGCTTGTTGGTCGCAATGGGAACGATCCGCCGTTGTTCAAGGTCCTTATGCCAATTCATGATAAGTGTATCCCGGAAGGTGTATTCCGGATCGTAAGGCGATCGGTACTACCCGCGGCCAATTTACCGTAGACAACAGTTCACCGTCATCAATTATTCATCAGGCGGCAGAATTTACCAAGTCCTTTTAGATGCCTCGAGGTATCCGTTAGGTACGGTTCTTGCTGACACGGACACCGGAACAACGCGGAACAGAGTCTCCTTCAGCCAATAGCTCCGTTCCTTGTACTGTAACTTTCAACCGTAAACAACAAAAACATGATCCTGAAACTCATTTCCCTCGCCGCTGTGGCCATGCTTAGTACCCCACCGCACGAACCTGCTCCCGATCTCGCCATTGGCACCGCGCTCCCTGCAGCGGATGTGAAGATGAAGGACGTTAGCGGAACAGAACTCAGCTTGAAAGAAGCAGCTGGCAAGAACGGACTGCTTGTCATCTTCTCTTGCAACACCTGTCCTTTTGTGGTAGGTGCCGATGGTAGTGCCGGTTGGGAAGGACGTTATCCAGAGCTCGCCGCATTCAGCAAAAGGATGGATGTGGGCATGGTGCTGGTGAACAGCAACGAGGCCAAGCGCGGTGCAGGAGATGATATGGCCGCCATGCAGGATCGCTTCAAGAGCCACAAGTACGGTGGCCATTATGTGCTTGACCAGAACAGTGCGGTGGCCGATGCGTTCGGTGCAAAGACCACCCCGCACGTGTTCCTTTTCAACAAGGACATGAAGTTGGCATACAAAGGCGCCATTGATGATAATGTGGCCAACCCTTCTGAAGTGAAAGAGAAATGGTTGCACAATGCGATCACCAACTTGGTCGCGAACAAGCCCATTGAACCAGCCACGACACGTAACATCGGTTGCAGCATCAAGCGCGTGGCGCACGACCACTAAAAGCACTTCTTCTACATCGTTTCAACGCCGGACCTTTATTAGGGTCCGGCGTTGTTTTTCCGTGCTGTTGGCTCGCCCGTTCATCCTTCCGCCAACAAGGATGCGTCGCTGTTCCATCGCGGCCCACACCGGACCTCCGCTTGGATCTCGGCTCTGAAGGCCACGGACTGTTGAAAAACATTCACACCCTACCCGGATCGTGCAACGTTCCTTTGTGTGAAAGATCATTGGCATGAACGTTCTATTGATAGGTAGTGGTGGCCGCGAGCACGCCATGGCATGGAAGATCGCGCAGAGTTCCTTGCTCGATGAACTTTATGTGGCACCCGGTAATCCCGGGACCGTGCGGCACGGCCGCAATGTTGATCTTGATCTGAACGACCAAAAAGCGTTGCGGACGTTTTTGAAGGAGAAGAAGATACGCATCGTGGTAGTAGGTCCAGAAGGGCCGCTCGTTGACGGGTTGCACGACCGGATCGCCGATGATCCCTTGTTGAAGGGAGAGGTGACCGTGATCGGGCCACGTGCAAAGGGCGCACAACTTGAGGGAAGCAAGGACTTCGCGAAGGATTTCATGTTCCGCCACAACATTCCAACAGCGGCATACCGCAGCTTCGGAAAGGGTGAACTGAAACAGGCTATTGATCATTTGGGGCAAATGCAAGCGCCGTACGTGATCAAGGCGGATGGACTGGCCAATGGAAAAGGTGTGGTGATCACCAGCGATATCAAGGAGGCCACTCGTACGCTGAAGGAGATGCTTGAAGGCGGCCGATTCGGTAGTGCAGGCGAGCGGGTCGTGTTGGAACAGTTCCTGAAAGGCGTGGAGCTTTCCGCGTTCCTGATCACGGACGGCGTCTCATTCAAGATGTTGCCCGCAGCGAAGGATTACAAACGGATCGGCGCAGGTGATACAGGACCCAATACCGGTGGAATGGGTGCCGTTTCACCAGTTTATTATGCGGACAAGGATTTCATGCAGAAGGTACACGACCGTGTGGCAGCGCCCACCATCCGTGGCTTGCAGAAGGACGGGATCCCGTACAGCGGCTTCCTGTTCATGGGCCTTATGAACGTGAACAACGAACCCTATGTGATCGAGTACAACGTGCGCTTGGGTGATCCGGAGACACAAGCGATCCTTCCTCGTTTGCGCAGCGATCTGCTCGACCTCTTCGAGGGGATCTCAAGCGGGACCTTGAGCGAGCGCCATGTGGATGTGGACGACCGTACCGCAGTTACCGTAGTGCTGGCGAACCAAGGCTATCCCGGTAAGTTCGAGACCGGACATCCGATCATCGGGATCGACCTGGTGACCAATGCCTATGTGTTCCAAAGTGGAACTGCCATGCAAGGTGATCGCTTGGTAACAAATGGAGGAAGGGTCTTATCCGTTACCGCGTTCGGTAAGGATATCGAACAAGCCATACTCGCAGCACACCGCAGCGCAAGTCCTATTGAATACGAAGGGAAATACCTGCGTGTCGATATCGGGCTGGATGCGGTGAAGAAACCGGCCGTTCGGGCAACGCCACAGTCGATCAAATAAGCGTGCCGTCGCGTTTCGCCTTGGCACTGTACTTCCCCTGCAGGTTCATCCAATACAGGAAACCGACACCGAGCACCACGCTAATGGCGATGGACGGCAACCAGCCCATGGCGGCAAGGAATACAAAGGTGGCTTCCAAGAAGTGTCCAATGGCGAAGAAGATGGATTGCATCAGCTTTTGGGGTTCGATCCGGCCAAAGATAGGGCGTGGATGGTTTGCCTCTGACCTTTTGCATCTGGCTGATAACCACGGGCTATTGGCTTGGGACTGCCAGTTGGTTGGTCCAATTGGAACAAAGACCTAGTATCCAAATGCAAGTTGCCAACCCTTGGAACCGTCCAAAATGACAGTCCATTGTGCGTATCCTGAAGGCCCAGCTATGGACCGGTCCACTGTTGGTCCGTAATCTTGGATCGGATCTTCAACAAATGGCCCGGTACAGGCCGTGACCCGTAGTATGCTCGTTCGCCTTTTCCGTAGCAACCAGTCCGGTATCCTATTAGCCCTGTTGGTGCTGGTGCCCTTGTTGTTCCTTAAGCATGTTCAGGCACCGTTGCCGGTGTCAAAGCAGATGATGCCGGCCTTCGGCTCGTTGGTTGCACTTTTTGGCATGGCTTCTTGGGTGCAGGGTGTGGTGCTCATGTTCACGATAGTGCTTGTCTCCGTGCAACTTACCAGCTTGGTGAACGATGCCGACCTGATGGATCAACGCAACCATCTGCCTGCATTGCTATTCCCTATCCTGTTGGCTGCGCAATCCCCTCCGGGAAGTATCGGATCCGCGTTGTACGGCTTGCCTTTCCTGATCGGCGCACTGCACAGGTCCTGGTCCATTAAAAGTGGTGGCGCAGCGCTCGGCGCACTCTTCGATGCTGGTTTCTTGATCGGCGTTGCGGCACAGTTCTACATGCCGTACAGCTTCCTCGTGGTCGTGGTGTGGGCTTCCGTCTCGGTGATCCGACCGTTCCTCTGGCGCGAATACCTGGTGCCGCTCATGGGGTTGGCCATCTGTTTCTACCTCACTTGGGGAATGCTGTTCTTGACCGGCCATGGGGATTGGGAGCCACTACGGACGGTGGTCCATGTAAAACCCGTTACGCTCATCAGGTCCGCTGGCTTCCATGGGATGTACTTTTTGTTGTTAACCGCCCTGTTCGTGTTCTCCCTGTTCGGGTTTGCTCGCCAATACACCAAAGGGGTGGTACGGGAACAAAATCTACGTAGTGCATTCATCGCGTTCGTGGTCACCATGGGCGTCGTGATCGGGTTGGTTTCACTGCTCAACGGCTGGTATCCTTCCGTGCTCCTGGCAATGCCACTTGCCCTGTTGTTCACCTTTGCATTACTGGGGAAGAAACGCTTATGGGCAGCGGAAACCGCCGTTTTCGCGTTGCTGGTCCTTGCCCTTTGGATGCAATACGGCGGATAGGGTTCTGTCCGCTGGCAACGAAGAGGGTTCTCTTGGTGGGTCCCATCCCGTCGACAGAAAACCGCCTTAGGGACCCTACCTTCGCACGATCCAAAAGAACGCAGATGAAATTCGGTATAGTCACCTTTCCCGGCTCCAATTGTGATGAGGATATGGCCTACGTTCTGGGCACTTTGTTGGGCCAGCAGGTGGAAATGCTCTGGCACAAGGACCGTGACCTGAAAGGGGTGGATATGGTGGTGTTGCCCGGTGGCTTTTCATTCGGTGATTATCTGCGCAGCGGGGCGATCGCAAGGTTCTCACCGATCATGGAGGAAGTGGTGGCCTTTGGCAAGAATGGAGGCTTGGTGCTGGGTGTTTGCAATGGTTTCCAAGTGCTTTGCGAAGCGGGCCTATTGCCCGGTGCTTTGTTGCATAACGAAGGCCAGAAGTTCATTGCACGCAACACATACATCAAAGTGGGAACGCGCAAGACCGCCCTTACCAATGCGGTTCCCGAGAAGCCATTGATGATCCCGATCGCCCATGGTGAAGGGCGCTACCATGCTGATGCCACCACCTTACTGGCATTGAAGGAAAGCGACCGGATCCTCTTCCGGTATTGCGACAAGGAAGGTCGCACGATCGATACTGCCAATCCGAACGGCTCCAAGGACAATATCGCGGGTATTTGCAACGCTGGCCGGAATGTCTTCGGCATGATGCCACACCCGGAACGCGCTGCGGACAAACGATTGGGGAATACGGATGGGCTGTCGATTTTCAACTCATTGTTGAAGGAAGCGGTAGTGGGTTGAAGTGATCCTCGTTCCTACCCTACGGTAGCTCTTTCGCGAACAACGGCTGTACTGTTCTCTGTTTCGCGAGCTCCAGGTGCAGCAAAGGCGATCCTTCTTCGCGACCTTTCCATCCGGTGAAGGAAACCCCATCCGCAGGTATTGCCTCCAGATCCATTCGGATACCTTGGAAGCAACGCACCTCATGCTTTCCGGGTGGTAGGGGGATCCCCTCCAAGATCAACACCCCAAGTTCTTCGGGAGGCGCAATGATCACGGCGGTGTGAAGCTTTCGACCCGTGTGGGCGCTTAGGTGCTTGAACATGGAAATAGGGCGCTCCACAACATAGCTTTCCAGTTCTTGAAGGCAGGTTGCGGGGTCGGGACGGGGCATTTCCAACTTCCAACGCTCGTGGTCCAGGAGCAGGCCCTTCTCATGGGTGTGGTACAGCTCATCCACCGTCGCACGCGCATTGCCCGGATCAAATGCCGTGGATTGCAGTGCCGTGAATCGGGCGAGAAAGCGTTCTTGCAACTCGGGCTGCTGCAGCAAGAGAGGGAGGTAAGGTGTTTCACCAACGCTGCCGAGACCCATTCGCTGAACAGTATTCTCGTTGGCTGGGGCCCATAGGTCCATATCGTACACCACCCAGCGCCATTTCCCGCCCTTCTGCCGGGGTCTATAGCAGCGTACGTTCAGGTCATGGTCCGCACGGCCCGTGTACAAGTCCAGACAGGCAAGGTCGATCAGGCTTTGCATATCGATCATGGACTCAATGCTGTCCAACGGTGCAATGCTCAACAGCGCGCGTTGTGCTTTCTTGAAATGCGCATCGCTCCCGGTCTTCACCACGGCGCTCGGCCCTTCAAGAACATCCACGGACTCGGCCCCGGAAATGCGCTTCAACCATTGGGCGTCCTTGGGCGGCATCCACCGGTAGAGGCCCCAATATTCCCCGTTCAAATAGAGCGGCAGGACTTCGCTGGGTTGCACCGCCACCGCCAAGTTGTACCGCTGGATCACCGTTTCAATGAACAGGTTGCGCAAGAAGTTATGCGGACCGGCATCGGCACGCAGGATGCCTTCGTTGAAGAATTCTGTGGAAGAGAGCGGTATTCCCTCCACCGGACTGTCGTAGCGATCACGCGCATGCAGCTTGAACGAACGTTTCGCCAAGCTCCTGGACCCACTGCCATGTACGCTTATGCCCAACGGGATCGGTGCTTCGGTGGCCCCGTTGAATTGTACCATCGCCAGTCGTTCCCAAGGTCTTCCGCGTCGTGAGAAGTTGGCCAATGCCCCTTCCACATTGATCCCCGTACTGTCCCCCCAAAGACCGCGTTGGTCCAAGGCCACCGTTATACCATCCTGTGGCACGCTGCCATTGATCAGTGTAAGGCACAACTCCTTGCTCGGCAGTTGGTCCGGCCGGAATGCACGTGCGCGTAGAACCACATCGGCAGGCAACGGGAACGGACCGTTGTACAGGTTGCCATGTTCCTCGGTGGGTTCGGTGCCGTCCAAGGTGAATTGGATGGAGCCACAGTGCGTGCAGTTCAAAGCCAGTGTGCGCTTGGCCCCGGAAGTTGACAATGCGGCATCCACAGTGGGTGCAGGTGACTGCTGGTGTATCGCCTCATTGGAACCATTCGGCGAACCCGGTGTGGGTTTCCTGAAAAAGGTCCATTCCTGCGTGCCATCGGCTAGCCTTCCCACACTTAGATCGCCCACCATGGCCGGATAGGTGAACAGGTCCATGATCGTGGACCCATCAGCAGCGATCAACAACAAAGAACCGCCCTTACGCGGTAAGGAGAAGCCGATGTGGTCATTTCCACGTTCGGGGTGTCCGTCCAGCCACAACAATTGTAAGGTGTTCGCAGGGATCACCAAAGAGCTGGAGATAATGTGCTGTCTCCCGGCAACGGCGAGCCGCATGCCCTTCATGTCCTGCGGATCGCCGGTGGTGTTGTACACCTCTATCCAGTCTGGTGTAAGCCCTTCAGGATCAGCGTAAGTAAGCCGGTTCGCGGCCTGCAACTCATTGATCACCAGTACGCTTTGCGCGTCCATGGCGACCCATAACAACACCGCCAAGAAGGACCAGAACCACTTCACCGGCCCAAATTAGTGGAATTGGGAAGGAAATGATAGGGGGCCTCCAGGTTCGAGGTTCGGATATGGAGGGCTTGTGCGGGTGCTGTGCTGTTTGGAAGGGATCGCTTCGTCCCGTCGTGCCTCCGGCACGCGGATCTCGCGATGACCTTCCAAATGGCAGTATTGTCTTGGGGGCACTAAAGCGCATTCTTCGTTACCCAGATCCGCCAGGCGACGATGGCCTTTTGCATTTTGGATAGTCGGGTGAGTTCCTTGTCCCACATACGCGGCAAGATGGCCTTGTTCAATTTGGCCAACAACCGGAATACCTGTTTTCGATCCATTCGGGTGGTGATCAGTGGTGTTCCAAGCTGCAAGGTTCATCGGCCCATTCCAGTTCGATCGTCGCATGCTGGATCCCGGCTTCAGTCAACACTTGGCGTGCCTTTTCCTTGATCGTCCGAACACCAAAAAGATCCTTTGCCTCAACCACCAAATGCACGGTATGGATGGTGTAGCTTCCATCCAACGACCAGATGTGCTGATCATGTACGCCCACTACATGACCGATCGCGAGCAACTGGTCACGCACTTTTCCGAGGTCCATTCCCGCTGGTACTTGTTGCATCAGGATCTTGGTGCCGGTACGTAACGTGCCTATTGCATTGTAGAGAATGAAGATGGAAATGCCGATGCCCATCAACGGGTCCACGAAGGCCCATCCGGTGAAGCGGATCACGATCGCGCCCACCAACACCGCCGCCCAACCGAGCACATCCTCCAACAAGTGCAAGTAGGCTCCACGTTCATTCAAACTTTGGCCGCCGTGCAGTTTCCACGCCGCAAATCCGTTCATAACCAAGCCGAACACCGCGATGCCCATCATACCGGTTGCATTCGGCAAATGCGGATCCCACAAGCGCGGAATGGTTACCACAAGCATCCCCAACGCACCCACGATCAACACCACCGAAGTGAGCCAACCGCCCAACATGCTGTACCGACCATAGCCGTAGCTGTACCGTGCATCGCGCCCTTTCATCGCAACCCGCTGCAACCACCACGCCGCACCTAGCACCAAGCAGTCGCCCCCATCGTGCATGGCATCGGTGAGCACCGCCAGGCTTTGGGTCCACCAACCGCCAATGGCCTCAACGATCGTAAAAGCCAAGTTGATGAAGAAGGCCAAGCGCAGGGCATTGGCGCTTTGCGCGTGGGCTTCGCCGTGGGAGTGCCCTTCATGTGGCGCGTGATCGTGCGTATGTGCGTGGGGCATGGCACGAAGGAAAGTAGAATAGCCCAAACGATCCTACCTCAACCGTTCAAGATGCCAAGATCACGCTGCACCTCAACGCCCCACTACCACAGCGCTCCGCACCAATTTCCCATCAACACGGAACGCGATGGTGTAACGTCCTTCGGCCAAACCATCCATGTCCAATTGTAAGTTGCCCGCAGTTCGGCGCACCTGTTTTGTGGTGACCGCTCGTCCCAATTGGTCTGTGATACGCACGTCAGTTGGGATGGAATTGCTACCGCAGGAAATGGTGAAAAGACCAGTGGTAGGATTGGGGTAAGCGAGCACGTCCATGTTGTTGGACAGTATCCCGAACATGCCCGTGACCAGCGTCGAGTAGCACAACTCATTGCCCGCACACCCTTCCGTATATGAGGTTGCGCAGATGGTGTATTCCCCCGCATCCGATGCTGGGATGACCAAGGCTTCGGCATCGAAGTGGTCCAGGTCATCGCCCCAGACCCAACCGTTGGGCAGGGTCCAAACGATGGAGTCCGCATCAGGGAGGAACGGTGTTGCGGTGAACTGCACTGGATCCGTACCGGTGATGGTACTTGGTCCGATGATCGTGATCAACTGGATCGTGCTTGCAAGGTCCACCACTTCTATTTCGGAGGTGTAGTCGCAATCACCGAAAACGGCGTACACGGAATATACTCCCGGCCCGACCACAGTGATGGAGGGTGTGATGGCCCCTGTGCTCCAACTGAAGCTATCGTAGGGAGAGGGGTCTATACCCAAGGTGGTGCCCACATTGCCGCATACCTCCGTGTTCCCGAGGATAGCAGGTGCTCCGGGATCGATCAAGAATACAGTGAACGGTGGCGAGGTGACCGAACAACCTTGGAATTGACCAGAAACCGTATAACTGCCTTCCGGAACCGTGACACTTGTCCCCTGAGCCCATTGCTCCAGCTATAGCCGGAAAAGCCGGACGAAGCGGTCAATACGGTCACCGAGTCGCCACAAAATGCCTGGCTACCGGTGATCTGCAAGACGGGCGGAGTGATCTGAGCCACCGTGAAGGTGGAAGAGGTCAATTCGCAGCTCCCCGTGCCACCCGTTACCGTGAACGTTCCGGGTGCGAAGACAGTGATCATCTGCCCAGTAAGGCCATTGCTCCACACATAGTTGCTGAAGGTGCCGTTGGCCATCAAGGTGATGGATGCCCCTGCGCAGAACGTTGTTGGTCCCGAGATCGCAGGAGGTGTGGTGGGGCCATTGATCACCTGTACGACCACGGTGACCGTGGTGCTCAAGTTCGGCGTGCCGTTGTCCGTTCCTGTGAATGTTATCTCGAATATCCCAGGTTGGGTAGGAGTGAATTGTCCCGTCACCGAAGCCACGACACCCACAACGTTCGAGATCTCTGTCCAATCTGGGATCATGGGTGCATCGCTCGTTGCCGTGGTCACTTGCCCGTTCTCGGGGGAAAGGAAGCTGAATTCAATATCCGTGAGCTGCCCGGTACAAACCACGACAGTATCGCATTGGGATGTGCCTGCAGCAAGCGGCGCAACGTTCACCGTGGTGGTCGATGTACTTAACACGAAGTTCTTATCGTCCAGCCAATCAACACCATCCGCATTTCCGAACGGGCCATCGTAATCAATTCCCGCGTGGTCGTTCCTGGTGATCTGGAAATAGTCAATACCGTTGCCGCGATTCATCCCAACACTGCTGGGGGTACCACCAAAACCACCACTTCCACCGGAGGCATTGCCGGTGGACCACTGCATGTCCTGATAACAAAGACCCACATTATTGCCAACGCCTAGAATGGGGTCAGAGCCGTTGGTGATGATCACTTGGAAAGTGTTCACCTTGTCCGATTGT
Source organism: Flavobacteriales bacterium (assembly GCA_016717305.1). GTDB lineage: Bacteria > Bacteroidota > Bacteroidia > Flavobacteriales_F > PHOS-HE28 > PHOS-HE28. The sequence goes on from JADKFY010000001.1 coordinate 157,652, forward strand.
GAACTGAAGTAGCCCACATCTACCCAATTCACGTACAAGGCGGTCGCCGTTACCTTGTACCAGACCTGCCCGGATCCACGCGTATCCACATCGGCCCAAAAAGGAGCGATCATTACGTTATTGGCATTGGGAAACCCAGTGGAGCTGAACGAGCCGAAGGCTCCACCAAACGTGATGTTCCCGTTGTTGTTGATGAACACCGAGTTGTACGCATCGCCGTAAAAATTGAAGTTGAAAGGGAGGGTGATCTGTCCCGATGACCCATCGTCGCTGGCGCCGAGAGCCAAGGTGTAACTGTTGTCCGGTTCGATCCAACAATCACAGGTGGATTGTGCGAAAATTGCGGAGGAGAGGAAGAGGCAAAAGAGAGCGGCGAATGATCTCATGAAGGTGATTTGTTGGGCAAAGGCGTATTTGAACCAGCGATGGCTACGGTCAAATGGGAGCGAAGGTATAGGATGAAGACTTCGATCACCCCGACCTCGTTGCCCGGCTCGTAGGTCTACAAGGGGAAAAGGATAGCTGGATCCGCTAAGTGATCGATCATCCGACGATCACGCGTCCGGTCTTCTTGGCCAATTTCTTCTTGGCCTCGCTGAGTTGAATGATCTCCTGCAAAGTCGCCATAACACCGATCTCATCCGAGGTCTTCAAGGTTTCCTGTCGGTCCTTGATCATGCGGTCCACCCTTCGTTCCTTGAGGATGTCCACGGCTTCTTCCAGTGCATCCTTCAACGCTTCACTCTCTCGTTTCACGTGGATCTTGTGGCGTTCTTTCCAATTCTTGCTCAACAGGTATTTGTCCGTGAGCAGGTCGATCGCCGTGAGCCGCCAGCTTTCATCTTCATGCCCCACGTATTGTTGATCATTCACCGCGGTGCCCAGGTTGCTGCGGTGGCGATAGTCCAAATAAATGGCACGGAAGATCGGCTCGTCGAACAAGATATCGTCCAGTGCCAACAGTTCGAACATCAGCTCCGCCACACTTGTCTCTTCTTCTTCCTCACTATCGTCCACGTTCTGGAATTTTACCGTGATCCGCTCGCCCTCCTTGTTTCTTGCGGTACTGTTTACGCAGCACCTTGTTCATTTCGCTCAACAATGCCTGCTCGTTCACTTCCAACAAGCGACTGCATTGCTTGATGTACAGCGAACGCAACACCATGTCCGGCACCAGGGCCACACTCTCGACGATCTCATGGATCGCACCGGCTTTCTTCACTGGATCATCGCCACTGTCGGCCATGAGCAGACCCGCTTTGAATACGATGAAGTCCTGTGCCTTTTCGGTCAGGTGCGCCGTTAGCTCACTGCTGCTGTGGCTCTTTGCAAAACTGTCCGGGTCTTCCCCTTCCGGAAATGTCACCACTTTTACGTTCAACCCTTCGCGAAGCACCAGATCGATGCCGCGTAGGCTGGCTTTCATGCCTGCCGCGTCACCATCGTACAGGATACACACCGTGGGAGCGTACCGCTTGATCAATCGGACCTGGTCCTCGGTAAGGCTGGTGCCACTGCTGGCAACCACGTTGGTGATGCCCGCTTGGTGCAAACTGATCACATCGGTATAGCCTTCGACCAAGTAACAGAGCTCGGTGCTCGCGATCACCTTCTTGGCTTGGAAAATGCCGTACAACGATCGGCTCTTCACGTACAACAGGCTTTCCGGACTGTTGAAGTACTTCGGCAGCTTCTTGTCGCTCTTCAAGGTGCGCGCCCCGAAGCCGATCACTTGTCCGCTAAGCCCATGTATGGGAAATGTGACCCGCCCGGCGAAGAAATCCCATGGCGTGCCGTCATCGCGGCGTTTGATCCAACCGGCCTTGTCCAGGAGTTCCGCTTTGAACCCATGTGCCAAGGCCGCTGCTGCGAATTGGTTGCCACGTTCCGGCACATACCCCAATTGGAATTCCTTGATCGTGGCTTCGGTAAAGCCGCGTTCCCGGAAATAGCTCAAGGCGATGTTACGCCCTTCCTCGGTGTTCCACAATTGATCCGTGCTCCATTGCTGCGCCCAAGTTTGGACCACTGCAAGGCTCTCGCGTTCGCTCTGCTCAAGTTCTTGTTCGGCGCTCTGCTCTTCTTCCGGCAGATCGATGTTGTAGCGCTTGCCTAACCATTTGATGGCTTCCACGTAGCTGAGGTGCTCGTGCTTGGTAAGGAAGGTGATGCTATCGCCCGCCTCGCCACAACCAAAACACTTGTAGATGCCCAGCTGCGGGCTGACATTGAACGAAGGCGTTTTCTCGTTGTGGAACGGACAAAGCCCTAGAAAACGAGGGCCTTTCCGCTTCAGCGCGACGAATTCGCCTACTACGTCCTCCACGCGGGCAGCGTCTTTTACTTCTTGTATGGCGTGAGGAAGGATCATTCTAACGGACCGCGAATTTAGTCGGCTTTGTCCATGGGAGCGATCACCATCAATGAGGAAAAGGAACCGTGAATTGACGTGAATGAACGGGAATAGGGGGGGGGCACTGTCCAAGTTCCTAAGCAGGTTTATTCAGCCAATTCCGTTCATTTACGGTTGAAACACGTCATGTATGTCTTGCTAATGAAGGAGGTCTGATCCGATATCCTTGCACCATTCCGGCGGCTGTGTTCCCGGCAATGGCGAACTTCACGCCCGCATGGACCTCTATTCGCGCAAACAACGCTGGAAACTGGTGCTGGCCGTAATGGCCATGCTGATCGTTGGGGCATCCCTTTGGTACAGCAACCGTATCGTGGATCGCGTAAGGCTGGAGGAACGGAAGAAAGTCCAACTCTGGGCGGAGGCCGTGCAGAATAGGGCGGAACTGGTGAACTACACCGAGAAGCTCTTCAACAGGTTGCGCGATGAAGAAGCCAAGAAGGTGCAGCTTCTCGCAGAGGCCATGCAGCGATTGGGCAGCAGCGACGAAACGGACTTCAGCTTCTACCTGCGGGTGGTGAGTGACAACACCACGGTGCCGGTGATCATTACCGATAGCGAGGGCCAATTGCGTTTCGATCGGAATGTGGATACCCTGATCACAAAACACCCCGAACGGTTGGAACAGGAGATCAAGGACATGGCCGCCCTGCACGACCCCATCGAGATCGGCATACAGGGGGTGGAGAAACAGTTGCTCTATTACAAGAACTCCAAGGTCTTCACGGAACTACAGGAGGTGATGGACGGCATCATCCGTTCGTTCATATCGGAAACGGTGATGAGCACAGCTGCCGTTCCTGTTATCTACACCGACAGCACCCGTACCCACGTGATCGAGAGCGGGCACATCGAAGCCCATATAAAGGAAGACAGTGCGGCCATGCAAGCGCGCATCCGTTCCATGGAAAAGGCCAATACACCGATCGCGATCAGCTTGCCGGGACAAGGCCGCAATTATATATTCTACGAGGAGTCACTCGTGATCACCCAATTGCGCTACTTCCCATACGTGCAATTGGGCATTCTTGCGCTGTTCCTGATCGTTGCCTATGCCCTGTTCAGTATCTTCCGTAATGCCGAGCAGAACCAGGTATGGGTGGGCATGGCGAAGGAGACCGCGCACCAGTTGGGCACTCCGTTGAGTTCGTTGATGGCTTGGATGGAACTGCTGAAAGCGAAGGGTGTGGACCCAATGGCCTTGAATGAGATGCGCAAGGACGTGGACCGTTTGGAGGTGATCACCGAACGCTTCAGCAAGATCGGTTCGGCACCCGACCTGACCCCCGAAAAACTGTACTACACCTTGCGCGCTACAGTGCTTTACCTACGTCCACGTCTACCTTCGAAGGCCGTGATCGAAGTGGTGCAACCCGCCGATCCTGAATTGCTCGTGCCATTGAACCGTGCACTGTTCAGCTGGGTGATCGAGAACTTGATCCGTAATGCTGTGGATGCCATGGAAGGACAAGGGTCGATCACCATTGAATTGGTGCCCGATGGTTCCAACGTACACATCGATGTAACGGATAATGGCAAAGGCATTCCCGTGGCCCAACAGCGTACGGTGTTCCAGCCCGGCTTCACCACCAAGAAACGCGGATGGGGATTAGGTCTTTCATTGAGCAAACGCATCATTGAACAATACCACGGCGGTCATATCATGGTGAAGAAAAGCACGCCGGGGGTTGGGACCACTTTTAGGATCACACTGGCGAAGGGGAATTTCAGTGACAAGCTTGTAACCGATCCAGAGCTTGAGTGATCCTTGGTCAATGGCAGGACTTTACATCCACGTTCCTTTCTGCCGCAAGGCTTGTACTTACTGTGATTTCCACTTTAGCACGAACCTCCGAAGTACTGATCAACTTGTAGAAGCGATCAGGAAGGAGTTGCATGATCGTGCCGAAGAGCTTGCCAAAACGACCGTAGGAACGATCTATTTCGGTGGTGGAACTCCCAGCCTTTTGCAACCCACAGCGATCGCCGGGTTCCTGGATGATGCTCGGAAACAGTTCACCATACAACCGAACGCCGAGATCACCTTGGAAGCGAACCCGGATGACATCACACCGGAGAATCTGGCTGCATGGAAAGCCATGGGCATTACGCGACTGAGCCTCGGCACCCAAAGTTTCCGGGAGGATCGATTGCGTTTCATGGGCCGTGCACACACTGCGCAGCAAGCATTGAAGAGCATTGAGCTGATCGCAAAAGCCGGTTTCGAAAGTTGGACCATCGACTTGATCTACGGGCTGCCAGGGATGACCATCGCGGAGTGGGACGAACAACTCAACACAGCGTTGGAATTCGGCATGCCGCACCTTTCGGCCTATTGCCTTACTGTTGAAGCCAAAACCGCGCTGGCCCACCAAGTGAAGAAGGGCGCGGTACAGATGCCTGAAGACGATGACCAAAGCGCACAGTTCGACCATTTGATCGAGCGCATGGAGAAAGCTGGTCTCGTGCATTACGAGATCAGCAACTTCGGTTTGCCCGGCCATTTTTCGCGCCACAACAACAGCTATTGGGAAGGTGTGCCTTATCTCGGGATCGGACCGGCGGCACATTCGTTCAACGGAACCCACCGGCGCTGGAATGTCGCCAACAATGCCGCGTATGTCAAAGCTATTTCTAATGGTGGATCCTATTGGACCAGTGAGGAGTTGACCCGGGCCCAACGCACCAATGAGCGCCTGATGACCGGCCTGCGGACCATGAAGGGCGTGGACATTTCAATGCTTGAGATCGATGCCTTGGCGATCAACTCGTCGGCTGTAAACAGCTATGTGTCGAAGGGGCAATTGGTCGTATCGAACGGGCGGTTAGTTTTGAGCAGAGCCGGTAGGCACTTTGCCGATCGGATCGCTTCGGACCTCTTCGTAACCGACCATGATCGCTGAGATCACGCACCGCGGTCGCACCTTTCGGGTGGACCTTTCCAAGCCCCTCGACCTATCGCAACCCTTGCGCGATGGTGACGGGCAGTTGCGTGCGTGGTGGGTGGATCCCGTTCGCATGGAACCGGTGTCGAACGAGGGCAAGACTTACGCAGTGAGCGCCGGTGCGCCTGTGAATTTCCGAACGATCACCTTCAATCCCCACGGGCACGGCACGCATACCGAAAGCGTTGGGCATATTTCCCCAGAGATCCAACCCGTCGGTGGCCAATTCAAACGCTACTTCTTTACCGCACAAGTGGTAAGCTTGTTGCCGGAAGAACGACGCGCCCCGGACAACCGCACGGACCTGGTGATCACACTGGAGCAGATCAGAAGTTTTGTTGGCGATCAGGTTCCGGAAGCATTGATCATACGGACCTTGCCTCAAAGCGATGGCGCCCCACGCGATTGGAGCGGGACGAACGCACCCTACCTGCAAAGCACGGCTTGTGCTTGGATCCGCAGCATTGGGATACGTCACCTGCTCTTGGACCTGCCCAGCGTTGACCGCGAAGAGGACGGTGGGGTTTTGGCCGCTCACCACGCCTTTTGGGACTACCCGAACACCGTGGACACGCAACGGACGATCAGCGAATTGCTGCACATTCCGGAAACGGTCCGCGATGGCGACTACTTGCTCGAGTTGCAACTGGCCCATTTCGTGAACGATGCCGCTCCCAGTCGCCCGGTGCTCTACGCCTTGTTGCCATGACCTTGGAAGAGTTCCGAGCGCACTGCCTGAAGAAACCCGGCTACTCGGAGAATTTTCCGTTCGATCAAGTGACACTGGCCATGCGCGTGGGCAACAAGATCTTCGCGCTGATGGACACCGACCTTTTCTTGAGCATCAACCTGAAATGTGACCCCGAACGGGCGGTTGAATTGCGCGAGCGCTATGCCGGTATCGTACCGGGATACCACATGAACAAGCAGCATTGGAACACGGTATCGACCGATGGTTCCGTGCCCACCAAGTTGCTTCTGGAACTCGCCGACCATAGCTACGAGCTGGTGCGGGATTCGTTGCCGAAGAAGGTTCGTGGAGCACTTGAGCAGGGATGATCGATCTCTGTCTCTCCATCAAAGATCGGAACGCCTGAAGTGTTCACTTAACTCTTCTACACCCACCTTTTGATATTAGATCCAGCCGGCATGCACTTAGCCCGCTGCACCGCTCTACCTTCGCGGTCGTAATGCGCATACAGAACACGTGGAAAGTGATCCTCGGCTTCTTCTTCAGGGGCTTGCTGTTGCTGATGCCGATCACCGTGCTGATCTGGGCATTGTGGCGTTCACTGGCCTTTCTTGACGGGATCGTCAAGACCGAAGTGCCCGGATTAGGCATCCTGATCTTGTTGGTGACCATTACCGCCGTCGGGTGGTTGGGCAGCACCTTTCTCTACCAGCCCATTGCGGATCTTGGTGAAGACCTCCTGCATCGTATCCCCTTCCTGAAGACCATGTACGGGGCGCTCAAGGACCTGATGGAGGCTTTGGTTGGCAACAAGAAGAAATTCGACCGACCGGTGTTGGTGCGGCTCGGAAGTGGAATGGATGTGGAACGCGTCGGCTTCATCACCCAAAGCGACCTGCAGCACCTTGGTGTGGGTCCGGACAAGGTGGCTGTGTACCTGCCTCATGCTTTTGCATGGAGTGGGAACTTGATCATTGTGCCGGTCAGTAATGTTTCGCCATTGGATGCCCGCGCTGCTGATGTCATGAAATTCGTGGTGAGCGGTGGTGTATCCAAAGTGGATCACGAGGAATGAACGGTACGCCGCTTGCAAGGCATATGACCATGATCACGCTACGCACCACGCTTGCTTTTCTCCTGTTCCGCGCAGTTGTTGCGCAGGCACAGCAAACCGTCGAGCTATCGTCTTTTTCGTTCAGTGATGGTGTCCATCCCACGCTCAGCTATCGTTTCGAAGGCACCGATACCCGATACGTGGAGAGCTTCTGGAAGGATGAATTGAAGAAGGTAAGTGCTTCGGTGTCCAGCAAGAAGGAAGTGATCGGGCACGGTGCGCTGTTGCCACAGGTTTCCTCGGATACAGTGCGGATCTATGTGGTCGCCGAACAGCGAAGAGCAAGCCCCTTCCTTACAGCTTATGTGGCGATCCAGACCACCGCAGGCTTCATTGCTCCGAATAGTGACCCTACAGCCTTGGAAGCTGCACGCGCTTTCGTGATGCAACGCACGAATGCTCTGCGGCGCCAGCTGGTGCAACAAGAATTGACCACGGCGGAAAATGGACTGGACAACCTGCATCGTGAACTTCAGAATTTGGAACGGGAGAAGGAACGTGCTGAAGCAAGCATTGGAAAGAGCAACGAACGCGCCGCCGAAGCAGTGGCGGACCAAGCGAGCACCCGTGCCGAAGCTGATGACCTTGCGAAACAGGTTTCCAAATTGAAAGGTGACCTACTTACTCAACCGGACCCCGAACTGGAAAAGGAACTTGCTCGGGCGACCAAGGACAAGGACAACGCCGAGAAGCGAAATGCCAAGGCGATCGATACCCAACAGGACATGACCAAAAAGGCCGAGGAACTTGCTTCAACTGTCAAGAAGAACCTGGCCCAGCAAGCCACCACGCAGGATGCGATCGCCAAGCAAGAGGTGCTCGTGAAGGCGTTGAAGGACAAATTCACCGAGATCCGTTAGTCGCGATCTACCTTGCGGCAGCCACATGAACGCCCGCCGCAATGCCTTGCTGTTGTTGCACCTCACGGTGTTCATCTGGGGTTTTACCGGCATCCTTGGCAAGCTGATCCAGCAAAGCCCTGTACACATGGTGTACACGCGAACGGCGATCGCAGCTGCGGGTTTGGCGGTCATCGCTCTGTGGAAACGCCGGTCCCTTTCGCCCGCGACACCGGACCTGAAGCACTACCTTCTCACCAGCCTATTGATCACGGCACATTGGCTCACGTTCTTCTGGGCGATCAAGATCAGCACGGCCTCCATTGCAGCGGCTTGCCTTAGCACCAGCACGGTGTTCACCGCCCTGTTGGAACCCTTCTGGTTCAAGCGGAAGCTCCGGGCCTACGAACTGGTTCTTGGCGCAGTGGTCATGGCCGCTCTGGTGTTGATCTTCGGATTGGAGGTCGGGTATCGTGAAGGTATCATCATTGCAACGGTCAGTGCGCTCTTCAGCGCGTGGTTCAACATCGTGAATGCGGTTCTGGTGAAACGTGACAGTGCTATGCGGATCGGTTTCTACGAAATGGTGGGTGCTGTGGTCGTGCTCGGGGGCTACCTCTTCCTCACCAATGATCTACCGCCACCGCTTTGGGAATTGCCTTCCAGCGACATCGTGTACCAGTTGATACTGGGCCTCGTGTGCACCTCGTTCGCATTCGTGGCCGGCATTGCGGTCATGCGCCAGCTCTCGCCGTTCACTGTGGTACTTACCGTGAACTTGGAACCGGTCTATACCATTCTCATCGCATTGCTGATCTGGGGTTCCGAAGAGAAACTGCGCACCGGTTCATACCTCGGTTTTGCGCTGATCCTCGGTTGTTTGGTGGTCAATGGCTGGCACCAGAAACGGCTGTCGCGAAGCCAAGTGGTGGAACCTGATCCGCTTTCGCGCGGGTGAACCGGGGTGGACCCGATCTTTGTGGCATGGATAAGTTGAAAGGCCTGATCTTTATGATCGTTGCAGGGCTGTTGGTGTTCTTCATTACGCGTTCCGTTTACGAACCGGAACCAGCAACAGAACAGGTGAATGCAACCGTGCTATTGGAGCGTGTAAGGCCCGTCTTGAAATTGATCACCGTGGAGGGCGACTTCAACGAGGTCTATTCCTATCAAAGTGCCGAAGCATTGTTCAGCTGGCTGAAGGACTTATCACCCTTCCAGAAGAAAGCCATGCTCCGTTTGCAGGCCAAGGTCAGTGTTGGTTATGATCTCGAGGGCATGCACTTGGAAGTGGATGAGGCTACGCATACCGTACACGTGAACGGACTCACCAAACCAACGATCCTTTCCATTGATCACGAGGTGGATTATTACGACCTTGATGCTGGGACCTTCAATCCATTCACCGCTGCCGATCTGACCCGTATGGAGGCAGATGCAAAGGCACAGATCCGTACCAAGGCTCTTCAAAGTGACCTCTTCGAACGCGCAGAGGAACAGCGCGGGGCCATGTTCAATGTGATCCGCACCATGGTCGAAAGTGCCGGGTGGAAATTCGATGATGGCACCACACCGGTCGATGGCCGAAACCGTTTGAAGAGTTGACCGTTCCGCCGAACCGCGTTCCGATAACTTTGCCCGCACATGGCAGCACCTACTATTCTGGATCCGAGGACATATTGCCCCTCGTTAACGCAATACGAACGTTGGCGCACTCGTGTGGTTAAGGTTGGTGATGTGGGCATCGGTGGCGCAGAGCCGATCCGGGTGCAAAGCATGACCACCACCGATACCATGGACACGGCAGGTACTGTTGCGCAGAGCATCCGCATGATCGAAGCGGGTTGCGAACTCGTTCGGATCACAGCGCCCAGCAAAAAGGAAGCGGAGAATTTGGCGGAGATCAAAAAGCAGCTGCGTGCGAAGGGTTATGCGGCACCTTTAGTTGCTGATATCCACTTCACCCCGAATGCTGCGGAGATCGCTGCGCGGATCGTGGAAAAGGTGCGTGTGAACCCGGGGAACTATGCCGACAAGAAGAAGTTCGACGTGCGCGAATACAGCGATGCGCAGTACGAGTCGGAACTGGAACGGATCCGCGAACGCTTCACGCCTTTGGTGCGTATTTGCAAGGAGGAAGGGACCGCCATGCGGATCGGTACCAACCACGGTAGCCTAAGTGATCGCATCCTGAACCGGTATGGCGACACACCGCAAGGCATGGTGGAAAGCGCCTTTGAATTCCTGCGCGTCTGCCGCGATGAGAACTACCACGAGATCGTGTTGAGCATGAAGGCCAGCAACGTGCAAGTGATGGTGCAGGCCTACCGTTTGCTCGTACACCGCATGATGCACGAAGGTTGGGACTACCCCTTGCATTTGGGCGTAACCGAAGCTGGTGATGGCGAAGATGGTCGGGTGAAAAGTGCTGCGGGCATCGGTGCGTTGTTGGAAGACGGTCTCGGCGATACCGTGCGCGTGAGCTTGACCGAAGAGCCGGAATTTGAGATCCCCGTGGCACGTGAACTCGTGGATCGCTACGCGAATAGATCGGGCCATGCACCCATCCCATCAGTCGTTCATCTGCCCATCGATCCGTACACGCATGAACGCAGGCACACCCGTGAAGTGATCAATTTGGGTGCGCGTCATGTACCTATCGTTTTGGCCGATCTCAGCAGCAAGGACCGGATCACACCGGCCAGCTTGTTCGCTTGGGGTTATCGCTACAGTGTGCCGTTGGACAAGTGGAACATCACCGATCAGGCGTGCGATTACGCGTACATCGGAAAGAATACCATCGACTTCGAGATCCCAGGAACATTGGGCATCATCCAAGATCACGCGACATGGCTCACGAACATGAACAAGGAACGCCATTTCCCTTTTCTACTGGTGAAGGAGTTTGCAGAAGGTGTTGAAATGCATCCCCGCTTCAATTTGGTTTCCGCCAAACTCGCGCATCTCGACGCCGCCTTCATTGCCAAGTTGAAAGCGGATCCCTCCGTGGTGCTCCTTATCGATACGGACAACGCGCATGGCATGGCCGAACAACGACGCTTGTTCTTCACCCTGATCGAACAGGAGTGCGCGAATCCAGTGATCATTGGTCGTGTGTATGGCGGCATGAACAAGGATCAGCTTGTCCTGCACAGCAGTACCGACATGGGTCCGCTGTTCCTGGATGGTTTCGGCGATGGCATCTTTCTGGCGGATACGGATGGCGGTCGCGAAGACCTCGTTTGCCGCACGGCGTTCGGCATTCTGCAAGCCACACGCACCCGCACCAGCAAGACCGAATACATCAGTTGTCCGAGCTGTGGTCGTACGCTCTTCGACCTACAAGAGACCACTGCGAAGATCCGCGCACGAACAAGTCACTTGAAAGGAGTCAAGATCGGGATCATGGGCTGCATCGTGAATGGCCCCGGTGAAATGGCCGACGCCGATTATGGCTACGTGGGTACCGGTATCGGCGTGATCACTCTGTACAAGGAAAAGGAAGTGGTCAAGCGCAACGTGCCCAGCGCCAATGCCGTAGATGAGTTGATCGAGCTGATCAAACAACATGGGGATTGGGTGGAGATGCCTTGAAAGGAGCAACAGTTCATCGCGACAATCCCTTCGGTAACTTCATGCGTTTGTCACTGAACATGCCGATCCATTGCAGGCTCACTTCCATGCCGCCGCGATAGCTCGTTTGTGCGCGTAGTTTGCTGATGTTGATGTCGTAGCTCAACCCGGCCATCAACTTGCGCTTCCATTCCAATTGCACAGTGGGAACAACGGCATCCTTGTACCGATAGAAACAACCGAAGTAGACGGCAGAAGAATTCTTGTCGGTCGTGTACCTACTGTCCACACCTATCCTTCGGTGTATCAAGCCACCCACGTTGATCTCGCGGCTTGCACCTTGCTGCGCCAAGAAGAACTTCGGTAACCATATCCAACGTTCGCCTTCGATCCGCAATTCACCGTGCACCACATATCGGCGCAACAGTCGATCCGCATTCGACCCGAACAACGAGACCCGCGCTTGGTTCAAATGGAACACCGAACCGCCGGCTTTCCAACCGATGCCGTTCTTCAAATCCCCTTTCCCAAGCACCCCCGCACCAAAGTCTGCAAAGGAAGATCTGCTGTTCGCGATGGATTCGTTCGTCGGCAGATCGGGGTTGTACCCTGCGCTATTGTATTGGCTGTCCCATCGCATGCCGTCGAGCACTGCACTGCGTTGTCCGTAGCCGCCTTGCAGACCGAATGCGATCATGCTTTCCTCTCCGCTTTTGATCGCGTAGGAAACACTGAGGTTCGCTTGCGTGTCGCCGAATCGCGTGCTGCCCGCCTTGTCACTGAAGGCACTGACACCGATACCGAGATAGCGGCCACCGCCTAGTTTTCCAGCAAGGACAGGGAGGTCATAGCTGAACGCACTCGTACGGAACGGACTACCTAAGCTGCGCCATTGTTCGCGGTGGATCAGGACCAGCCGTTGATCACCTTCAATATCACCAGCGTTCGCTGGATTGATCACGAGCGGCGCGTTGTAGAATTGCCCGAAGTGGACGTCTTGTCCGAAGAGGAATATGCCAAAGAGAATTCCTGATACAAGTAACGCAATGCGAAGCATGATCGGTCCGTCCTTCGATATATTCATCGTTCCGGTCATCGCACCAACGTGATGTTTCCCGTCTTTTGGATGTCTTCACCCTTTTCGGTACGTGCTACCAAAGTGTAGATGTATACGCCGCTTGCACCTGGCCTTCCGTTCACGATACCGTCCCAACCCTTGTCCACATCGTTCGTGCTGAACAAGGCGGTTCCCCAGCGATCGAACACCACGAATTCCAGTTCGATCACGGTCGGTGCGCGCACGAAGAGTACATCGTTGTTGCCATCGTTGTTGGGACTGAACACATCAGGGATGAACACCGCATCACTGCCGCGAATGCACATGTCCAATGCCATCGAGTCCGCACAATTCCCTTCGTTCCAAACCACCAATTGCACTTGGTAGTAGCCCGCGACACCGTGGTCGTAGTGCGGGTTCGTGCCGAACGAGTAAGGAACTGTGTCCGTGTTCAATACCCAGTATCCATCCACCGCGTTGTTGCTGAGGTCGATGAAGGTGACATCCTTTTGATCGAAGTCCACGCACGATTCATTTGGGTTGGCACTGAAGAGCGCCGTGATCGGCGGCCAGCTCGGCACGCGTACCAAACTGTCCGTGTCACATCCGGTTTCGTTGTTGGTAACAGTTACGAATGCCAATCCACCTGCGGGCAGCGCGATGCTGTCCCCTTGCAATTCGCTTGAACCGACTTCCCAATTGAAGTTGTACGTGCCGCTTCCGGTCACACTTCCCACAACGTAGCCATCATCGCCGTAGCACTGCATGGGCGGGAAGTTGAAGGCCGGTGCGAATGGTGGGTGTACCACGATGGTGATACTGTCCAACACCGGAGCGCTGCATCCATCGGTGGTCATTACCGAGTAGGATGTAGTTGTGGAAGGGGAGACGTTTTGCGTGGAGACGGGGAACAGTCCATGGTCCCATTGATATGTTATGATGGCTTCTGGATCGCCTCCGCTGGTCTGCACTTCGATGGAACTACCGCCACCTGCGCAGATCGGATTGTTCAACACCACCAACTGCGTGGTCAAAGCAGCGTGGTCCGTAAAGCGAAGCGTGTCCGTGCTCAGGCATGCGCCGTAACCGATCGAGTAGATCAGTTCGTAGTCACCATTCGATAATGTTGAAGGATTGAATGTTACCGCGTTGAACCCTGTGAGATCACCGCCGGGAGGAGAGAATGTGATCGTTACATCCACATCGTTCGAGCAGTACATCGGTTGTACACCACCGAGCTGTGCTTGCTGAAAAAGAAGAACCGTAACGGTTACAGAATCGCTGCAACCGGCTGGGGTATCGTAGTGGATCAAGTGATCGCCTTCGCCTGCAGTAGATGGATCGAACAAACCACTTTGATCAACGCCATTTCCGGTGAATGTGGCTCCCGGCGGTACGATCGCGATCGCGAACGGATCCGCGTTACTACATATCGTCATATCGGCAACGTTCAGTGAGGATGGATGCACGATCGCCAACAGTGAGTCGCCGCAGGTGTTCGCATCGAAGTGCAAAGTGTGAACACCGATACCGGCCACTTGTGGATCGAAGTACCAGTCCTCATTGATGTTCTGACTTATTGCGGTCCCGCTCCATGATCCATCCCAAGGTGTGCGGCCGGTGCTTTCGAGATCAAGTTGCAGTGCATCGCTATCCGAACAGAAGTACAAAGTGTCGACATCCAAGGTGGTGTATCCGACCAAGATCCCGATGGTATCCACACAGCCGTTCGGCGCGAAATAGAGCAGTTCATCCCAGCCGTTTCCGGCTTGCACCGGATCGTACGTTCCTGCGGATGCATCGACAATTCCCGCACCGGTCCAATAGCCGCCTAGCGGTATCGCAACCGGATCCAGTGTGATCGGCGCGGGTTGCGACGGACAAGCACTGCGGCTCCTGCCGATGTCGACCGGTTTCACGTGGATGGTGAATTGTTCATCACATCCATGCAGCGCATAGGTCAGGATATGAGTGCCTCCTTCAGCCTCATCAGGATCGAAGGTGCCGCGCAACGAGTCGACGATGCCCGCACCGTACCAACGACCACCCCATGGTTGAACAGGAATATCGAATGGATATGTGCTCTGACAAACCGTATCGAGTTGCGTCTGTCCCGTGATGTTCGCCACGTTGATCGTCTTCGTATCCGAGCACGAACCAGCCGAATACGTGACCACATACGAGCCTTCCGTAGATGGATCGAACACTCCGTTCGCTTGCATGAAGGGCCCGCTCCAAGTACCGCCCTGCGGTGTATTGTCCACGATCATGAAAGGTGCTGTGCCCGGACAAGCCGCTTCGTCGAAACCCGCATCCATGCTGTCCACGAGCAAGATCACCGTGGCTTCGCAGCCACCGGGAATGCCATAGGTCAGCACGTGGTTTCCGGGCCCGGCCGTATCGGGATCGAAGGTCCCGGACAAGCTGTCCAAAATACCCGGTCCGCTCCACCAACCGCCTGGAGGTGTGGCCGAAAGATCGAAGGCATCAAGTGATTGGCATACGTTGGCTGGCGCACCGTTGATCTGCGGATCAAGCACCACGACCGTTCGGCTATGTGTGGCCTGCGCCCCTGTTCCGTTCTCGGTCACCACAACGCTGTAGGTCGTTGTAGTGGTGGGGCACACACTTACAGGACCTTCAACAGGAGCAAGTCCATTGTCCCAGCTGTACGTGTAGCTCAAGCAGCCGTTCACATCCGCGGTCAAGTTCGTGCAAGTCCCTGCGCAGATCGTGTCGTTCGTTGCAAGCAATTCCACTGCAATGGGGCATGAAGCAACTTGCGTGTTAGCCGTCAACGTGAAGAACCATAGTGAATCGCACCGGTCCCGCAAACCGATCCGGAATGACACGGTGTAAGGACAATTCCGGTCGAAAGCAGGAGCAACACCCAAGCGCATGGTCTGTGTTTCTCCGCCTACGCAAGCGAGCGGTGAAGCCGTAGTGACGTTTGGCGCTCCTTCTCCAATGATGGAGAATGCGGCAGGTGAAATTGAATCACACGGGATCGGGTAGCTGAATTGCACACCGAACATACCACTGTTGCATCCAGGTGCAACCGGGATCGACATCACAGGCGGTACGGGTGGGTCAACAATACTGGTCCATTGCGCTTCGAAACCGCAATAGGCTACCGTGGGGTCGCTCACGAAATGCACGGTCAGAATACCGCTCGTGGCAGTGATGGGTGGCGGAGCTGTGGTGCCGGAGTATGCCGGTCCGATCTGTGGGGAGTTGATCGACGGGCCGTTGTGAAAGGTGAGAAAGTCATAACCCTGCTCCAAACAAAAGGTGGGTTGAAAGACCAAGGTGACCTGCGATCCCGCGTCGATGGTGAAGATATAGTCTTCATTGTTCCCATATATCAGCTCGCCGGGTCCAGCTTCGCTATCCAACAGGATCCCCTTGCATATCGTTACAACGGTGTCGCTCATGTTGAATTCCTGCAACACCTGCGCATGCGCAACAGAGGTCAATGTGACCACGGTTACCATTGCGATGTTGCGGATCCTCTTCATGGGCCATGGTCAAAGACTGTCCTGCGGAAGAATGGTGATCGTGGTGGTTACGATCTCGTTGCTCCGGTTCCCAGCGCGATCCACCACGTGGAAGGAATAGGTCATTTGCTCTTCGGTTCCATTGCCCAACAAGAACAAGGGCGAAAGCTGAACTTCGAGTTCTCCCCTGATCGCCAATTCGGTGTCCGGTGGTGAAAGAGGTATGATATGATAGCCATCGGCGGTCTTCAATCGGCTATCCTTCACCCACAGCGAATGATCGTCGGGGTCGGTCTGGCCAAGGTCCCCATCGCCGTCCTCGTATTTGAAGCGTAGTAGAATGGGTTGTTCAAATTCGATCACGGTTGAAGGACCTGCTGAGATCAGTTCAATGGATGGTTCGCGTGGCATGATATCCACTGCTTCCTTCTTGCATGCAATAAGAACACCGATCACCGAAAGCAAGAGTGCGATCTGTTTCATGATGCGATCCGTAACGTGAAGTAGTTCAACATCGGTGCGGTGGTGCCATCGTTGGGGATCTCCGTTGGATCAGGGTGTGCACCATCGTCCACATAAACGCGCACGAAGAGCACTGTTCCAGCGGGGTATGTGCCAAGTGGCAATTGTACCTTGTGCGTGAACGTTGTGGTGGTGTTACCAAAGTCCGGGCCGGACAATGTGCTCGCGCTGCTCAACGCTAGTTCTGGAACGGTTTCGAAACTGCTTGTTGTTGCCACTTTCACCATGTTGTAAGTGAGGGCACTGCTCGTGGTCTCATCATCGGTAAAGGAGAACCAGAGGTCGATGGCGGAACCGGAAACCTCGATCGGCTGCACACCTTCACCATCGCCGCGCGGGAAAGGGTTGCTCGTTGTACCCGCTGAAAAGGCCAGCACACCGGTTACTTGCGGTTCAAGGTTGCCGATCGTTGGTGGGTTGCCGAACATGTCCTTTGCACCCGTTGCGATCCAGTTGTTGATCACCGCACGATAGGCATCCCGGTTCGCAGGCCAGTCGGAATCGTCGGTCAGGTCCAGCGGCATTATCCCCGAGGTGTTCGGCACGAAGACGGTCAATCGTTCATGCAGGAACGATGCGCTCACATCACCCGGTACCACACGGTAGGTGAATGTCTCTTGCGGAGTATTGGCGATGGTCGGGTGAAACACCAACGAATTGTACGCGCTACCGATGGATCGGAATTCCGGTTCGAAGGTTCCGTCGTGGCATCCGCTCAAGGCACAACTGGGCCGAAGGATCCTTTGATGGATCCACGCAAAATTGTCCTGCGGAATGTTTTCCACCGTGGGATTCGAGGAACGACGTTCCAGTTCGTCATACGGATTGGGCGTGTCCTTTTTGCATGCTGCCATGACAAGGATGATGCCTGCTATGATAACCCACGTGTTGCGCATGGCTCAGATCCGATCGAACAAGGATTGGGTTCCGGGTTCCAGGAAGCCCGCGCTCAAGACTTCATTCTTAACACCAAGGATCTCTGCGATCGTGGGTACCACATCGGTCACAATGCCCACTTGGTTGTCTTCGCTTCCGATGCTGAGGTTCGATGGAACATTCGCACCGGCCATCATGCCGAACACGCGCAATGAATTGCTGTCACTGTGATCGAAGGAGTACCAATCATTTTGATCGCGGATCGCGTTGGGTGTCGAATTCCGACCACACTCCGGTATGGCGATGATCACTGTGTTGCCAGCCATTTCAGGGATGTGGTTTTGGATGTGGTCCCACATATGGGCTACTGCATGATCGGCGCGATGGAGTGCAGCGAGGTAGCCTGTGAAGCTGCTGTGACATCCGTCCACACCACTCATGTTCACTACGGTCAGCGCAGGTTTGAACCATTTCATCACCTCACACGCATATCCAACAGTTGTGAGGTCGCCACTGTCCTGTACCGGTGGATGTGCGATGGTTCCGTTGTGCGTCTTGGTGAACATTTCCGACATGAACGCCTT
Source organism: Flavobacteriales bacterium (assembly GCA_016717305.1). GTDB lineage: Bacteria > Bacteroidota > Bacteroidia > Flavobacteriales_F > PHOS-HE28 > PHOS-HE28. Next base: position 175,763 of record JADKFY010000001.1, read on the forward strand.
GATGTCCTGCTTCTCTTCCGGCGTGTTCCCGATGCTTGTGGGTACCGACCCCAAGTGCTCGAAACTGTTGTCAAGGAAGGATTTCATTTCGTAGATCGGCGCCAACTGGTCTTGCGGGTGATACACCTTGGCATCGGAGAGGTACTGATCCCCTGCAGGACCGAACGTGACGTTCGGAGCGAAGAAGTTCGCGCCGTATTGCGCGCCATAGTTCGGATGGATGCTGTAGTTCAACAAGGGCACGCTGTTGCCAAGGGAGTTGCCAACGAACCAGGTTTTGCTAGCCGGTATTCCCCCATGGCGACGCAGGTATTCGAAGATCGTGGGGTTCAATGGCTTCTGCTGAAGGCCTTGCGTTGCGGCGGTATTGCCTTGCAATAAAGAGTTCAATCCACCGTAGTGACCGGCACTAACTGCACGCATTTCACGAAAGAGCGTTCCCTGTTGCTGGAGGGTCTGGCCAAGGATGGGTTGAATGGGACTGATACCGCCCAGCCCGGTACCGTAAACGATCTTCTCTGGCGGCGGGGTACCGTCCAACATGTTGTACATGATGTTGCCTTCCGTGGGATCGCTTTGGCTATCACCGAGGTAGCGTTGCAATACGCTCTCTTGTTGACGAACACCGCCGGCGAACAAAACGAAGACGACATGCTCCGCGAGCTGTGCCCCGGATGCTGCGAACAATCGACCGCTGGGTAGGATGTACGGTGCGGCGAACAACCCTGCAGCAGCGGCACCCGTGCGTTTGATGAAATTCCTGCGGTCCATTTTGGGTCTGGGGATCAATAGAATAAATACTCCTCGCTCAAAGCGAAGGAGAAGTAAATGAGCTCGGGTGTCACATTCGGATCCGCGGTGATCTTGTTGCGGAACCAGGTCTTTTCAGCTTCGGTGGGGTTACGTACCAAGAAACGGTTATACGTAGCTATAATGAAAGCGTTCACATCTGCATTCATTTCATCGGCCGTCGGGATCTGCACGCCGGGCTTGTTCATGAAGTTGCTGATGATCACTTCGCGAGCCAATTGTTTGTCCCCGATGCTCTGGATGCACTGATCGATCTTGTAGAGATCATTCGGTGAAAGCGCCGTTTGGAAAAGGTTTGCATGCAGGATCGCAGCATACTCCTGGTTCGATTTTTCGCGGTCCTTGTCGCCATCGTGCAAGTCCAGGTCGACCGTGTCAAGCTCATACAGGAACAGGTCCTTTTTGCAACCCGTGGCCAACACTGCGACCAAAAGGAGCATCGCAGTGGATCGTAGAATGGATGTGGTGTTGAGTTGCATGGCGATCTATTCCGTCGGTTCAATTAGGGTTTCCCAGACCGGCATATTCATCACCGATCAGGGTGGAGCGTTGCAGGCGTTGGAAGTCGTGGTCAGTTTGGTAGGCCGCAGAGGCCTGATATGTTTCGTATGTGGAAGGTTCGCGGCCGAGGAATGACTTGTAGCAGAACCTCACCAACCCTTCGTTCCCTTCGGTGCTGTTCACGAGGATGTCGAGGTATCCGGCCTTGTTCTGTGCGCTTGCACCAAAGAGTATCGCGCTCGCGTTGTGCTCCACCATTTCGAAACCGGCAGTGAATTCCGCATTGGTCGGGTATCGAAAGAGCATGTTGTCGAATGAAGCGTTCACGAAGTTGAAGGAGTTCATGTTGATGAAGTCGAAGATCGAGTTGAACATCATGCGCTTCGCGACCTCGTTCGCTGTGATCAGCCCATCACGATGTTCCATCCGAGCGTTCCTAAGGCGGAGCAGTTTCTGCAATGTGCTATTGCTTTCACTAGCGCCCTGTGAATTGCCGCTCAATGAATCCGCAACGGCGGCTTGTTGCGCATCGTTGATGTAACCATCGATCACTTCATCGCTCGCACCTTCAAGAAAGCGTGCCTTGAAAGATCCATATAGACGTTGGTGGTATGCCTCCTTGTACGATGAGTCACCCTGAACGAAGGTGGTGCTGGTCATCAACTTGTTCACCAAGGTGGTACGCGCGTCAACACTCAGTCCCGCGTTTTCCAAAGTGGATACTTCCGCATCCATCTCGGTGTCCACCGGTTCACGGCCCAACAAGTCGATGAACAATCGGTTCACATAATTCCGTGTCACCACGGTCGGCACGCCGTCGTAGTCAGGAGCCAAATTGTCCGGCCGAACCTGTAACTCCTCTTTCTTGCATCCAACACAAACCAAAACGGCCAGCAGGACAGAAAGATGGATGTCTTGGAAGGTGTGCTTGCGAGCCATGGATCCTGTGTACGCAGCCGATCCGCAGAAGTGACAAATTATCGACGAATGGGGCTCCTGATACGACAGAATGCCAAATGGGTCGATGGATATGATCTTCGATCGCCTTGTGGTGCCTGCTCCGACCCAGACCCCATTAACCGCTCTGTGATGATTCATCGGAGCACGACCCACGAGGATCTCATTGGTCGTGATCATGCGAATGGTTTTTCACATGAAATCAACGGAATGAGCAACGCCCCAGGGAGAAACATGGGGCGTTGCTCCAAAGTGATAATGTACACTGGAACGTATTCCAGTTATGTGGAGAGGGATCTTGGTCCAACGGGAGAGATTTGGCGGCATGCGACCACCATGCCGTCAATTTGCCGAGATGTGGTCCTCAATGTTGAGCGGCCAGTTCCGTTCCGGCAACCGTTTCCGTTTCGGAGGGGCTATGCGCTATAACTACAACTGCCAATACCAATGCGATGGCTGCTGCTTGAAGGATGGTGAGGTACTTGGGTTCCATGGGGGTGGGTGATTTTGTTGATACCTGCTACGGGTAGTGTTGCAGAAGGGTACGAGGTCTCGACATAAAGCCGTGGAAGCTTGCCGAAACAGGTTTGTTCGTCGACAGATCTTCCTGGAGGTTGATCAATAGCTTTGTTCCATGGAGCGAACAATTCTGATAGCAGGAGCGACCGGTCTCGTAGGAGCAAAGGTTTTGGAAATGGCATTGCAGGATCCGCGTGTGGGTCGTGTGATAGCAGTGGTCCGGCGGCCATTGGCAGATCACCCGAAACTGGAGCAATGGGTTGGCCCCGATCTATCGAAGGCGTTGAAGGAAACGCGACCGGACGCCGTGATCTGCTGCTTGGGGACCACGATCAACAAGGAGAAAGGAGACAAGGAAGCGTTCATCCATGTGGACCAAGAATTAGTGCTTGGACTTGGTCGGTGGGCGAGTGGGCCCGCCATGCGCTTTTGCGTGATCAGTTCATTGGGTGCGAACGCGCGAAGCATGGTCTTTTACAACCGGGTAAAGGGAACCGTTGAGGATGCATTGAGAGGGATGGACTTCGAAGCGTTGCACGTGTTCCAGCCGTCCATCTTGGATGGCCCACGATCGGAAATAAGGACCGGTGAGCGGATCGGGCTGGTTCTGATGCGGGCCATTGCGCCACTGCTCCCGCCGAAGGTTCGACCGATGCGCCACGATGTCTTGGCGAAAGCGCTGATCAATACAGCATTGGGAACGGACAAGGGTGCCCAGATCCACACCTACAAGCGCATAGTGGAACTGGCCTCTCAATAGGAGCGGCTCTTTTTCATATCGAACGGTCGACTAGAAGTTGACAACGCGACCGCGAGCGACATTCTCGGCGGCGATCAATTCGTCAGCGATGGAATCGCGGTGTTGCGTAAAGGCAGGCATCAACGATGCGTCCAATGCTGCTGTATTGGGAAGCTCTTCCTTCAAATGGTCCACTTGCACGCCATTTTTCCAGAACCGGAAACAGACATGTGGCCCCGTCGCCAATCCCGTGCTGCCAACTTCGCCGATCACTTGGCCTTGTTGTATTGCTTCTCCTTTCTTGACCAGGATCTTTCGCATGTGCAAGTATTGCGTGGTGTATGTTCCGTTGTGACGGATCTTCACGAAGTTCCCATTCCCACCCGTGCGTCCGGTCTGTTCCACAATGCCATCGCCAACGGAGAGGATCGGCGTCCCATACGCTGCGGCATAGTCCGTTCCCAGATGTGCTTTCATAACACGCTGCACAGGGTGCAACCGCCTTTTGCTGAAGTTTGAACTGATCCTGCTGTACTTGAGCGGTGCTTTCAGGAAAGCCTTCCGCGTGCTGTTCCCTTCACCATCAAAGTATTGTTGAATGCCATCGTCCTGCGCGAATTGATAGGCATCTTTGATCCGACCGTTGCTGATGTACCGCGCGCCAATTATCCGTGGCTTGCCATACCGCACGCCATACACAGTTTGTTTGGTGCAGGACAAGGAGAACACATCGTCTTTTCCGATCCGATAGAAGTCCACGGACCATGCGAACAGGTCCGCGAGATACATGGCCAATTGTGGATCGGCTCCCACTCTGGCCAAGTCGTTGTAAAGGGCACCTGTTACCACACAAGCAATGGTGTGCTGGGTGGACTTTATCGGGCGGCGGCCAACGTGTACTGTCAAGCTGTCGCCCAGGCCGAATACGACATACTCGACCGGGTCCGCTTCATACACGAAATAGGCTGGTTGCAGCTCATTGTCCGCCCGGAAAATGAAGGAATACGGTCTTCCGGTATGCATGCGGCGCACATCGAAGTAGGGCTCTGCAAGTTCTACGAGTTTGTGTACCGCGTTGAGATCCACACCACGTGAAGCGAGCAATTCGCCGAATGTGGAACCCACTTTTATCGACCCCTGCTCCATGGTGAATCCCGAAATGGGAATACCGTATGCGTTCGGCGGCAAAGGCACGGTATCGACCACGGCCGTTTCCACCGGATCCGGCGAATACTCTTCATGCGGACCCACGTCAACGGCCATGAAGAAGAACACTACCGTACCCACTGCGGCCGTAGCCGCGATCACCTTCTTCCACAATCTCATTCTAGGCACCAAGGAACGGCGCAGGACCGTTCACTGCGACACTAGGGAGCAGTTCATTTCAACGTGTGGGTGTTGAAGTTCCCTATTGCTTGGCGATCGGATTGGTAAGTCCCTGGTATTCGGTAAGCTCCATCTTGATGGACCCCACCAACACTTTTGCTTGAGCGAGGACGGGTATGCGATTGGCATCGTCGGTGATCCAAACGTTCAGGTCATCGTTGCCTTTGAAGATGCGCCCTTCCTGCACCACGGGCTGGAATTTCATACAACGGTACTTCCCGGAGCGGATCTTGATCGTTTCCTTGCCTACGTACTGCATGCGCAAGGGCCAAACTTCATTGTCCATGAACATGGGTATCTCGAACTGTTGCCCCGGCTGCGCATTGTTCAGGTCAATGGTACGTGCGTAGTAGAACGCGCTCAACATGTCCTGTACGCCAACGGGCACTTTATGGGTCTTTTTCTCCTGTGTGGTCACTTCATTCTTCAGCGGGTTGTACAAGTAGTCTTGGCTGAAGTTGTAGCCACCCTCGCTTACGCGACGCACGAAAGCATAAGGGAATACTCCCTGCGCATCGAAGTTGGACTCGTAATGATCGTCCACCTTGAAGAAGGCATTGAAGGCTCCCAAGCTGCGACCCTTGCCTACAGCCCTCCATACCTCGCGGCCTTGCACCTTGTTATCGGTTTTCTGCAATTCCAAGATGGCCTCACCTGCATTGATCCAGCCATAATGGACCACGTAACTGAGCTTTTCTCCGGGTTTGAAAGCATGCTGGTCCAAGCTGCGCAATTCCGAGCTTTCCTTGGCCACAGCCCCATCGTTTTCCCGGGGTAGTTCAACCTGTGCAAAGGCCATGGTAAGCACACTTGTACCAAGTAGAGCGAACATTGTCTTGCGTTCCATGCCATGCATTACGCAAAAGCAATGCCGGGAGTGCCTTATTGGACCGTTGCTTCTGGTAAACAACCGTTTAGCACTAAGCAGATCGGCAAGTGAATTGGTGCTGAATTGTACCAAACGCCACCACTAAGTAGCGAATAGCCATCCCGCCGCTCAACATTCCCGCAGAAGTGTGCGGGAGGTAGGCGGGAGCCAAAGGCTAGCAGCCAGAGAATCAAACCACAATATTCACGATGCGTTTCGGCACCACGATCACTTTCTTTGGGGAATTCCCTTCCAGTCGTTGTTGCACTTCGGGGTTGGCCAATACGATGGCTTCCACCTCTTCCTTGGTGAGCGATGCAGGAAGCTCCAGCACCATCCGCGTTTTTCCGTTGAAGCTGATCGGGTAGCTGAAGTTGTCCTCCACCAAGTGCTTCTCATCGAATTTGGGCCAAGGTGCCAATGTGACACTCGTCTTGTGCCCCAGCAAATGCCACAATTCCTCCGCAATGTGGGGTGCGAACGGGGCCAATGCGATAGTGAGTGGCTCCAGCACATGACGTTTGTGGCACTTGAGCGATCCCAGCTCGTTCACGGCGATCATGAACTGGCTCACGCTGGTGTTGAAGCTCATGTGCTCGATATCCTCCGTCACTTTCTTCAAGGTGGCATGCAGGGCTTTGAATTCTGGTTTGGTGGGTTCCGTTTCGTCCAGATCCACCTTTAGGTCGACCCGGTGGGTCGACGCTACGGGTGCATCTGTTGAAGATGGTGCGTTTGGATCACCGCTGATCCGGAACAGGTTCCAGAATTTGCGCAGGAATCGGAAGGTGCCTTCGATGCCGTTGGTGTCCCACGGTTTGCTTTGCTCCAAGGGACCAAGGAACATCTCGTAGAGGCGAAGGGTGTCGGCGCCGTACTTTGAAATGATCTCGTCGGGGTTGACTACGTTCAACTTCGACTTGGACATTTTCTCGACCACCGGTTTGGTGCGCACACCAAGTGGTTCAGCACCAGCGAAAGGGGTGAACTTACCTTCATGCCACACACCAGCCTCACTGACGAATACGGCATCTTCATGTTTCTGGCCCTCCAACGACTTCATATAATCCACGACATTCAACGTGCCGTCTACAACAACTTGCACTGGAACATTAATCTCCTGCGCGTAGAGACGGTTCATTCCTTCAAAGTCACGAAGCAGTTTCGCATCGGCCTCCATTAGTACAGTCTGAGCGATTGGAACACCCTCCTCGTTGTAGCGCAGGAATTTATGAGAGTTCATGAACTCAAAATATCCTCCCTCTCTTAGGGGAATTCTCATTCCACGATTCTCTTTCGTCACCATGTGATCGAGACTAACGTAAGCCACGCCTACGCTTTGAGACACTCCCTGGATCATCCCCTGATTCACCAACTTCTTAGCGGGTTCATCAAAGGGCAGCCAACCGCGATCATGCAGGAACTTGGTCCAGAACCGGAAGTAGAGCAAGTGGCCGGTGGCGTGTTCGCTACCGCCCATGTACAGATCGACCTGGCCCCAGTACTTGATGGCTTCTGGCGATGCGAAACGGCCCTCGTTCTTCGGGTCCATGTAGCGCAGGAAATACCAGCTGCTGCCGGCCCAACCGGGCATGGTGGTGGTTTCGAGCGGGTAGTGTCCCTCACCCCCGGCCCCTCTCCCAACGAGAGGGGAGTAATGCCAATCCGTTGCACGTGCGAGAGGAGGTTCACCATCTTCTGTCGGAAGGAATTTGTCGACTTCAGGTAGAATAAGAGGAAGGTGTTCCTCCTTGACGGCGTAAGGGATATCGTCCTTGTAGTAGACCGGGATAGGTTCACCCCAGTAGCGTTGGCGACCAAATGCGGCATCGCGCAACCGGAAGTTGATCCGGCCTTCTCCAGCGTTCAATTTTTCCAATTCTTGGATCGCACGTGTGATCGCTTCAGGTACTTTCAAGCCCTTCAAGAACCCTTCGCTACAAATGGTCGCATCTTTTCGTTCGTCTGCTTCTTTTTCAATGTCAGCCCCTTCCGTAACAGCGATGATCGGTAGCCCGAAATGCTTCGCGAAACGCCAGTCGCGTTGGTCGCCACCGGGTACGGCCATAACAGCACCAGTCCCGTAACCAGCGAGCACATAGTCGCCCACCCAGATCGGCACATCCGCACCTGTGAATGGATGCTTTGCGTAGGACCCGGTGAACACACCACTCACCTTGTCCACTTCGGCTTGCCGGTCGCGCTCGCTGCGGTTGCTGGCGGTTTTCACGTAGGCCTCGACTTCTGCGCGGCGTTCGTCGGTGGTGAGAATGGAAACAAGTTCGTGCTCCGGTGCTAGGGTTAGGAAGGAGACACCGAAGAGGGTGTCTGGGCGGGTGGTGAAGACTTCGATTTCCCTCACCCCTTGCCCCTCTCCCGAGGAGAGGGGTGAATGCCGTGTCGTGTTAAAGTCAGGCCGCTTGGATAATGCAACAATGATGCTTTCTCTTACCGCTATGGCATCTGCCATTACCTCTTGATTGGTAAAGCGAATGACTTCAAATCCTAGCTCCTGCAACATGTGCGTTCTGCCGGAGTCCTCATCCTCTTGGTGCTCGTGGATATCACCATCCACCTCGATCACCAACTGTTTCGGAAGTGATACAAAATCCACGATGTACTTATCAATAGCATGTTGGCGCCGGATCCGGCCACCAGTTGCACTTCCCCGAATTACTTGCCAAAGTCGATCTTCCGCTTCAGTAGGCTCCTTTCTATTGTCGCGGGCGAATTGCTGCAACTCGGAAGCACTTTTGAAATCCGCAGTCAGATAAGCAGGTCGCTCCGTAGCAGAATTCCGCTTCCCCTCGGAGTCGGCCTGTGGATCAGACGGCATTCCCCCCCTCTCCTTGGGAGAGGGGTTTGGGGTGAGGGCGAAGCGGACGAGAGCTCCTTCACTCCGCCCGATCCAATTGCGCTGGGATTCTTTCAATGAAGTACTCCAATCCAAGTCGTCCAAACCATTAAGCAATCGTTGTGCATACGCGGTGATGCGCATGCTCCACTGCCGCATCTTCTTGCGTTCCACCGGATGGCCGCCGCGTTCACTCACACCATCTTTCACCTCGTCGTTGGCCAGCACCGTGCCGAGCGCAGGACACCAATTCACCCAAGCATCACTGAGGTAGGCCAAGCGGAAATACTGCAACACCAGTTGCTTCGTGCGTTCGTCGAAGGCTTTCCATTCCGCAGCGTCGAACTCGCCCACGAACTCCTCGATGTCGCCGGTGAGCACACTGGCATCTTGGCCTTTGCAGCCACGTTCCTCGAATCGTGCGATAAGTTCAGCGATCGGTCGCGCCTTGTCCTGCGCCGTGTCATACCAGCTATCGAAGAGCTGTAGGAAGATCCACTGCGTCCACTTGTAATAGTTGGGGTCGCTGGTACGCACCTCGCGGTCCCAATCGAAGCTGAAACCGATCCGATCCAATTGCTCCCGGTAACGTGCGAGGTTGATCTCGGTGGTCTTTGCAGGATGTTGTCCGGTCTGGATGGCATATTGTTCCGCAGGCAGGCCAAAGCTGTCGTAGCCCATGGGGTGCAGCACGTTGAAACCGCTGTGCCGCTTGTAGCGCGCAACAATATCGCTGGCGATGTAGCCGAGCGGATGGCCTACATGCAAACCGGCACCACTGGGGTAAGGGAACATGTCCAGCACATAATACTTCGGTTTGGACGGATCGTTCTCAACATGGTAGGTCTTCTCGGCTTTCCACCGGTCCCTCCACTCTTGCTCTATGCGTTTATGGTCGTACTGCATGTTCACTTGCCACGGCCCCAAATGTAGCGGGCTTCGCGGTGGTGATCGTCGTTCCCCGCCCACGATTACCTTCGCCGCCTAATGAGTACGGACCGCCACAATAAGGCACGCACGCAATCTGCGGGTGTAGGCACGGTGATCGGCATTGCGCTGGTGCTGTTCATGTTGGGTGTGTTGGGCTTTCTGGTATTGAACGCACAAGCCTTGGAGCGTTACTTCAAGGAGAACGTTCGGGTAGAGCTCTTCCTGAAGCGCGACCTGAAGGAGGTGGACGTGATGCAATTCCGCAAGGAACTGGACACGCAGCCATACACCTTCGAGACCCGTTACGTGACCGCCGACCAGGCCGCCGAACAATTGAAACAGGACCTTGGCGAGGATTTCATCGGGGTGTTAGGCAGTAATCCGCTTTTGCCTTCCGTGGAATTGAGGTTGAAGGCCGACCACGCCCAACCGGATAGCCTGAAATGGATCGTCGAACAGCTTGAAGGGGATCAACGCGTGCAGGAGGTAGCCTACAACGCTGCTGTGGTGGAGAACATCGATGCCAATGTGGGGCGCCTGAGCTTGTTCGTCTTAGGGTTCTCGGTGCTGTTGCTCATTATCGCGATCGCCTTGATCAATAACACCATCCGCTTGGCGATCTACAGCAAACGCTTCCTGATCCGCACCATGCACTTGGTGGGCGCAACGCAATGGTTCATCAAAAAGCCGTTCTTGGGGCAAAGTTTTTGGCAAGGTGTGATCGGATCCGTTCTGGCGATCGGCCTGCTCGTTGGCTTGCTCCAACTGGTGAAGCACTACATGCCCGACATGCTTGCCTTCACCGACATGCGTAGCTTGGCCATGCTCTTCGGCGCTGTGCTGGTGCTGGGCCTCTTGATCTCCTTGATCTCCACCTGGTTCGCTGTACGTCGCTACCTTCGCATGAATTCAGAGGACCTTCACTGGAGCTGACCCGATAACAATGGCAAAACCGGATCTCAATAACGACATGGCCTTCACGGCCACGAATTACAAGCTCATGTTGATCGGCCTTGGCATCGTGATCATCGGCTTCATCATGATGTCCGGTGGTGGAAATGGCGATCCGAATAGTTTCGATGAGAGCGCGATCTTCAGTGTGCGTCGCATCACCGTGGCGCCGATCGTGGTTTTGGCCGGGTATCTTTTCGTGGTCTATGCCATCCTGAAGAAATCGGTAGCGGACAAGACGTCTTGATGACGATCCTGCAAGCGATCATCCTCGCGATCATCGAGGGGATCACCGAATTTCTGCCCATTTCGAGCACAGGGCACATGATCATCGGGTCCACCATCATGGGGATCCAACAGGATGACTTCGTAAAACTGTTCACCGTTGCGATCCAATTCGGGGGCATTCTTTCCGTGATCGCACTCTACTGGAAACGCTTCTTCCAGAGCATCGATTTCTACCTGAAACTGTTCGTTGCGTTCTTGCCAGCAGTGGTCGCTGGTCTTCTTTTGAAGGACACGATCGACCTATTGCTGGAGAACATCATGGTGGTGGCCGTTATGCTCGTCATCGGTGGAATCGTGTTCCTTTCCATCGACAAATGGGCGCCGGGTGGTGCTGAGGAAGATGACAAGCCGGTGAGCTACAAGCAAGCCGTGATCATCGGCATTTTCCAATGTCTTGCCATGGTACCGGGTGTTTCCCGTTCGGCTTCCACGATCATTGGCGGCATGACCCAAGGCCTTTCGCGGAAGTTCGCTGCGGAATTCAGTTTCTTTCTCGCCGTGCCCACCATGTTCGGTGCTACAGTGAAATCGCTTTACGATTACGTGAAAGATGGGGGCGAATTCACCGCGCAGCACTACCAGCTTTTCGCGATCGGCAATGTGGTGGCCTTCATCGTGGCTATCGTGGCGATCCGCACCTTCATCACGTTCCTTAGCAAGAATGGGTTCAAGGCCTTCGGCTGGTACCGCATCGTTGTTGGTGGCGTGATCATTGCACTTTACACCATGGGCATCGAAATGCAGATGATGTAGGGGTTGGGCGGATCACCTTCACCTTTCTTACACCGAGCCGCCTGAAGTGCCTTCTTCAACCCAAATATCCCCCGATACAGGCGGCCTCCTCTTGGTCGACAAGCCCTTGACCTGGACCAGTTTCAACGTGGTGGGCAAATTGCGGATCGCGCTACGGATCGCCGCGGGTCGTAAACTGAAGGTGGGGCATGCAGGCACCTTGGACCCCTTGGCGACCGGCCTGTTGATCTTGGCCTACGGGCCGTTCACCAAAAAGCTGCCGTTGATCACCGGGGAGGGAAAGACCTACACCGGAACGATCACCTTGGGCCACACCACGCCCAGCTACGATCTGGAAACGGACCCACAGGATCCCGAGCCGTGGGAGCATTTGGATGAGGTGACCATTCGTTCAGTATTCGCTCGGTTCGTCGGGAAACAAATGCAGCGACCTCCTAATTTTTCGGCAAAACGATTTGAAGGGGAACGCGCCTACTTCTTGGCCCGAGATGAAGAACGCGCCCATATGCTGGATATGCCGGAGCGTGAGGTGGAGATCACCCGGCTGGAGGTCAAAGCAATACGCGGCCCAGAGGTCGATTTCATTACGGATGTTGGAAAGGGCACTTATATCCGCAGCCTTGCGCATGACATAGGGCAGAATTTGGGTTGTGGCGCCTATTTGAGTGCTCTGCGCCGCACCAGGATCGGTGAACACCATGTGGATCAGGCACTTGGTCCCTTGCAGTGGGGCGAAAGGATCGCTCCCGAGCGGTAACCCCTTGTTTGCTAGGCATTTTCCCAAAGGCTTAGGATCGTAGTACCTTCGGCCCCCCAAAAACTCGGACCGGCCCGTAAGCCGGATCTACACATGAAACTCAATTCTTTCAAATTCGATCTGCCCAAGGAGCAGATCGCACTCTATCCCACCAAGGACCGCGACGGTAGCAAATTGATGGTGCTGCACCGCAAGGACGGCAAGATCGAACACAAGAAGTTCAAGGACATCCTGAACTATTTCGACGAGGGTGACACCTTCATTCTGAACAACACCAAGGTTTTCCCGGCCCGTATGTGGGGCAACAAGGAGAAGACCGGTGCCAAGATCGAAGTGTTCATGCTCCGCGAATTGAACCGCGACAGCCTGTTGTGGGATGTGATCGTGGATCCCGCCCGTAAGATCCGGATCGGGAACAAACTCTATTTCGGCAAAGACGATGAGTTGGTCGCCGAGGTGATCGACAACACGACGAGCCGTGGGCGCACCCTGCGCTTCCTGTTCGATGGCACCTACGAAGAGTTCAAGGCCGCGATCACTGAAATGGGAGAAACACCGCTGCCGCGCTACATCAAGCGCGAAACGGAACCCAGCGATGCGGAGCGTTACCAGACCATCTTCGCCAAGCACGAAGGAGCTGTTGCTGCACCTACAGCGGGGCTACATTTCAGCAAAACGTTGATGAAGCGTTTGGAACTGAAGGGGATCCGCTTTGCGGAGATCACCTTGCACGTCGGCTTGGGCACCTTCCGTCCAGTGGAAGTGGAAGACCTTACGAAGCATAAGACCGACAGCGAACAAGTGATCATCGATAAGGAAGCGTGCGATATCGTGAACCTTGCGAAGGACACCAAGAAGCGGGTATGCGCCATTGGTACCACCACCATGCGCGCCATCGAAAGCAGTGTGAGCACCGAGAACCACATGAAGCCGTACAACGGGTGGACGAACAAATTCATCTTCCCACCGTACGATTTCAGCATTGCCGATAGCATGGTCACCAACTTCCACATGCCGGAGAGCACCCTGTTGATGCAGGTGGCGGCTTTCGGCGGCTATGACCACGTATGGAACGCATACAAGGTTGCCATGAAGGAGAAGTACCGCTTCTTCAGTTATGGGGATGCGATGCTGATCATCTGAGGCAAGAAGAACGCAGAGGCGCGGAGAACGCTAAGGGTCGCAGAGGATTTCTTGCGACCCTTTTCTTTGCGGCTGTCCCATTGACGAAGTAAGCCAACTGAATGCAACGTTCCACCATCATCGTAGCAGGCGGCTCCGGTAAACGGTTGGGCGGTCCCGTGCCTAAACAGTTCCAGCCCGTGAACGGCCGACCGATCCTCATGTGGACCATCGAGGCTTTTCATGAATACGATGAAGCCATGCCCATCATCGTGGTCCTGCCTGAGGAACATTTCGACATCTGGAAGGCACTATGTATGGGGCATCGTTTCTTCATCCACCACCAAGTGGTCGCAGGTGGCGAACAGCGCTACCACAGTGTGAAAGCGGGTTTGGACAAGGTGGAAGGAGATGGTCTGGTGGCCGTGCATGATGGCGTGCGACCCGTGATCACCAAGGATCTGATCTGGCGGTGCTTCGATGGGGCACATGTCCATGGAGCTGCAATACCGGTGGTACCCGTTGTGCCCAGCATAAGGGAAACCACTGCGGAAGGCAGCAGGGCCTTGGACCGATCACGTCTACTTGCCGTGCAAACACCACAATGCTTCCATGTCGATCTCCTACGGCAAGCGTTCGAATTACCTTATGATCCGGCCTTTACGGACGAAGCCAGCATGGTTGAACGCATGGGCGTAAAGGTCCATTTGGTGGAAGGGGAGGAGAACAACATCAAGGTGACCACGGCGCTGGACCTTCAAATTGCTGCCGCACTCCTTTGAACCACCCGGTATCTTTGAACCACATGTCCACCACAACCGATATCCGGAACCTCTCCCTCGTTGAGATCAAAGCCTTGGTCGCCGAGCTGGGCGAAAAGCCCTACCGCGCTAAACAATTGTGGGAGTGGCTTTGGCAGAAGAAAGCCCGGTCCTGGGAGGGTATGAGCGACTTGCCAAAAGCATTCCGTGAGAAATTAGCGGAGCGCACCTTGTTCCGTCCGCTTGTTCTGGCAGAAGAACAACGCAGCGTGGATGGCACCGTGAAGTGCGCCTTCAAGACCTGGGACGGTCATGTGGTGGAAGGCGTTTTGATCCCCACTCCAAAGCGATTGACGGTATGCATCAGCAGCCAGATCGGGTGCAGCCTGACGTGCAGTTTTTGTGCTACCGGAAAATTGAAACGCATACGCAATTTGGACGCGGGTGAGATCGTGGACCAAGTGACCTTGATCGATGATATCGCGCTGAAGTACTACAAGAAGAACGTCACGAACATCGTGTACATGGGCATGGGCGAACCCCTGCTCAACTATGCCAGCACCATGCAAAGTTCCGAGCGCATCATCGCGCAGGACGGCCTTGGTATGGGATCCCGACGGATAACCGTGAGCACCGCCGGCATTGTGAAGATGATCCGCAAACTTGCCGAGGATGGTGCGCGCTTCCATTTAGCTGTGAGCCTGCACGCCGCGAACGATGAAAAGCGTGACCGGATCATGCCTATCAATGAGCAGAACAACTTGAAGGAGCTGAAGGAAGCGCTGCGGTTCTACACCCGCGAAACCCGCAAGGACGTGACCTTCGAATACATCCTGCTGAAGGGCTTCAACGATTCGTTGGATGATGCACAGGAATTGGTGCGCTATGCCAGTGATGTGGATTGCAAAGTGAACCTGATCGAGTACAACCCGATCGATCCAGGGACATCCGGTTCGGACTTCAAAGGCTTCGAGCGCAGCTCAGATGCTGCTGCAGATGCCTTTATGCGGTACTTGGAAAGCAAGGGGATCACTGCCCGTATCCGCCGAAGCCGTGGACGGGACATCGATGCGGCTTGTGGGCAATTGGCCAATAAGAATGCGCCGGCTGTGAAGGAAGGCGAACGGGTCATGAAGGCTTGAGGATAGGTCTTCCCTAAAACCCCATCCCCACCTTGATCCCGATGAAGAAGGCCACGGTAGGGCTCTTGTTCTCTTCGATCGTATAAACGTAGGTCCTGCGCTGTGGGCCGCCATTAATGCCATCCTGGAACACGATGTCTTCGTTCACCTTTGTATTGAATCGGTCTCGATAGGCCAAACCACAGTACAGGTCGAAGAGCATGTTGCTGTTGTTGCTCAGCATCTGGTAGCCGAAGTAACACCGGATGTCGTTGTAGACGCGGTCATCCGTATTGAACTTGCCGGATGTAAATGCACCAAGTGAATCCTTTTCCTGGATCTCCTTGGTGAACCGCAAATGTGAGAACGTCGGTTGTAAATAAGGTCCTTGTGGCTCCAAGTCGTCATTGAGATAGTAGCGGAGCCCGATATGGAAACTCGGTTGCGGAACGATCTTGGTGCCTTGGCCGAAATCGTCGGCATCATCGCCGGTGAATGAAAGCGCGAGGTAATTCCGCAAGGTTACACCTACACCGACTTCAATGCCCAGTCTTGGGGTTATGGAGCGTTCATAATAGATCGGTATCTCGCCCCGGAAGAAGATCAATGGATTCAGCTTGATCACGTTCTTCACGCACTTCACCGTGTCGAATTGCGCGGCCAAACGGTCCTTGTACAGGACCACTTTGGTCTTTCCCTTTTGGGCAAAAGCACCGCTGTTCACGCCAAATAGCAGGACAAGGAAGAGGGTTCGAAAAAGGTTGTTCCTGCTGAACATGCACAGCGAAGGTAGGTGGCTTGGGCACACGTTGGCAAAGACGTAGGCTACTCGGAAAGGTTGTGTGGCCGGGCAACGGGTAGATCCGCATCTTTGCCGACCGGATCAGTGGGCCATTCCATTTGCCCAACCGCGTTCAAGTCCATGCCAACGATCGACGACCTACAGCGCCCCATAGCTGCGGAGATGAAGGCTTTCGAGCCCCATTTCCGCGAGGCCATGCGCAGCAGGACGGCCTTGCTGGATCGGATCATGCACTACATCGTGAAGCGAAAGGGTAAGCAGATGCGACCCATGTTCACCTTGTTGAGCGCACGGCAGTTCGGTCCGGTAACGGAAAGTGCGTTCGTCGCAGCCAGCTTGATCGAACTGCTCCACACCGCCACCCTTGTGCATGATGACGTGGTGGACAATGCCAATTTGCGCAGGGGCTTCTTCAGCATAAATGCACTTTGGAAGAACAAGATCGCTGTGTTGGTGGGCGATTACCTGCTTAGTCGGGGTTTGCTCATGGCCATCGATAAGGGTGAATTTGAATTGCTGCGCATTGTAAGTACCGCTGTTCGGGACATGAGCGAAGGGGAGCTTCTTCAATTGGAAAAGACGCGCGGACTCAATTTCAGTGAAGAGGTCTACTTCGACATTATTCGCAAGAAAACCGCAAGTCTTATCGCCGCGTGCTGTGCCAGTGGCGCCAGTGCAGCAGGCCGCTCCAAGGAGGAAGTGGATCGCATGCGGAAATTCGGAGAACTCACCGGTGTGGCCTTCCAGATCAAAGACGACCTGTTCGATTACGGAAGCGGCTTGGACACCGGGAAGCCCAGTGGCTTGGACATCATGGAGAAGAAGCTGACCTTGCCTTTGATCCATGCACTACAAAAGGTGAGCAGTAGTGACCGTCGCTGGATGGTGAACGTTGTGAAGAACAAGAACGAGGACAAAAAGGCGGTCGCCCGTGTGGTGGAAATGGTGACCACCGCCGGTGGAATAGCCCATGCCACCAAAAGTATGCTGCATTACCGGGACGAGGCGGTCAGCGTGCTCCACACCTTTCCGAAGAACGAGGCCAGGGACGCGTTGGAAGGCCTGGTACAACTGACTGTTGAACGCACAAAGTGAACGGGCCTTGGGTATGTGATCAGCCCTTCGCACCAACCAACTACGAACCAAAAGCGATCAGCGCCATGAAGTACAGTATTCTTCAAACCACCTGCTTGATCGCCCTTTTCCTAGGTACGTTGCTGCTCGGATGTTCCGAACCGGAAAAAGCTCCGGACCCTTCACCGGAGAACACGATCGTGGCCGATGGAGGTGTAACAAGACCCGATAGTTCCGTTGCACAGAACGGACTTCAGCGGATCACCACGAAGAACGGTGGCCACATGGAGGGAATGTTGGTGGAAGGCAAACGTTCCGGTGCATGGGTGGCCTTCTTCCCCGATGGCACCGTGCAGAGCAAAGCCAACTACGCGGACGGTGTGGAAGTGGGGCCTACTGAGGTGTACCACCCGAACGGCAACGTGTACTATTCAGGCCAATACACGAATGGGAAACCCAGCGGTGAATGGGTGTTCCATGGATCGGATGGTGCCGAAATGAAGCGTGTCTTGTACGATGGGAACGGAGCGGTAGTGAAGTAGTTTCCCAAGATCTTCGGCGCCTACTGTACCACTTCAAATCTGGGAGCCTCCTTTTCCGGTTCTCGGAGCTTTCCGAAGCCTTTGCGTTCCTTCTCCTTTGGGGCCGAAACGCGCGCGGTATTGGTTGTATCCGGTTCGGTGAAGGCCACTTTGAACTGAGTGGTCTTCGAGCCTTCGGGGGTAGTTGTTGTGGGCTGCGACCCCACCTTCGCTTCATCCCGTCCTTTGAAGAGGCCAAGTTCTTCGCGCAGGATCGACTTGAGTTCCTGCTTTTCGTTCTGGAATTGCTTTTTGCGCTTTGCGGCTGCCATGGCCCCATCATTCCCGAATTGTGGATCGTTCGCCGTTCCGTACATGTGCAGGAAGATCCGCATGCCGGTGCCATCGTCCACGATCGGTCCGAATTCATCGGTTGTTGTGTTCTTGCGGAATAGATCGCTCAATCGGAAGTTCAAGTGGTGATCGATCCGATCATCGAACCAATGTGTCCCGCTCAATTCAATGTCCATAACCGAGCTGCTCACCAACATGGACGGAATGTGTACGGCACCATCACGGATCTCCACCTGGTTTTCCAAATGGGCGAATTTCACGTCGCCCAGTTGTTTCCGGAGTTGTGGAATGTCCACGAACGGAGCCACCAATTTGTTCTTCTGCAAATGATCCGCCACTTCCAATAACGGTGCGTGGCCTTTGATGGATCCATTGTCCACACCGATGTCGATCACACAGACGAGGCGGTCGATGTTCAATTTCATCGCTGTGGAAAGCGGGGCATTGAACGCGATATCAGCATGGGTGCGGCCGCTTAGATGCCGGTACCCGATGAAATCCTGGCCAAAGTCTTGGAATTCCTTGAACAATTGATCGATCTCAATATCCTTCAAAGTGGCCTTGATGGCTAGCGGGTAGTCGTGGCCCGAATTGCGTGCATCCAATTCCAAGCCACCACTCACCGTTCCGGAAGCACTGCTGAAGGTCAGTTCCGTGGCCCGCAACACACGATCGTGCATGGTGATCTTCCCCTTGATCCCCGTTGCCTTGAATTCTTCGAAGACCAGTTCATCCACCGTTGTTGTGAGATCCATTTCCACGGTACGAGGCAGTGTAAGGGTATAGTCTTTGGAGTTCGCTTGCTCTCCATCATCACTACGGAGCAAGGCGGCCAGGTCAATGCGTGGTGAAGACCCTTTTGCTTCGATCACCAAGTGCTGGTCCTTGTACAAGAGGTAAGGCATCAGGTTGCGCAGTGTACCGGATAATTTGATCGCGTTGCCTTGGTATTCGGTCTTCAAACCTTGCACGGTCGCGTCGTTACCATGCAAAGAAAGGTCAGCATCCAAATGCTCCACCCGGTGCCGCACGCCTTTCATTTTCAAGGTGGCGTTACGCAGGTCAGCAGTTCCGCTGAAATGCAATGCTGACAAGTCGGAGGCCTTGATGTTGCCCATGTCCCTCAATTTTCCGTTCACATGCAGATCGGCTTTCATGGTGCCGGTCACTTGTTCCAAGGTGTCCACTTGTGCAAAGCGGAGCAATTCCGCCAATGCCAGGTTCGCACGCAGGTCGGCCTTCACTAGTGCATTCGTCAGCCCGTTGCTTTGCCAGTTGCCACTGATGGAACCGCTGGAGCTCTTTGCCGAGAACCCTTTCACCACCAATTTCTTAGGCACGCCCGAAGGTGTAAGGTCCAGGGCCAGTTCGCCGAACACATCCGTGAAGGTTTCGCCGCTGTTGGCCTCTTTCAGTTTTCCCTTGGTCACTTTGGCCCCTACAGAAAGCGACGGGCCTGCACCCGCGATCAATCCAACATAGTGTACGGCCAAGTCAACTTCCCCATTGATCCGGTACCGGTGCAGGCTACGCATCAAGTTTTGAGGCAGGAGCGATAGTGTTTCAGCAAGTCCTAGACCAAGGCCATTGGCGCGCAGGTCCAGATAATTGCCCTTCCCGTCATTGGTTACGGCCAGGGTTACTTCCAAGGGCACCTTGCCGGAGATCACTTCCCCTTTGCGAATGCGGAAGAGCGCATCATCGCCACCGAATTCCATGGTCAACCGCAAGTGCATGGCCCGGTCTTCGAGCACTGTGTTTTGGCCATGGACCCACTTCTGCAAGTGTGCATCGCCGCTCAGGTCCACCACGTTCAAGGCATCGCTGAAACTACCGCGAAGAGTAAGCGCATCATGGTGTGATGTGATCACCAGTGCTGACCGGTCATCGCGGTAGCGGACATCCAGTCCGCTGAAGCTGACCTTGTCCAAGGCGATCGGTGAATGGTCCGTGGCGGTGGTGTCAGTCTTCCAAACAATGAAGTTCTCTTTGCCGTTACCATCCAAACCGGCATAGAGCCGCACGTTCGCCCCGTGGATCTGCTCCACGGTGTAGTTACCGCTGAAGAGCTGCCATAGGCTGAATTCCAAAAAGAGCTCCTGAGCGTAGAGGAGGGTGTCGGGTTCCATTCCATCACTGCGGACCTCCTTTACCAAAACATCATGAAGGACCATGCTGGCCTGCGGGAAACGTGTGACCAGCGTGAGGTCCATGTCGCTCACCGTTACCGGAGCGTTCAACTGTTTGTTCAGCGCACCGATCAATTTCACCTTCACTTCGGTCTCGTACAAATTGGCAACGACCAAGAGCAGGCTCATGCCCACCAGGATCAAGGCGGCGAATAGTAGAAAGATCTTGCGGAGGCGGCGCAACATGGGTAAGCTCCGAAAGGTATCGGGCTGTTACAGGCCATAACGCAGGAAAGTGGCGAGTTCGTTCACAGGCCCTTGTTATTGCAAGCGAAAGGCCGCTGCTGATGGGCAGGAGAGGAGGAGGGGCCAGTTCAATTTCGGAATATACCCGTGCCCGTCGGCTAGGCCGAATGGCTAACTACTCATGAACAACTCCCGCGAAAACTGGTCAATGGGTTACTTCCGCTTGCTCAGGAACAGCACCTCCTTCTCGGTCAAATGCCGCCACTTGCTCCTTGGCAGGTCGCGTTTGGTAAGGCCCGCGAAGATCACACGGTCCAGCTTCATTACCTCGTAGCCCATGGCCTCGAACATGCGGCGTACAATGCGGTTGCGGCCCATGTGGATCTTTATGCCCACTTCCTTCTTTGTTCCGTTGACAACGTAGCTTGCTTCGTCCGCGGTCGCCAAGCCATCATCCAGGTCCAAGCCCTTTACCAAACGCTCCAGATCGACTTTTGTGACGGACTTATCCAGCGTTACGTGGTAGATCTTTTCGGCTCCATTGCTCGGGTGCGTCAACTTCTTAGCGAGGTCGCCGTCGTTGGTCATTAACAACAGCCCGGTGGTATGCCGGTCCAATCGGCCTACGGGGTAAAGGCGCTCGGTGCAGGCATCATCGATCAAGGCCATGACCGTTCTGCGGTTCTGCGGGTCATCGGTGGTGGTAATGAAGTCCTTGGGCTTGTTCAGGAGCACGTATCGCTTCTTTTCCATGGAAAGGCGCTGCCCGCCATAGTGTACCCGGTCTCCGGGACCCACTTTTGTGCCAAGTTCGGTAACCACCTTGCCGTTCACTTGTACAACCCCTGCGGTAATAAGATCATCCGCATCGCGACGGCTTGCAACCCCACTTTGGCTAAGAAACCGGTTCAGGCGAATGCGACCATCCCCTGTCCCTTCCTCGGCCTGCTTGCCCCTCCTGCTTGTGCGATCCGGTCCACGACCTACGTAGCGTTTGTTCTTCGCATCGCGTTCACGGTAGCCCCTTTCGGGCCGATCATTCCGCTCTGGACCCGATGAAGTTGGTCTTCCTTTTCCTTCTACCGATGACCGGCGTTCACTGGCTCCTTCGCGAGTGGGGCGGCCTTTGCTTGGTCGCTTCTCCTCCGCTGGGCCGCTCTTGGGCCAGCTGCTCGTACGGAGCGATGCGGGTGGTCTGCGACCAGCACGTTTCGAAGCCGGCCTTTCGGCCCCGGGAGCTCCCGGACGGCGCGGACGTTCGTCATCGGAGTCGTCGGATCTACGCGGTTTGCCCGCCGCAGGCTTCCTTCCTGCGTCACTTGAGGGCTTGGACGTATTCGGTCCTTTTCGCGAGGGGCGGTCGCTTCGGCCCCCTGAACTACGGCGGCCACTAGTACGGTTTGTCATTCAATGTGGGATAGAAGGCGTCCACGATATGGTGGATATAGGGCTTGCCTGCGGGGTGCAAGATCACACTTACAATGTCGAAACGCACGTTCATGCTGCAACCCGTGGCCAAGATATAGGCATTCGTGGCCTTGATGATCTTTCCTCGCTTGCCTTTCTTCACTGCTTCTTCCGGCTCCCCATGCACTGCGCTTGAACGTGTTTTCACCTCCACGATGATCAATTGGCCCTGGTGGGTTGCGATCAGGTCGATCTCATGCTTGGCATGCCGCCAGTTCCGCTCCAGTATTTCGTAACCCAGTTGTTCCAAGAACCGGCAGGCGTACTGTTCCCCTAGTGCTCCTATCTCGTTGTGTTCAGCCATGGGACACTATTTCCTGTTCGTTGACCGACCTTTTGTTTCTATGGACAGCATCACTACCATCGATAACGACGGTTGAAGGATCTTGGATAAACCGAATGTAACCATTGTTGGATCACCGCGTTGAAAGTCTAAATTTGAGGAACTGTTACCATGAGACCGTTGCCTCGGAACATCCAGATCAACCATGCTTTTCAACCTCCGTTCCCTCAGCTTGACCCTTTTCAGCTTTGTGCTTGCCAGCGCGAGCCTTCAAGCCCAGAACTTTGAAGGGGTCATCGAGTTCACCAAAACTACTGGACCCGTGGTCACCAATTATCGCTACTACGTAAAGGGCGACAGGGTGCGGATCGAAGAGATCAGTGCACGTGGTGATGTGCAAGGCATCATGCTTGTGGATACCCGCGACAAAACGGTATTGGCCATTAGCCCCGAACGTAAACTGTACATGGACGTGCCCAATATGCGTTTGCCTAAAAGCGTGACCACTACGGTGCAGAAGACCTCAGAAATGAAGGAGATAGCAGGTTACAAGTGCGAAAAATGGGTGGTGAAAAGCCCAACGGAGGACCGAAACTTGACCTATTGGGTCGCTGCGGATGATTTCAATTTCTTCGTGCCACTTTTGGAAACGCTGAACCGGAAGGATGAGCAGGCCTTGTTCTTCTTGGAGATCTCGGACAACAAAGGAGTTTTCCCGATGGTTGGAATGGAGAACAAAATGGATGGTGCCGAGATCAGTCGCTTGGAAGTTTCCAAGGTTACGAAAGGGCCACAGAAACCAGCGATGTTCGAGATCCCACCCGGCTTCAACAAATTCGAAAGGAACTAGGCCTCGGCCCGGCTTGCCGTACGCAGGTGCGCTCTGCTGGACTTTCCGTTAGCGCGAAACTCCTTCAAAACTCAGCGTAGCACCTTCGTGTGTTACGCTGAGTTTTGCTTTTGGACCCAGCACGAGCGCTCGATTGTCGTGGATATGCCCCGCAGGGAAACCAAAGCAGACCGGGTAGCGAGCATCGCCCACTGCTTCCGCGATCATTGTCTCCACATCCATACCGAATGGGTCTGTCGGGTCCTTGTCCCGCATATCGCTCATGCCACCGACAACCAGACCCGCAAGTTCCTTGAACCAACCGCCGTGTTTCAGGTTCTGTATCATCCGATCGGCGTGGTACCGCAACTCGTCAAGGTCTTCCAGGAAGAGGATCTTGCCGCTCGGGTCCAAGTCCAATGGGGTGCCTCGCAAGGAATAGAGCATGGAAAGATTGCCGCCCACCAACGGGCCTTCACATTCACCAGTTCTTGCCAACCGGAGTTCCATTTCACCAGGATGTTGACCAGTTACCGTGTAGGTTCCACCGAACAAAGCTTGCCTTAGGGTTTCCCTGCAGCCGGTGCTCTTGTTCCCGATCATGAACGGCATTTGTGCATGGATCGTGGCCAAACCCACATTGTGCAGTGCATTGTGCAATACCGTGATATCGCTGAAGCCCACGATCCATTTAGGGTCCTTTTGAAGCGGTCCGAGGTCAAGACCGTCCATGATGCGCACCGTACCGTACCCACCACGTGCACACCAGATCGCGCGCACCTCCGGATCGTTGATGGCCTCTTGTAGGTCCGCTTTCCGTTCAGCATCAGTTCCGGCCTGCTGGAAGTGCTTTCGGCCAATTCCCGAACCAAGGGTCACTTTCAAGCCCCATTGATCAGCCAGCGCAATTCCGTCAGTAAGCTCTTTAGCGGAAATGGCCCGTGCGGTGGGTATGATACGGATCTGTTCGCCTGGGTTCAGCGATGGCGGTATTCGAATTGACATGCGGCGAAGTTCGGGAATGGGCGGGATCCGTGTAGCCCATGCGCAGCCGGTTCCGGTATCGCCGCCCCTGCCTGTTACTTTTGTGTCCTCAACAATGACTAACGTGAAGATCGCACCCGTGAAGGCTCCTCTCCGCTATACCATTACCGCCGCTTTGCCCTATGCCAACGGCCCCTTGCACATCGGGCACATTGCAGGTGCTTATTTGCCAGCCGATATCCATGCACGGATCCTTCGATTGCGTGGAAAAGAGGTGCTTTTCGTGTGTGGTAGTGATGAGCACGGCGCTGCGATCACCATGCGTGCCATGAAGGAGGGGACCACACCGCGCGCGATCGTGGACAAGTACCATGCATTGATGCACAAGGCGTTCGTGGACTTCGGGATCCAGTTCGACATCTATCACCGCACAAGCAGTGATCTGCATAAGGAAACATCGCAAGCGTTCTTTTTGGAATTAGAGAAGAAGGGTGTTTTCACTCGACAAGAAGAGCAGCAGTATTATGATCCTGAGGCCAAGCAATTCCTAGCCGACCGTTACATCATGGGCACGTGTCCGGTGTGCGCGAACCCCGATGCGTATGGCGATCAATGCGAGAAGTGCGGCAGTGCACTAAGCCCTAAAGAGCTTAAGGACCCGCGCAGCACACTGAGCGGAGCAACACCGATATTGAAGCCAACCACCCATTGGTTCCTGCCCATGGAACGCAGTCAGGAGTGGATGTCCGAATGGATCAACACGGGTATGTTGGATGGCGTGCAGCAACATGATCCTACGGAATGGAAACCACAGGTATTGGGCCAATGCAACAGCTGGTTCAAGGAAGGCTTGCGTCCACGTGCAATGACCCGCGATCTGGATTGGGGTGTTCCGGTGCCGTTGCCCAATGCGGAAGGCAAAGCGCTCTATGTTTGGCTGGATGCGCCGATCGGGTATATCAGTGCGACCAAACAATGGGCATTGGACCACCATGGGGATTGGGAGAAATGGTGGAAGGCCGATGACACACGCTTGGTCCAATTCATCGGCAAGGACAACATCGTTTTCCACTGCATCATCTTCCCGATGCTGTTGAAGTTGCACGGTGGATTCATTCTTCCGCAGAACGTGCCGGCCAACGAGTTCCTCAATTTGGAAGGTCAGAAGATCAGCACCAGCAGGAATTGGGCGGTGTGGTTGCATGAATATCTGGAGCGGTGGCCCAACCGGCAAGATGAGATGCGGTATGCGTTGGCCACCATTCTGCCTGAATTCAAGGACAGCGAGTTCACGTGGAAGGATTTCCAGGACAAGAACAACACCGAGCTCGTGGCGATCATCGGCAATTTCGTCAATCGCGTCTTCGTGCTCTGCCATAAGTACTACGCCGGCTTGGCCCCGGAGCCTGAAGGCCACATTGAACAAGATGCCGCTCTATGGGCCGAATTGGAATTGTTACCGGCGAAAGTGGCTGCGGACAGCGATCGGTTCCGTTTTCGGGAAGCCCTTGCCAACGCCATGCAAGTCGCTCGTCTCGGCAACAAATACTTGACCGATACCGAGCCTTGGAAATTGGAGAAGACGAATGATGCGGCAACACGCACAGTGCTATACAACGGCCTGCGCATCTGTGGCATGTTGAGCGTTGTGCTTGATCCGTTCTTGCCACACACCGCGGCCAAATTGCGCGCCATGTTGGGGCTTACCGATCCGGTTTGGGATGATGCTCTTCGACCTGATCTGATCAAACCTGGAATGCCACTTGGCAAGGCCGAGCACCTGTTCAAACCCATCACCGAAGAAGAGATAGCAGCGGAAGTGGATCGTTTGAAAGCAACGGGTCCGGGCGACCAGGTAGCGGTTGGCGATCCCTCGAAGGAGAAGCTCGTATCGAACGTGAAGCCTCTTGTGTTTGAATCACCGATCGTGGAACCCAAGCCAGTGATCACCTTCGATGATTTCACCAAACTGGACCTTCGTATCGGCACGATCGCAACCGCCGAACGTGTCCCGAAAGCAGATAAACTTTTGAAGCTGACGGTCGAGGTAGGCGAGGCTTCACCGCGTACTGTGGTAAGTGGGATCGCAGAACATTTCAACCCGGAGGAATTGCCCGGTAAGCAAGTGTTGCTGCTCTGCAACCTTGAACCACGGAAGATGCGCGGGGTGGAAAGTCAGGGAATGGTGCTGATGGCGGAGGATGCCATGGGCAAGTTAGCGTTCGTGCAACCTGACCGCGAATTGCCGAACGGGGTGGAGGTGCGCTAAGGAATTCTTCCTTCGTTGGCAGTAATGTCCACAGGAAGAGTGTTTTCATTCTTTGTACGATCTGCAGCCGTGCGCCCTTCGCGGTCAATAGTAGGCCAACCCAAACTGCGCAGTTCCTTCAATCGTTCGCTGTAGCGTTCTGCACCCCAATGGTTCAAGTGTGTGGCATCGCCGAAGCAACTGTCCGGAAGTTCCCACGCACTGTGATCCCAAAGCGTTGTGCCCTGAAGGTGGTTGCACCAGTATGCATAGTACGCACTAGTGTCGGCATCCCGAGCGACCACTGAATGGGTCGGTGTGTTCAGTAGAATGCACGTTACGTTCCGCTCTTTGCACAGGGCAACGATCTTGTCCAGGTACTCCACTTGGTCCATTGCCTTACCGAAGTGTGGCGTGCGAACAGCATGCTCCAGATAGGCACTGTCCTTTTTGGCAACGTCCGCTTTCAAACGATCACGCACCAAGTATTGGTAACCACCGATCTTCAGATCTTGATAAGTGGTGGAAGAACGAAGAGCAAGCTTGATGAATCTGCGCCGCATGTATGGCGTGCGCGCCAGCACCGAATAGAAGGAGAATTGGTCGACGAAAAGGTGCAGGTCTTCGGCATCCAACATGAAAAAGTGGAAAGGCAATTTGTATTTGTTGTAACGCTCTGACCTCGTCAACGTGTCCTTCCATTCCTCCAAGCTATTGAAATCGTACGCGAGCCAAAGTGTATCCACCTGTGGGTTCGCCTTCAGAATGGTCTTGGCCTTTAAATAGGAATACAGGTAAGCCTCCCCGGCCATGGAAAGGTTCACGGTTTGATCCAGAATGGTGTCATTGATCGCACACTCAACATGCGAATCACCCAACACGACGGTATTCACTTCCGCAGGTAATTCGAATGATGCACGACCCATGAGCCACCCCACAGCGAACACCACTAGGATGCAGAAGAGAAAGAACACAGCGAAATATGCGACAATGTGGAGGATGAATTTGCGGACCTCCATCAGAATTGGAAATAGATGAAGGCACTGTCCTCTGTACCCAATTGGATGATGCCGAAGAGCAGGACAGTGTAGATCGCCCAGCGAACGACTCGGGGTATTCTATCACTAAGCTCGAGGCCATGTTGTTTTTCCCGCTGAACCCATTCGACACCGACCAAGATCATGATCAACGGCAATGCGGCCGGTTCGATCAACGGCAACGGATCCCCCTTGGTGAAGGAGAAGATACGATGGATGTACAGAAAGGCATCGCCCACAGTTGCGGACCGGAAATATATCCACGCTAAACAAGTGAGCAGGAAGGTGCCGCCCATGCGCAAGAGTTCCACGGGTAAAGGCAGCCACCTGTCCTGCGCTACTGTTCCAATGTGTCTGCGGTTGCTTCCGGTGAGCAACAACGGTAGAAAGTAGATGGCATTGAGCGCACCCCAAAGAATGAAGGTCCAGTTCGCGCCATGCCAGAAGCCGCTCACGATGAATATGATGAACGTGTTGCGAACGCTCATCGCCAATGTTCCGCGGCTTCCACCCAAAGGCACGTACAAGTAATCGCGGAACCACGTGCTCAGCGAAATGTGCCAGCGACGCCAGAACTCTGCCATGTCCCGAGAGAAGTACGGAGTCGCTATAACCGGAGAAGTCGCCATAGATCTGAAAGGCGAAAAGAACAGCACCCCATGCAAGGGTGAGGGAGGGCATGTGTTCGGCGTTGTCGAAGATCGCGTTCACATGTTGTGCGCACGTATCGGCCACCACCACTTTCTTGAACAGCCCCCATAACATTTGGCGAAGGCCATCCGCAGCGGAGGCACGATCGAAAGGCTGTGGAGTCGCGAATTGCGGTAACAAGTTCGATGCCCGCTCAATGGGGCCTGCTACTAGTTGTGGGAAGAAACTGATGAAGGCCAAGAAGGCAATTGGGTCGCGTGAAGCACCAATGTCCTTTCTGTAAACATCGATCGTGTAGCCCACCGCTTGGAACGTGAAGAACGAGATCCCGACAGGTAAGATGATCTGTAACGTGCGTATGTCCAACGAAATGCCAGCGGAGGCGAATGCCGATACGAAGTTGACCACGAAGAAGTCGTAGTATTTGTACACGCCCAGTACAAGCAGGGGGAGGATGACGCCAACTGCCAAGGCGATCTTTCGGGTGGAGGACTTTTGTGTGTGTTCGATCCAGACCCCGCAGCCGAAACTGACCAAGGAGCAAAATGACATGAGGAACAGGTAGCGCCAATCCCACCAACCGTAGAACACGTAACTGATGATTAATATGAAGAGGTTCCGAGGCTTTACGTGGGTGGCGAAGAATGCCCAATAGAGCACGAAACAGATCGGGAGAAAAATGAAGAACCCGATGGAATTGAATAGCATGCCCGTGTTGTTCCGCCGTCTTGCGCCTGATCGATGGGACAAGAGCGCGCCAAAATAGGCATGGTCGACGGCATACGGCCAAGTTCTCCTATTCGTCCACTTCCTCCAAACACCTACTTTTGCCGCCCTTATCCGGCCCCATAGTTCAATGGATAGAATAGGAGTTTCCTAAACTCTAGATCCAGGTTCGACTCCTGGTGGGGTCACTAAAGCTTTGGAACCTTCAATCAGCACTTTCCGCAACGTCGCTGCCTGTTCGCCACTTGGTCCCGTGCCCTTCATGATGGACCCTCGCGGAAATACTAACTTCGAGGCTCGGAGAGGTGCATCCGATCTTCCATTGGCCAAGGTGTTGCAATGAACAATACGATCACTATCCGCAACATGGTATGCGACCGGTGCAGGACGGCGGTCCAACGGCTCTTGGATCAACGTGGGCTACGGTGGCTGCGCATTGATCTGGGCGAAGTGGAATTGAAGGAAGCGTTGGATGATGCTACGCTGGATGCTCTGCGTGCGGATCTAGGATCAGTGGGTTTTGATCTGGTACTTGAACGGGATGCGCAAGTGATAAACAAAGTGAAGTCCGCGATCATTGAACAAGTACACCACAGTGAGGCAAAGCGGGTGGAGCTTTCCAAATTGGTGCAGGAAACCGTTCATTTGGAGTTCTCGTCCGTGAGCAAGTTGTTCAGCGAAGTGGAAGGCATCACGCTCGAACACTATTTCCTATTGCAACGCCTTGAGCGCGTGAAGGAATTGATCCGGTATCGTGAAATGACCTTTAGCGAGATCGCCTTCGCCACAGGATTCAGCAGCGCTGCACACATGAGTGCGCAATTCAAACAGCTCACCGGAATGACACCCACGTCGTTCAGGGGGACCCATGGTTCGCGTTCGCCGTTGGACCGGGTGGGCAAGGCGTGATATAAGCCTTTCCCGCATGGATGTAAGGTGATCGGTAGCACCTTGTCGGTCCTTTGTCCCATCAATGACAACGACCAAGGAAACCAAGAACAGCTCTGGCCTGATCCAGAAAGCCCCCATGAACACCCAAGCCCTCACCCTCCCGATCCTTAACATGAACAGCCCGCATTGTCCAGCGCGGGTTGAGAAAGCCATCAACGCTTTGCCTACACTCGCGGCGAGCAGTGTGGACCTTGCTGCCCACACCGCGACGCTAACGGATGCTCCTTCCGCACAGACGGTGCGCGACGCGGTCAGGGTCGTTCGCGAAGCCGGTTACGATGTGTCCACTGACAACCGTTTGTTCCGGACAAGCGGCATCACCTGTGGCGGTTGCGTGAACAGCGTAACGAAGGTCATCTCCGCACTGCCGGGTGTGCTGGCCGTTACCGTGGACATACCCCTGAAGCAAGCCACCGTGGAAACGGTGCATGGCACCTTGACCGACGACGCGATACACGAAGCACTGTCATCCACCGCTTACGAATTCATCGCCCAAGCAGCCTGACCCATGGCCGAAGAGAGCACCACCTTGGAAGTCCCCGTGGAGAACATGGACAGTGAGCATTGCGCGCTGATCGTGGACAAGGCCGTGGGCACCGTGCCCGAAGTGGCCGAGCACCACGTGGAGCTCAACAATCGCCGCGCTGTGATCACCAGCACCAAGCCGATGGAGGCCGTGCTGCACACCGTGAAGGCCATCCGCGACAGCGGCTACGACGTGCTGACGATGAAGCGCACCTTCCCTGTAACGGACATGACCTGTGCCAGTTGCGTGGCAAGCGTGGAGAGCATGTTGCTCGCACAACCCGGTGTGCTGAAGGCCGCAGTGAATTTGGCCACCAACAGTGTCCAGGTGGAATACGTACCCGGTGTTATCGATGAAAAGCGCATGCGCACGGTGATCCAAAGCATCGGCTATGATCTGGTGATCGAAGCAGATCGCGATGTGAGCAAAGACCTCGAAGTACTCCAACAGGAGCGGATGACCACGCTGAAACGGAAACTTTTCGCAAGCATGGCACTGAGCATTCCCTTGGTGATCATTGGCATGTTCCTGATGGACGAAGGTTGGGCCAACTGGGTGATGTGGATCCTCGCCACACCCGTGGTGCTGGTCTTCGGCAGGCAGTTCTTCATCAACGCATGGAAACAGGCGAAGCACCGCTCCACCAACATGGACACGCTCGTTGCGCTCAGCACCGGCGTGGCCTATCTCTTCAGTGTCTTCAACACGCTGGACCCATCGTACTGGACCAGTCGCGGCTTGGAGCCGCACGTCTACTTCGAAGCAGCGGCAGTGGTGATCACCTTCATCCTGCTCGGCAAATTCCTGGAGGAACGGGCGAAAGCGGGCACATCCACCGCGATCCGGAAATTGATGGGGCTACGACCGAGCACCGTCATGCGCGAGGATGCGAAGGGTCAACCGCAGCAGGTGCCCATCGCGGAGATCGCCATCGGTGATGTGTTGCTCGTACGACCCGGAGAAAGCATTGCGGTGGATGGATCCGTGATCGACGGCGACAGCTTCGTGGATGAAAGTATGATCAGTGGTGAGCCGATGCCTGTTGCCAAGAACGCAGGTGCCTCCTTGCTCGCGGGAACGATCAACCAGAAAGGTAGCTTGCGCATGACGGCCCAGAAGGTCGGTGCTGACACCTTGCTTGCGCAGATCGTAAAGGCCGTGCAAGAAGCACAAGGCAGCAAGGCCCCGGTGCAGAAACTGGTGGACAAGATCGCGGCGGTCTTCGTGCCCATCGTCATCGTCATCGCGTTGCTCAGCGCCATCACCTGGTGGGTGCTCGGTGGAGAACACGCGTTCACACAAGGACTGCTGGCGATGGTCACCGTACTGGTGATCGCCTGCCCGTGCGCGCTCGGCCTCGCCACACCAACGGCGATAATGGCCGGCATGGGGAAGGGTGCGGAGAACGGCATCCTCATAAAGGACGCCGAAAGTCTGGAGCGTGCACGCAACATAACGGCGATCGTTCTGGACAAGACCGGAACGATCACAGAAGGCAAACCCGAAGTGGTGGAAGCGATCGGTCTGGAGAACAGTGAAGCAGCAGCGGCCTTGCTGGCGATCGAGTCACGCTCGGAACATCCGCTTGCAGAAGCCGTGGTGCGCTACCTGAATACCGTGCACGGTCCGAGGATCATCAGCTCCAACAAAGCACCGATCAGCGGTTTCGAAAGCATCACCGGCAAAGGAGTGAAGGCGAGTGCGAATGGTCATACCTACTTCGTTGGAAGCAAACGGTTGATCGAAGAACAAGGCATCGCCATCGCACCCACATTGGCCGCGAAAGAAGCCGCATGGCAAGAAGAAGCGCGCACCGTGGTTTGGCTCGCGGACGAGAGCAACGCGATCGCCGTGCTCGCCATCGCCGATCCCATCAAGCCCTCGGCGAAGGAGGCCATCGCGCGCTTGCAAGCCGAAGGCGTGAAAGTGTACATGCAGACCGGCGACACCGAGCGGACTGCGAAGGCCGTGGCACAAGCCGTTGGCATCGCTGACTTCCGTGGCGGAACTTTGCCCGCTGACAAGCGCGCGTTCATCGAACAGTTGCAGAAGGAAGGGCACGTTGTTGCGATGGTCGGCGACGGCATCAACGACAGCGAAGCCTTGGCGAAGGCCGATGTTAGCATCGCCATGGGCAAGGGCAGCGACATCGCCATGGACGTGGCACGCATGACGCTCATCAGCACCGACCTCAACACCATCCCGCGTGCGATCCTGCTCTCGCGCAAGACCGTCGCAATGATCCGTCAGAACCTCTTCTGGGCCTTTATCTACAACATCATCGGGATCCCCATCGCGGCCGGGCTGCTCTACCCCTTCAACGGTTTCTTGTTGAACCCGATGATCGCCGGGGCGGCCATGGCCTTCAGCAGCGTTAGCGTGGTGAGCAATAGTTTGCGGTTGAAGTGGGTGAATTTGAAATGATGATCGCAGAACCAATGCAACCAACAAGAACCATGAAGAACAACCCCTATCCCAAATTCTTGCTCACCTCGCCATTTCCTTCGTGATCATGTACGCGTGATGTTCCTGAACGTTGCTTCCGGCCCACATCCACCTCAGTCTGAACCGCACCTACATGACCCTGCTTATGGTGTCGCCCATGGCGGTACTGATGTTGCTAATGATGGGGCATATGTACCCCAACAAGCAGCGCAACCGGGCGATCATGATCACGAGCGTCACGGTGTTCGCGGCTGACTGTTCGGGCTTGCGCACAAGTGCCGATCGGCGACGTGCAATACATGCGGGCGATGATCCCGCACCATTCTTCGGCTATCCTTACCAGCGGCGCGGCGGACCTGCAGGACCCTGAAGTCGAAAGTTGGCCAAGGACATCATCAAAGCACAAGAACAGGAGATCGCACAAATGGAGGCGATGCTTGCCCGATTGAAATAACCAGAATCCTAAACAAGAACCATGAGAACGCTATCAAGTCATTCCTTCTGCTTTCGACCCTTCGTTCAGCCTGGGTTGCAAAGGTCAGCTAAAGAACACCACGCACATTGAATGCGAAGATCGATGGCGATTGCGGCATGTGCGAGAAGACCATCGAGAAAGCAGGCTTCATGAAAGGCGAGAGCGAAATGGATTGGGATGTGGATACGCACATGGCGAGCGTGACCTACGATAGCACCCGCACCGATCTTGATGCGATCCTGCAACGCGTGG
Source organism: Flavobacteriales bacterium (assembly GCA_016717305.1). Lineage (GTDB taxonomy): Bacteria > Bacteroidota > Bacteroidia > Flavobacteriales_F > PHOS-HE28 > PHOS-HE28. Next base: position 209,080 of record JADKFY010000001.1, read on the forward strand.
CACACGCCGGTTACGACAACGAACGCTACTTGGCACCGAAGGAAGCGTACGACAAGTTGCCGGGCTGTTGCCAGTACGAGCGGACCATGGAGCATGAACCGGTGAAAGGAATGGATGCACACGCCGAGCATACCGCACCCGCCGGTGACTCCCTTTCAGAACAAGGATCCACGACGATGGGGCAGAATGCGGCGCTGGATCACCTGCAGCCGGTCTTCGATGCCTACTTTTTGTTGAAGGATGCACTGGTGGCATCAAGTGCCAGTGATGCCCAGAACAGAGCCGAGGCGCTAAACGTTGCCGTACGCAACGTGAAAGTGGACACGTTGGAACATGGCGTGCACATGGTATGGATGAAAGTGATGGAACCACTGGCCAATACGACCGGCGTTCTTGCCTCTACCTCCGACCTCGCCAAGCAGCGCAAGATTTTTGCGGAACTGACGGGCCCTATGGCCGAACTCGCGAAGGCATCGCCTCCGAGTATGCCAGTATACTTGGACCACTGCCCGATGTACGAAGGCGGTGCAGATTGGCTGAGTCGCGACAAACCCATCAAGAACCCCTTCTACGGAAGCATGATGATGACCTGTGGTAGCGTGAAGGAGACGATCGCGAAATGAATCGCCGGATCTTCATAGTTCTGCTCGCCGTGGGCATTGGAGCGAGCGCGCTCGCTCAATACCCGGAAGGCCTTCGGCCGCTTGGCTCGTCGGTGCCGCAAGGAGCCTTCACGCCGAAGACCACGCGCTACGACCTCTATGTGAACGACACGATCGTGAACTACACGGGCAAGGATCGCAAGGCCTTCGCGGTGAACGGCCAGATCCCGATGCCGACGCTGGAGTTCGTGGAAGGCGACACGGCATTGATCTACGTGCACAACCGCATGGCGAAGGACGAGACCTCCTTGCACTGGCATGGCCTGATCCTTCCGAATGAATTCGACGGCGTGCCCTACCTCACCACCGCACCGATCAAGGCGGGCGAGACACAGGTGTACAAATTTCCGTTGGTGCAGTACGGCACCTACTGGTATCATTCGCACACCGAACTGCAGGAACAGAACGGCATGTACGGCGCGCTGATCATCCACAAGCGTTTCGCGCAACCGATGCCGGAGTACGCACTAGTACTGAGCGAATGGACCGACATGAAACCGGACGAAGTGCATCGCCGATTGCACAATGCGAACGATTGGTTCGCGATCCAAAAGAACAAATTGCGACCCGGCACCACGCAGAGTTATTGGGATGCGATAAAGGAAGGTAAGGTGGGAACCAAGCTCGGCAACGAGTGGAAGCGCATGAACGCGATGGACGTGAGCGATGTGTACTACGATCATTTTCTTATCAATGGCGTGCCTGTGGATGAAGCACCGCAATTCAAGGCCGGGGATCGCGTGCGGTTGCGGATCGTGAATGGCGGTGCGTCCACCTATTTCTGGTTGAGCTATGCCGGTGGAAAGATGACGGTGATCGCCAGCGATGGCGTGGACGTGGAGCCCGTGGAAGTGGACCGTTTCATCATCGGTATTGCCGAGACCTACGACGTGATCGTGACCATACCGGCGGACAGCACGGCGTTCGAATTCCTCGCGACATCGGAGGACCGCACGCGCTCGGCATCGGTGTGGCTCGGCAACGGGATCAAGCAGCTGGCCATGCCGCTGGGTGCGCTGAAGTATTTCGCCGGGATGAAGATGATGAACGGCATGATGAAGATGGATGGGAACCTCGACGACATGGGCATGAACATGAGTTTGCAGCAGATGGACATGAACGTGGTGATGTATCCGGAGATCACTGGACCGAAGGGGAAGAAGTCAAAGAAGGAGAAAATGATGATGGATGATCGCTCCGAACACGAGGGCATGGACAACAGTGCGGGTGGCGGTGGCGGCATGTACAACAGCAATGCAATGTCGAATATCGTTACGCTGAACTACGCCATGCTGCGTTCGCCGACGAGCACGGCGCTGCCGCCGGGTCCGGTGACGGAGCTGCGTTTCGAGCTCACCGGCAACATGAACCGCTACCTCTGGGCCATCGACAACAAGACCATTTCAGAGACGGACAAGATCATGATCCGCAAGGGCGAGAACGTGCGCATCATCCTTTACAACAACTCCATGATGCGCCACCCGATGCACCTGCACGGCCACTTCTTTCGGGTGCTGAACGGACAGGGCGATCACGCGCCATTGAAGAACGTGCTGGACATCATGCCGATGGAGACCGACACCATCGAGTTCCTTGGCACCGAAGAGGGCGATTGGTTCTTCCATTGCCACATCCTCTACCACATGATGAGCGGCATGGGTCGTGTGTTCAGCTATGAAGATGCACCGGCGGACCCCGCGCTGCCGCTGCCGAAGCATTCCTGGCGCACTTTCCTCAAGGACGACAAAAGCTGGCACTTCATGTTCCAGAACGACATCGCCACCAATGGCAACGACGGCGAAATGATGCTGCAGAACAAGCGCTGGAACCTGCAGACCGAATGGCGATTGGGCTACACCGAAATGCACGGCCAGGAAGTGGAGACGCACTTCGGGCGCTACTTCGGAAAGATGCAATGGCTCTTCGTGAACGCCGGCCTCGACTGGCGCACACGCGCCGAAGAACACGGCATACCCGAAGACAACCTCTTCCAACAACGGAACACCAAGGACGGTCGCGCCGTGGCGCATATTGGTTTCCAGTATACGCTACCCATGTTGCTCGTCGCCGATGTGCGTGTAGATACTGATGAACGTTTCCGCTTGCAACTGATGCGCGAAGACATCCCACTTACTCCACGCCTAAGGTTGGACATGATGGGCAATAGCGATCTGGAGTACATGGGGCGCTTGCGCTACATCGTGAAGAACTGGATGGCTATCACCACACACTACGACAGCGATATGGGATGGGGTGCGGGGTTGATGGTCAGCTACTGAGACGACCTCAACCAGCAGCACGCGCCATTCTGTTCATTTCTACCGAAGAAAGCTTCCCACCCCCAACAACGCGCCATCGTTGGAAAAGCATTGCAAGCTGTACCTCCCCTTGCTAAGGTGTTCAATACGAATAGTAGCAGAAGCCTTATCGCGCAGAACGACTTTACCTAATTGATCATAAACCAAAAGTGTTGCGGCTTTTTGTGGAAGGGAAATGTGAAGGACTTCGGTCGCTGGACTTGGAAATAATACAAGCGATCCTGGTTCACCTGTTAGCACAGGAACACTTGTTTCGGTCGTGATCACAGCAGAGCGGTAACTCAATTGTCCAGTAGCGAGGTTCTCCCATACAAGATGAAAAGTTCCGTTCTGAAAAGCAATATCGGGTGTGGATTGTGCGCCCGTTAGGATCACGTTCGCGGTATCGGGTGTGCTGAGACCCGCCCATCCATTTACGCTCCAACGAAAGAGGATCTCTTTGTTACCCTGAAGATTCTGTTCCCACACAATACCGAGTGTGTCACCTCGGCCAGCAATGCGCGGAAAATTCTGTGTGAGGTTTTGTACCTGCCCACCATGAATTGGCGCATTGGAACCAACGTTCAAATCGGTCAATGCGGCACTTCCATAGTAACACTTGGTGCCGTTTGTTGCGCCGGACATCCAAACGTAGCGCATGGAATCACCAACGATGTAGCCATCCGGTCCGGAAGAAGCGCATGAGTTGAACATCCATCCTGTTTGATCGATCTCCGCTCCTACTGGGAAAGTTGCACCACCGTCTGTGGATGTGGCGGCCCAGGTCGTTCGCAAATTGTTGTTGTTGTTGCGATACAATGCCACTACCGCTCCATCGCCGGTAATTGCTTGGCCGGTGCAGCAATCACACACTTCACCTGGAGCATACGGAGCGCTCACCTGCACGGGTGGTCCGTATGTGGTACCGCCATCGGTGCTCCTGCTGACCACATAGCGGGGCAATTGCCAGCCCGGATCGAATTCCATGTATTGCACCACAGGGCCTTGTCCGGGTATGTATGCCACTGTCGGGAAACGCGCTTCCAGTCCGGGTAGTGGAGCAATGCGCGCAGTGTCCGGCCAGGTCTCTCCGCCATCGGTGGATCGTGATGCATACAAGGTTCCAACACCTTGAGCCCCGGTGCTATAGACCACGATCAACGTATCACCATGAGCCGCAATGTCGGCACCGGCCCAGCTGGTTGCCCACGGCTGTACGCCGGCGGGTTGAACGATCACTGGTGCAGCGAACCCTGTTCCTGGATCCGTGCTCACGTACAACGTACTTGGTGGATCACCCCAAACAACGACTGGTCCTTGGGCCGATATGGTCATACGCGGTCGTAATGCTTGGGAATCCAGAACGCCAATGGTTTGTTGCTCGCTCCAACTGATCTGCTGTGCCTGCAACTGGGTCAGAACAAGGATGGAAATGAAAAGTGTAACTAGGCAACTACGCATAGGGGTCCAAGGTGTAAAACAATATGGCATGGTCCAGTTGGGTCAATTCCACTGCTGTCCCGTAAATTCGCACATCATTGGAATACAGTCATTTCGGACCTGCGAAACAAACCTACGTAATTACCAACTCATGATACGGATCACTACGCTCTTATTGACCATTGCCTCATTGACCGTTTCAGCTCAGCAGAACGTGGTGTTGCAGATCGAGCATTTTCTGGGCGGCGTTCCCTTTGCCAGTAATGTGACCGCACTGAACGGTTATGATGAGGATTTCCGTGCGTCCAGAATGGAGTACTACCTGAGCGAATTCACATTGATCCATGATGGTGGCCAGGAAACGAATGTGGATGCAACTTGGGTATTGGTGGATGCGCATGTAATGACGACCGTTCCATTGGGCAATTTCGATATCACTGCGCTGGAAGCCGTTCGTTTCGGGGTCGGTGTCGATCCTGCGGTAAATCACTTGGACCCTGCGTCCTATGAAGCTTCTCATCCACTGGCACCCAAATCACCCAGTATGCATTGGGGTTGGGCCGCAGGGTACCGCTTTCTTGCCATGGAAGGCACGTCGGGGATCAACCTTGCACAATCATACGAGATCCATGCATTGGGTGATAATAATTACCTGAAGCAGACCATTCCGACCGCAGGTGTCATGGACGGCGGCGATCTAGTTGTCCAACTGAATGGTGATTACGTTGAAGCATTCCGGGAGATGAGCATTGGAAATGGCCCAATTGTTCACGGAGAGACCGGGTTGGCGACCATCGCCCTTCGAAATTTCAGGGACCATGTTTTCACATCCATCGAAGGCAACGGTCCGGTCGGAATGGACGAATTGAACAAAGATCTCTTGGTCGTGTATCCCAATCCCACCACCGATCAAGTCCGTATATCTACCACCGGTGTTGTCGGCTACGATGAAGTGCGTGTGCTGGATGCACAGGGCAAGTTGGTACAGAGCACACCGTTCACCACAGGAAAAGCAATTGATGTTGCCCTACCGATCTCCGGTGTGTACCAAGTTTCTCTCCTACAGAAGGGAACGGTGGTCGCACGCCGAACGGTGGTGAAGCAGTAATGATGAAAATCGGTTTTGTGGGTTTGCTCACGATCGGTGTCTGTGCTGCCATGGTCATGGCCCTTGGTGCTTGTCGGCACGACGACCCGGTCATCGAGGAGTTGGTGGGCTATGATGGTTCTCCTTATTCGTTTTCGTACGGAGCTTTCCCTGCGCCAGCCATCGCATCAGATAACGCACTCACTGTGCAAGGCGTGAAATTGGGTCGAATGCTGTTCTACGAAACCGCTCTTTCGTTGGACGGCAACATGTCTTGTGCCAGTTGCCACCGCCAAGAACATGCGTTCTCTGATACAACGAGGTTCTCCATCGGCGTCCATGGACTTCCCGGAAAACGCCAGGCAATGGGAGTTTTCAATATGGCGTGGAACGAGAACAATTTCTTTTGGGATGGCCGTGCCGAACTGCTTCGCGATCAGTCCCTGAAACCGATCCAGGATAGTTTGGAAATGGCCGAGACGCTCGATCATGTGGTGTCCAAGTTGAATGGGATGCAGGCCTATCGTGATCAGTTCACACGTGCGTTCGGGTCGGATGAGATCACCCCGCTCAAGATGTCGCTGGCCATGGAACAATTCATGAACAGCATCGTTTCCGTGGAGAGCAAATATGATCGGTACCTGACAGGAGCGGCAGCACTTACGGAAAGTGAGGACCGTGGACGCGAATTGTTCTTTGCGGAGTACAACCAGTTCTTTCCTGATGAGAGCGGCGCGGATTGTGCGCATTGCCATTCCCCGAAGAATTTTGAGAACGACCAGTACATGAACAACGGTTTGGAAAGCGACGCAAGTTTGTTGGACGTAGGGCGCCTGTCCGTGACCAATGATCCTGCGGACCGTGGTAAGATGAAGGTGCCTTCGTTGCGGAACGTCGCACTCACCGCTCCCTATATGCACGATGGCCGCTTCTCCACGTTGGAGGAAGTGCTCGACCACTACAACTCCGGACTTGTCGCTTCCAGCACCTTGGATCCCGAATTGGAAAACACACGAGGCACCGGCTTGATGCTTTCCGATCAGGATAAGCAGGACATCATCGCCTTCTTGCATACCCTAACGGACGAAGTGCTTCCGACGCGTTCGGAATTCTCCGATCCCTTCTGAACGTGGAACAAGCCCCACCTTTGTAACGAAGATGGGTCGTTCATCGTTTTGTCGGTATAGCTGTTTGCTCGGTGGTCTTGTCCTGTTGGTCGCGTGTTTGCGCAAGGATGTTCGCACCCCGGTGGCGCGCTTGAACGCATCGAACTTCGCCTTTCCGGAAGTTCCCTATACATTGGAGAACCAGTACACGCCCGAACGGTTCGCTTTGGGCAAGAAGCTGTTCTTCGATCCCATCCTATCGATAGATTCTACCTTGAGTTGTGCGAGTTGTCATAAACCGTCCTTGGCATTTTCGGACAGTGTTCCATTCAGCCCCGGTGTCATGGGCAGACCCGGAACGCGCAATGCACCTTCATTGGCAAATGTGGCATTCCACCCCTATTTCTTGAAGGAAGGAGGCGTGCCCACGTTGGAGATGCAAGTGCTTGTACCCATCCAGGAGCACAACGAATTCGCGCACAACATCGTGGACATTGCCGAACAACTCAAGAAGCAACCAGTGTACGTAAGCATGTGCCAAGATGCTTATGGTAGGGCACCGGATGCGTTCACGATCACACGTGCATTGGGTGTTTTCGAACGCGCATTGATCAGCAACAACAGTTCATTCGACCGCTACGTGCAAGGAGATAACACTGCCATGAGCAAGAAGGCGCTAAAGGGCACGAACCTTTTCTTCTCGGACCGGGTCGGATGCACCAACTGCCATTCCGGACCGAACTTCACCCAATACGCATTCGAGACGAACCGATCAGATACCACGGATGGTGATATAGGTCGCATTCGCTTTTCAAAGATCCCAGCGGACCGCTTCCACTTCAAGGTCCCGTCCTTACGGAACGTGGAATTGACCGCACCCTATATGCACGATGGCCGACTTGCCACGCTGGAAGATGTAGTGGAACATTACAATGGCGGCGGTCATTCCCGCGCTGCACCCAACGATAAGATCAAGCCGTTGGGTCTTTCGAAGCATGAAGTCGTTGAACTTGTTGCCTTCCTACATTCACTTACCGATACGCTTTTTGTTCAGGACCCGCGTTGGGAGTATTAGGAATTGGCTTCGTAGGCTAGCGTGGGTGTTGGACTGCTCCACGGGTAAGGATCGAGGTCCGTTACTGTTCTCGAGATATAGGTGATCAGCGATAGAATGCTGCTCTTTACTTTCAGCCTCTGCGATCAGATGCTTAGGCCCATCCTCGTTGCCCTCATCGGCATGTTCTTTGCGGGCATCACCGCAATGATCGCCAAGCTGGGCATGAAGCATGCGAGCGGCGATGTCGCTCTGGAGTGGATCAACTCACTTGCTTTCCGACAGGTCCCTGAATTGAAATTGCTCACCAAGAACGATCTGCTCTTTCTCTTCCTTTCGGGTTTCACCCCGTTCATCTCTTGGCTGTTCTATTACCGCGCTATGAAGGAAGGAAGCGTTCGCATTGTTTTCCGCTATCGACAAGGCGAGTAATTTCATGTCCGAAAGCTATGGTGCTGATCTTTTCGGATCTTGTGCGGAAGGATCTGTAGGCTTTCCCTGTTTTCGCAATCCTAAGCTGGTCCCCGGGTGTAGCCCTGTCGTGCGATGGGGTGCAGGCGGACTTGTAGAAGGTAGGCCCACGACCTGCTGATGGATGTCTGCTTCGGTCCGATATGGCCCGGTTATCTTAGGCCCATGGTCAGGTCGCAAACCGTGCGTGCTTTTGTGGAAGAGGTCGGTGACATTGCCAGTTTCACCGGTCGCTTTTTCCGCGAGGTGTTCCGACCTCGTTACGAGTGGGCGGAACTGCTGCGGCAGTCCTTCATCAACGGTTATCGATCACTGCCCCTGGTTGCAGTAACTGCGTTCATCATGGGTTTGGTGCTTACCGTACAAAGTCGGCCTACGCTGGAGCGTTTCGGGGCAGAAAGCATGTTGCCGCTCATGGTGGCCATCTCCGTAGTGCGTGAGATCGGACCGGTGATCACAGCACTCATTTGCGCAGGCAAGATAGGGTCGAGCATCGGCGCCGAACTGGGCTCCATGAAAGTGACCGAACAGATCGACGCCATGGAAGTGAGCGGCACAAATCCCTTCAAATACTTGGTCGTTACACGGGTGGTGAGCACCACGCTCATGGTCCCTGTGCTTGTGGTGTTCGCCGATGCGATCGCGATCTATGCGTCCTACATCGGCGTTAATATCAAGGGGTCGGTGAGCTGGTCCCTTTTCCACCAACAGGTCTTTGATTCCCTTGTGTTCGCCGATTTTCTTCCCGCTTTCATCAAGTCCTTCTTTTTCGGTTTTGCGATCGGTATCGTGGGGTGTTACAAAGGCTTCAATACGAAGAACGGCACAGAGGGTGTTGGACAAGCCTCCCACAGTTCAGTGGTCGTGGCCTCGTTGGTGATCTTCGTCATCGACCTCATAGCCGTGCAGATCACGGATATTCTGGGCTATAACTGAGATGGAGAAACCCGCACATGGCATCGAACGGCCGCTGGTCATAGGCGAAGAAGTGGTGGTCCGCATCCGTGGGTTGAAAAAGGCATTCGGTACGAACCACGTGCTTCGGGGGTTCGACATGGACCTTCACCAAGGGGAGAACGTGATGGTGTTGGGGAAGTCCGGATCCGGTAAGAGCGTACTGATCAAATGCATCATCGGTTTGTTGGAACCGGATGCAGGCATCGTGGACGTGCTAGGTCAGGATATGCTGGCTTTGGAACATGAGGCGCTGGACAAGATGCGTGTGCGGATCGGCTTCCTGTTCCAGAGCAATGCGCTCTACGATAGCATGACGGTGCGCGAAAACCTGGAGTTCCCCATGCGCCGGCATATGGTGAAGATGAATACTGCTGAGCGCCAAGAGCGCGTGATGCGCGCACTTGCGGACGTGGGCCTGGAACATACCGTGGACCTGATGCCCAGCGAATTGTCCGGTGGCATGCGCAAACGCATAGGTCTGGCGCGCACCCTGATCATGCGCCCGGAGATCGTGCTCTATGACGAACCCACTACAGGACTGGACCCGATAACCAGTCGCGAGATCGTGGAACTGATGCTCGACCTGCAAAGGGAGTACGGCACCTCATCCATACTGATCTCACACGATCTGAATGTTGCGAAGTTGGCGGCCAATCAGGTGATCGTGCTTCACGAAGGCACCGCGCACGCCCAAGGTACCTACGAACAATTGATGCATTCCACGGATCCAGTGGTGCGTCGTTTCTTTGATTCATTATAATGGCGGAAGAGAGATCACAACGATCCAAATTGGGACTGTTCGTTTTGGGTGGAACGGTATTGCTCGTACTCGCCCTCTACTTGATGGGAACCCGAAAGGACCTCTTTTCCCGCTCGATCACCATAAGCTCCGATCTTCGAGAAGTGGGCGGCTTGCGGACGGGCAACAACGTGCGTTATGCAGGGATCGATGTAGGCACAGTGGATGCGATCGAGATCATCAACGACACCATCGTGCGGGTGTACATGAACATTCGCATGGACGATGCGGAACATATTCGAACAAACGCCTTGGCCAGTGTGGGCACAGATGGACTTATCGGCAATAAACTGGTGAACCTTTTATCCGGTGAAGGAAGTGGAACGCCAGTCAGTGATGGCGATGCGATCCGTTCCGTACCAAGTTTGGACACGGATGCGATGATCCGCACATTGGATCGTACCAACGGAAATCTCGCCGCGATCACCGACGACCTCAGGCAAGTGTCCGCAAGGCTGAACGACCCTAACAACCTCGTGGGCATGTTGACGGATACCTCCATGGGCGGTGTCATTCGCGAAGCCGTGTACCAGCTCAACGCCGCTGCTGGAAACGCCCGCGCATTGACAGAAGGAGTGAATTCCATCGTGGCCGATGTGGAAGGTGGAAAAGGTGCGCTCGGCGTTCTGCTGGCCGATGATGCCGCGGAAGCGGATGTACGCCGGATGTTGAGCGAACTGCACACCGCCTCAGACACGTTGGGCCTTGCCATCGGTCGTATCGATCGTTTCAGCCGATCCCTTGAAAGCGACAAAGGGCTGGTGCATACGCTCGTTCGTGATACAGCACTCGCCAACGATGTGCAGCGGATGATGACCCGCCTCGATACCACTACCCTGCTGCTGAATGAAGACCTGCGCGCCTTGCAGCGTAATTGGTTGCTGCGGAAATACTTCAAGGAGAAGGAGAAGCAGGCGAAGTAGTTACGTCCACCTCCGTTCGGTCACGTAGCGATCGATCGGCAACCCACTCCTCAAAAGCGACCATGCTTTCGGGTCGTCGCCGGCGAAGGCATCGTGCATCGAAGTGAACGAGCGCCAAGGATCGTAAAGAGCCTTTTCAAGGGACAAGATCATGATCGCAAAAAAAAGCGGACACGAACCTGTGCAGAATCTGATGATTAGGGCCTCTTGGAGACCACCACTGCATGCTCGCCGCCACCTTCCGTGTAACGCAGTTCAAGGCCAGCACTGTCGCAGGCTTCTTTCACCATGCTCAAACCCAATCCGTTGCCAACGCTGCTGGGATCGTCTTTGGCGAAGCGGTCGAAAAGGTTTTCTGGGGACCGGCCCGCTGTTGGATAGGACGAAGCTGTCGTGCACAATACGCGCATTGATGGAACCATCTTGGAGGTTGTGTTGTACGGCGTTGCGCAAGAGATCGGAAACGGCCAATTAGCGGGCAAAGGGTGCGGAAAGTCCTTGACCACTTACATTACGTAGCCCTGATCATGCAAATACGAGAGTACGGAACGCCGCAGCTCGGGTTCATCTTCGATCAAAAGCACTTTCATGTCCGAAAGCTATAGTGTTGATCTTGTGCGGCGCAAGAACAATGTCTTCCGTTGATCATCACGGCCGCTCAAGCGCTGGATCCTCACATTTCGTTCGGTTTCCCAACAACCATTTCGCCAGCTCCTTGCCGAACGCCAAAGCTTGCAGCACTAAGGCTTTTGGTAGTTGAACCGTAGCAAGGTCGGCCTGTGGTCCTGGCCTTCGTTGGTGATCAGCATGTCGCCGTTCTCCATGAACGTGATGCCTTCCGCTTTGTTGAAGACGCGAGGGTCCAATGGCTCCATATGCAAGAGCTCGCCTTCGAGATCGAAGATGAAGAACATGTGGTCCGCGGCGGAGAGAACGTACAATTGTTTGCGAATAGGGTGAACGCCGATCGCTGATGCCTTGAATTTCAGAACAGCTTCTTCAGTTCCACCATTCTTGCCCTTGGTGCGCATTGGTAGGTCGATCTTGTGCAGAAGAGCGAACTCGGGCATCTTTTGTACGTCGAATTCGAATACCGGATGTGTGCTCAATTCTTTCGTCTTCAAGTCGAAGCCGTAGATCGCGCGTTTGTCCTTGTACTCAGGACCCTTCCCCAGTTTGCTCTTACAGGCTATGAGCAAGCGGTTGTTCACCGGATCATGGCACAGGCCTTCGTTGTTTGCAGCTGGTATCCCGGTCGTGTAAGTATGCAGGATGAAATTGGGATCATCATAGTTCTCCACACCGTAGATCGTACCATCGCTACGCAGAATGTAGATCATCTTCCCTATGCGGGTGATACCCTCGTAATCACCATCCAAATGGAACTCCAACTGCCGAACGATCGCTTGCTCTTCCAGGTCGTAGAAGAAAATAATACCGTTCTCATCCTGCACGCACGCCACTGTGTGCGCATCGATGTCGGTTAATCCCGAAACCTCATGCAACATATCCGGTAGGACAAATGTCGTCGTTGGGGATCTCAGGTCGTAACCAGAGGCGATCTGGGCAGTCGAAGTGGTGCCGTTAACAGTGCATCCGGCAAGCAAAAGGCACAGCAACACAGCATGGAATATGGTGGATCGTGGCATGTTCTCGAAGCGCCAAAAGTAGTGTCAGCGAGATGGCGATGATCACTGAGCTGCGTGGGTCCGGCTCAATTTCTTGTACTGCTCACCTCGTTCTTGACCTTGGAATTGTCCACTTTCTCCAAGTAGATCGTCTCTTCTCCTTTGGGCAACTTCCAATTGATCGTGGTTCCTTCACGATATCCCACCAACGCGGAACCCATGACCGTGAAAACGGAAAGCTTGTTCGCTTTCAGATCGGCTTCCAACGGCATTACCACTTGAAGACCTTCTTTGCGACCCGATGGTGATTGGATCGTGACGATACTGTTCACGCGTACCACATCTTTTGGCAGTTCGTATTCTGCCCGGATCTCGGCCTGCTCCAGCTCGGTATACAGCTTGTCCAAACTGTCCCGTATGGATACATCGGCCGGTGTGGATCCAATGATCCATGCCATGATGAGTTCGCGCTCTTTTGCGGAGATGACCAAACGTGGATTTTCCATTTCAAATGCGTTTTAGTTCTGTAATGATCTGCTCCAAACTCTCCTTGGCATCGCCAAAGAGCACCTTGCAGTTCTGTCGATCGAATAGCGTGTTCGTTACGCCGGAATACCCCTTGGCCATACCGCGTTTCATCACGATCACCTGCTTGGCTTTGTAGGCTCGGATAATGGGCATGCCGTAGATGCTGCTCGTTGGATCGTTCTCGGCCGAAGGGTTCACCACATCATTCGCGCCGATCACCAGTACCGCATCATAGTATTCCATCTTGCCGTTCACCGCGTTCATGTCGATGACGGATGCGTATGGAATGTTCGCTTCGGCGAGGAGTACGTTCATGTGCCCAGGCATTCTTCCGGCGACGGGGTGGATGATGAAGTGCAGGTCCACACCGTTCTGCCGCAGTTGTTCCTGCAAGGCGAAACATTCACGCTGCGCCTGCGCTACGGCCATTCCATAGCCGGGTACTACGGCCACTTGCTTGCTGAAGGCCAACAAGGATGCGGTCTCCACGGCAGTGATCGACCGGATGTCCTGCTCCACCTCGTTCGTTGGGATCCTGGAAGAACGAAAACTGCCGGCAAGGACATGGGACAATGAGCGGTTCATCGCGGTACACATTTGCGTGGTCAACAACAGTCCGGTAGCGCCAACGAGGATCCCGCCGATAAGCATCACTGGATCATGGAAGAGCAGACCCGCCATTAATGTCGCCACTCCGGTCAAGGCATTCAACAAGGAGATCAACACGGGCATATCGGCGCCGCCGATGGGAAGTGTGAAGAAGACGCCGTAGAGCAGCGCCGTGATGGAGATGACCAAGAGCAGTGTTGGGAATGGAATTGTGCCGGTCGCGAGGATCAGGTAGCCCACTGTGATGGTGCTCATGGTCAGCAATAGTGCTTGTGCGATGTGCTTGTATGCTTTCACAGGACGGGGCAATTTTCTGCCATCCAGTTTCATGAAGGCGACCATGCTACCGGTGAATGCGGTGCCGCCAAATATGCCGCCGAGAATGAGCACTACACCGGGAAATTTGCCGTTCACAACCCCTTCTCCGTACACTGCATTCAAACCAAGCACTACGGCGCATGCACCACCCAAGGCATTGAAAATGCTGACGAGTTGCGGCATGGCCGTCATGGCCACGCGATCGCTCCACACCTTGCCGATCACTGCACCGATCAGGATGGTTCCGACCAAGAGAACAATGCTCAAAGCACTGGTGCCCGCGTTACCGTTCGCCCAGGCCACGGCGATCAGCGCTACGACAACACTGACGCCCGCCACGGTATTGCCGAGTTTGGCGCGGGTCGGATCGCCCATGTATTTCAAACCTTGCACCAACCCTACGGCCGATGCGAGGTATACCAAAGACATGGTCATGATCGTGGGCCGCTGGCCGGTTTACGTTTCACGACGAACATGGAAAGCATGCGGTGCGTAACGAAGAACCCGCCTGCCATGTTGATGGTGCCGAGCAAAACGGCGATCGACGCCGCCGCCATGGTCCACGGACTTTCCACAGTGGTGTTGAGCAATTGGATGACACCACCAATGAGGATGATCCCGCTGATCGCATTGGATCCGGACATCAAAGGCGTGTGCAGTACCGCGGGTATGTTCTTGATCACCTCGAAGCCCAACAGGAGGCTAAGTGCGACAACGAACAATCCGTCGATCGTGGTGATCGAATAGCTGAGTTCCATGGTTCAAAGGGTTGCTGTGGTGAGCGTGCTGATGCGCTCGTTCACCAGTTCGCCATTCTGTACCACCAAGGTGGAGCGTAGGATCTCATCCTCCAGAATGTGCTCGCGGCGGACGAGATAATGTTCAATGAATGCACTGTAGTTATTGGAGAGCAGGAACGAGGTGCTGTGTGCACAACTGCATTCGATCGACGTGGGACCGAGGATGGTTACTTCGTTGTACATCACTGTTCGGTCCGGCTGGGTGAGCGTACAGTTTCCTCCTGATGATGCGGCCAAGTCCACGATCACTGCGCCGGGTTTCATCCCCATCAACATGTCCTCGGTGATCAGGACGGGTGCCTTCTTTCCCGGGATCCGTGCGGTGGTGATGATCACATCGGCCATTGCCGCCTCATTCGCGATCCGTTCACGTACCCGTGCCAAGAACGCTTCGGGTTGTTCCACGGCGTATCCGCCCGCACTGCGGTCATTCACTGCACCTTCCACCTCAATGAACTCAGCGCCCAAACTCTCTACCTCCTCTTTTGATGCAGTGCGGACGTCATACGCCTTCACCACGGCACCCAAACGGCGCGCCGTTGCAATGGCTTGTAGGCCAGCGACCCCGGCACCCATGATCAAGAAATTCGCCGGACGCAAGGTGCCACCGGCGCTGGTGATCATTGGCACGGTGGCCAATGATCGCTCAGCTGCCAGCAGTACGGCTTGATATCCGGAGATGGACCCTACAGAAGAGAGCACGTCCATGGCTTGGGCCAATGTCGTCCTTGGCATGAGGTCCAGGCTGTAGACGGAAATGCCTTGCCGTTGGTAAAGGTCCAGCTTGGAAGGAGCACCGAGAAAATTGAAGGAACCGATGAAGGTCTTATCGCTATTGAGCGGTCCGCCCAAGTAGTGATGGTCATAGCTCGCCAGAATGTTCGCTCCGTTGATGACCTCCTCCTCCCGATCAACGACCTGTGCCCCGGCCGCCACATACGCCTCGTTGGTGAATCCGGCCGCACGTCCAGCATCGCGCTGGACGATCACGTTGGCCTTTCCACGAATGCGTTCAGCACCGGCAGGTGAAAGCACGACCAATCGGCGGTCCGCTCGTTCCTTCAAGATCCCTATGCGTTCCATGGCCTATGGGAAAATGCCCCGCTCTTTGTAGGTTTTCTCGAGCCTGCGAAGGGCGACGATATACGCGCTAGTGCGCCAATCCACTTTGAATTCCGCAGCGGTATCCGCCACTTTCGTGAAGGCGTCCTCCAATTTCTCCTCAAGCATCTCCAACACTTCTGCGATCTTCCAGATCTCGCTGCGCTTGTTCTGCAACCACTCGTAGTAGCTGCCGATCACACCACCCGAATTGCAGAGAATATCCGGGATGATGTCGATGTCTCTTTCCCGAAGCAAGCGTTCACCTTCAGTGTTCGTGGGGCCGTTGGCTCCTTCCGCGATCACCATGGCCTTTATGGATCCTGCGTTCTCACCAGTGATCTGGTTGCCCAATGCAGCAGGGACCACAATGTCGCAGTCGAGTGCGAAGAACTCCTTTGGGTCGATCTCCTTTGCGCCGGTGAAGCCATGCACGGTGCGTCCGTTCGCGTCGCTATGGGCCAACAAGGCTTCAGGGTCGATGCCCTTCGGATCATACAACGTAGCACTAGCGTCCTGTACCGCGATCAGTGTGGCTCCTTCCTTCAACAGGAAATGAGCGGTCCAATAACCCACGTTGCCGAAGCCCTGCACGATGTACTTCATCCCGTTCAATGACTTGTTGCGGCGTTTTGCCCAAGCCTTCAAGGTGACCACCACGCCGAATCCGGTAGCGCGGTCACGGCCTTCCAAACCGCCGGCACCCAAGGGCTTTCCGGTGACCACGTGCAGATTGGCGAAGCGTGTGGATGGAGATTTCGTTGAGGAGTAAGTGTCCGCGATCCACGCCATGATCTGGGCGTTGGTATTCACGTCAGGTGCTGGAATGTCCAGATCAGGGCCGATGTTATCGCCCAAAGCGTAGGTGAAGCGACGTGTGATCCGCTCCAACTCGCCCTGCGAATAAAGCTTCGGGTCGAGCTGGATCCCTCCTTTGCCACCGCCATAAGGCAAGCCTGCCAATGCGGTTTTCCAGGTCATCCATATGGCCAAGGCCCGTGCCGAATCGATATCCACGGTTTGGTGGTAACGCAGTCCGCCTTTGTAGGGCCCCAGCGCGTTGTTGTGCTGTACGCGGTAACCCGTGAACACCTCGATCTGACCGTTGTCCAACTTCACCGGAAAGTGGACCACGATCTCGCTGTTGGTCTTCGCTAGGATCTTGCGGACGCCCGGGTCCAGACCCATGATATCAGCGGCATGGGCGAATTGCTCCATGACGACTTCGTACATGCCTTCCTTGCGGTCGGCCTTTTCAACAGTTGCTGTTGTCATATTGGGGTTTCTCGATACTGTTCGCAGTGATGAGTGATGTGCTCGGTTGAGCGCAGCACGCAAGTTAATAGGTTGTCACAGGTGCCACAGAGACCATGCACCGCCATTGCCTTTGGCACTTCCGGAGCGGTGATGCGTACCGGTTCCAGAACGGTTTCGACCGCATGTTCTTCGCAAAAGGTGATGGCCGTCGGGGAATTCCGTTGGAGAACGCAATCTCCATCGTGGAGGCAGTTGTGACAGACCGATGTGGTGAGGTCGGTCCGCTGTTTTATCCGGGTGGTGTTCAGTGTCATTGGACCACCATTGCCAATGGCCGTGCCACGGGGTCAAAAGAGCAGGTACACTGAAAGACCTATCGTTCCAGAAGCCTTGTCCTTGTTGATGGTACAGAATTGTTTCCCGGGAGTGGAAGGTTCCGGACCTAAGAAGTTCAGGGTTGAAAAAGCGGGGAGTAATTCTCCGGTCGGTACAAAATGTACCAGTGTTATTTCAGCTTCTCCCGCAAGGTCTTTCGATCGATCCCCAAGATCTCGGCCGCCTTCGTTTTATTCTGCCCGGTACGTTCCAGCACGTGCTGGATGTGTTGTTTTTCCACTTCGGCAAGGGTGTGCATTGCACCGTGTTCGGGTCGTTCCGGACCGGCCATTTTCATCGTGCTAGGTAAGTCATCCATGGCAACCGTCGTATCCTTCATGATCGCCAACCGATGGATGAAGTTCTCCAGTTCGCGCACATTGCCGGGCCAAGCGTACGCCTGCAATACATCCAGCACGGATGCGGAAATGCGCAAGGGCTTCTTGCCCATGTCCTTGCTGAACTTCGCATTGAAATGATTGATAAGCAACGGGATGTCTTCCACGCGTTCACGAAGCGGCGGCAGCTGGATGTTGATCAGGTTGAGACGATAGTAAAGGTCTTCTCGGAAGGTGCCCGTTCGGACCATTTCATTGAGGTCGGAATTGCTGGCGGAGATCAAGCGCACATTCACGCGCTGCGGTTTTGTACCGCCCAACATGGTCACCTCTTTCTCCTGCACCGCTCGTAGCAATTTGGCCTGTGCTGCGGGAGTCGCATTGCCGATCTCATCCAAGAACAAGGTGCCGCCATCCGCTGCTTGGAAGAAACCTACACGGTTCGTGGCAGCCCCGGTGAAAGCGCCTTTCGTATGGCCGAAGAGTTCGCTCTCTAAAAGTTGGTCGGGTATTGCCCCGCAGTTCACCGCCAGAAAGGGCGCGGTGGATCGGTCGCTGTTGTAGTGTATGGCACGCGCGATCACTTCCTTGCCCGTACCGCTTTCGCCGCTCACCAAGATCGTGGCGTTGTTGGTGCGGGTGCGTTCGATAATGCGGAAGACTTCCTGCATTCCCCGCGATCGCCCGATGATTCCATGCATGGCCGTAGGGGTAATGTCCGAAGTGATATCCGCCACTTCCTCCGTGTTCATGCCCAGTACTTTTTCCACTGCAGTGCGCAGTTCAGTTTCCGTTACCGGCTTCACAAGGAACTCCACAGCGCCCTGCTTCATCACTTCCACCGCCACTTGGACATCCGGAAAACCGGTGATCACCAGCACGGGTATCCGTGGAAAGTGCTGCGCCACGTACCGTACCAATTGTGTTCCACTTACCTCGGGCATGTTCAGGTCAGTGATCACAAGGTCCACCGGGCCTTGTTCCAGCACGTCAATGGCATCTACCACATTGTTCGTGGTGAAGGGCGTGAGGCCCATGCCGTTCATATAGCGGCGAAGCAGTTCCAGCATGTCGCGGGAATCGTCCACGAGCAGGACCGAAGGTTGTTTCTTCATGGGTTCGGGGCCGGAAATGAAAGGGTGAACATGGTTCCTTCACCCACTATGGAAGACACGGATACGTTTCCACCGTGCCCTTTAATGATCCCATGTACAACGGCAAGGCCCAACCCGGTTCCTTCTCCGGTAGGCTTGGTGGTGAAGAAGGGTTGGAAGATCTTCTTCAAGTGGTCCGGGTGGATCCCAGTTCCGGTGTCCGTGATCGTGATCGTTGCCCCATTGCCGACATGATCGGTGGAGATGGAGATCGTGCCGCCCTCCGGCATGGCCGCTGCCGCATTCAACAACAGATTCGATACCACCTGTGCGAATTGTACCTGGTCGAGACGAAGCATGGGAGGGCTGTCCGACAACCGCCATACAATCGATATCTGCTGCTGATCCAAGCGATGCGCCAGCAGATGTGCCGAGTCACGCAGGGCCTTGTTCGCATCGGCCAGTTGGAAATGCGCTGGCATTTCGCAGGAGAAGTACATCAGCTTCTTCACGATCTCGCGACCGATCAACGCCGAGTCGATGATGCGTTGAAGGTCACTTCGGCGTTCGCGATCCACTTCTTCCTTCTTCAGCAATTCTGCAAAACCGAGCACGTTGCCTAACGGTGTGTTCAACTCATGCGCAATACCTGCGGTGATCTCCGCGAGTATCGTCAGCCGGTCGTTGCTGCGCATGCGCGTTTCCAAAAGGGCTTGTTGTTCGCGGCGCTCTTGGCGATCGATGAACAAGGAAATGTCCACCGCGATCTTGTCAAGCAGTTGCTGTTCTTCCTCAAGAAAGAGAGGCTCGTCCGCCGCGATCCGTGCATCAGGATAGGCCACGGTAATGGTCCCACGAACGTGTTGCTCCACCACCAAAGAGGCCAGCATCGCGTGCCCATCGGTCACCACTGTTCCGAATTCCTGATCGTCCAACTGCAGGTGGACCAATGCCGACTCCGGGAATTGCCAACCTTGCGGGATCACCTCCACAACGCGTTCCAAGAACGTGGGTAGCTGCTCGTCATGTGCTTGTGCCACCCTTGCGATCGCATATAAACAACTCAATTCCTTGACCCGTTCGGCTAACTTCTTCTGGTTGATGCGGGCCTCCATTCTCGGGTGGCAAAGCTAGGACGGGCTGTGCTGATGGAACTCCGTTCGGTTCACAACCAGAACACATCTTCTTCTTTCGAGTGCGTTCCATGCACTGGTTCCAACGAGTTGTGCAGACGCTCTATCCGATCCAGATCGGAGGAGGTTGCAGTAGCTTCGATCGCCGTGAAAAGTACGCGCTCCTCGAAACGGATGTGGGCCTCCAGTTCTTCTTCGATCTGCGAAAGTAGGGTCAAAGGTTCTTCGTTCCCGGTGAAGAGACGCGTTAGCCTTCGGTGCTCGGCCAAGGCGCGTTTCACCAGCACGTGTTCGTTGCCCAGGATCGGGAAGATCGCCTCTTCTTCCAACGCGAAGTGGGAGAGCAAATGTTGCTTATGGAAATCGATGCAATAAGCCATCATCCGCTGGGGATCAACTTTTCGTTGGATCCCTTGGCGCAATTTCCAACAAAGCAGCAATCCGTGATGATGGTCACGGCTTAGGGGTTTCAACGTCTCGTGGCGTTTTATGGGGGTGTTGGTGTGCATGATAGGATAAAGATAGGTCGCTACAACTAATTAAAGATGATAATATCCGAAATAGCATTGCATGCCGATCTGTACTTGCTTTCCAGTCGGCTCGAGGATGCCAATGCGCTGAAGTACCCGCTGGAAGGGGAAATCCACCAGTTCTTCGAGCGTTGAAGAATAACCGATGAAGCGCAGCCAACTTGGACAACTGCGTGATCCCGGTCCATCAAGTCAAGAGCATTTCCGGTGCAGGTGATTTCACGGAATTCGCGGTGATACCTGCCAAGGTCAGATGCAATAGGTGACAATGGTCACGTTAAGTTAGTGAACACTAACTATTTTTGCAGTGCTCAACACACCTTCTCCATGCACGGCAAGAACAACATCGCTATAGGTTTCCTGATCATGGGGGGCTTTATGCTCTACGGGTTTCTATTGATCTACTTACGCGACTTTGCGCCTGACAAACAAGCGTGGGTGGATTCCTATTCCGTTGGAAAGCACTTCGAGTCGCGGCTCGCGCATGTGCATGGCAATCTGTTCGCCGTGCTGAACGTGATCATTGGTTACTTGCTATTACACTTCCATGGAAACCTGGACCATTCCAGAACGATCTCGTGGTTGGCGATGACCGGCTTGCTGATGCCCGTTGGAATTCTCGCCGAAGTATACTTCGGTGTGCCGCCAGCGTTGGTGCTCGTGGGTGCGATCGCCATGACCGCTTCCGTGTTGTGGCTGGCTCGTTCCACGGGGGGGCGGCCCAAGGGGAATGGAGTCGCCTTCTTCAAACTAAAGCCAGCCCATGTCCATGGGAGTCCACGACAGGTCATGTGAGCATCTATACCGCGGTGAGGCAATTCGATCGCGAAGATGGCTATGCCAAGCTCACCACCAAGCGCTTGGCCGAGCGCATGCAGTTCAGCGAAGCTGCCCTATATCGGCACTTCGCGAGCGGCACTTCGCGAGCAAGGAGGATATCCTGGTCACGATGCTTGAACATCTTACGGCAAGTGTGAAAGAGCGAATGCAAGCAGTCGCCTTGCAGGAAACACTACCAGAGCCTCGCTTGCGTGCCATGTTCGACAGCCACTTCAGCTATTTCAAGGCCCATCCGGAATATCTGATGGCCATTTTCGCCACCAATTTCATGGAACGTACTCCTGCCGGGGACAGAGCGATCAAAGAGTTGATGGAAGTTATGCGCCAGCACCTGCGGATAGTGATCGGAGAAGGGCAAAAGAGTGGGGACTTCACGAGAACGATCCCTGCCGATATGCTTGTCCACATCGTTATGGGCACCTTCCGGCTGCACATGTTGCAATGGCGCATGAGCGGGCGTGGCTTCGACATTACCCGCAAAGGCCGCAGCCTGATGGATGCGGTGATCACCCTAATTGGAACAAAGCGATGAACGCCCGTAGCAAAATGATCATTCGGTATGCGTTGGCTGCAGTGTTGATCGCCTTCGGTGCACTCACCTTGTTCCTGAGTGGTTCGGTGATCCTCGATCTATTCGACATGCGAGCCAAGGAAGGCAACTATGTGGACTTCGTGGTGTGGGCCAATTTCTTGGCTTCACTGCTATATATCGCATCTGCGTTCGGGTTGATTACGAGAAGGAATTGGACAGCAACCCCATTGTTGATCGCGCTTTCGATGTTGATCGTCACCGCCGTGGGCTTCGCGATCCACGTCAGCGGTGGCGGTTTACATGAGCAACGGACCATTGGCGCTTTGGCATTCCGGACCGGCCTAACAGCTGTCTTCCTTTTCGCCGAGTACCGGCTACGAGCAAAACAAGAACGACATCAACCCAACTAACATGAAGATCCAATTCACACTGACAGCTTTCGCACTTGTGCTTTTCACCATTGGCTGCAACAACGCAACACGCGAAACGGCAGACGCGGGGCAGCAACATACAGATTCGTTCCAGCAAGTAGAACACGATCATGCCGATGGAGACCAGGAAAACTTGGAATCGAAAAGCGAGATCCCAAAAGTGGTATTGGACTACGGGAAACGATGGATCGCCAATAAGGAGACGACCGATGGCATTGCGAACATGAGCGGAATGATAGACAAGTATGACCGTACCAATGGTGACCCGAAAGCGTTGAAGGCCGGTCTGGAAGAGGAGTTCGCCTTGATCTTCGAGCGTTGTACCATGACGGGTGAGTCGCACAACCAACTGCACAATTACTTGTTGCCGATCCATCAGGAAATGAGTGACATCGACTTTTCAAAGTCAGAAGAACTCGACGAGCTGAAGGCCTACCTGGGCACTTACAAGAACTACTTAGAATAATTACGGAAGTCGATCATGGACCGATTCGATCACATGGATAGCATAGCAGTAAGGGGAGGTTTATTGAGCGTCCTCTTGGTATCCGTAACAGGACTGAGCGGGCAAGTACTATCGCTGTCGCAGTGTATCGATTCGGCCATGGTCAATGAACGGCGCATCCAAATGGCCGGTACCGATGAACGTATTGCAGAAGAACGGATCCGCGAAGCACGTGGTCAGTTGATACCTAAATTGCGTGGCACAGCCGATTACCGCTACTACACTGATCTGCCGTACCAACTGATGCCCGCTTCCATTTTCGGTGGCCCTGCGGATACCTATCGCGCCATCCAATTCGGTACTCCACAGAATGTTTCAGCGAACATTGCGCTACACGTGCCGATCTATGATCCTTCGGCGTTCGGCGCTCTACAGGTGACCCGCGAAGCCGCTGCCATGGCCACGCTCCAAAACGAGCGAACACGGGAGGAAGTGGTGATGGAGGTGAGCGCGGTCTATTACAATGCGCAGATCCTGCAAAGCAAATTAGCGTTTCTGGACAGTAATGTTGTGAATGCTGATGCACTCGCCAGAACACTGGAATTGTTGCACACACAATTGCTTGCGCGCGGTACCGATGTGGATCGTTTAAAACTGCAACGGGATCAACTTCTAACGCAACGCGAACAGGTCCGTAGCCAGTTCGAACAGGTGTTGGATGCCCTACGGATCCTCACTGGAATGAATTTGGGAACCACAGTTCAATTGGAAGACATTCAACCCGCAGAGATGAATGCTTCATCGGGAACGAGGACCACAACGGGCTTGCGTTCCACCGATCAAGCCATTCGCTTGAAACATGCCGGAGCTACGCGCCGTGCAACGCGCACGGATCCCCAGCCTTGCAGGCCAAGGCATGTATGGCACTACCGGATTCGGACGCATTGGCCCGGACGATCGTTTCGATTTCTATCCCATCGGCCTCTTGGGACTGCAATTGCAGGTGCCGCTTTTCCAAGGCACGGTGCTACAACACAAGATCAAAGGCAAGAAATTGGAGTTGGAGAAAATGACGTTGCAACGTGACGCACTCTTGGACAAAGAAGGCATGGAACGGAGGACTACGGAACGACAGATCACGGTTGCGCAACAAGCTATAACGAACGGCGACGCGCAGCTCGAATTGGCCGGCAGGATCCGTCGTAATACGGTACTTCAGCATCGCGAAGGCGTAGCCAGCACAACAGAGCTGATCCTTGCCGATCAAAGTGAACGCGAGGCCCAACAGAACTACTTGAACGCGTTGGTGGACCTATGTAAGGCACAACTGGAACTACAACGCCTCAATGGCAACTTGCTGAAATAAGAACCATGAAACGCAGCATTATTTGGATCATAATAATCGTTCTGTTGGCCGGAACCGTATGGAAATTGGCCAGCAACAAACGCACGCAGGAGGAACAGGTCTACCGACATGATCGCAACGCGCCGGTACACGTTTCTGTGGATACGGTCCGTGCGATCGCCTTCGCAACACGCGTTCGTTACAGCGGCAGCATCGAAGCCGTTCATGAGGGCAAGGTAATGGCCGAAGTGCCCGGAAGGATCGTGGCCTTGGAGGTGAAAGAAGGTCGGTGGGTAGAGAAGGGAAAGGTGATCGCCCGCTTGGATGGTGATCTACTTCGCCTGCAATTGAAAGCTGCCGAAGTGCAAGTCGAAGGTCTTGAAAAGGACCAACAACGATACAGTGTTTTGGCCAAGGCCGATGCCATTCAAGGCGTACAATTGGAGAAGACCGAATTGGGGTTGCGTGCGGCACGGATCCAGCTCAACACCCTACAGGAACAAGTGCAGCGCACGGCTATCGTGGCCCCGTTCAGCGGGTTCGTGGCGCAGTTGTTCGTTGACGTAGGAACAGTTCTGAATCCTTCAATGCCGGTTGCACTGTTGAGCGATGATCGTTCGTTGGAACTGGTCGTATCGGTGCCGGGTACAGAGATCCAAGCGTTCAGTGCAGGACAGACCGTTCCGGTGATGATCGGGGGCAGTGGCACCCAAGTGAACGGTGTTGTAGAAAGCGTGGGAAGCCGTGGCGACATGGCCCACAATTTCACCGTCCGGATCGTCTTGCAAGCCAACAAGGAGATGAACGTAAAACCCGGTATGGCGGCGAGTGTGCGTTCCTCTCCTCAGGGTGCGGCCACCTTGCCCACGATACCGGCCAGCGCGGTGTTCGGTTCCACCTTGGCTCCCGAAGTGTATGTGGTAAAGAACGGAGTTGCCCAGCGAATATCGATCAGTACCACCTCGCGTGATGCTGGTAGAGTGGCGGTTTCCGAAGGACTCCAAGCCGGAGATCTGGTGGTTACCGGTGGCTTCATCAACCTTAGCGATGGGACGCCCGTGAAGTATTGAACCGATGGGAACGCACCGAAATACTTCGCGATCATGACCATCACAGAGATCGCCATTAAACGACCGTCGTTGATCATCGTGATCTTCGGGGTTTTGCTACTCGGTGGCATCGTTGCATACAAAGGCTTGGGCGTGGAGCTGATGCCCGACTTCAACCAACCCGTGATCACCGTGCGCACCATGTACCCCGGTGCCGCGCCTGAGGAAGTGGCCAACAGCGTTACGCGTCCCGTGGAAGATGCGTTGAGCGCGTTGGAACACGTCGACTACATCGCGAGCCGCTCCTTGGCGAACGCGTCCATCATCATCGTGAATTTCAAGTACGGTGCGGATCTGGACCTTGCCATGCAGGATGCGCAGCGCAGGATCGACAATATCCGCAAGGATCTGCCCGATGGATTGCAGCCGCCTGCCATGACGAAAGTGTCGCCGAACGACCTGCCGATCATGAGCGTGAGCGCGTTGAGCAACCAAGCCGCACCGGCATTCTACCAACGCATGCAAGATGAATTGCTCCCGCGTTTCCAACAATTGAAAGGCGTAGCAGAGATCACACTATTGGGTGGCGAACAACGCGAAGTGCAAGTGAAAGTGGACCAAGCGAAACTGGTTCATCACAAAGTGCCATTGCCACAAGTGACCGAGGCCATCTTGCGAGCCGGGCGAGAGATCCCCGCCGGTGCAGTGCGTACGGAACAGGATCAGCTCACCGTGAAGTTGGCGGGTAAGATCAACACCATTGAAGAGTTGGAGAACGTGGTGGTAGCCATGCCCATACCCGGGTCGGTGGTGCGTGTGAAAGATGTGGCCACGGTGGTGGATGGCATCGCGGACATTACTTCGGTGAGCCGATACAATGGCGATGGTGGTATCGGGTTGTTGATCAAGAAACAAGGTGATGCCAATGCGGTGGATGTGAGCGGTGCCTTGCGTGCCGAATTCGCGAAGATCGAACAAGAAGAACAAGCGTTCGGTACACGGTTCATACTTGCGGATGATAGCACCGACATTACCATTGAAGCGGTGAACGGCGTGTTGGTGGATCTCGGTCTTGCCGTGCTATTGGTCTCGTTCATCATGCTGTTGTTCCTGCATAGCCTGCGGAATTCGCTGATCATTCTCGTCGCCATTCCCGCTTCGTTGATCAGTGCGTTCTTGGCCATGGGCCTCTTCGGGTACACGTTGAATTTGATGACGCTCTTGGCCATGTCGTTGATCATCGGGATCTTGGTGGATGACTCGATCGTAGTGTTGGAAAATATTCAACGCTATTTGGACAAAGGCCACGATAAACGCACCGCAGCGATCGAAGGCCGTGCGGAGATCGGCTTCAGCGCCATGTCCATCACGCTGGTGGATGTGGTGGTGTTCCTGCCCATCGTGTTCGTGCAGGTTTTCGTGGCGGATCTCCTGAAACAATTCAGCGTGGTGGTGGTGGTAAGCACGCTGATGTCGCTGTTCGTGAGCTTCACACTTACGCCATGGCTCGCATCGCGTTTAGGGAAAAAGGAGGAATTGAAACCCACGAATTTCTTCACCCGGAACCTCTTGAAATTCGAACATGCGTTGGATGCACTGAACGAATGGTATGCCGGTGCTTTGCGTTGGGTGTTGAGCCACAAGCTCGCATTCATGGGTATTCTATTGGCACTGTTCGCCGGAACGGGAGTGATGATGATGCAAGGGATCATGGGCAAGGAATTGATCGCGACCGGTGATCAAGGCAAATTCCGTCTCGCATTGGAGTTCGATAATAGCACGGCGTTGAAAGAGAACAATTTGCGATCGCTACAGGTGGAACGCTACCTGTTGGCGCAGCCCGATATTGCATCCGTTTTCAGCAACGTGGGCGGACCCAGCACGGGTATCGGAAGCATGGGCGTGGGTGCAGAGAACAAGACCGAACTCACCATTGCGTTGTTGCCGAAGGATCAACGTGGTGGGATTAGCACCGATGAGTTCATGAAGAACATTCGACAAGCGTTGCAGGATAGTTTTCCGGGGATCGACTTCACCATGGCCGCTATTGGATTGATACCCCGCACTGCGCCCGTGGAGATCACCCTTAGCGGTGCCGATCGTGCATTGGTCATGCAAACCGCGCAAGCGTTAAAGGACACGTTGATCGGCGTGCCGGGCGCGAATAATGTGCGCCTGAGCATTGAAACCGGAAGCCCGGAATTGCGAGTGATATTGGATCGCGATCGCATGGCTACTTATGGCCTGAACACCGCGTCAGTAGGCGCTACTTTGCGGAATGCGTTGGCCGGTAATGATGATGCCATCCTCTACGATCAAGGGATTGAATATCCGATCCGTATCCGTTTGGATGATATCGATCGGCGCAATGAACAGGACGTTTCTCGGATCCGTTTCGTAACTCCTACAGGTCTGAGTGTGCAGCTCGATCAATTCGCTTCCGTGGAACGAAGCGCACCACCCACCATGGTGGAACGCATGGACCGTTTGAACGCTGTTACGCTGACCGCTGATGCGCTCGGCCGTGGCAGCGGAACCGTGGCCGATGACATGGTAGCCTACGTGAAAAGCAACCCGCTTCCGCGAGGCGTACACATGGCATGGGGCAGCGACATCAAACGGCAGAACGACAGCTTTGGCGCACTGGGCGGGGCATTGCTCGCATCGTTGATCCTAGTGTACCTGATCATGGTGGCGCTGTACGACAGTTTCGTGTACCCGTTCGTGGTGCTCTTCAGCATACCGGTAGCGATCATTGGTGCCTTCCTCGCGCTCAATCTCACCATGTCGACATTGAGCCTGTTCACGTTGCTGGGCATGATCATGTTGCTCGGGTTGGTAAGCAAGAACGCCATCTTGATCGTGGACCGCACCAATCAACTGAAAGAACACGGCATGCACTACCGCGATGCATTGATAGAAGCTGGTCGCACGCGCCTACGCCCGATCATGATGACCACCATTGCGATGGTTTTCGGGATGTTGCCGATCGCACTTGCATCCGGTACCGCAAGCGAATGGAAGAACGGCTTGGCGTGGGTGATCATCGGTGGCCTTACCAGTTCCATGTTCCTTACCGTGTTCTTGGTGCCGGTGGTGTATTATGCGGTGGATGCAGTGAAAGCACGGATCGGTAATTGGGGGCGGAAGGGTAGTGTGGAACAAGAACAACAACGCGCTTAATCGAAGGAATGATGAAGTAGGAAGTACACTTCACATGAACATCATCGCTCCTTCTAAAACAAATACTTCAATATGAAAACGAACGAAACAAACCACCGCACCGCGATCAAACTGCGCCATTTGGTGGAAGCCATCAACAACAATTGGGACCTTCTCGGGAGCATCAATAAGAGTGTCCGTTCAAGTTTGGCGGATGCAAGTGAATTCATCGCCGCCAACGCCAATACAGCGAACGTGGAACGGTTCAAGCGGTCGCTCGCCATGGTGAATACCGATATGAAAGGCGTGGAGGAATTGCTTCAGAAAGCTGCGGTTGCAGTGAAGAGCAACAGTCCGATCGATCCGAGTTTCAATTGGAAGACACTACAGGACCATTTGGATTCGGTGACCAAGGAGTTCAATGAGATGAAGGAATTGCCCTCCACTGGTTTTTCGCAGAACAGTGCGAAGGATTGGCAGGATATCTGGGCAGTGGTGGGTGCCGATCTGGAAGCCGTGCGGGGAATAGGTGCGTCGGCATACCTGAAAGCGCGCATGATCACCGATCTGAGCAAGGAGGAAATGGATGACCTGACCCGCACGATCGTGAAGCACATTCCGTCGAACTACTCCATTACCGAAGCGGATAAATACGCCGAAGAATATGTAACCGCAATGGAACAGATCAAAGAAGAGTCCAGCAAGAAAGCCAACCTCTGGGATCGATTCCTGAACATACTCGCAGGTGCTGTTCCCTTTGAGCAAAGTCCAGCGGAACGTGTTATGATGCAACGTTGGATCAATGGCGAAAAGGGGGACTTGTGACATTGCTCACTTCACCGTTAACCTAAAGTAGTACCTTACATAAATAACGCCGGAAGGGGCGGTAAAACTTGAAAACGGAACAGATGAAAAAGGACAAGAAACACCCAACAGCGGTCGCCGAACTCGGCACTTTGCTTGCGAGTAGTTACACACTATACTTGAAAACACACAATTACCATTGGAACGTTACCGGACCGATGTTCACTACGTTGCACACACTGTTCATGACCCAATACACGGAATTGTCACTGGCAGTGGATGAGATCGCCGAACGGATGCGCGCTTTGGGTTCCCATGCACCAGGCAGCTGCACGGCATTCACTAAGCTGAGCACGGTGAAAGAGGAGAACGGTAACCCCGATGCCAAGACCATGATCAAAAAGTTGGTGGCCGATCAAGAAGCGATCATTGATAATGCAAATGCCGTGATCAAAGCCGCAGAGAAGGCTGGTGACCAAGTAAGTGCCGATCTTGCTACACGTCGCATGGATGTACATGCCAAGAACGCGTGGATGCTACGGAGCCATTTGGAGTGATATGACGATCCCACTAGATCGGCAGGACGCACTCTGTCGTCCAATTGAAATTCCCTGTTTCATTCAATTCGGACCATATCGGTGAAGTATGTCGCACTTCTACAACTTCAATCTCCCGAACCGCCTCAGTGTTCCTGTTCCGCACCATATTGAGCTTCCTTCGCAATAGCGAGTACCGGACCCTGCTATTCACTTCCAGCTTGGTCATGGCCGCAGGCACGTTGGTCTATCATTGGCTCGAAGACTGGACCTGGGTCGATTCGTTCTACTTCTCGGTAATTACGCTTACGACCATCGGTTATGGTGACCTCCACCCTATCACTGACTTCGGTAAGTTGTTCACCGTAGTCTACATCGTTGTTGGTCTGGGCCTGATCCTTGGATTCATCAATGCCGTGTATGATCACTATAAGGACCAAAGGTCGAATGGTCCTGGCCCAAGGTGATAGGCCTCCACGGGATGGAACTGGTCTTTGGTCATGCGGATGTGCTCATCTCGAACGAGATCTTCAACTGATCCACTTCGGCCAAGTGTAAAGGAGGTGTGCCCTTCTTAGGTCCACTGTGTCCTAGAAAATATGACATGCGTCATATAATGGACAAGCAGGTCCCGTACTTTTGTAAGACCAATTAATGGTAGCGTTCAATAAAGTTCTTGATGGATCCAACGGTCCAAGTGGGTTTGGTGTACACCGACATCGGGTCGTGTATTTCGTGCTGGTCGGACTGTTCATTCTACAATCCGGACTCACCTACACGGTCTCAACAGAAGCTGCGTCTCCTGCTGTGGAATTGAATGATGCAGCTCAGCGTGGTGAAGCGCTCTACCGGGAATTCAACTGCACGGCCTGCCACCAGTTCTACGGCCTCGGTGGACACATGGGTCCGGATCTTACGAACGTGACAGTAGCCGCAGGCAAGGGGCCGGATTTCGCACGGGCAGTGATCTTCCACGGAAGTGGCCTCATGCCCAATTTGGCCGTGTCGAAGGAGCAGGCCGATGATCTGGTTGCGTTCCTCGAGGCCGTTGCTGCCACTGGCACCTATCCGATCCGAAGTCTTGACCTCACACCATGGGGCACCTACGAACAGATGCACAGCGATGCGAAGTGAACTGACTCCCGCCAAGGGCTTTGTGATCTCAGGCTTGTTGTCCTTGTTGTGCGGCGCGCTCTTCGGGGTCATCGGCTCCTGGCAGCACGTGCTGCCGAACTTCGTTGATGCCATTCCCTTTGTGAAGTCGCGTCCTTTGCACGTGTCCTTGGTGATCGCATGGATCTTCCTCACCGCCGTGGGTGGCGTGTACCACTACTTGCCCAAGATCGTAGGTGTGCCATTGCATTCGACGCGCTTGGCGTGGTTGCATTTGGCAGTGTTCATTGGAACAGGGTTCGCCGTGATCGCATCGTATTTCCTGGGCCGCTTTGGAGGAAGAGAGTATTGGGAATTTCCACCTGCACTTGGAATACCGATCGCCTTGTCGTGGAGCTTATTGATCTACAATTTCTTCCGCACGGCCAACAAGCACAAAGGCCCGTGGCCAGCATATCTGTGGATGTGGGCCACCGGTGTAGTGTTCTTCCTGATCACCTATGCCGAAGCGAATCTGTATCTCTTTCCACACTTCACCAGCAATATGGTGCGGGAACTCACGGTGCAGTGGAAGGCCTATGGAGCGCTTACCGGTTCATGGAACTTGCTCGTGTACGGCACTGCCATGGTGGTGATGGAACGCAGCACGGGCAACACGGCCATTGCGCGTTCCAAGCTGGCCTACCTCTTGTTCGGCCTCGGTTTCACCAACCTTCTGTTCGGTTGGGCACACCACATCTATCCGGTGCCATCGGCCTTGTGGATCCGCATCCTCGCGTATGCGATCAGTATGACGGAATGGATCA
This sequence comes from Flavobacteriales bacterium, assembly GCA_016717305.1. Taxonomy (GTDB): domain Bacteria; phylum Bacteroidota; class Bacteroidia; order Flavobacteriales_F; family PHOS-HE28; genus PHOS-HE28. Next base: position 240,650 of record JADKFY010000001.1, read on the forward strand.
TCCTGGCCCGCATGATCCATCAGTGGCGCGCTACGATGGAGGATGGAAAGAACGGCAGCTCAACCCTGTTCGGACGATTCCTTTTCGCCAGTGAGGTCTGGGTCTTCCTCAATCTCGGGGTCGCTTTGCTGATCTCCATTCCAGCCATCAATCTTTTCGCACACGGTACGCACGTTATCGTGGCACACGCCATGGGGAGCACCATCGGTATCAACACCACCATCCTTTTTGCATCGGTATTCTTCATTGGTGAAAGAGCGCACTCCGGTCCAACTCGCGCTGGTTTCTGGATCTTCAATGGTTCATTGCTCGCGTTCTGGCTGTGCTTGCTCGGTGCGGGCATAGTGAAGGGCTGGTTCACAGTGATGACCGACCTGCCATTTCAAAAGATCACGGAGAAGATCTGGCCTTTCATCGCGGGTTTTGCGGTGAGCGGAATTGGCTTGTTCACTGGTCTGAGCCTGTTGGTGTGGGGGGCGTTGAAGGTCTTGTTGGCCTCCAATAACAAGGAGGAGGGGGATGCACATGGAACAGTTGAACTTGATGCTATTCCGGTGGAGAATAGGTGTCCATCCATGCCTGAGAAGGTTATGCAACATCAGCGATGAGCCCTGTCCGGAACATAGCAGAAGCAGACAGGATGGCCCCGAGTCCATTTGAGATCGTGGAGGGTATCCGACGCCTGAAGCAGGAGAAGAACGCCGTCATCCTCGCGCACTACTACCAGACACCGGAGATACAAGAACTCGCGGACTTCGTCGGTGATAGCCTTGCTTTGGCTCAAGCGGCGGACAGTACCGATGCCAATGTGATCCTGTTCGCCGGAGTGCACTTCATGGCGGAGACGGCCAAGATCCTCAACCCGCAGCGTACGGTCCTGTTGCCGGACCTGGATGCCGGATGTTCGCTCGCCGACTCCGCCCCTCCGGAGAAGTTCCAGGCCTTCATAGCTGCCCATCCGGATCATTTGGTGGTGAGCTACATCAACTGCAGCGCGGAGGTGAAAGCGATGAGCGACATCATCTGTACCAGCAGCAATGCGGTACGCGTTGTGAACAGTATTCCACTGGACCGGCCGATCATCTTCGCTCCGGACAAACATCTGGGTGCGTATGTACAGCGTGTCACCGGACGTGAACTGCTGCTTTGGGACGGCGAGTGCGAAGTGCATGTGGAGATCAGTATCGACAAGTTGAAGCTCCTGATGGGCAAGTACCCTGATGCGAAACTGATCGCACATCCAGAGTGTACGCCGGAGATACTTGCTGAAGCGAACCATGTGGGATCCACATCCTCTTTGTTGGCATTCGTCCAAGGCGATTCCGCGCGAACCTTCATAGTTGCCACCGAAGCGGGGATCCTCCACAAGATGCGGGCGGCGGTGCCGGACAAGATCTTGATCCCAGCACCGGCCCATGCGAACAATACCTGTGCGTGCAGCGAGTGTCCGTATATGAAACTGAACACGATCGAGAAGATCCACGCCGCTCTGCTGCATGGATCACCGGAGATCGTGATGGACGAACCGGTCCGTGAACGCGCTGAGATCGCGTTACGGCGCATGATGCAACTGGGATGAAGAGGCCAATGAAAGTGATCGTGGTCGGCGGTGGAGTGGCCGGAATGTCATTCGCACGTGGACCTTCTGGATTGATGGGACCTGGTGAAGTGGATATCCAGTTGATCTCCAAAGCGCCACCAGAGACAAGCAATTCGCATGCGGCACAAGGCGGTGTTGCAGCGGTGATCCACCCCAGTGATTCCTGGGAACAACACCGTGATGACACTATCGCAGTAGGCGCTGGTCGTTGTGACGTGGACGTGGTAGAACGCGTAGTGCGCAAAGGACCGGCATGCATCCAAGAACTGCTTAACATCGGAGCGCGATTCGATACTGATACACAAGGACGATTGTCAGCCGCTTCGGAAGGCGGGCATCACGCACCACGTGTGGTCCACCACAGCGATCATACCGGAGTGGAATTGGTGCGCGTGTTGCAGGAACAAATGCGTAATGCCAACAACATTACGATCAAGGAAACCCTTTTGGCCTTGGACCTCTTGGTCACTGAGGATAAACGAGGACGTCGGTGCTATGGGGTGCGAGCCATTGATATCCATAGTGGAACAGTGCATGAGCTGTATGCTGATTTGGTGGTGCTCGCCACAGGCGGTGCGGGCCAGGTCTTCCGGCATACCACCAATCCGATCGGTGCCACCGGAAGCGGCGTAGCAATGGCGGTGCGAGCCGGAGTGCCGTTGCGCGATATGGCCTTCGTCCAATTCCATCCTACGGCCTTGTATGATCCGCAGCGCAAGGGAACATTCCTGATCAGCGAAGCGGTCCGCGGTGCGGGTGCTGTGCTGTTGCAACCCGATGGCACGCGCTTGATGGAAGGGCTTAACCCGACGGCGGACCTGGCGCCGCGCAATGTGGTGGCACGCGCCATGCATACGGTGATGCGCGAACAGAACGTGCCGCATGTGTGGCTGGATGCTACGCGGATCGGTAAGCGTTTCGTGCAACAATTTCCGACGATCATGGCTCATTGCAAGGCCATAGGACTTGATCCGATCAAGGAGCCTATTCCCGTGATGCCCGCGGCCCATTACCTATGTGGTGGGATCCGCACTGATGTGCAAGGCAGGACCGCATTGGCCGGACTATTTGCGCTGGGCGAATGCGCCTCCAGCGGCTTGCACGGGGCCGATCGCTTAGCGAGCAATTCCTTGCTGGAAGCTTTGGTGATCCCTCGTCACGCAGCGGCTGCGGTGATGGTCGGCGAACAGCTAGGAGCCCTTCCAGAAGACCGTGAACTGGGGCGCTATATCGATACCGGATCAACTGCTGCTATCGCTGCCGTGGTTGCCGTGTTGCGCGATGTTATGACCGACCGCGTAGGTATTCTGCGCGATGACGCCGGGTTATGTGAAGCCATATTGGAGCTTGAGCGAATGCACGTGAAGGTGGATCGCGCATGGGCCGCAGGCGAACGATCCCTTTCATTCTATGAACTCCGTGATATGGTAGCGGTCGGTCGCGCCATTTGCGAACAGGCCATTGCCGAACCACGCAATGCAGGCACCCATTGGAATGGGGACCTGGTGCCACAAACCCACAACCAGCAGGACCTGACTTTCGATCGAGCTTGAACTGCCGAAAGGCGAATCACCACGACCCATGAACCGATCAACCATTCCCAATACACCTCACACCTTTCACATTCCGGTGATGGGCTTGGGCTACACCATTGACACACCGGTGAAGGTGGCGCACTTCGGCATCAGTTCCGTGGTGTCCATCATCGAGGATGAGCTCGTAGAGCGCATGCGTGAATTCCATTGCCGACAAGCCGGTGAAGCATACGCGCCTATCCCGAAGCCGGAACTGGATCATCGTGCCCTACGGATCACAGCGTACCTGGACCTGCTGCAACGCATCGTGGATCGCAATGTGGAGACACTGCGACAAGCACCTTTCGAACCGGGTTCGAACATTACCAAGTATTTCGAAATGTTGCCGGAAGGCAACTTGGAGAAGGCGATGTATGATCAGATGATGGTCATGGAGGAAGAGTCAAAGAGGCAGAGCTACCAGGATGAACTACGACGTACGGTCCGAGCTGGGTCCATCGATGTGAATATCATGGCGAAGATCGATCCACAACGTTATACCAAAGAAGGTGAAGCTCTTCCTGCGGAATACGCCGATGCAATGGCTGCATTCCGGGGCTTCGCGAAGAGTACACTTTCGGGTTCCGTGGTGCTAAGTGCGGGGTACAACCCTAGGCTCTACGCCTACATCGCTCAATTCCCGGATTTCCTACCCGATGCACAAGGGCGATTGAAGAAGAAAGTGATATTGAAGGTCAGTGATCTACGTTCCGCAAAAGTACAAGGCAAGATCCTCGCGAAGAAGGGGGTGTGGGTCTCGGAATATCGGATCGAAAGCGGATTGAACTGCGGAGGTCACGCTTTCGCGACGGATGGCATCTTATTAGGGCCGATCCTGGAGGAGTTCAAGAACGAACGCGAGGCCATGGGCGAAGTGATCGCTGCTATGTGCAACAAGGCGCTTGCTGAAGGCGGACAACCAACGTTCGCTTCTCCACCAGTGGTGCGGGTCACCGTGCAGGGCGGGGTCGGCACCGCGCAAGAGGATAGCTTCCTGCACACATACTACGAAGTGGACGGCACCGGCTGGGGCAGTCCTTTCCTGCTTGTTCCCGAAGCCACCAACGTGGACGAGGATACCCTACAGCAGCTGACCAAGGCCAAACCGGAGGATTACTACTTGAGCTGGGCATCCCCGCTCGGTATCCCCTTCCACAATTTCCGGCACAGTACTTCGGAGGCACAGCGCATGACGCGTATCGTGAAGAATCGTCCGGGTAGCCCATGTTACAAGGATTACCTTTCCTCTGACACGGAGTTCACCGCCACACCGATCTGTACTGCATCGCGCCAGTACCAGGACCTGAAGATCAACCAGCTCAAGGCATTGGGACTTGACGAGAAGCGGTATGCACGTGAACTCGAACGCATCACTGCGAAGGATTGCCTCTGCGAAGGGCTGGGCGCAAGCGCGCTGCTGAAAGAGGGAATGACACCTGCGCATAAGCTGGAGGCTGTTGCTATCTGTCCCGGACCGAACCTGGCGTATTTCTCACGGATCGTTCCGCTCTCGACGATGGTGGATCATATCTATGGCCGAATGTCACTGTTGAACGAGAACCTGCGATCGCACATGTTCGTGAATGAGTTGGTGTTGTATGTGAAGTATCTGCAACGTGAGATCGATCAAGTGCGCGATGACATCACCGAGAAACAGCTCAAGTATTTCGAGAAGTTCCGCACGAATCTTTTGGAAGGCATTGAGTACTACCACCAGCTGATCCCGGCTTTGAGCACGCATGGGATGACAGAACTCGATGCATTCAAGTCCGACCTGGAGCACCATGCCAGTTCCATACGCAACCTCCTGTTACCTGGATCGCGTGGGGTACAGCTTTGACCAGAGCACTCCCTGCTCCATTGAATAATTGATCATCGCGTTCCGCAGAACGCAACAGAAACCGACTTTCCATGTCAACGACACACACTTCCTGGGCCGAGCCCTACAAGATCAAAATGGTGGAACCGCTCTTCATGACCACCCGCGAACAGCGCGAGGAGGCCTTGAAGGAAGCAGGATACAATACCTTCCTGCTGAAGAGCGAGCACGTGTACATCGACCTGCTTACCGACAGCGGCACCAGCGCCATGAGCGATCGCCAATGGGCGGGCATGATGCTGGGCGATGAAGCCTATGCCGGCAGTCGCAACTTCTACAACCTCGAAGCGGCGATCCAGCGCTACTACGGCTACAAGCACATCATCCCTACGCACCAGGGACGCGGCGCTGAGAACCTGATCTCACGCATTCTGATCAAGCCGGGGGATATCGTTCCAGGCAATATGTACTTCACCACCACTAAGCTCCACCAGGAGATGGCCGGTGGAGCATTCGCATCATCCACGATATGACCCGCGTGGCAGAGAACGCATACATGATCAAGTTGCTGGAGGAGGGGCAGGGCCATCGTTCCACGGCGGATATCGTGTTGGAACTCTGCTCACTAACGGACGGAGCAACCATGAGCGCAAAGAAGGACGCACTGGTGAACATCGGTGGATTCATGGCCACGAACGAGTGGGATGTGTTCGAAGAAGCACGCAACCAAGTGGTGATCTTCGAAGGCCTGCATACCTATGGTGGATTAGCAGGACGTGACATGGAGGCCATGGCGATCGGTATTTCAGAATCGGTGGATGACGATCATATCCGCGCACGCGTTGGACAGGTTTTCTACCTCGGAAGGAAGTTGCAAGCGGCGGGTATTCCCATGGTAAAGCCGATCGGCACACACGGCGTATTCTTGGATGCGAAAGCGTTCCTGCCACATGTTCCACAATTGGCATTTCCGGCGCAAACACTAGCCGCTGAGCTGTATCTCGATGCAGGTGTGCGCACCATGGAACGCGGTATCGTAAGTGCAGGTAGAGACAAGGAGACCGGCGACCATTGCTATCCCGAACTGGAGCTCGTGCGCCTCACCATTCCGCGTCGTGTGTATACCCAAGCGCACATGGACGTGATCGCGGAAAGTGTGCAGCGCGTATACGAACGTCGTGATTCCATCAAGGGCCTTCGCATGACATACGAACCGAAGTATCTGCGCTTTTTCCAAGCGCGCTTCGAAACGCTTTGACCGCAATGCAGCACAAGACCGTCATCGAGCCCTTCCGCATCAAGAGCGTTGAGCCGATCAGTGTAAGCACTGAAGTAGAGCGCACGCAATACCTAAAGGATGCGCACTACAATCCCTTCTTGTTGCGATCTGATAATGTGATCATCGACTTCATGACCGACAGCGGCACCAGCGCCATGAGCGCCAGGCAGTGGGCCGGCATGATGGAAGGCGATGAAGCCTATGCCGGTTCAAGAAGCTGGGAGCGCATGGAGCGGGAGGTCCGTGACCTGACGAGCATGCAGTTCATCCTTCCCACGCACCAAGGCCGCGCTGCGGAACGTATCATCTATGGCCACTTGGGCGGTGAGGGCAAGGTGTTCATCAGCAATACGCACTTCGACACCACACGTGCGAACATCGAATTCAGCGGTGCCACGGCGATCGATATTCCCATCCCGGAGAACAGGGACACCGCATTGCAGCATCCGTTCAAAGGCAACATGGACGTGGCCGCGTTGGACATGCTCCTGAAGGAACACAAGGGCCACGTAGGTGCGGTGATCCTAACAGTGACCAACAACAGTGGCGGTGGTCAGCCGGTAAGCATGGCCAACGCAGAAGGTGTTGCTGCGATCTGCAAACACCATGGTGTTTTGTTCCTTCTGGATTGTTGTCGCATCGCGGAGAACAGTTGGTTCATCAAGCACCGCGAAGACGGCATGGAAGGTGTCACCTATCGCGAGATCGCTCAGCGCATGTTCGCCCTTACCGATGGTGCCGTGATGAGTGCGAAGAAGGATGCTTTAGTGAACATGGGCGGCTTCCTTGCATTGAAGAATGAAGCGCTGGCCGAAGCCTGTGTGAACCTGCTGATCATCACCGAAGGGTTCGCTACATACGGTGGGTTATCCGGTCGTGACATGGAAGCGATCGCGATCGGCCTTCAGGAGATCTTCGATCCGTATTACTTGGACTATCGCATCAAGAGCACCCAATTCCTGGGCAGGAAGATGCATGAGCTGGGCGTGCCACTAATGCTCCCGATCGGTGGCCACGCCGTGTACGTGGACGCGAAGAAGTTGTACCCGCACATTCCATCGAACGAATACCCTGGTCAGGCTCTGGTCTGTGAATTATACAAGCTAGCTGGGATCCGTACCGTGGAGATCGGTTCGGTGATGTTCGGTACCTACAACGCCGATGGAACACTGCACCCCGCACCAATGGAGTTGGTGCGCTTGGCGATTCCCCGCCGGGTGTACACGCAGAGCCACATCGAGTACGTCATCGAGACCTTCGCCGAGATCATGAAGCGCAGGGATATGGTGCGTGGGGTGAAGATCACGAAGGAGCCACGCTTCCTTCGGCACTTCACGGCACATTTCGAACCTTTGCCATGAGCATTCGTAGTTCGCAGGCTCTTGTGCGCGTCACCAAGCGCTTCTCCTTCGAAATGGCCCATGCCTTGCGATGCCACGACGGGATGTGCGCACAGATCCACGGCCATTCATATGTGTTGGATGTCACGCTGAACGGTACGCCACGACATCAACCCAACGACCCCAAGGACGGCATGGTCATGGATTTCGCGGAGCTAAAGATCCTGGTGAACAGTGCCGTGATCGCTCACTATGACCATGCGTTGGTGTTGCGCGAGACCGATCGCGGAGCAGTAGATGGCTCCCATGGACTATTCGCACGTGTGCGCTTCACGTCGTGGCAGCCCACTTGTGAGAACATGCTCCTCGATATCGTGGACCGCTTGCATAAGGTGATCCCGGTCTCAGCGCGTCTGCATCGTGTGCGCCTACAAGAGACCGCTACGAGCTGGGCGGAGTGGGACGCGGAGTGACAGGTCATACCCCTAGATCTTGTCCACCACACGTTGCAGTGCATCGCGCACTTCAATGGCAAGTGGCTGCACTGCCTCATTGTCCACGGCGCCCATGGCCGAGGCTGGATCGATCGCGGTTACCTCGTGCTGTCCACTTGGCAATTGGCGGATAGTGACATTGCAAGGCAGCATGGTACTGATGTGCGGCTCCATGCTCACCACCTGATGGGCGTAACCGGGGTTGCACGCACCAAGGATCAAGTGCGCCCCGATGTCCTTGTTCAACTTCGCCTTCAAAGTGGCTTGTAGATCGATCTCTGTGAGCACGCCGAAGCCTTCGCTCTTCAACGCATCAACAGTGCGCTGTTTCAAGTCCATCAGGTTCGTGGAGTCGATAGTTCGGGTGATGCAATAGTCCATGTCCAAGGCACTGCCGGGGAGTGTCCGTGCAGCTGCATCAAAGGTCTTCACTACGAGGTCTTCCGTGGGTGATGAAGGTCACACGAGTTGCTGTCAGCCTAGCTTACCAGCTGTTCCATGAATTCCTTCTTCTTCAAGATCCTGACGCGTTTGCCATCAAGCTCGATCAACTCCAATGCCTGCAATTCGGCCAAGGATCGGATCACCGATTCGTAGGTGGTATCCGCTACCTGTGCTATTTCTTTTCGTGAAATGGTGAACGCCAAGAGCTTCTTGTCCTTCGCGTCGAAGCCGAAAGCATCCATGTTCATCCTTAGGGCCTTCACCACGCGCTGGGTCACGGTCATGTTCAGGATGTCGCGTGCTTGTTCATCGAGTATGCGTAATTCATCCACGAAGAAGAGCAGGAAATGGTAGCAGAACAGGTTGTTGGCCTTCAGCACACTGAGGAACAAGGACATCGGGATGATGTTGACCTCGGTCTCCGAGAGCGCGATCACGTTGGCTGTGTATATCAGGTCAGTGCCGATTCCGCGATGCCCGAGCACTTCACCATCACCGGCCAGGCGGACGATGCGGTCCCGGCCCTTCACGTAGCTCGCCAACACCTTCACCCGACCGTGCTCGATCATGTACATCTTGTCTGCAACACCGCCCTGTTTGAAGATCGCCTCACCTTTTCGAAAGGTCTGTAGGACATTCCGTGAGCGCATCAATTCGCGCCACTCAGGCGTGCAGTATTGTTCGATCAGGTCGTTGAGGCGGAAAGAATGATCAGCGATGGCCGTGGACATGTTGTGCGATGACCCCGCGAATATATCAGTGCATGGCAATGAGCGATGGATCCGTGATCAAATTAGGAGATGGGGTCGTCGATAGGAATATGATGTAAAACAATTAAATGCCCTGGACGTCTCATTGTAGTTTCTGGGCTCGGTCATTAAGCTTATGGAAGTCAGGCCCGGTCGTGTTTGGTGCCTTGCGGTCGCCAATAAGGTCAGCAATAGTATTATCTAGTCATGCAATTGTCCAGTAGGTGATAGACTTCAAGGTATGGTTGGAGAGCCGGTGTGAAGGCAATTAGGGCATGGATATTATGGAGGAATTTGTTATCCTAGTGTAACAAAAAGATGATGTGAGTCATATAAAAGTCATTCAACTTGTATACATTTGGGACCAGTCGATCAATGATGGACGGCCCCGTACTTGGAAACGAACCTTAATTCCCAACCCATGATGAATCGTTCCGCACTCCTATTTCTGCTCTTGGCGATGGTCTTCCCGCTTCGATCGACCGTTGCACAGTGTACCACGAGCAACGCCACATCGTGCCAATGCCCGGATGGTACTTCCGATTGTGACTTATTGCCGGATATCACGCTTTCTTGGTACGGGATCCTGAACTACTTGAACGGCCCGAACGAGCAGGATGGGCGGATCTACTTGACCGGGTCCACTCCGAATATCGGCCATGGTCCTTTGGAGATACGCGGTGTGGACCTGAACGGCTACAGGCGCTTTGTGTGCGGAACGGATACGTTCACCGTGTACGACCCCAATGCACAACAGCAATTCGCTTGCCCCAATGGGGGCATGGCCAAGCAGCTAACCACGCAACGCATCTATCACAAGAACGGTCAAACCATGACCTCCACGGAGCGTTTGATGCCACAGGGTATGACCTATCACCCAACGCATGGACATACGCACTTCGATCAATGGGGGATCTACAGTTTGCGTATGCAGGAGCAGGGTGTCAGTGACCCACGCCAATGGCCGATCATCAATGAAGGCTACAAGTTGGGCTTCTGTCTAATGGACTACAATAGCTGCTCCGACGGTGCCGTGACGAACCATTGTATGGATGACAACACGGTGTACAATGCCGGGACCAACATGACCGCTCCAAATTTTCCGAACTACGGTTTGGGAGGCGGTAACTACGGTTGTGGTATGATCAAGCAGGGCATTTCATCCGGCTACACGGATATCTACAGCGAATACCTGGATGGTATGTGGATCGATATTCCTTCCAGTACCTGCAACGGGGACTACTGGATCATCTATGAGGTGGATCCACTCAATGTAGTACGAGAGGAGGATGAAGAGAACAATTGGACCGCGGTGCCCATCACGCTTTCACAGCAGGGTACGAGCGACCCGGCAATAGCGCGTATCACTTCGGATGATCAGGCATACCGCTGCCCCGAACAGCAGGTGCGCTTGAATGCGAATGCGGGTCTGTCCTACCTCTGGTCCACCGGTGAAACCACTAGTTCCATCGTGGCCGGCCCGGGTACTTATACGGTGGAAGTGACCAGTTATTGCGGCGCGGCCACATCGGCTCCTTTCACTGTTACTGAACTAACTAGACCTGATGCCCCCATTGCAGCTGGAGCCATCGTGTGCGAAGGGGCAAGCGCCGAACTGATCGTGAGCGCCGCCGATCCAGTGTGGTACGATGTCGTTGGGAACGTGGTCGGTACCGATGCCCAATTCATTACCCCGCCACTGTATGCCAATACCACTTATTTCGTGGCGGACCAAGCAACTGTTGATGGTACCATTGTGCATGGCGGAAAACCGGATGATTCCGGAGGTGGCGTGTTCCATGCGGGTGATCAATACATGCTCTTCGATGCGAATGCGGCATTCACGCTGAGTTCGGTCCAGGTCTATGCAGGAAGTGCCGCGATGCGGACCTTTGAGGTCGTGAGTGCGGTCGGTGTGTTACAAGCGACCCGTTCCGTTTACGTTCCTGCGGGTGCATCAAGGGTGACACTCGATTTCGATATTGAACCCGGGCTCAATTACCGTTTGATGGTCGTGGGAACAACTGATCTGTGGAGAAGCTTCGGTGGCGTGATCTATCCATATCAGGTCGGTAACGTCGCCACGATCACGGGATCCACTTCCGGGTCCGGCTATTACTATTACTTCTACGATTGGGAAGTGGAGATCGGCGGTGGTTCCTGCGAAAGTGAACTTACACCCGTTACCGTATCTGTGGAAGTATGTACGGGCGTTGCTGAGGCCATGCCTCTTCGTGGGCTGGAAGTGTATCCGAATCCCAATAATGGACAGTTCGTGGTATCACTGCATCTGCTCGCGGAAACACCTGTGCAGCTCACCTTGTTCGATGCGCTTGGCAAGCAGGTGTACTCCGAGAATTCCAGAGCTCCTAGCGGGAACTGGAAGCATCCAATGGATCTTGAAGGCCTCCCAAAGGGCTTGTACACTTTGAACATCGACCTCGCTGGCAGGCGCTTCCCGCGCAGGGTGGTGATCCAGTGATCGTGTTCATTCCTGAAGTACGATGGAGGTTAAGAAGTACAGATCGTTCGAGAAGTGGCGCATTGCCACGCTGCTCGGTGTACACGTTCTCTTCATCGCGCACTTCGTCCATTGGAAGATCAGGGGTCGCACACTCGCGCCGTTGGAGTTCAACGAGGTGATGTACACGATCCATCAAGGCATCGTCACAGCAGGCTTCATTCTGATGGCGGTAGTGATGGTGGCCACAATGATCTTCGGTCGTTTCTTCTGCTCGTGGGGTTGTCACATCTTGGCCTTGCAGGATACCTGCGGATGGCTGATGGACAAGTTGCACATTCGCCGGCAACCGATCCGTTCGCGCACGTTGATATGGATCCCCATGGCCGTCATGTTCTACCTCTTTATCTGGCCCCAGGTCCTTGGGCTGTTCCACGGTATCGAAGGTCCGCAACTCGAAGTGGTACAAGCCGGAAGTGCACGATGGTCTTCCTTCAGCACGGACAATTTCTGGCGGAATTTGCCGCCGCCGGGTGTTGCGGTCCTTACGTTCTTCATCTGCGGATTCGCTATCGTGTACCTGCTCGGAAGTCGTGGATTCTGCTTCCAAGCATGCCCGTATGGAGCGCTTTTCAGTATCGCGGATCAATTGGCACCGGGCCGCATCGTTCTCGCGAAGGATTGTAGTCAATGCGGTCTTTGCACAAAAGCATGTTCCTCGGATATCCTCGTTCACAAGGAACTCGCCATGTACGGCATGGTCACCAACCCGCGCTGTTTGAAGGATCTCGATTGTATCGCTGCGTGTCCAGAGGAAGCAGTTCAATATGGTTTCCGCAAACCGCCCATCTTCCGCAAGAGCCACCCGATGGGCAGTTACTCCGGACGGTACAGCTTCACGCTGAAGGAGGATCTTTCCATGTTGATGCTGTTCATCGTTTCGGTTTTCATCTTCCGCGGTCTGTACGATGCGGTGCCCTTTCTGCTCGCTGTTGGCCTCGCGGTTTGCACAGCCTATTTGTCGGTCTTGAGTTATCGTTTCATTCGCTCCAAGAGCATCCAATTGCGCGGTATCATGCTGAAGGATACCGCGCATGTTCGCACAGGCGGATGGGTCTTCGGCGTTTCCATGATAGCCATGCTCATGTTGATCTTGCACAGCGCTATCGTGCAATGGCACACGTGGAAAGGCAGAGCCGTGTTCACGGAGATAGCGGCCAATACCGGAGTGAATGCTTCGTCGGAACATGTGCAGGAAGGTATCGCCCACTACGAAAGCGCCCTTTCGATCGGTCTTATCGCACCCATCGATCGGCGGAAGGAGCTGGCCAACTTGTACCTCATCGCAGGTGATCAGGAACGGTCCATTGAATTGTTGAACGGCATCATCGCACAAGATCCAGCGCATGTGGAAGCGTGCTATCGTTTGGGTGAATTGGCTAGCGCAGCGGGTGATCGGAGGACCGCACTTGCACATTGGGAACGAACACTCGAATTGGGTACGATCCGGCCGCACGGTAGGGACGAAGAATTACTTGGACTGGCAGCGTTGGCCGTGGCTGATGATAACGCAGTGAGTGGTGATCAAGCGAAAGCGGAACAGTTGTACCAGGAAGCCGCCGCACGTCTGCCGAGCGATCCGCGACCGCTCTTGGCATGGTCCGGGATGTTGGCACGGTCCGGGGCTGAGAAGAAAGCCATAGAGCTGCTGCAACAAGCCTTGCAACGCGGAGCCGATGAGCTTTTGGTGCGCAACAATCTCGGCGGTCTCCTGCTGCGCGATGGACGATGGAAGGAAGCGAAGGACCAATACCAACGCCTCGCCGAATTGCGCCCGGCTGATGCGCAGATACGCTACACGCTTGGTGTCGCTCAAGCGCGCACAGGGGATCCATTGGCTGCACAAGCAAGTCTGCACCAAGCACTTCGTTTAGACCCAACACACGCACGCGCCAAACAGGCCTTGGACCTTCTGGTGATGAACCAGCGAACCAATTCCGGATCGTGATCATGGTGTGCCAATTGACCTTATTACTTCTGCTGTTCCCGGGGCTCGCATTCCAACTGCTACCCGGAAATGGCGAACCTTGGAAAGCTCCGCCCGAAGCCGATGCCTTGGTGGATCCTTTGGCCAACGATCCAAAGGCGGTGCAGAAAGGCCAGAAGATCTTCACCTCCCTGTGCTGGACTTGCCACGGTATGAGCGGCAAGGGCGACGGTCCGAATGCCGAAGCACTCAAAGTGCATCCAGCGGATCTCGGATCGGCCTCAGTGCAGGCACAGACCAACGGAGCTATTTATTGGAAGATCACGCACGGTAGGGGTGAGATGGCTTCCTACGAACAAGTGATCTCACGCGAACAACGTTGGGCCGTGGCCCACTACCTGCGCTCTCTAAAGCACGCCGCTGAATGAAACGAGCACCGCTCGCTTTGCGACACGTAGCCTTGGGACTCCTGTTCGGGACCATGAGCACTTCATCCTATGCACAGGAAGCACCGGAGTTGGTCACGAACACGTTCGCATGGTCCCAAGTGATCAATGCGCAGACCGTGGAGATCGTGCCCCGAAAAAACTCCTTCGGTTTCATGATCCAGCATCGCTTCGGTGCGATCACTCCGGATAAGCAGTCCTACAAGCAGTTCCTTGGCTTGGACCTACCATCCAATATCCGCTTTGGTTTCCAATATGCCGTGTCCGGGCGTGTGCACTTCGAAATAGGCCGCTCCAAGAATGGCAAGGTGATCGATCTGGCAGCCAAGGCAAGGATCCTCCGGCAATCCGCCGATAACAAAATGCCTGTTTCAGTAACCGGTTTCTTTGATGCTGGGGTGATGACCGATGACTTTCCGTCCGTGGGCGCCGACAATTATTTCGGAGATGGCACAACACCGTTCGTGTATGCGTTCAAACACAGGATGTCGTACAACACCCAAGTCATCGTAGCACGCCGGTTCAACGATGTGCTTTCCCTGCAGTTCGCGGGAGTCTCGGTGTACAGGAATCTGGTGCCACAAGGTGCAAGCAACCTCACCATTGCCGCTCCGATCAGTGGTCGCATAAAGGTGAGCACGAAAGGAGCCATCCTTTTCGAGTACACGCCGATCCTCGAAGGACGATCAACGAACAGCCAACTCAACCCCGCTCAGATCGCATACGAACTCGCCACGCTTGGCCATGTGTTCCAAGTCATCATCGGAACGAGTGGGGAGATCGTTGAACAACGTCTTTACCCATCAGCTCCGGTCCCCTACGACGAAGGCCATGTCCTCCTCGGCTTCAACATTGCCCGCACCTTGTTCGTGAAACCCAAGAAACCGCGCTCATGACATCGCGTATATCATCGAAGTGGATCATCTTATGTCTTGTGACACTCGCGGTGGGTTGTGCCAAGGATGAAGGCCCAATTTTCATCCCAAAAGCGGTCGTTCCCGGGGAGGCGATCGACACCGCCTACTTCAGCACCGAGGTGCTTCCCATCTTCACCCAACATTGCTGGACCTGCCACCCGGATATGAGCGGCCTCGATCTTGGCGCAAACATGGCCTTTTCAAACCTCGTCAATGTCACGAGCACGAACCATGCACCAGATATACGCGTAGTGCCCGGTGACCCTATGGCCTCAGTGCTTTGGCACAAGGTCTCGCAATCTCCCACCTACGGGTTGACCATGCCACCGAACGGTACCTTCCTCACCGACGAGGAACTCCGGACCATCCGTGATTGGATCGAACAAGGTGCTTACGACAATTGAACGCCTGTTCATCCACCATCATTCGGTGGACCGATCCATTCGCTCTACACCAATTACCACCCGCACCAGGGTATTTGGAGCGGGTGGTGGTGGAACGTTCTAGGCAGTTGCCGTCAATTCTTTCTCCAGTGCCACTGCACGCGGGAACAAGATGTTGTTCTCCAAATGGATGTGCCGATGCAGGTCCTGTTCAAATTCATTGAGGAAGCGGAACGCGGCGTTGTACGTTGCGCAACCATCGGACGGCATGGTGTAGTTGTTGGTGAGCTTCACGATGCGGCGAAAACGTTCACCCTCGGCATCGTGGTCCTCCATCATCATGTGTACCGGGTTGTCCACTGTACCGAAGTGCGGGGTGGGAGGTACGGTCCCTTCCTTCTTGGCTTTTTCCAATTGCTTGATGAAAGGGAACAGCACGAGTTCCTCCTTCTTCATGTGGACCGCCATGGCACCCGCGCATTCATTGAATTCGCGCGCGATGTCGAACAATTCCGGATGGCGATCGCCGTGTACTTTACACAGCTTCTCCAAATATTGTTGCAGCACCGGCACGCGTTGGTTCACGTAGCCATGATGCACGCGTTCGATGTGATCGGCCAGTTTCGCGAGCGCCCACGTCTTCGGATCGTCGCCTGTTGATGCATCGTGCGATAGCGCATCCATGATCTCCTTCTCCAAGGTGGCGGGATCGATGTTCTTCTGCTTGCAAACATCTTCAACGCTGCGGCCTCCACGGCAGCAGAAGTCGATGCCATGGGTTGTGAATACCGCAGCGGCGCGGTAATCGTCGGCCACGATGGAGCCGATCGTTCTGTCTTTGCTGATGTTCATTGGAGCGTGTTTATTTGGTTCTTGTGGGTCACCTTCACGAATACGGTGATCAAATTTTGGGTTGTTGTGCCACGCACATCACTGAATGAATTTCTCCGGTTCGTCCCGGATAAGGTTGATGCGCGAGATGAACATTTCCGCCATACGAACGGCGTTCATATGGGCAAGGTCGGCAACTGGTCCGGCGAACAATTCATCCACTGTTCCGTGGAACAATGAAAGCCAACGATCAAAATGCTTTTGCTCCAAGGGCATGGTTGCATGCGGGCGAAATGGTGCGCCGGTATACGATCCCTCGTGGATCAATACCGTGCCCCAGAAGCGGTACATCTTGGCCAAATGCGCCGGCCAACGATCTCCGATCACGCCGTTGAAGATCCCGCCGAGCAAAGGGTCCACGCGCACTTTGTCGTAGAAGGTATCCACCATTTGGCGGATGTGTTCGGGTGTTGTGATATCGGGTTTGATGATCATGAAGCGGGTTCCCAAAAGAGCGTGAAGTAGAATGCCGCGAAACCAACGAAGCCGATCAACAAGACCCAAACCCACGCCGGGATCGCCTTCGGAGTTTCAGAACCGGTGATCATGAACACATCATTGCGTTCACTGCCATAAGCATTGATGGTGATCGGGATCCTGTCATCCACCACCTCGTTCGGCTTCAGGCCAAGTACGGTTATTGATGGGCCGTTGCGGACTTCGAAAGGGATCGTGCGTACACCCTCCACACCATTCGTGCTTCGTGCAACAATGCGCAAGGTGTGCGGCCCGTCCGGCAATTTGGTGGTGTCGAAGAGGAATTTCACCGGTGGAGCGAACTCGGCGAATGGCGCAGGGTCCTCGTCCAAGAAGAGCTTGATGCTGCGATCTTCAGCCATGGTACGGCAAGGTGTTGTTCAAAATGGTTCGCTTGATGTGATCCGCGTTCTTTTCATTCGGCTTCACCAGGAATTTCACTGCCAGGATAAACGTGATCACGACAACGACCGCCGAGACCCAGATGATGGGCATGTCCCATTCACCCTGCGGTCCGGTACCGTGCGTAATGCCCTTCAGCAATTTTGGTTGTTGATTCTGGCATGCATCACACGCCCACGTGGCCAGTACGAAAAGTTGGAGCCCGATGGTGAGTAATGCTCTCATTGTCCCAAAGCGGTTTCAGGTGAAACGGTGAAGCGTATCCCTTTCACCACATCTTCCGTGGTCGCAGGTGCTTCGTTGCCAAAGCTGGACCGCACGTGGTTCACCACCGCTGTGATCTGGGCATCCGTGAGGTTCTCAGCTTGCCCCGGCATAACACCATAATCCGCACGAGCATCGTACCCGCCGAGCACGATGGTGATCATCGGTGTCGGATCCTTGTCGTTCACGATGGTGCTACCGGCCAAAGGAGGGAACGCACCGGCCAGTCCTTTGCCATCGGCTTGGTGACAAGCGGCACATACCTGGGAGAAGATCGCACTGCCATCGGGCAAGGCATCGGCGTCGGTCATCTTCACGGCTTTACCATCGGCATTCGGTGAAGGGAGGAATTTGCCGGGTTCAACACCGGTGGGCAACGGTGCTTGTTTCAACGAGATCAGGTAGGCCACCAGATCGTTCATCTCCGGAGTGGCGATCACCTTTCGGCCAGCACCACCCAACCGGTCGGCGGGGATCGGCACAACTACATCACCCGCTTTCACGTTGGCGGAATCCACTTCCTCGAAGAGCCAACCGTAGCGCGGCATGATGGAACCCTTCACCACCATACGCGGATCATACAGATGCAACAGGTGCCATTGCGCGCCGGGTTGTCGTTGTCCAATGTTCGTCAGGTCCGGGCCAGTCCGTTCACTGCCCAACAACGATGGGGATTGCTGCCAAATGTTCAGCCGTTCCTTGCTGTAATGGTAGTCGCTCGGTACCGATGGACGTGACCCCCAAGTTTTGTCCATCTCAATGTTGCGCACCTGTTGCGTGTGGCACGCCATGCAGCCTTCGGAAACGTACACGGCCAAGCCGCGTCGTTGTGCATCGGTCATCTTCGGCATGTCCGGCAGCGGATCGGTGTGCTGCATGCGGTTGGCAGGTGCTACCGCGATGCCCGTGCTCAGGACCACGAACACTACCAAGGCGACATTCACCAAACTCGCGTGATCCTTGTGGAAATTGATCATGGGGTTACAGGTGTGGGTAGATGAGCAGGCTCCGGTGTGGCCGTGGAGCTTCGTGACATGGTGTAGAAATTCCAAGCGAAGATCAAGTGTGAGATGAACATGAGCGTTCCACCGATCGCACGCCAGGTCCAATAGCCGCGGGTATTCACCACTGTCTCGATAAAGGGTACGCCTTCGATCCAAGCCATACCCTTCGCCGTGCCGCCTGCCATGAGCGATACCGTGTAGGCGAAGAGACCGATGAAGGCTAACCAGAAGTGCGCCCCAACGAGCATCTGCGATGGTTCACGCCCGGTGATCTTCGGAACGATCGCGTAGATGCAGGCCCACATGATGAAGGTGATGATGCCGTACATCGTCATGTGCGAATGGGCGACGTTGAAATCGGTGAAGTGCCACACGTGGTTGGTGAACCGGAAGGCCTGCAAACTGCCTTGCGAACTGCCCACGAAGTAGTAGATAACGCCCACCAAGAAGAAGGGAAGGACATAGCTGCGGCCGATCGCGCTCCAACTGCCGCGCATGGTCATCAGGAAGTTGGTGCTGCCCGCGATCACCGGAATGAACATGCCCACGCTGAACACGATGGCGACCGTTTGCATCCACCACGGCAAAGGGGAGAACACGAAGTGGTGCGTGCCGATCAACGTATAGAACAGCATCTGCGTCCAGAACGCCAACACGCCCAGTGAATAGGAGTAGATCGGTTTGTTCAGCGCGGAAGGAAGGTAGTAGTAGATAAGGCCCAGCGTAAAGGTCATGAACCACATGCCCACGCCTTGGTGCATGTAGTAGCCTTGGATGATCGTCTCGCCAAGGCCGTTCTGGTACCAGGGCAGGTACCCGATCGTGGCCAGCACGATGGTCCAGACCAACGATGCGAGGATGTACCAATTGCTCACGTAGATCTCCGGGATCTTGCGTCGCTTGACCGTAGCGTAGAAATTGCGGAAGGTGAGGATGAGCCCCAGTGCGAAGAGCAGGGAGACTGGCCAGATGTACTCGCGGTACTCACCGCCTCCGTTGTTGATGCCGGCCATCAGGCACAGGTTACCGATAACCACGGACAGGTTGATCAGCCACCACGCGCGCCACGCGTTCTTGTAATTGTGGATCACCGTGTTCGATGTTCGCGCGATCACGAAGTAGCCCAGGCCGATCATGGCCAGCGAGGCCCAACCCCAGAACACGGTGTTGGTATGCACGGGGCGTAATCTCCCGAAGGACAACCAGGATACTTCGTCCAGGTCCGGCCACACGAATTTCATGCCCAGGTATTGACCGACCAAGGTGCCGAAGACCAACCAACACGTTGCCGCTCCCAGATACCACAATACGATCTTCCTTAGTTCCGGCGGTGTATCCAACCGCGTGCCCGAATAGATCTTCTCATCGACCAACGGATTCTCCGGCTCGCTGGTGGAACGGGTGATCAACGCACGATCGTCGAACGCAGGCCCAATGCCGCCCAGCTCGTTGCCGCTCAGTTTGAACAGGAGGGCGGTTCTTCTGCGGTGTTGGACCTCGCTCAGCTGCTCGGGTGCCATGTCCATCAGAACCTCGTCCGGAATGGGAACGGCGTGTGCCCTTCGCAGCTTGCTCGCTTTCAGGATCCGGTCCACCTTGGCGGAAATGATCAGCATCGCCACGAACATCACCACAACAAGCAAGAGCATAGTGCCCAAAACCCCGGGGCTGGTCAACCAACCATCCGTCTTTGTTGTTT
Source organism: Flavobacteriales bacterium (assembly GCA_016717305.1). Classification (GTDB taxonomy): domain Bacteria; phylum Bacteroidota; class Bacteroidia; order Flavobacteriales_F; family PHOS-HE28; genus PHOS-HE28. The sequence goes on from JADKFY010000001.1 coordinate 260,880, forward strand.
GTGCCATGCACATGGACGTTGACAAGAGCATTGTGCCGGTCAATGGCCATCGAAGCCGCTTAGTATTCGGATAAAAATGTCCGATAATGGAGCGTGGGTTCATCGTTTGATGTACGTTGTACCGTCCGTCAGGCCGAGAGTAATATCATGGATGGTCGTGTTCTCCAGGGTGCGGAACAGCTCGTCCCGGATCTTTGCGAACTGGTCGTGCAAAGGGCATGGCTTTTTGGAATTGCAAGAGCGCAAACCCATCGCACAACTCTTGAACACGCTATCCCCATCGATCGCCTTTACAATACTGATCAGCTTTACTTTCCGTGCTTGCAACGGCGCTAGGTCGAAGCCGCCACGCGGTCCCTTGAAGGAGAGAATGATATCCGCCTTCGCCAGCTCCTGGAGTACTTTGGCAGTGAAAGCAGGTGGAGCATCGGTTTTCTCCGCGATCTCCTTCAAGCTCAATCGTTCACCAGCGGCACTGGCCGAAGCGATCACCGTCGCTGCCCTGAAAGCATATTCGCAGGCCTTGGAGAACATAAGGTCGCAAATGTAGTGCTTTTCGATCTAAAAAAAAGACAACGGTGTCCGAAATATGCTAAATTGATACTTGTCAGGGATCGATCTGCTTATCAGACCTACCTTTCCATTCTACCAACCTCACCTTTGAAGGATCCAACATGAACACCACGAAAGAGAAGCAAGTCCACATCAGTGATCTCCACAGTGACCACACGCTCTGGATCACTACCCTCGATTTCTGCAAGCAGGAGATCACCATCCTTGAGCACCGGATGGAAGAGATCGCCAAGCGGAACACGGGACAAGAGGTAATGGCCGAACTGGAGCATTTCCAGAACCAGTACATCCGGCAGAATGAGGTGATCGACGAGTTGCGCCACGAACTGAAGGTGCATGAGAACGCATTGGGCGCCATGGCCAAGGACCATCCGGTCGCGATCGATCATAAACTGTTCACCGACCACACGGGGCACCGCGAGGAAATGGCGACGTTCGAAAAGCTCTATCGCGAACTGAAGGCCGAATTCATGCAGTGGCTGGTGAAGCGGATGTGAGGTGTGCGGTGGACGGGACTGAAGGCAACTTGCGGGTATGCATTGGTCGTAATGCAAGCATCCACAATATCCAGTCCCGACCCAAAGCAATAAGGCCTTCAGCGATCTGCAAATTGTGCAGTTCTGCACATGTGGGAGAGGGATCGTTATTTTATCATCGGAGTGCCCGTACCTGCGTTTTCGTTCATGATGCGGTCATAGCCCGATCGGACACTGGGTGCGGTCTGTGCGGGCATACCCTGTTCCTTCTTGGATGCGACCGGGTGCTTGTGCCGCGCGGTTGGCCCCGTGGGTTGTACCATCGATCAGCTATTGATCTGGTTCAATCGGGGATGGTGACCAGATGATCACTTGAGCCGAAGCGAAACCTTGATCGCCACTATTCTTTGTGAAGTCCTACCCGAAGGCCGAGCACTGATCAATAACTCGGAAGGTCAAGGTCCATCGACTGTATGAACAAAAAGAAGGGGCCGCCTCTTTCGAGACAGCCCCTTGATCTTGTGTTTTGCGTATTGCACTATGGCTGGATCACCAAACGCTCTGAGAAGGTCTTGTCACCGGCGGTGATGTTGACCATGTACAGACCACCAGCAAGCTCACCGTTCAGTTCAACGGACTGGTTGATGAAGCCATCCTGAACAGTGATCGTGCGAGCTGCAACGCGCTTGCCGGTCATGTCGAAGATGTCCATGCTCACTGTATTCACATCAGCGGCCACCTCGTTCAAGGAGATGAACAATTGACCACCATTGTTCGGATTCGGATACATCGTGAGAGTGCTCTCCCCACGAAGTGAGGTCGTCGTACCTGTGATGTTCGCACATGGGGCGATGGTCAACGTGCACACTTCTCCCCAAGGTTGGAATGGGGTTGCAGGTGTCGATCCATCAATGCACCAAGTGGCTCCACCGTCTTTGCTCACACGAACATCAACCGTGTACTCGGTACCGCACTGCAGCGCATCCGCACCGGTCCAGTTGAGTTGTAGCACGTAGTTGTTGCTTGTACGGATCGTCTCGAAACCTTCGGCCATGTTACGGAAACGGAACTGGAATCGTAGTTGAGCAACAGAAACCGCAGGAATGAATTGCGGAGGCGTAGCCCAAATGTAATTGCCATTACCGTAGTTACGAGTAACATTACATGACGACCTGCTGTCCCCTGGGAGATCCAGCAATTTGATCAGCGGACAAGCTGCCCGAAGTGGGTCGATCACCATGGTGCAAGCTGGTCCGAAAACTCCACTGAGCCCGTTCACACGACCCCGTACACGTACGTTGATCAACGTGTTCTGCGGGATAAGAGGGGTAAGGGCACTGTTGTACCAACCATTGATCTTCATGTGGCAGGCACGGTTGGCGTTCGCTGGCGACTTGCCATCGCTCACGTTGTGTGAACGGAACTTGCGATAACTGTAGGTGCCGTTCGCATCGAACATCCAGAACTCGTAACCGCTGTTCGCATCCTGTACGTTGTTCGCGCCTCCATTGATCCATTCGTTCGCTACGGATGGTTCAGGCTGGCAAACCAAGTACTTGTAGTTCACCCAATCGAGCTTGTCGCAGGCGGTGCCTATCAGGCTTGTTCCTCCGATCGGCAAACAGAAACCTTGCAGACCTTGGATGGAGCTTTCCGCACCCGTGCTGAAGTTGCCACGGTTGTCGATGATACGCTCACCGGAAGCCGTTTCACGAAGCACATAGCCACCGTTGGCGATACCGTCACCGGCGCTGTCAAGAACGCGCAGTGCATAGCAACCAACAGGCAAGCAGCAGCTTTCAGTAATGGTGCTGCTTGATGGAAGCGCTGCGCCATTACACAAGGGGGCACCGCCTCCTTCAGGAACGATCTCCCAGCTGGTCTCGGAAGAGTTCGCATCCGTTGTGATCTCCAAGGAGACACACTCGGTGTTCGGACCTACCGGGGTTCCTGCACATGTGCAATTGGTACCGAAGATGTCGTTGATCGTGTTCGTGTTATTGTCGTCGCAAGGGGTACCTGGTAGGGCAAGACCTCCGATGACACCGTTGCAATCGATCACTTGACCTTCGCACTGACAGTTCGCGCTCCAGGTATCGCTACCCGTGTTGGCGTTCAGGTCATCGCAAGGGGTACCGGGCAGGGCCGTACCACCGATCACCCCAAGGCAATCGGTCGAGGAGGGCTGACCCACGCAGACGCAGTTGGCATCCAGTTGGTCGTTGATGGTGCCGCTGTTTCCGTCATCGCAAGCCGTACCGGGGATGTTCACGGTCAGCACCAAGGTCTCCGTTGCGCAACCCACCACGTTGGTGTAGGTGCCGCTCTGGGTGTAGGTGGTTCCGTTCACTGCCCAGGTGTAGCTGGAGCAGGCGGTTTCCGTGGTGGTGTTGTTCGTGCTCGGCGTGATCGTCAGCACCAGGGTCTCCGTGCTGCAACCGGTCACGCTCGTGTAGGTGCCGCTCTGGGTGTAGGTGGTCCCATTCACGCTCCAGGTGTAGCTGTCGCAGGCGCTCTCCGTGGTGGTGTTGTTACCGCTCTGCGGATGTAGGGGTCTCGTGCGCAACCAAGTTGGTGTGGTGCGTTGGGTGTAGGTGGTCCCGTTCACGCTGGGTGTGCTCTCGCTCACCGTGGTGGTGTTGTGTGCTGGCGTGACGTAGCGGGTCCGTGCTGCAACCGGTCACGCTCGTGTAGGTGCCGCTCGTGGTATAGGTGGTCCCATTCACGCTCCAGGTGTAGCTGTCGCAGGCGCTCTCCGTGGTGGTGTTGTTACCGCTCTGCAGGATCGTCAGCACTAGGGTCTCCGTAGCGCAACCCACCACGTTGGTGTAGGTGCCGCTCTGGGTGTAGGTGGTTCCGTTCACGCTCCAGGTGTAGCTGTCGCACTCGCTCACCGTGGTGGTGTTGTTCGTGCTCGGGGTGATCGTCAGCACCAGGGTCTCCGTAGCGCAACCCACCACATTGGTGTAGGTGCCGCTTTGGGTGTAGGTGGTCCCGTTCTCGCTCCAGGTGTAGCTGTCGCAGGCGCTCTCCGTGGTGGTGTTATTCGTGCTCGGGGTGAGGGCACCGGGGTCTCCGTGCGGGTCCGCCGTGTGGTGCCGCCGGGGTGTGGTGGTCCATTCACGCTCGGGGGCTATCGCAGGCGCTCTCCGTGGTGGTGTTGTTACCGCTCGGATCGTCAGCACCAGGGTCTCCGTAGCGCAACCCACCACGTTGGTGTAGGTGCCGCTCTGGGTGTAGGTGGTTCCGTTCACGCCCAGGTGTAGCTGTCGCACTCGCTCACCGTGGTGGTGTTGTTCGTGCTCAGGGATCGTCAGTACCAAGGTCTCCGTAGCGCAACCCACCACATTGGTGTAGGTGCCGCTCTGGGTGTAGGTCGTTCCGTTCTCGGCCCAGGTGTAGCTGTCGCACTCGCTCACCGTGGTGGTGTTGTTCGTGCTCGGCGTGATCGTCAGTACCAGGGTCTGCGTAGCGCAACCGCTCACACTCGTGTAGGTACCGCTCTGTGTGTAAGTCGTTCCGTTCACCGCCCAGGTGTAACTGTCGCACTCGCTCACCGTGGTGGTATTGTTGGTGGTGGGGTTCACCACCACGTTCACTGTAGCCGAGGCATCGGGAGCGCAACCGTTGGAAGCCGTTACCGTGTAAGTTCCGGTAGCGGCGATCGTAGCAGCGGCGATGCTTGGGTTCTGCTGTGTGGAGCTGAACGAGTTCGGACCGGCCCAGCTGTAGTTGATCGTGGCGTCACCGGTGGCCGAAGCGCTCAGATTCAACGCTGCACCAGCACAGATGGGACCATTGCTGGTCGGCGTGCCCAGTACGGGAGGGTTGCATGCTGCCGAAGGGTAGGTCAGGAAGGGGGATACCACCTCCGTCTGGATCGGGTTGGCCCACACGTAGAATTCGTTCTCACCGATCGGACTTTGGATCACTACGTTGATGTGGAAGGAGAACACACCGTCCGTGGTGAATTGACCGATCAATACACGGTTGGTGGTGGTAGGGTCAACACCCGTATTGGCTGGAAGAGTGGCATAGGAGTCACCGGTGTTCCCCCCGATCACAAAGCTGCTAGCGCTTCCTGTAAGGGCCGTGAAATCTATTATGCCGGATAGGTTGGTCGTCAGCGCAGGCACCGTTCCGGGTATGCTGCCGTCGTTTCCTGTAAAGCCAGGGAACACGCCGCAGGAGGTCAGGTCGCCATTGGTGTCCGCTGCGCGGAGCAAACCCACCTGCGCAAGGCCTGAGCCGAGCGCACCGCAGGGAGAAGTACCACCAACAATTCCTGTGCTTCCGATGGTGATGTAGGTATCGAAGAGCGTTCCGGTCGATGCACGACGGGTCTGAGCGGGGAACTCCGATCCGAAGTTGTCGTCGTTCCAGAACGTTGTGGTGGTCGAGAAATCCAATGCGTGGACCCCGTTACCGTCGTCAGGTACACTGCCCCCGACCGTCAGTAGTCGATAGTTAGGTGCCATGTCCACATAGACACGGTACACCTTGGACCCGGGAGCAAGGGAGAATGAACTGTTGCCGAGATCGTTATTGATGTAGTCAGCGTCGGCCTGCGTGACCGTGTGGAACTCTTCCACGACAATGCCCTCAAGGCCTTGGGCACCGGCGGTGAGGCCGCCAAGCGCCAAAGTACAGCCGAGGATGAATTTATTGATGTTTGTTCTCATGTGTTTGGTTGTTGTTGCATGCCACGGAGGTGATCACTGATCACCCAAGCACCATGCTTTTTGGTTTAGAAGCAGTTACCTCCGAAGGCACCTACGAACAAGGAGAAGTCAGCAGCGTTGATGATGCCGTCGCGGTTCAGGTCGCCAGGGCAACCAGCAGCAGCGCTCACATCGGTTCCGAGCTGTGCAGCCAAGGTCCAACCAGTGGTCCAAGGCTCTGCACCAGGTTGGAAAGCACCGCGGTACTTTGCACCGGTGAAGAAGCCATCAACAGGTGGGGACATTGTGGTAGTAGCAGTACCGGCTGCAGGAACAGGGTTCACTCGGTCGGTCAGCGTGTTGTTCACCAAGCTCATGGCGTAGGTGTTGTCGATGAGTCCTGATGCAATGGCGATGTTGCCGTCGGTAGTGGTGAACTGTGTGTAGTCCGCACCCGAAGTGGTATTCACCCCGTTGATGCGTAGTGGGTTGGTGCAAGCTTGGAATGTGCAGTTCTTCACTTGGAACTGACCACCCTGCCAGAAGCCGGTCACGTTGGAAGCGAGGTTCAACCCGGAACGGAATCCAGCGAAGACGCTGTTCACGATCGTTCCTTGGGTACGCTCTTTTGCTTCAATGGCTTCATCAACAGGAGTGATGGATCCGGTGCGGGAGATGATCGTGGCATTGTAGATCACGCCAGTGGACCGAAGGCCGTTGTTGGTGGCAGCATCATCACTGTCCAACTCGAATCCATTGTCACCTTGGTTCAAGGCGCCACCGGTGTTGTCCGGACCTTGCAGTCCATAAACGAATTGCAGCTTGCCGCTGTAGCCCTGGTCCCAATCGATGTAGTCATCATCGCAATGCATGGCGACCAAGTGGCTTGCGTTCACTGTTCCACCGAAGAACTCGAAGGCGTCATCCAGGTTCGAGGTCACTTCTACGTATTCGATCGTGGTGCCTCGGCCAACAGAACCCAAGGTAAGGCCATTGATCTCGTTGTTCGTGCCCAGCAATTCACCACCGTGGCGCAGGCTTACGTAACGAAGTATACCAGAGTTGTCGTCATTGTCCTCGCTTCCGATCGGTGCACCATAGAAGTGGCGGCTATCACCACCAACAAGGCCCTCGATCAAGCCAACACCATCCGTGCCCGTAACCGATACTGATGCATCTGCGTTGCGAACGTTGTTGTAGGCACGACCGAGAATGATCAGACCGCCCCACTTACCGCGGTTGGTCACGGAGTAGGAACCATCCAGTGGGTCAGCGCTGGAGGTCATGATGATCGGGCAGCTCTCGGAACCGTTGGCCCAGATCTGGCCACCACGCGTAACGATAAGTGCATGGGCATTGGCACCGGAGTTGTCATTGCACTTGATCACTGTGCCTGGCTCAACAAATAGGTCCTTTCCGTCCGGTACATAGATCTTGCTACTAAGAATGTACAGGTTGTTACAAGTCAACGTTGTTGCGTTGGCTGTCAGGTTACCACTTCCATCTGCAAGGGTGGAGAGGTTCACCGTCGTGCGGGATGATACATTCGGACAACCGCAAGCCGACCCGATACTCTGGGCCGTTCCGCTTACAGCTGTCGCAGAGACCAAGGTCGCTGCTAGTGCTAGTTTCGTCAGGTTCTTCATCTTTCTGAACAGTTAGGGATTTGGGATCACCACTTGGTTTATGTGGCGCCACAAAAGTCCCGGAGCGGTGTGGTCTTGCCATTACTGATAGACTATCCTTGCGTCAATCTTTTCCGTGCTCTGTCTTAAGGACTCGGACCGGATCCTCATTTCGCTTAACGAAGGATTCATTAAGCCAAGCGAAGGATCTAACATGGAAGCTTCCGACAGGTAGGGGCGCCCTTGCCGACCTCGGGTCGTTGCGGACAAAGACGAACAATACCTTCGATCAGGGTTGGATCCTTCTGAGACCCGTACACAAGAACGGTGCAAGGATCTCACCTTCACGAGCGTTCTTGGCAACATACTTCTCTATGCTCCCATCCGGTGCCGAGAGTTGCATGTTCAATTCATAGCTAAGGTCACCACAAGTTCGCAACTGTGCGATCAATACTGCGTTGTGCGTTGTCGCACCTTTGATGCCTCCAAGCACCGCCCACCCCCCATTGTTGGTTTCAATGATCCGACCGGTGATCTCCCCTAAATACCCTGGCCGAAGATTGAATTCGATCACATCACGGACCGTAGTTGCTGTCATCATTCCATCCGAACCGTTCGGAGCATCCACACCTCCATCCGTATCCATCGAACATGGCACGCCCCAGTGGGCATTTCCGATCATGCCCAATGTGAGCCAAGAATCTTTGTGGATGAACTTCGTCACAAGGGCACTATCCTTCAGGTCGTCCCCGTAGAAAAGACTTGGCAGTGTGTTCAAGAAGTTTGCTGTACTCGCGATGCGAAGATCGTGTGTGGCATCCCCATACACAAGTTGAAGCTGATACCCTTCGGCCAAGTCCGCGAATAGCCGATACGTGACGGTATCTGCACCTTCTGGGACTTTGTCAACGTGATATCGTTCAACGATCACACCTTCCACGCCCTGGCCCAGTGCACTTCCCGAGAGGAGAAGTGCGAATGGAACAATGTGCCAATTCATGGTGGATCAGTATTTAGTGACCCGTTCGGTATGGCGCAATGAACCAGAGACGACTTCAATGAAGTAGATGCCGGAAGCTTGGCCCGTTAGTTCAACGGATCCGGACCAACCATTTGCAACGCGACCAGGCACAACGTTATCCAATTCTTGGCCGAGCGCATTACGCAGCGTAACTGAAACCGCAGCCTCCAAATTCCCTTCGATCAACACATGGACCGAGCTGGATGTCGGATTCGGGAAAATGCTAACCTGAGCTGCCAGTCCATTACGGTCGTCTATACCCACAGTACCATCACATACGCAACCGGTCTGCCACGTATCATCAATGGTCAGCGGATCGCTGTCGTCACAGGGCGTTCCTGGTAGCGCGGTTCCACCTGCTACACCTTCACAATCTTCACCTAGGCATTCGCACCCGCTGCTGAACGTATCATTGCTCGTGTCTTCATTGCCGTCATCGCAAGCACTGCCCGGCGTAGCTGGTCCATTGGGAACACCAAGGCAATCGACAATGCTGGACGAAGAGTTGAAGCAGAGCGTAGGGTGCGTGAATTTATTGTCGCCGCTTATTGCTTTGCCGGCCGTGTCGGTTGGAAGTAATTGCGCGTAGTACTCCAAGAATTCATGGCAATTCGGATCATCACAAACAAGATCTGCTGGAATGCGAAGCCACAGATTCAGGCAGAATTCAAAGGTCCCTTCCGTGGTGAATTGGCCGATCAGGACTTTGTTCTCAGGTGTTGGTCCGGCGAGACCTCCGAGAACCGCGTATGCGAAATTGTCCGAGCTGTATGAGCTGGTTCCCGAAGTCAGGATCGTCGGTAATTCGCCAACTGAAACCACTTGTGGTGGAATTCCTTCAAGTAGTCCGTCCTCCTCTGTCAGCGGTATCCCGGTACCTCCAGCCGTATTCACCAAGAGCCCGCCAGGAACCGCGTTGCTGCCTCCGTCATTGTTCGATCCACCGACGATGGATCCATCGGCATCCTCGATCTTCAACACTCCCCAATGGGTGTCGGAAGCTGCGCCGATGGTGATCCAGGAGTCCAGTGCAACCGTGTTGTTGTCCAGATAGCTGGCATTGATGTCGCGACCGAAGTCTTCGCCACGGTCATCGTTGTTGAAGAAAGTTGTCCCTGTTGCGAATGTGATCGGATGATCCGTGTAACCACCCACCGTGAGCAGCTCATATCCCGGAAGCATGTCCACGAAGATCCGGTAGGTAATGGCCCCTTCCATCAAGCCGATGCTGCCATCCTCATCGGCCGCATCGTTCGTATCCGCTTGGTAGTACCGCTCAACGATAAGGCCCTCCAAACCGGATCCATCGGGTGGTGTGTATTGCGCGAGCGCGCTTGAAATCGTCAGGAGTGACGTGGAAAGGATGGAGGTGATACGCATGACCAAATGTTTGAGCGGGCAAAACTATTCGTGCCCCACCGGTAGGATGGAACGTCTACATTAAGTGATCATGATATCTAAGACCCTAGTGGTCCAAGATCAGCTCATCACTGATGGATCTTGACAAAGGATCGAATTGTTGGTCCTTCGGAAGTGAGGATAACGCATCTGTAAGCACCATTCACTAGATCACCCAATTCAAGAGCTATCCTTCCGTTCACGTTGGTCGATGGTAGGTGTTTGAGCACTGCTCTTCCCATTGCATCGAAGACGTTGATCGATACGATCCGTGTGTTCACTGATGCGCTGATATGGATGTATTCGCTCGCCGGATTGGGAAAGAGCTGGATGTCCCTTCCATCCTCCAGATCTTCGATACCAACTTCCGGGCAGATAATGGAAACATCCAAGCCGTTGCAGTCATTCGGCCCATAGCAACACAATTCGCTAATGTTGAAGTTCGCTGCGGAAGTGTAGTTGCAGGCCAATGTATCCAAGCATCCGAACACGATGGCCGTTTGGCAGCTTCCGTCATCGCAACCAGCACTTGGGTCGTACTCCAAGAAGGCCGGATCCGTGCAACCGCATTGTGGTGGATAGGACAGTAGGCCCTTTGCAGTTTCGCCTATAAGTAATATGGAGTCTCCTGATACGAAGCGCAACACGGTTCCATCACCACTTTGAATATCGACGTTGATCCGGAACCGAAGATCACCGGTAGTTGTTAGCTGGGCGATAAGTATCCGGTTCGTGGCATCCGGCCCGCGAACACCAGGAACACTACATAACAACCGCGTGTCGGTGTTGCTGAAATTTCCGGAGGTGGTTTCCGCACCGAATACCGCATCTGGTGACGCGCCTGTCACTTGGAAATTAGGAGGCAAAGCGGGTACGCCCTCAAGTGACGTGAGGCCGTCCTGCTCGGTCAACGGTACTCCCGCTTCCGGGTCGCCATTCACCAATAGTCCACCAGGGATATTTGCGCTGCCCCCATCATTGTTGGAGCCGCCCACTATGGATCCGTCAGGATCATCCACTTTGGGCAAGCCGAACTTTTGGTTGGTTGCAGCTCCGAAGGATAGCCATGAATCCAAGGCAACGGTGTTCTCGTCCAAGGCGCTATTGTTGATCTCATGCCCGAATGTCCTTCCACGGTCAATGTTGTTGAAGAACGGTGCTGAACTTTCGATGACCAAGGGATGTTCTGGACTGCCGAAGATCGATCGGAGCGAACAATCATCACAGAGGTCGAGGTATACGCGATAGGTCTTCGAACCAGGGGTCAATGGGCCTCCAATGTCGTCCGTTCCGTCATTCTGGTCGGAGAGGTAATAGGTCTCCACGAACACGTTCTCAATGTCGTTCTGCGCTAGGGCCAAGTTCGAAATGCTGAAGACCCAGATCACAAAGAACAAGCGGAAAGTTCGGCACACGTTCGATCGAAAGGTTTGATACGACCCCATTATCGAATGGTATATGAAATGGTAAGTGCGTATTCAGAGCCGTACCTGTACTTGTCGAAATCGAACGAATAGCCCTCTTCAAATTTGTACGCCCTGCGTATAGGCGCATTCAGCAGGTTCCTGACGCGGAACCGCGCTCCCCAGTGCTTTCCGAAATTCTTGGTCGCGGTGATGTCGATCTGGTGCCGTGGCATTTCATACGCTTGTATCCCCTCAGGGTCGAGTTCCGAATTGACCACGAACAACTTCGGCCCCTGCACATTGTACGAGACACTGAACACCAGACCGAGGCTGTCCAAAGAGTAGTTCAACATGCTGTTGACGATATACGGTGCTTGACCATACATGGGCGTACTGATCTTGAGCTCGGTGCCCGTCGCGGTAGAGGTGAGGTCCGATCGGGATCGCATGAATGTGACATTCCCGCGCCATTCCAAACCGCGTAGGATCCCGATGCGTCCTTCGAGTTCCAAGCCATCAACAATGGATCGGTCGGCATTCCTCCAAGTGAAGCCCCCGGCCGCGGTGGAAAGGAGTTCGATGTGGTTCTTGAACTCCTTGTGGAATGCACTTACTGTTATGTTATTCCCATTGGCGAAGAAACGTTCCAATCGGATATCGAAATTATCGATGCTCGGCATTTTCAAGGTCGGATTACCATAGACCGGTGCGTTGAGGAGGTAGTCGAACAGTTGCACCACCGATAACTCACGGAAACTAGGCCGGGCCAGCGATCTGAAATAGCTTAGGCGAAGGTTCATTGGACCACTTGGTTCTTTCCGGAGCTTGTGGACCACGTTGATGCTAGGAAGGAAATCCCACTGATCGATCGTGCCCGGTATCGCTGGCTTTGGTTCAGCGGAGCCTCCTCCGCCTGCGGAGAGATCGCCTACGGTTCCACGCGTTGTGTCATTCGCAGCGAGGCCGAGTTCGTGAAACCGGAGAATGTCCGTCAGCAGGTCCGTGTGTTCAACACGAAGGCCACCAATGACCCGTGTTCGTTCGGTTATGGCATAGTCGCCCATGATATATGCGGCGGAAACTTCGCTGATACCGATGTCGTTGTCCTTGAACGTTCCGAATGGACTGTAGCGTGAAGTGAAACGGCCATCCGGACCCAATTCAAAACGGCCGGGTTGTTCCCATTGCGATGGACCCGGGGCGCCTAGCACGGTGAAGTAGCTCTGTTGGTTCGTGCGCTCATTTCTGCGATATCCCCCACCAAACTTGATGGTCCGGGGTAATTTTTCCTTGTCACCTAATGGAAGCGCGAACGAAAGACGGGCATCCAGCAAGGTCTCATTCAGGAATCTATAAATACGGCCAGGCGGGGTGAGCGCCCCATCCACATTGTCAATGGATCCGCCATCCGCTGGTTTGATGTATTGCAACGTTTTCAAGTCGAGCACGTTGCGCTTACCATCCGAATAGGAAACATCGGTCTCCACTTTCAAGTTGAGCGCAGGGATCAAGTGGCGCGATCCGTATTGATACACCCAAAGTTTCCGCTCCTCATAGAATTGATCTTCGCTAATGAAGGTCTCCCCACTGATCGGCGGTGCAAGGAAGGTCAATACGCGAGCATTGTTCTGCCCAAGTACGTTCGGCATCACCATCACAGAGAAACTGTTGTTGCGGTCCAGTTTGAAGGCAAAGTTGCCAAGCGCGTTCCAACCGGCCGATTCCGTGATGATGCGCTGCGACCCTTTCCGAAGGAAGTCGCTGCCAGGATCCGTGTCGTTGTATCGTTCCAACGTCCTTCCAAGCGTGGCATCGCCATCATATTCCGTATCCGTTGAGTAGCGCAAGCCCAATAGAAAGCCAAGGGTCTTGGGGGTCCTGGCTTTCTTGAATAGCTGGATCTGGTTGCCAATGCTGATGGATTGGTTGAAGTTCGGCCTTCCGGTAGCGTCCGTAACGCGCCAGTTCGCATTGTTGAAACGCGTGTTCAATTGCGCCAACTCGCCGTTCACGGTAGGCGAGAAGTACGCGAGGTCGTATGTGTTGTTGTAAGTGCTCACCGCAGCTGCCACGGCGTTCGCATCGTAGATCTGGCCCGGTGGTAAAAGACCGAGTTCCGTGAGCGAAAGATGTGGAATTGTTCCGGACGTGGCCATCGAAGTTCCTTGGAAGCCGGGCGTGCTGGATATGATCCCATATTGGTTGAGGTAGTTCCCTAAACCCAACAGTAGGAGCTGCTCATAGAGGTTCGGCTCCTTGAAATTGGGGAACTGCTCAATGTCAACGGGTACGCCGTCGGGGATCGCCCGCAAACCGTCATCTTGCCCAAGCCAGTCCGTCGAACTCCGTGCTCCTATCACCACGTTCTTGAAACTCGAATTTGGGTTGTAACCGAAGGTGGTACTAACACTTACACGAAGCCGATCAGGGTAATCGCTGGTGTTCAAGGATACATACGCACCGGACCAATCACCGGGCTGGTCCGGGGTGGCTGTCTTGGTGATCACGATATTGTCCAAAAGACCCGTTGGAAAGAGGTCGAGGCGCAAGTTGTTGGTCAACGGGTCCATGGTGGGGATCCGGCTTCCATTGATGCTCGTTACGATGTAACGGTCCGCCAGGCCGCGAACAGTGATGAAGGATCCTACCGTGGAAACGCCAGTCACTCTTCGCACCGCTTGCGAAGCTTCACTGTCCCCGGTCCGAAGCATGCGGTCCGAGGAGATATAGTCAATCGAAGCCCCGGCATTGATCTTCAATTTGTCCAAATAACCATCTCCCGTACGTTTAGCCTTTGCCTCGACTTCAACCATGCCAAGCTGCACACTGTTTTCCTTCATTTCAACGTTCAACACCAATGCATTCCCATTTGCTATAGTGACGACGTGTTCCTGTGGAACGGCTCCGATAAAGGAGAAGACCAAGGTGATCGCTCCGGTGCGCTCGATCCGCAAGCTGTACGCACCGTCCAGGTCCGTTACGGTTCCTACACCCGGTTCATCCTTGATCACAATGTTCGCACCGATCAAAGTCTCGCCTTCTTGATCGGTTACGCGCCCTCGAACAATGCCTTGCGAGAGGGCCATAAGTTGGATGAATGCCGCCAGGATGGTAAGTACGATGCGCATTCCGCTCATTGGTCCGATCTAGGGCGCAAAGGTTGTTGGACCGGATCCAGGACCTGTTAGCCCTTAATTACCAGTGATCTACTTTTTCCGCCGGATCTTGCTCCCATTCGGACCATACATCCACTGAGCTGTGCTCAATATGTCATTCGATCTTAAGTGATCATCAACGTTCTGTTTTGGCGCTCCGTTGCTGATCGCCTCCCGATACATTTGGCCGGATCCCACTACCTGTTCGATCGTGGTCCGATCCCTATCCATGAACGGTTTGGTATAAGATGGTTTATCTCTTTGATGGTGATGATGATGGATACCTGAGATGGATCGAAGAAGATCCGGCAGGCTTTGTCCTGAACATCAAACGGCACGATGGTTCCCGGATCTGTAGCATCCATCGGGCGGATTGCCCGCACATCCGTGTGCTCAGGAACCAAACTGGCTTTGGCGGGTTTACCGGAAGGACCGTGATCAAGATCTGCGCTCGTTCCTATCAGGAACTTCTGGATCATCTATTGGCCGATCGACGATCGAATTTGTTGAAGGTGATTCCCTGTAAACGCTGCGGCCCGCGCAACGTGGACATTGTATTTGAGCGATCGCCAGAAGAAGTGGGACCAGAATACGCGAATGGTCCTCATGCGTTGGCGGTCCAAGTGAACAGGTACGAGCATGAACCCATGGCGCGGGCCAAGTGCATCAGGGCACATGGTCCATTGTGTGCTGTGTGCAATGTCGACTTGGAACAGATGTATGGCACGCTCGGAAAACAAGCGATCCGCGTTCACCACATCCATCCGCTGCACACGTTGGCGGCCGGGTACGTATTGGATCCCGTGGACGACCTTGTTCCCGTTTGCCCGAATTGCCACCTGATCATGCATCGTGGAAGAGATCAGGCAGTGAGCGTTGAGCAGCTAAGACGGATCATTGCACTCAACGGTGCGCAAAGGGTAAAAGCACGAATGGCGCAGGGGTATTAAAGAGCTCAGTATGTTATTTTGCCCTCTTCAGAGGCGGTCCATTATCGGCTTTGCACGGATCAAAGGAGGTAACCTCAGCTGTCGGCGCACAGGGCATGTAGCTCATCCACGACTTGGAAGTTGCCGACGTAGGTGGCTTGCTTTGTTGGATGTAGCTTAGGGCTAATATGACGGACCATACTACAACAGGCCAAGCAGAGAGGTAGCAGGATCTCGAAGCGAAGACCCGGCTACGGCTTAGGGTCCTTAAAAAGGAGGACCTGACGAGGTTTAATTTGGCAACCGACCATGTGGCTATTCTTTCCCGGCCACATACGGCTTCCCAATGCCTCGTGGCCTGCGTGCCGCATACCTTTAGGCCATGCGCATTCTGCTTTTCCTCGTGTTCCTATTTTCCGTTCCGACAGTCATCGCACAAACATGGACACCCGTGGGCAGCGGTGCCAGCTCCAGCGTGTACGCCTTGGAACCCTTTAATGGCGAATTGTATGCAGGCGGGCTTTTCACGGAGATCGGCGGAGTGAATACAAGCTACTTGGCCCGGTGGAACGGGACAGCATGGAACAGCGTCGCCAGCTTGATCACCTACATGGCAGCAGATGGCCTTTATGCGAACGACACGGCACTCTTTATAGGCGACCTGGGGCGAGTACGGTTCTGGAACGGCACCAACCTTTACAACCTTACAGGGGTAAGCAGTGCTTCCTTCAATAGCGCTGTCAACAGCATGGCCCACTTCCAAGATACACTTTACGTAGGCGGTTTCTTTTCCTCACCCTTACCGCATATTGCGAAATGGAACGGCACATCGTACGATCCCCTCACCACCGGCTGCAATGCGCAAGTGAGTGAGCTGGCCCCGTTCCAAGGCCAGTTGTTCGCTTGTGGCAATTTCCTACTCGCCGGGGATTCGCTGGTTGCCCATACGGCGCTGTGGAATGGCACGACGTGGAACCGGATGGGTACCGGGGTGAGCGACGATGTGTTCGTTAGCTGCATGTTCCAGGACACCCTCTACATAGGTGGACGATTCACCCAAGCGAACGGCTTGCCCGCCAGCCGGGTCGCAAAGTGGAACGGAAGCCAATGGGTGCGGGTTGGAGGTACCCTGAACGACTACGTAACGGCCATGACCGTTTACCGCGGGCAGTTTTACATCGGCGGGGCTTTCACTACACCCAACCACATTGCACGGCTGTCCGGTAGTGCGTGGTTGCCCGTGGGAATTGGCTGCAATGGCAATGTGCGTACGATGGAAGTGTTCCACGACAGTCTTTTCGTGGGTGGCAACTTCACCCTTGCCGGTGGGGACTCCGCGGCCAACATTGCCAAATGGCACGTGCCGGAAGCGCCGGTCGCTGCGTTTGATGTCAGCAGCGCATTGCTGTGCCCGAACGGGTGCACCACCTTCACGGACAACTCCCCGAACGGTGTTTCGAGCTGGGTGTGGAGTTTTCCGGGTGGCACACCCGACAACAGCACGGACAGCATGCCCACGGTGTGCTATGCGGCACCGGGCACCTATCCCGTAACACTTACCGTGATCAACGATGGGGGGAGCGATACGGCAACGGACAGCGCGGCCGTGGAGGTGGACATCTGCTCGGGCCTCCAACCTGCATCCATTACGGAAGAGTTCGCCATCTGGCCCGTTCCTGTGCAACAAATAGTGCAACTGCTGCTGCCCGGCAGCGGTACGATCACCATACACGATGTGCAAGGTCGCGTGGTGCTCCAAACGCGAAGCCTTGGCAACCGGACCGTGCTCGATACTTCCGCACTGCCCGCAGGCATCTACGTGTTGCGTTATACCGGAAATGGTGCATCGATCTCCCGGACGTTCATAAAAGAATAGGTGTTGGAGCAGTAGAGAGAAACGACCATATGTGCGATGCTCTTGATCTTCGCAGGGCATTCACTGCGCCACCCTTTGTTCGTTTGGCGGGGCTGGTTCCTAAGAAGGAGAACCTTCAAGGATCAAAGACCAATAGGCTGCTTAGCGCCGCCACCTAAAAGGCTTTCGGCCCAGTGGTTGGTTAGGCGCTTTTGGTGTTGAGTGGCTGCCAGCTAGCGGAACGGCATTTAGGCTGCAAAGGCCAAAAGCTATTAAGCCAAAGAGGTCATGGAACTCTGTTGGATGTAACGAATGTACTCTGTGTAGAACTGGTCTAGGACAAGGCCCTGCACCCAAACCCGCTCACCCCTCTTCCTGCTCCAACACCAACAACGGAAGTTCCGTGTCCAGCGCCAACTCCTTCGCAACGCTGGTGTGCAGCAAGCGGCTGAGCAGTCCTTTGTGCCGGTGCAGCACGGCGATCATGTTCGCTTTGTTATCACGCGCGGCTTGGATCAGGCCTTCAACCACATCCGTTCCCTGTGGTTCCAATACCGTGAAGGGCACATCGGGGAGGAGCACGGCCATGCGTTCCCGTGTGGTTCCCAAGGCTGGCTTACCGCTGTCGATGTGGGCGACGAGCACTTCGGCTTTGTGGCGCAAGGCCATCAGGCGTAGCATGGAAAGTTTGTCCGGGTCCATCACCTCGCGGTCGTCCGCAAGGATGATGCGGCGTACTTGTGCCAGTTCGGCCCTTGCCGGAACAGTGATCACCGGAACCGCACTGGTACGTATGATATCGGAGGTGTTGCTGCCGAAGAGGCCATTGCCGGAACGGCCCTTGGTGCCCACCACCACGGCATCGGCCCCGCGCTCTTCGGTCAGGTCAAGCAAGGCTTGGGGCAGCGGTCCCAACAGCAATTGGTGTTCCACGGATATGGCTCCGGTCACCTCAACGAATTCCTTGGCCGAAGCCGCAAGCCCATCACGCGCTGCTTCCAGTAATTCGGGGGAATACGCCGGTATCGTGGGGACCAGGGATCCGGGGTCGAAGTGGGCATGTACCAATATGTAGGTGACATCGGTGTTGCCGAAGAGATGGGCCGCATAACGTGCGGCATGCAAAGCATCCGGACTGAAGTCGGTGGCGATGATGATACGGGACATGGACAGGACCTTGGTTCGCCAAGGTAGTGCGATCACCATTTTATGGTCGAACCTTCGATGGTTAATAGCCGAATAGCTGAATGGAAGGAACCGTGAATGGACGTGAATGCACATGAATAGATAGATCTTATTTCCGTTCATTCCCGTCCATTCACGGTTCAAGAAATGAGGTGGACCTTGCGTGCTCTTGGACCAAGGCCCGATCGTCCCTGCCCACGCAACCAACTTCCTGCGTCTTGGCTTTTCTTTGTACGAGCGGCCACGTGTGTTACCCCCTTAAACACCGGCCTGTGTGAAAGTGCGCACTATGCCCAACATATTCCCTTACCCTCCGCCGCTACCTTCGGCGTGGCCGTGGCGGTTCTGTTCCGCGGTCGTTCACAACGTGACCATACGCTTCGTCTTCTCATTGGTCCTCGGTCTAGTGGCCACGCTGGCATGCCACGCGCAGCCACCGAACAGCACGTGCGCGGGTGCCGCCCTCTTGTGTGCTGAACAACCGCAGACCGCGAACAACACGGGTTCACCGGTGAACATGCTCGGTGGTTGCCCTGCGACCGGTGCCCCACTGTGGTACAGTTTTACAACCAACTCACAGGGCGGCATTGTCAATGTAACGGTTACCAACATTGATTGTCCGCTCATCTCCGGCACCAGTTCAGAGATCAATGCCGTGGTGCTTTCCGGCGACGGCACCTGCAATCTGCCCGCCTTCGTGCAAGCTTCGGATTGTGAGCAGGGGAACGATGAAGTGACGGTGACCACTGTGCCCTTGGCTGCGAACACGCGCTATTGGGTGGTGATATCCGGAGCGATCAACGGCATGGACACCCTGCCCGCACAATGCGATTTCGCGCTGATGCTTTCAGGTCCGGGCGCGAACATCATCAACGTGGATGTGGATGCCGGACCGGACGTGACCATTGAGGAAGGCAACGACACCCAGCTCAATGGGCAAGTGGTGGACCTCACGGATTTCACATGGTCACCCACTTCGGGGTTGAGCGGCACGGACAACTTGCAGCCGATAGCTTCTCCGGCGAGCACCACGATCTATTCGCTCAGTACTACTGTGGCAGGTTGCGATTTCACCGACCAGGTCACTGTGGAGATCATTCGTTTGATCAACCCGCCCAACACCTTCACGCCCAACGGTGATGGCAAGAACGATCTCTGGGAGATCCCCGGCATGGCCGATTATCCAGGCGCCCAGGTCGTGATCCATGACCGTTGGGGCCAAGTGGTGTACCGATCCACCGGCTATCGGGATCCATGGGATGGTACCGCCAAGGGTAGGCCCCTGAGCGTAGGGACCTATTACTACCACATCCAGTTGAACCAACTTGAAGGTCGCTCGCCTCCGTACGTCGGCTTTGTAACCATCATTCGATGAGGATCCGATCATCCATCCTCCTGCTGCTTTTGCTTCCGCTCGTAGGGTCGGCACAGCAGATCGCTCAGTACACGCAATACGTGTTCAACCAATTCGCGATCAACCCCGCCGTTGCCGGAAGTGCCGATTGTTTGGACCTGCGTTTGGGCTACCGACAGCAATGGGTGGGCTTGCCCGGTGCGCCTACAACGGGGTGGGTCACCATGCACGGTGTTATCCGCGCCAAAGGCAAACCGTTCCAAGCCAACAAGCACGGGGTCGGTCTTTTTGTGGAGGCCGACGATGCGGGCAATTTGGGGTACACCGGTTTCCACCTGGCCTATGCCTACCACATCCAGATGTCGCGCAATTTCTTCACCTCGGTGGGTTTGTTCGCCGGTATGCGGCAGATCAAATTGGCCGTCGGGGACATTACGCTACAGGACTACAGTGACGATGCCGTGAACAGCAAGGCCGCGGCCATCATTGCACCGGACATCGCACCGGGCGTCTGGGTCTATGGCAAGCGCGGTTGGGCAGGTGTCTCGATCCACCAGGTCCTGGGCAACAAGTTCAAGAACGTGGGTGCGGGCAATTCACGGTTCGCGCGCCATTTGATGCTCAGCGCCGGGTATCGGTACAAGGTCGGTCGCAAGACCATTTTCATTCCGACCGGCTTGTTGAAATTCGCTGCAGGTGCGCCGCCCGCGTTCGATGTGAACGGCATGATCGAATGGAACAAGGTGCTTACACTGGGCGTTGGCTACAGGGCCGGTGATGCCTTCACCGCGTTGCTGAAGATCGGTTTCCTGAAATTCTTCCAACTCGGTTACAGCTACGACATCACCACCTCCAAGTTGAGGGTGGCCAGCTCCAATACCCATGAGTTGATCCTGGCGATCACACCTTGCCGAAAAGGAAGTGCCAGCAAACGCATGATCAGTTGTCCGGCTTTTGAATAGTAATACTGACGAACGTGAAAAGAACACCGACCCTGCCTGCACTGATACTGACCCTGTTGGTCCTGGTACAGTCCACGTTCGCTTTGGCCCAAACAAAGTACTGGACCGGTGGCAGCGGCCTGTGGAATGATGCCGCCCATTGGAGCAATTCCCCCGATGGGAATGGGGGTGCCGGTGTGCCCAATGACCGCGACGATGTGGTGATCGATCCGGCAAGGCCCATCACCATTGCATTGCAAGGACAGGCCACCTGCAAAGGCCTTTCCGTGAATGGAGAAAATGCGGCTGTGCAGCTCACCGGTGCTGCGAACGCAGGGATCAGCATTGCTGGAACTTGGCAATTGAAAGGAGCGGTCCAATGGAATGCGGAAGGCAACGTGGAATTGACCGTGCGCCGGGAAGGAGTGGAGGTGGACCTCCGCGGGATACCCGTGCGCGGTAGCATTATCCTGAATGGATCTGGATCGTGGTCGGTGCTTTCCGCAATGACCACAGCCGGTGATCTGCGGTTGCAACAAGGAACGCTGATCACCAACGGCAATGTGATCACTGCACATGGTTTGATCGCCGAGACCAACGCACAGAAGCAACTGATCGCCGGGAATGCGTTGGTGGCATTGGACACTGCACCGGATCGTAACGCTTTGCGCGATGTGGTGGTCGTGGGTTCTTCAGCGCTCGTGGTGAACGGTGCAATGGAACCGTGGGGTTTTGGTGAAGAACAAGGAGGTGATCGCGATGTGAATACCTGCGGAACGGGTGCGGGCCAAACACCCTTCACTGTTACTACTTCCGTGGTCTCCAATTACAATGGATTCGGCGTGCAGTGCAGAGGGAATTGCAATGCAACGGTCACGGTCACCGTCTCGGGTGGATCAGGGAATTTTACGTATCTGTGGTTGAATGGTGGTCCGCCTACCGCAACTTGGACAACGGCCTGTGGCGGTCCCCAATTGGTGGTGGTAACGGATTTTACCCAGGGGATCTCGTGTCCGGTGCAAATAGTGGTGAACGAACCCGCTCCCCTTGGAGTGATCTTCTTCGGCCAAAGCACCCCACCAACCTGTGCGGACGTGTGCAACGGGACACGCACCAGTGCAGCGATCGGCGGCGTTCCCGGAGGTACAGGGTATGGTTACAATTGGAACAACGGGGCAGGTACGAGTTCGTCCTTCAATATGTTGTGCGCCGGAGCGAACACCTTGCGCATTACGGATGCCAACAGCTGCATTTTCGATACCACCTTCTTCTTCAATGTGCAGCCGATCGCACCGAGCTTGACCTTCAACGATGCAGGTTGCAACGGCGTGTGTGATGGAACGGCCACCGTTGCACCGGTCGGTGGAACAGGTGCTTTTACGGTGACTTGGTCCCCGCAGCCCATCGTTACGACCGATCAATTCAATGCGGTGCAGTTGTGTGCCGGTAACTACAGCGTGAACGTGCGCGATGCGAACGGGTGCGATACCACGGTGACCTTCGTGATCAGCCAGCCACCACCGATCGTACCCAACCTAACCAGTACCAATGCGACGTGTTCCGATGCCTGCAACGGTGCCGCTTCGGTTGCACCCTCTGGGTCCGCTGGGCCGTTCACCTATGTGTGGACACCCCCTCCCGGCGGCAGCGGTGCTGGGACCAATGCGGTCACCGGATTATGCGCTGGCAATTACACGGTACGGGTCACGGATGATGTGTCCGGGTGTTCCGTACTTACGCCCTTCGAAGTGACAGCACCACCATCCATTGATGTGCAAGGTGTGGTCACGGATGCTCTTTGTGCGAACACCTGCGATGGCCGAATTGACATTACCGTTACCGATGGCACCGGCGTATTCACCTACGTGTGGACACCGCCGCCAGGTGCGGGCCAAGGAACGGGATCGGTGACCGGTCTTTGTCCGGGTGACTATAGTGTTCTTGTTACCGATGCCGCTGGTTGTGATACCACTGTGACCTTCACTGTGGGTGCGCCGCCACCGTTGGTTCCGACCCTGGTGACGACCGATGTTTCGTGTGCAGGTGCATGCGATGGAACAGCCTCCGTTTCCGTTTCGGGAGGTGTTGGTGGTTTCACGTATACATGGACACCTGCTGTTACCGGAGCGGGCACGCCCAATGCCACACAGCTGTGCGCTGGCTTGTACACGGTGTTGATCCGCGATGCCAATTTGTGCGATACCACCTTGACCTTCGAGATCACGGAACCATTGCCGTTGACCGCCACACAAAGTCAAACGGATGTTTCCTGCGGAACGCTTTGTGATGGGACCGCTTCCGTGTTGGTAAGCGGTGGTGCGACCGATTACACCTACAACTGGGACGGCCCCGCTGCACCGGCCGGTGAAGGAACACCCGATGTGACCGGCTTGTGCGCCGGTGTGCATTCCGTTTTGATCACCGATGCGAACGGTTGTACACTGACCCAAACGTTCACTATTCTCCCTGCAGTTCCGATCCAAGTAACGCTGACACTTACCCCGGCCAGTTGCCCCGGCATTTGCGATGGCCGTGCAGATGCTGTTGCAGTAGGCGGCTCTGGACCCTTCACCTACAGTTGGTCGCCACTGCCAGTGGTGGGAGATGGAACCCCGAATGCAAGCGGACTTTGTCCACAAGACTATTCATTGACCGTTACCGATGGCGTCGGTTGCGATACCACGATCACTTTCACCATACTCGCTCCGGCCGCGATCCTTCCGAACACCACGCAGACCGATGTAACCTGCGCCGGAATTTGCGATGGCACGATCACGTTGGCCCCAACCGGAGGCAATGGCGTGTTCACTTATGTATGGTTGCCAGCTGGACCGGTAGGACCAACAGCCACGGGCCTGTGTGCCGGCGACCAACAGGTAACGATCACTTCCGGTGGTTGTGATACGACGATCACGATCACCATTGTCGCACCGCTGCCGATCACCGCCAGTGTGGTGCCTACTTCAGCATCCTGCTCCGATGCCTGCGATGGTTCCGCGATCTTGACCACCAGTGGAGGTACGGGCACACCCACATTCGTTTGGGACCCACCTCCTGGCGCTGGACAAGGCACTGCAACACCCACGCTGATGTGCCCGGACGACTATACCGTGACCATTACGGATGCGAACGGATGTGACACCACGTTGGCGTTCACCATCACTTCGCCGTTGCCCTTGACGGCTACACAGACCCAAACGAATGTGAGCTGCGGTCCACTGTGCAATGGAACGGCTTCCATCGTGGTTTCCGGTGGAACCACCGACTACTCCTACGATTGGGATGGTCCTGCAACACCCACGGGTGAAGGCACCCCGAATGCGACGGGCCTATGCGTTGGAACACACACCGTGCTGGTCACTGATGCACGTGGTTGTACCCTTACACTCACGTTCGATATCGTACCCGCCGATCCGATCCTGATCAGCCTCGCCTTAACACCGGCGAGTTGCCCCGGTATCTGCAACGGAAGCGCTGTTGCCACTGTAACGGGTGGTGCCGGTGGGTTCGTTTACAGTTGGCTGCCCTTGCCGGTTATCGGTGATGGCACACCGAGTGCGAGTGGCCTTTGTCCACAACCCTACACGCTCACCATTACCGATGCTGCAGGCTGTGACACTACGGTCGCCTTCACCATAACGGCCCCCTCTGCCATAGTCCCGAACGTTACACAGACCGACATCTCGTGCGCTGGGGTTTGCGATGGTTCCATTGTGCTAGCCCCTACAGGAGGCAATGGCGTGTTCACCTACGTCTGGACACCTCCCACTGGAAGTGCAGGTCCCGCTGCGAACGGCCTCTGTGCAGGGGATCAACAGGTCACCATTTCATCGGGTGGCTGCGATACCACGATCACGATCACCATCACTGAACCGTTGCCGATCACAGTTTCGGCGGATGTTACCGATGTTACGTGCAACACCAGTTGCGATGGTGCTGTGGACCTTACCGTTGCAGGGGGTACTGGTAGCTATACGTTCCTCTGGGTGCCGCAACCCGGTTTGGGCCAAGGGACCGCGAACCCCAGTGACATGTGCCCCGGCGATTATGTGGTCACCGTGCGCGATGCCAACGGCTGTGCCGCCACGCTGTCTGTTACCATCGCCGCCCCGCAACCGATCACACCTTCGTTGACCGTTGCGGCGGAATCCTGCGCAGGACCATGCACGGGGATCGCAACTGTTCAGCCTTCCGGTGGTACGGGCGTGATCAACATCTTCTGGGCACCAGCACCGGGTAGTGGGCAGTTCACGAATACGGCGCGCTTCCTATGTGCAGGCACCAACTACACGGTAACCCTGACGGACGAATCCGGCTGCGACACCACGATCGCCTTCACCATTGATCCAAGTTCCACGATCGTTCCCAACAGCAGCAGCACACCAGTTACCTGTCCCGGTGCGTGTGATGGTACAGCAACAGTAGGGCCTACCGGCGGTGTGGCGCCATACACCTTCATCTGGTCGCCTCCCCCTGCGGTGCAAGGCCAACCAACAGCGACCGGTCTTTGCGAAGGACCGATCCAAGTGATCATTACCGACTCTGCAGGTTGCGTCTCCATCTCCGAAGTGTTGATCACAGGACCAGCAGCGATCACGGACAATGCCGTGGTAACGGACATTCTGTGCAACGGCGACTGCGACGCGAGTATTACCATGGATGTACAAGGAGGCACCGGTCCATACACATACGCATGGACGCCACCACCACCTGTTGGTGCCGGAACTGGAGTTATTTCCGGCTTGTGCACAGGCGTGCGCAATGTGCTTGTCACGGATTCGCGTGGGTGCACCGCGACGTTCACCTACATCATCGGAACGCCTGCACCGATCTTGGTCAACGTGCTCAAAACGCCAAGCGAATGTAACATCTGCGTGGGTGCCGCTACGGTGATCGCTTCTGGTGGTACAGGTGTCCTTTCCATCCAATGGTTGAATGGTGATGGCATTTTGGTAGGTACGGATACCGCTATTACGAATGTCTGCGCCGATGTGTATACCCTGATCGTTACCGACGAGAACGGGTGCTCCGTTACAGAGTCCATCCCGATCACGGATAGCAATGGCGAATCGATCCTCGCTACCGGAAGCACAACCTCCTGCCCGGGTATTTGCGACGGTGTGATCAATGTGGATTTCAATTGTGGTGAACCTCCATGCTCCATTGCTTGGACGGATGATTTCGGGGTCCAATTGCCGGACACCACCAACACCGTAACTGATCTTTGTCCGGGTGATTATTTCGTCTCGGTTACCAACGCCCAAGGCTGCGTTACCATCGATACGGTCACCGTGGCTCCTTCCATGGACCCCACGTTGGCGATCAGTTCCACTGGCGTAACCTGCACCGGACTTTGTAACGGCACCGCTACGGTGGGCATCACTTCGGGAACACCACCATTCACCTTCACATGGAGCCCGGAACCGGGAACCGGACAAGGCACACCGAACGTTACTGGACTTTGTGCCGATGTATATACCGTGACAGTGACCACAGGCAGTGGGTGCATCTTGGAAGCCGAGGTGCTCATTACAGAAGCCGCACCCATTTCAGTGAACGCGGCCCTGATCTCGAATGTCTCTTGTTCTGGGATCTGCGATGGGAACGTGACCATGGCCGTGTCCGGTGGAACCCCGCCGTACACCTACTTATGGACGCCAGCACCTGCAGCAGGTCAGGGTAGTTCTGCCGCATTTGGTTTCTGTGCTGGTCCGTTCTCCGTGTTGATCACCGATAACGCAGGCTGTAGTGTGACCCGAAGTTATGTCATGCCTGAACCGCTGCCGTTGCAGGTGCTCACATCATTCACCGCCAGCAGTTGTCCTGTCTGTGATGGTACTGCCACCGCTACGGTGATCGGGGGAAATGGACAGTATACCTTCAGTTGGTTGTTGGATGGAGTTGAGATAAGCACCGATCAAGCACCTGTTGATCTTTGCGGCGGTCTGTACACCTTGATCGTGCGCGATGTGTTCGGTTGCGAAGTGCAACGTCAGCTGCAGATCCCTTCCGCAGTTGGTGAAGCGTTGACCCCTGTGAACGGACAAACGCTCTGCGGAAATGATTGCAACGGAGAGGTTAGTGTGGACTTCACCTGTTCATTGCCCGATTGCGTGGTGCAGTGGTTCGATGCGGATGGCAACCCGATCGGTGGGAACTCCAACACCTTGTCCGGATTGTGCAACGGTACCTATACCGCGCAAGTAACGAATGCGAATGGCTGCGTCAGTTTTGCCGAGGCAACGGTGAGCCCTTCAACAACGATCATCCCGAACCTGAGCACAACGCCAGCAACATGCGCTGGCGTGTGCGATGCAACTGCCACCGTTGGTCCTGTAGGCGGTGTTCCACCTTACACTTACCTGTGGACACCGACACCCGGTGGACCCGATAGTCTCTCACAGGCCATTGGACTTTGTGCCGGTGTTTACCAAGTGCTGATCGGCGACCAGTCGGGGTGCGACACCACCGTTTCGGTGCTGATCTTGGAGCCACAACCCTTGGTGCAAGTTGCAGCCGTTTCCAACATCGCATGCAACGCGGTCTGCAATGGCAGCATCATCGTAACGCCCACAGGTGGCACTGCTCCCTATACCTACTTCTGGGATCCCGTTCCCCCGAACGGACAAGGCAGCAACGGTGGATATGATCTCTGTGCCGGTGACTATGAGGTGACCGTTACGGACGTTCGCGGTTGCAGCGTGCAGAACACGTGGACCGTTGCGGAACCTGTTGCACTGCAACTCGCCGGTGGTAGCATCGAAAGCCAATGCGGTCTTTGTAATGGAAGCGTATTCGTCACCCCTTCGGGTGGAACTGCACCGTACATCTTCACCTGGACTCAGAACGGGAACATCTTCGGCACGGCCGATACGCTCGCCAACCTTTGCCCCGGTCTGTACACGGTTACCGTGACCGATTCGCTCGGTTGTACGGCCAGCCAGTTGGTGCCTGTGCAGGATGAGAATGGCGAAGTGCTTACGACCACCGGCAGTATTACCAGTTGCCCCGGAGTATGTGATGGCACTGCCGAGGTGGCCTTCACCTGCAGCTTCCCGACATGCACCATTGCATGGTTCGACGCCATTGGGACCGACCTCGATCTGGACACCGAACAGATCTCCGGTTTGTGTGCTGGGTTGTACTTGGTGCAAGTAACATCAGGCAACGGTTGTGTGTCCATCGACAGTGCATATGTGACCGAACCCGCACCGATCGTGGCGAACTTGAGCACGACCCCAGTAACCTGTTTTGGCGATTGTGATGGTGTGGCAACTGTGGGGCCAACCGGCGGCGTGGAACCCTACATTTACTTGTGGACACAGAACGTGAACGGACAAGGAACGCCACAAGCCACTGATCTCTGTGTTGGAACCTATGAACTGACCATCACCGATGACAACGGTGCGGGCTGTTCGTTGGTGACCTCCATCCTGATCCTTGGTCCGGACTTGTTGATCCCGGGCGTGGCCGCAACGCCGATCACGTGCAACGGAGCGTGTGATGGAAGCATTGTGCTTTCGCCAAGTGGTGGTACGCCGATCTACGTGTACAACTGGATCACCGAACCGCCCAATGGACCGGGATCGAATACTGGGGTGAACCTCTGTGCACAGGACTGGGTGGTGCAGATCACCGATGCTCGCGGTTGCGATACGACAGCCACCATCACGATCACCGATCCGCCTTTGCTGGAAGCCCAATTGAGCAGCACGAATAACAATTGCTTTGGTGAGTGCATCGGAACAGCGAATGCAGCGGTCACAGGTGGTGTTCCGCCTTACTCACTCGTATGGAGCGGTGTTGCTGGACCCATTGCAACGGATACCACGGACATTGGAACGTTGTGCGCCGGGGATTACAGCTTGGCCATCACGGACTCGAGCGGTTGCTCGATCAACCTGCCGTTCACGATCACAGAAGGGGCAGCGATCGAAGCCGGACTTTCCTTCACCGGTGAAACATGCAACGGACCTTGCGATGGTACTGCGGCGGTTGGTCCGATGGGCGGAGCAGGAGGCTTCACCTTCGATTGGCAGCCCGATCCCGGACCCGGCAATGGACAAGGAACCGATCAAGTTTCCAATTTGTGCGCTGGCAATTACACCATCACTGTCACCGACCAGTTGACCTGCGACACTACGATCACCTTCACCCTATTGCCTTATACACCGATCGCCAATGTGGCCACGGTGACCGATGTAACGTGTAACAGCGCATGTGATGGGACAGTGATCACCGATGCCACGGGCGGTATTGGCAATTTGGTCTACACATGGACACCACCACCGAGCAACGGACCCGACACACCGGTCGCACTGGAATTGTGTCCGGGTGATATCGCATTGACCATTACCGATGCCGCTGGTTGCGACACGAGCTTTACCTACAGCATTACCGAGCCCTTGTTGCTGGAAGTGAGCGTTGACCTGGTGAGCGATGCCAGTTGTGTCGATGCAGCGGACGGAGCGATCTCCACCACGGCATTCGGCGGGGAACCGGGGTATACGTTCGCATGGAGCGGACCGAATGGTTTCAGCGCCACGACCGAGGACCTTTCCGGATTGCAACCCGGTTCCTATGAAGTGACGGTGACCGATGCCAACAATTGCAATGTGGTGGTGCCAGTTACAGTGAATGCAGCAGTTACCGTAGTGGCCGATGCCGGTGCCGACAGGACCGCCTGCTCCAGTGCCGTGGAGACGCTCGATGGTAGCGCAAGCACGGGTGCGACCACCTACCAGTGGACGAATGACCAAGGCGACGTGATCAGCGATTCGGTCATGGTGGAATTGCCATTGCAGTCCGCAGGCACCTATGTCTATATCCTAACGGTAAGCGATGGGCCTTGTTCCGCAACGGATACCGTGACCATTACGTTCGCTCCATTGCCGATCGCGAATGCCGGTCCGGACCAGTTCATCTTCTTGACCGATGTGGTGACCTTGGGAGGTACTCCAAGTGGTCCCGCCGGATCCACCTTCAGTTGGTCTCCGGACACGTTGGTAAGCAATGCAACGGCCTCAAACCCCACCACATCTCCTGCGGTTACCACTTGGTATGTCCTTTCGATCGTAGGTCCCAATGGCTGTTTGGATACGGACTCCGTGCTGGTCACCGTGGAACCGAATGTGGTGATCCCGACTGGCTTTACGCCGAACAGCGATGGCCGGAACGATACCTGGGTGATCGACTACATCGAGCTCTTCCCTGAATGCGTGGTGGAAGTGTACAACAGATGG
The DNA here is from genome assembly GCA_016717305.1 of Flavobacteriales bacterium. Taxonomy (GTDB): domain Bacteria; phylum Bacteroidota; class Bacteroidia; order Flavobacteriales_F; family PHOS-HE28; genus PHOS-HE28. The sequence goes on from JADKFY010000001.1 coordinate 290,701, forward strand.
GGTGATCAATTGTTCCGAAGTGTCGGATACAAACAACCGTGGGACGGCAAGTACCGCGATGGCTATGTGCCCGTGGGTACCTACTACTACGTGATCGACCTCAAGGACGAACGATTCCCCGAAGCGTACACTGGCCCGCTCACCGTTATCCGCTGATCCATGAAGAACTTGCACAGCACCCTCCTTCTGGTATTGGTCCTCGGTTCGGTTTCGGCCGTGGCCCAGCAGCTCCCGCAGCTTACGCAATACCAGTTCAACGATTATGTGGTGAACCCGGCCGTGGCAGGCAGCCGTCCGTTCTTCGAGATCCGAAGTGCGCACCGCTACCAATGGGTCGGCATACAAGATGCACCGCGCACATTCACCTTCAGCGCTTCCGCACCGATCGGTGAAAAGATGGGGCTGGGTGGCTACATCTTCACGGATATCGTGGGGCCAACACGGCGCACCGGGGCACAGATCTCCTACGCTTACCACTTGAAATTGACGCAGGATATCAAATTATCGCTGTCGGTTTCGGCAGGCCTGCTCCAGTTCTTGATCGATGGCTCCAAGATCCAATTCCACGACACAGGGGATCCCGTCATGGACAACCAATTGCGTGGAGAAACGAAGCTCGATGCGAAATTCGGGCTCTACCTCTATGGAAAGCGCTTCTGGTTCGGAGCCACTGCACCCCAATTGTTGCGCAACAAGGTGTATTTCCTCGACGAGAATTCCACGCTGAGCCGCATGCAGGACCACTACTACATCATGGGTGGTTATCGATTCCCATTGGGTGAAGATTGGAAGATCGAACCTTCCTTCCTGGTGAAGTACACCACACCGGTACCGATCAAACTGGACCTTACCGCCACTATTCGTTACAAGGACACCTTCTGGATCGGTGCTGCCTACCGCACGAACGATGCCTACTCTGCCATGGTGGGTCTTTGGCTGAAGAAAACGTTCCAGTTCGGATACAGCTACGACATCATCTCCTCCAACCTGAAGAACTACAGCACGGGCACACATGAGGTCATGCTCGCCATTACGATCGGGAAGGGAAGTGGTGGTGTTGATCCGGCGCCAGTGGTGGCACCTTGAGGGGTGGTAAGGATGGTTCAGTGGAACTGCAGCACGTCATTTGATCAGCCTTTGAAAACCTCATCCTTTGTTGGTTGACTGACCTGCGCTCAGCTTGGTCATGCTGCCCCAGACATTTGTGGCGCGTGCCCTAAGAAACCTTAAGTTAGAGACATCGAATCACCGGAATCTAGCGTCTTTAAGCGAGGTCGAAGTGGACCTGAGCGGCAGATACATTGTAAATTGCGGCCCCTTACCGATCGAAAGTTCCCTACAGACGTGAGCATACGACGAACATTTTCAGTAGTCGCCGTCCTGCCATGTGTGGTCTTTGCATTGACCACAACATGCGCAGCGCGTAGCGCGTACCTACCATTCGACTTGGACCATAATAGCCTACACGTCTTTGTGGACGGGGGTATGATGGACCCGGGACCTGGAACCGATGGTACGGCTTCGCTCTGCATCAACGGTCCTACTGTGCAGTTGATCACCTACCTAGGCGGTTCTCCTGATCCCGGTGGCGTATGGACCGGTCCTTCGGCGACAACGGGTTCATTCACTCCGGGTACAAATGTCGCTGGTGTTTATACCTACACACAGGGTGGCTCCAGCGCCACGGTCACGGTTTCCGTAAGCAACTTGTCCAACGCCGGCACCTCGGCCACGGCACCGATCTGTAGCAATGCGGCTCCATTCGCCTTGATCAGCAAATTGACCGGTTCCCCGCAGAATACAGGAGCATGGACCGGTCCGCTCAATACCTCGGTCTCCGATACATATACGCCTGGAACATCCACGCCGGGGATCTATACCTATACCGTACCTGGAATTTCCCCTTGCCCATCTGCAACGGCCACTGTGACCGTTCAAGAGACCACCGCACCTAAAGCCGGGACCAATACGACGATCAATGTGTGCAGCTCGGAGGCTTCGTTCCCGATGCGCCCACGGCTGAACGGATCCCCCGATCCGGGCGGTTCTTGGGTAGGTCCTGATGGCCCGCATGGAACCGATTTCAACCCGGCATCTGATACTCCTGGAGCATACGTTTATACGGTTACAGGCACAGGCCCATGTGCCAATGCTTCCGCCACGCTGACCATCCAGATCGTGGCCGCAGCCAGTGCCGGTACCAATGGCACAATAGCCCTGTGCAGCACCGATGGCCAATACCCGCTCTTTTCATCGTTGGGCGGTACTCCGAACGTTGGCGGATCATGGCTTGGCCCGACCAATGCGGTCCACAACGGAACGTTCATCCCCGGAACCGATGCGGCCGGTGTGTATACCTATACCGTCCTTGGTACAACACCCTGTCCTCCGGTATCCGCCACCGTTACGGTGACCGTTCGGGCCGCTGCGAACGCAGGGGTCGGGTCCTCCGTTTCCTACTGTTCTGACCATGCCGTTGTTGATCTGTTCACCGTACTTACCGGTGGGCCAACCGCAGGTGGTACATGGGCAGGACCGGGTGGATCAACTTCTGCCAACTTCGATCCAGCTACATCACAACCTGGTGCTTACACCTACACGGTCGCCGGTCAAATGCCTTGTCCCAATGCTGCTGCCACGATCAACGTGAGCGTGGTACCAAGGGCAAATGCCGGTACCAATGCCACGGTATCGAAATGCAGTATCGATCCCTCATTCAGCTTGTTCGCTTCCTTGGGTGGAAGCCCAGCAACGGGTGGCACATGGACCCCACCACCGGGCGGGCCAACAACCGGCACGTTTACCAGGGACAAGTCCGGCAGGAGTATACACCTACACAGTGATCGGCAACTCTCCGTGTACGAATGGAACAGCCACGGTTACAGTTAATGTCACCAATGCACCGGTCCCGGGTACGAACAGCACGATCACCCGGTGCAGCAATGCAGCTGATGTGAACCTATTTTTGCAATTGGGTGGCTCTCCACAGTCCGGTGGCACTTGGACCCGGCCGGATGGTACCTCCCACAACGGCACCTATCTGCCCGCATCACAGCCCGGAGGCAACTATACATACACGGTCGCGGGAACTGGACCCTGTGCTGCACGTTCTGCTATTGTGCAAGTGGTAAGAGTGGTTGCGCCGAATGCGGGTTCAAATGGCAACATCACCGTGTGCAGTTCGGATGGTCCTTTCGAAATGATCGATGTGCTCGGAAGTAGTCCTAACGGCACAGGAACGTGGAGGGCTCCGAATGGTACCACGGTCGTGGGAGAGTTCACACCCGGAACGAGCGTTGCAGGCACTTACAAATATGTCGTTGTCGGGGCAGTACCGTGCGCGAATGATACAGGCTTTGTTACAGTGAACGTGAACCCCGCACCGAACGCAGGGACCAATACCACCATAACAGTTTGTAGCGATGCGGCCACGTTCCCATTGTTCACTCAGCTTGGCGGCACTCCGCAAACCGGTGGTACATGGACCGATCCACTTGGTGCAACACATAACGGCAGCTTTATTCCGGGAACCTCCCTGCCGGGTGGCTATACGTACCGGAAGACCGGAGATACCCCCTGTTTGGCAGCCACAGCAGTGGTAGTGGTGAATGTGAACCGGAAACCCGTTGCAGGGACCAATGGGAGTTTCACTCGCTGTTCCACCGATGCTTCCGTGAACATCTTTTCCATATTGGGTGGAACACCCGACGGTGGTGGAGTGTGGACCGGACCAAGCACGTTGACCAATGGCATTTTCATGCCGGGTACGAGCACGCCGGGTACCTACACCTACACCGTATCTGGAACGGCCCCGTGTACCAATGCAACAGCCACGGTCATTGCCAACGTGAACATGGCCCCAAATGCGGGCACCGGCGGTACCATTACGATCTGTCCGGGCAGCCCATCCGTGGACCTCTTCAACGGGATCACGGGCACACCGGACCTAACGGGGACTTGGACGGAATTGACCACTCCCGGCCACGTGAGCGGTAGCTTCTTCGACCCCACCGGACTGCCTGCTGGAGATTATGATGTGCGCTATACCGTAAGTGGCGGAGTCGAGTGTGGCAACGCGAACACGGTGGTGCGTGTTACCATCGTTCCTACGTTGAATGCCGGATCCAATGGCAACTTGTCCGCTTGTGGTTCCAACACGCAGGTGGATCTTTTCAATGGTTTGGGGGGAAGTCCGCAGGCTGGGGGCACCTGGATCAATTTGGGTGGTACCGGTACCTTGACGGGCCAGTATTTCAACGCGAGTTCAGTTTCTTCCGGCACCTATTTGTTCCGGTACCGCTTGTCCGGTATCGCGGGTTGTGAGTCCGATTCGGCACAAGTGACGCTGAATATCGTCGAAGCCCCACGTGCAGGGAACCCCGGTTCCACTACCACATGCAGCAGCGCAGTGCCATTCTCTCTGTTCACGTTGTTGGGCGGAAACCCCATGTCGGGTGGAATTTGGCACATTGGTCCTGCGACGGGGCCAATAATGAGCGGGAGCTATGATCCGGCTACGAATGCCTCCGGCCTGTTCACCTACGTGGTGAACGGTGCGGCTCCTTGTACTTCCGTCACATCAACTGTTACAGTTACCGAGATACAAGGAGCCAATGCTGGAACACCAGCAAGCAGGTCGGTGTGTAGCAACGGCGCCCAATTCAATATGACCAATGCTTTGGGCGGCACACCTGATGCCAGCGGCCAATGGTGGTTCGGCGGTGCACACGATCCGGCATTCGTTCCTGGACTTGATATACAAGGGGTCTATGAATACCGTGTGCAAGGCCAAGCTCCTTGTCCATTGGTCACCGCGAGCCTCTCGGTTACCGTTTCAGAAGCCGCGAATGCAGGGTTGAACAGTTCAGTGACCTATTGCACGGGCGATGGCGCACAGAACATGTTCTTCGCATTGACCGGAGATCCGGACAATGGGGGGTCTTGGCGAGGGATCACAGGTGCGAACCATAGTGCTTCTTTTGATCCCGCTTCGGACCCCATTGGCAACTACAAATACATTGTTACAGGAAGTGCACCTTGTGTGAATGATACCGCCGTGCTTTCCGTGTTCCTGGACCCGTCGCCGGATGCGGGTGGCAACGGAACGGCGCAACTTTGTATTGATGGGCCTGCGGTGAATTTGATCAACTACCTTACGGGAACACCAGATCCGTTCGGTACGTGGGTGGGTCCTAATCCCCTATTCCCTCCTTTTAGCGGCACCTTCACGCCGGGCACTTCGGTTGCGGGGACCTATCGTTACCGGGTGGTCAACTCCTGTGGAACGGATTCGGCCACGGTTGTTGTAACGGTAAGTACACCTGCGAACGCTGGTTGTTCCGCTTCCATAAATAAATGCAGCAGCGAAGGCGCGTTCGATATGCGGGCAGCATTGGGCTGCAACGCAGCACCGAGCGGTACGTGGACCGGGCCAGGACCTGCGACAGGTGGTGTGTTTACTCCCGGAACGTCCACACCCGGGGTCCACACTTATACGCTTGGCGCTGTTGGTGGATGCGCCGCATCTTCGACCACCCTTACCGTAGCGGTTTTCCCCGTGCGCAACGCAGGTGTTGATGCCACACGCAACCTGTGCAGGACCGATGGACAATTGCACTTGTTCCCTTTGCTGGGCAACAGCGCACAACCCGGCGGGGTTTGGAGGCGGAATGGTGTTGCACATGCGGAGACGATCGATCCAGCAACGGACCTCTCCGGGACCTACGTTTATTTCTTGGCCGCGAATGCAGGATGCCCAGCCGATAGTGCGTTGGTGCAGATCAACATTTCCACACCGCCGAACGCTGGAAATGATGGGGTCATAACCCTATGCTCCAGTTCCCCGCCTTACCAATTGATCTTGTCCCTTAGCGGTAACCCGCAACTCAATGGTACATGGACCTTGCCGAACAGCACCACTATTCATTCCGGGGTCTTTTTTCCTTCGTCCGATCCCCCCGGTGTGTACAAGTACAAGAGGAACGGAAACGCGGGTTGCCCGGCGGATTCCTCCTATGTCACGGTGATCGTGAACCCAGCGGTGGATGCAGGGGGTAATGGTACAAGACAAGTGTGCAGCGATGCGCCACAGTTCCATTTGTTCGACAACCTTGGGGGGAACCCACAAGAAGGTGGTGTGTGGTTCGATCCATCCAACGCTGCTATTGCCGGTGATCTCTACATTCCCGGTACTTCGGTTCCGGGTGTTTACAAATACAAGCTCACGGGGATCGCCCCATGTTCGAGCGATTCGGCCACGGTTACCGTCACCCAGGAACTAGCACCGGATGCCGGTTTCAGCTCCTTGGTGAATGTTTGCTCCAGCAGTGATCCATTCCCGTTGATCGGGGCGTTGGGTGGAACGCCACAAACCGGTGGCACATGGAGCCCCGTGACGGATCAGCCCGGGATTTTCAATCCTTCTGTTGATCCAGGTGGTGCTTATACTTATACTAAATCGGGTATTTCACCCTGTGGAACAAGTACAGCGCAAGTGGTCATTACGTTGACCCAACAAGCCAATGCCGGGTCCAATGGTTCGGTCTCGGTGTGTTTGGGCACCACCAGCGTGCCTCTTTTTCCAGCACTTAACGGCACCCCGTCAACGGGTGGCGTGTGGACCACCCCATGCCCACAAGGTTCGCTTTCGAATGGCGAATTCAACACCACCGGCATGGCGGCCGGGACTTCCTGCATCATCACCTATACGCACGCAGCGAACGGTCCGTGTCCGGCACAGTCGGCACAGATCACTGTTTCCGTTGTGGATGATCTGGATGCCGGAGAGGATAACACGATCCAAGCTTGCCGTTCTGATCTGATCGCTCTTTACTCAATACTTGCTGGATCACCGCAGCCCGGAGGTTCATGGATCAATTTGGATAATGCTTCTGGATTCATTCCCGAGGGCGTGTTCAATACCTCTTCAGTTGCCGCGAATACCACATGGCGATTTAGGTACCTGCTCCCGGGGGATTCCCAATGTCCTGCCGATTCCGCTATGGTAACTGTGGAAGTACAGGAAGGCCCCAGCGCCGGTTGCGACGGGCCTACACAATCGCGCTGTACTTCTGACGTATCATTCCAGCTGATCACTTTCTTGGGCTGTACTCCAGATCCTGGTGGAAGTTGGTTCGGACCTGGTCCCATCGCCCATTCAGGGACCTTCAATCCCGCAACTGATGTGGGTGGTCTATACCAATATGTGGTGGCAGGGATCGGGTCATGTGCGGCGGATACGGCCACCATTTTGATCAACCTGACCCCAACGGCTTTTGCAGGCAGGGACTCGTCATTCCTGATCTGCTCTTCCAGCTCCATTTTGGACATGCGCCCGCTATTGGGCCCGGGCGTAGATCCATCCGGCGTCTGGTTCCGCTACGACGCAGTTTCCACCATACACGGTCCCAACTACGACCCCGCTCTCGATTCCACTGGCATCTTCTTCTACGTTGTTCAAAGCTTGAATGCATGTAACCCGGATACCGCGTGGATCTTTGCATTCGAGTACCAAGCTGTCTTCGCTGGGTGTTCTGCCGAAGCCGAGATCTGCGCAGGCAATGGAGAATGGACCAATCTGGTCACGCTCTTGGGCTGCCCACCTTCCGGAACAGGTTCATGGTCGTATTTGGGTCCTGATACTGTTGCCCATTCCGGGTTCTTCAACCCGGCCGTAGACCTCGCAGGGATCTACCGTTACACCGTTCTTGCAGATACTCCTTGCACCGCCTCAGAGGCCTTGCTGACGATCACGTTGATCGACATCGGAGATCCTGGTCGAGATACCGTAATTTTCGTTTGTGCAGGCTCAGCGGTGGTCGATCTCTACAACTTGTTGGGCCCCAATGTCGCTCCAGGAGGGGACTGGAACGATGTGGATGGTTCCAATGCATTGATCGATAGTCTCTTCGATCCGGCGGCTGCTGGCGATGGCACATGGCATTTCCAGTATTGGATCCAAGGGAATGCATCTTGCCCGGCACGGTTCAGCACGATCACGGTCGTCGTTGGGAGCAGTGGGTTTGCCGGGAGCGATAGCACGTTCACGATCTGCAACAGTCTTACCACATTCGACCTGTTCTCCGCGCTTGGTCCCAATGCGCTACCCGGTGGTACTTGGCTCTCGCCTACAGGGCCGATCCTGCATTGGGATCCTGTCAGCGGTATCCTTTATCCGAGTTCGTTCGATACCACCGGTGCGCTACCCGAGATCGTATACCAAGTAACGGATCCGGTTTGCGGCACGGCGAACGCGATCTTGCGCATAACACTAGCGCCAGCACCGAACGTTGGCGGTGGCGGGGTGGGCTACATCTCGCTTTGCTTCACTGGGGTGCCGATCAACCTGTTCGACACCCTCGTGGCGTACAATGAGGATAACGAACCCCTGCCCGGGGGGATCTGGTTCAACCCGTTCGGTTTCCCGGAAGATGGGATCTATGATCCGGCTGAGGAACCGCAGGGAGAGTATAAGTACACTTTCCCTGAAAGCATCGGCTGCATAAGTGATACGGCGAGGGTGTTCTTGTACTTGTACTATCCGCCGTTCGCTGGAGATGATACGGTAACCACGATCTGTGTTTCCGACACAAGCTACAAGTTGGTTAACGGCCTCGGTGGCAACCCACCGGATTATGGAACTTGGATAGCTCCTACCCAGGCCACTTTCGATGCAATGGACAACGGCTATTTGGATCCAGAGGGACTTGACCCGGCCGAGTACGAATTCACATACTTCATATTGGGTGGGGGCTGCGCCAACGATACCGCCACTCTCCGTGTGCGTATAAGCGAATACCCAGCGTTGGCTGACATACGTTACATCTGCGATGAAAGACTGCATACCTACCAGGTCGAGTACGAGCTGCTTGGCGATGGGAATGGTGGTTTCCTGGTGGAAGGGCTTGAAGGGACCTATTCCCATCCGGACTCGCTCCCGTATGTCTTCACCAGTGTGGTGATGGCTCCGGGCGAACTCTTTACTGCGACCATTACGGACCTGTATGAATGCGGTCCGTTGATCATTAACGGAAGGAACGAATGCGATTTCGAGGTGGCGATCTTCGTGCCCGAGTCGTTCTCGCCGAACGGAGATGGGATCAATGAATCCTTCCAGATACCTGGGATCGAGGCCTATCCGGAGAACACGGTGGTGATCTTCAACCGCTGGGGCAATAAGGTCTTTGACGCGGCCGGCTACGACAACAATACTGTTGTTTGGGATGGTACCTCGTCCAAAGCGGTGATCGGGAATAGCGTGCCCGCCGGTACCTATTTCTACGTGATCGAACTGGAAGCGAGCACCGATGCCTTCAAGGGATCCATACAAGTGGTGCGATGAAGTTGCTACGCACCATAGGATCCATATTCGTGCTGTGTGCACTGCTTGCCTCTACAACAACACGGGCCCAGCAAGACCCCATGTACAGCCAATACATGTTCAACACGTTGGCCTTCAACCCGGCGTATGCGGGCAGTGGCGGGGTGCTTACGGCCATGGCTTTGAGCAGGCACCAGTGGGTGGGCTTCAGCGGTGCACCTTCCACCCAGACCATACTGGTCCATTCACCCGTAAAAGCCGATAAGATCGCGTTGGGCTTCGAGGCCATGAACGATAGGATCGGGGCAACGAACCAGACCTCGGCCTTCGGCAATTTCGCATACCGTATCCGCACCGGAACGAATACCCATCTTTCGTTCGGATTGAAAGGTGGTGTCAATATCTATCAAGCCGACTTGGCCTCGTTGACCACCGTTGAGGAGGGAGACCCCGCCAATGTGAACACAAAAGGACAATTCCTGCCCAACTTCGGATTCGGATTGTTCTGGCACGGCCCGCGGTATTATGTGGGCCTTTCCGCACCAAAGCTCTTGGAGAACAAATTGGATGCGGTCAGCGGCGCGGTGCTCGTTCCTACCAGCGAATCGCGCCATTATTTCCTGATCGGTGGGTACGTGTTCGATATCGGTCGCGACTTCAAGTTCAAACCCTCTTTCATGTTGCGCAATGTATCGGGTGCCCCAATTTCCTTGGACCTGAATGCAAACTTCTTGTTGCGTGACAAGATCTGGTTCGGGGCCATGTACCGCTTTGGGAATGCCTTCGGCTTGATGGGCCAGTACTTGATCACCGATCAATTCCGTGTAGGGTATGCCTTTGATCTGACCACTTCGCGGCTTGGTGCATACAATGCCGGAACGCACGAGATCATGCTGAGCTACGATTTCCGTTTCCTGAAGGGCAGGACCATTTCACCCCGCTATTTCTAAGGGATGTTGCAACGGATCATCATCTCTGTACTACTTGCCCTTTCGGTGGTGTGTACAATGGCGCAGGGTAATGCCGATCCCTATGTGAACGAGGCCGATCGGTATTACGCGCAAATGGCATACGCACGCGCCATTCCCCCGTATACCACCGCCACTGAACTCGGAGCCGTGAACGAGCACGTGACCAAGCGGTTGGCCGAGTGCCATATGCGCCTCGGTCAGACCGAAGAAGCCGAGAAATGGTATGCCATGGTGGTCAAGTTCCTTAACCGCGAACCCGTGGACCTGTTCCATTATGCCGAAGCGTTGAAGAGCAACGGGAAATACCAAGTTGCAGAAGAATGGATGGACCGCTATTTGGCCGAGGTCGAGAAGGGCGAGGCGGTGCTTCACCGCAGCAACATTGGTGGATTTGCGCGGAAATTCACAGCGGACCCGGATCGGTTCACCGTGCGCAACGTTGCTGCAAACTCGTCGTTCTCCGATTTTGGGACCGCATGGGCGGATGAGAACCATATACTCTTTTCAAGTGCCCGAAAGGTCAACGTTGGAATTGAGCGTCGTGCCAGCTATAACGACCAGCCGTTCCTTGATCTGTTCGTTGCCGATGTTACGCCGAGCGGAGACCTGGTGAATGCCCGAGAGCTGGAAGGTGATGTGAACACCAAGCTCCATGAGGGCCCGGCCACCGCTAGTGCAAATGGGGATGTGATCTGGTTCACAAGGAATGAGCTGTTCAATGGTCGAGTAAAGAAGAGTACTTCGGGGATCCTGAGGTTGGGTATATACAAGGCGCATAATGTGTCCGGGAAGTGGGGGAACATTGAACAGTTCTTGTATAACAACAGTGAGACATCCGTAGGCCACCCAGCGATCTCCCCGGATGGAATGCGGTTGTTTTTCGTAAGCGATATGCCCGGCGGACATGGGGGGTCGGATATCTATGTGTGCAAGGACATGGGTGGCTCTTGGGGTGAACCTGAGAATTTGGGCCCTGCAGTGAACACGCCGCACAACGAAGTGTTCCCGTTCATTGGTGCGGACAACACGTTGTATTTCGCCAGTAATGGTCATCCCGGATTGGGCGGGTTGGACATTTTCGCATCCATCTACAAAGGCTTGGATGGTTACGCGGCACCTGTAAATGTGGGTGCGCCCGTGAACGGTCCTAAGGACGATTTTGCGTTCATCATAAATAAGGATCGAAAGAAAGGTTTCTTCTCAAGCAATCGCCCGGGAGGCCTTGGTGACGATGACATCTATGCGTTTGAAATGCTCGGCGATCTGGAGCAACGGTTTCTTTGCACAGGACTTGTGATCGACGACGAAACGGAATCGCCGGTCGTGGATATTGAGGTGAAACTTTTCGACATGGACGGCCGAGTGGTGGCCACCGCTCGCACTGATGCCAATGGAGAGTACAATGTACCGGTGGACAAGGGGAAAGAGTACTTGCTTAAGGTCGAAATGAAAGGACGCTACACGGGTGAAACACACGTGAGTACGGAGGACATTGCCGAGCAACAGATCATTACGCGCGACATACACATGATCCCCGATGCCGGTATTTGGATCAGGGGTACCGCCCATTACCAGGAGAAGATCGGATTCGTGCCGGGTGTTACTGTAACGGTGGTGAACATGAGCAGCTTTTTCACCGAAAGTCAGACCACAGGCGAGGGAGGAGACATCAATATGCGGCTCCAAAGCAACGAGGAATTCGAGGTGCTTCTCGAGAAGCCGGGGTATTACAGCATCAGTCTGCCGATCTCAACGATAGGGATGAAGAACGGCATCATCCTCTTGAACGACCTGCGACAGTTGGATTTTGAGCCTATCCTCATTGGTACTCCTGTGCCCTTCAAACAGATCCGTTGGGCCCACGAGGGGACCGATCTGGACCAAGCAGCGAAGATCGAACTGGACCAATTCGCGGAACGGCTCAATACGAACCCCTTGGTCAAAGTGGAGATCGGTGTACACAGTGATGCACGCGATACCAATGACCCCGCCAAGCGCGATCAGAAAAGGGCAGCCTCGATCGTTTCCCACCTCGTGAAGAAAGGCGTGAAGAAGGACCGGCTCACCGAAAAGGGTTACGGCATTTCGCGCCTCAAGAACCACTGTGCACCCGGAGTCCAATGCACCGAGGCCGAGCATGCCGAGAACCGACGCGTGGAATTCACCGTTACCGACGTTTTCGAATAGGGAGCGGGTCTTCTCCCTTCCGTTCGACCTCCGGTCGATCAACCTCCTTCCAATGCCCGGAACGAATATCCCTGTTCCGCAAAGTGGGCCAAGGTCCGAGGCAACACGTAACGCAAGCGTTCTTCCCCCTTCAAGCTATCGTGGAAGATCACGATGGAACCCGGCTTTACGTTCGGACGAACGTTCCGCCAGCACTGCTCGCCGCTTATGGCGGTGTCGAAGTCGCCGCTGAGCACGTCGCACAGTACCACATCGTATCGCTTCTTCATTGCCGCGTATTGGGCCCGGCTAATGCTCAGGTACGGTGGTCGGAACAATCGGGTTCCTGTTAGTGCTTGGCACTGGAGCACATTGCGCAAGTATGACCTTTTGCTAGTGCGTAGACCACGGATGTGATCGTACGTGTGGTTGCCTACTGCATGCCCTTCTTGGCGGATCCGAGCGAAGAGTTCCGGATGTAGTTCGCAATTGCGACCGATGCAAAAGAAGGTGGCCTTCGCACCGTGTTCCGCCAACGTATCCAACACCCACGGGGTCACCGATGGTACGGGACCGTCGTCGAAGGTGAGGAACAGCTCCTTGGACTTGGTAGGAACCGTCCAGACAAATCCATTGAACAATGCCCTCACGATCCATGGTGCATGAACGATATACCAGGGGCTTTGCCTCATCGCGGTGTTCAGCATGGCCATGATCGGCCGGACTTACCCGATCAGAACCGCATTTTCGAGGTCTTTCGACCTTGGAGTTCCATCAGCTTTTCACGGTACATGCGTTCCATTTCCGAGAAACGTTCGTTCATTCCGTCGGACAAGGTGGTATCCCCAACACGTGGACCTGTACCTGCCAAGGTATCGGCAGGCAGTGATCTGTTCATCCGTTCGGTGGTGGTGGAGAGACGCCCCATTACAGCATGGGATATCGCCATTTCATCTTCCAGACTTGCCGCATGCCTTGGGTCCAAGCTCAAGTAGAAGTTCAAGTTCTCCTCCATGATCGTGAACAGCCGTTCGGATAGCGCATTGGCCTTCTCGATATCGCCAATATCATAATATGCCTCAACCGTTGGAAGAAGGATGCGATCGAACGGTACGTTGCGTTCCGGCATGTGTTCCAAGGACAGGTCCAGGACCGTGCGTGCATCGGCATCTCGCCCTTCATCGATCAATGCTTCGGCCAAACTGCTCAACTGCAAACGCAAATTGGTGGTCATGCGCAGGATGTTCTCATCCAAATAGATGTCGCCTTCAGTGCCCATGTTGCCCCAGAGGAATTTCTCCGTTACGTTCTTGAACATGACATCCGTGGCCACGCGACCCTGCAGGTTCGGATTCTTGTTCGGCGTGTAGTAAGGCACGACACGATAGGTCAAGCCTTCCAATTGGAAATAGTCCTGGAGGTTGATATAGCTGTCCGGACCGGTGGTCACCGCGAAATAGATCGGCCGTTCCCAGTTGTTGTTTGCCAACAAGTCCAGTACCATCAAGTGGTTCTTCAACAGCACTTGGCGATCGATCTGCCAGTTCACACGTTTGGCCCATGCGGTATCCGTAGGCTGAAGGGTGCCGTTGCCGAAAACCGTTGCACTATCAACCGCGAGGCTGAACTTGTCGGTAGGGAAGTAGGAATCCTTCACACCACGCTGGAAGAGGACCTGCTTGTTGCGATCATTGGAAACGAAATCCATCATCTCCTTCAGGTCCCGATAGCCGTCACCCTGCGGGATCAGGGCAACAACATCACGTGTGCCTTGCCGGTACTTTTCAGGCGCCATGTTGAAGGGGACCGGTTCACTTTCATACGCCTTCCTGCGCATTTGATCGATGTACCAATCCGTGTTCAACAGGCTAAGGTTGACCACCCTGACGTCTGTCCGGATACCTTCAACTTCCTGTGCATACCATAGTGGGAATGTGTCGTTGTCCCCGTTGGTGAAAAGGATCGCGTTCGGTGCGCAACTGTTCAAATAGTCCGCAGCCAGATCACGTGCCGGTGTACGGTTACCACGATCATGATCGTCCCAGCCATCGGCCACCATGACGATAGGGATCAAGAGCCCGAGCGAAGTTGCGAGCACACCGAACAAGGTGTCGTTCTTCGCGGCCTTCCCCAAGAGGTACATGACGCCCATGGCACCACCACCCAATACGCCCATGTACAAGATGGCGTAAGAGATCGCATGATCGTCCCCACCAACGGATTCCACGCCGTACTTGAGCACCCCAAGTCCCAAGGCGGACCCAACAGTGGTGGCCAATTCCTTTTGTGTCAACGTACGTGCCGCATCGTATAACGCGAACACGCCCAAGCCGATCCAAATGGCGAACGCATAGAACGAACCCACATAGGCATAATCCCGCTCACGCGGTTGATAAGGGGTCTGGTTCAGGTAGATCACAATGGCCACACCGGTGAAGAAGAACAGGAGCATCACCACCGTCCAATCCCGTGAATGCCGAACTAGCTGATACACCAGACCGATGATCCCGAGAAGGAAGGGCAACAGGTAGAAGCGGTTGAACGCTTTGTTCTCTTTCAAACTGGAGGGTAATTGGGTCTGGTTCCCGAGACGCTCCGTATCGATCATCTTGATGCCAGTGGTCCAGTTGCCGTCCAGAATGTTTCCATGCCCTTGCATATCGTTCTGCCGACCTGCGAAATTCCACATGAAGTACCTCCAGTACATCCAGTCCATCTGGTAGCCGAAGAAGTAGGTCATGTTCTCCCCGAAAGTGGGTTTGTAGATGATCGTCGCTTTGCCTTCACGATCCAATGTGCGAATGGGCCGGCCTTTGAAGTCGCTCCACTCCTTGTACGCATTGATGTGGTTGCGCTGTGCGCTGTACATCCGTGGGAACACCATGGTGAAGTCCGGGTCGTACACCGGTTCAGTACCCGTGCGCGGATCGGTTATGATGTAGGCATGGTCCACAGTGTGGCCCGGATCCTCATCCACGAAGTGTTGTGCGCTCCAACGGTCGTAAACGTTCTTCACCGCTTTGCCGTCCTTCTTGATCTCGTAGGTTGCGGTGTAGACCGGTGTCCCATCCTCGCGCTCATTGCCATACGGTGATTCCCAGAATTGACCTACCATTAGTGGCCGATCACCGTACTGTTCGCGGTTCAAGTAGCTAAACAGGTTGAAGACATTCTCCGGATTGTTCTCGTCGATAGGCGGATTGGCCGTACTGCGGATCACGATCATCGCGTAGCTGCTGTAGCCCACGAGGATCACACTAACCCCCAGGATCACCGTGTTCCAAAGCACCTTGCCATTCTGCTGGGTCCAACGAAGTCCCCAGACCACCAGCCCGATCAACAGCAGCGTGTAGATCAGGTTCCCCGTGTTGAACGGAAGCCCGAAGTCGTTCACGAAGATCAATTCGAATTTACCGGCCATCTTCACCAGACCCGGAATAATGATGGCCTGGATAGTGCCCAAGATGATCGCCGATACGATGAAGGTCATCACGATCCCCTTCAACGTTGGTTCGTAGCGCTTGAAATAGTAAACGAATGCAATAGCAGGGATGCACAGAAGATTGAGCAAGTGGACACCGATGCTCAGTCCCATCAAATAGGCGATCAGGATCAGCCAGCGGGTGCTATGGGCTTGTTCAGCCTCGCTTTCCCACTTCAGGATCGCCCAGAATACGATGGCCGTGAAGAAACTGGAAAGGGCATATACTTCACCTTCCACGGCACTGAACCAGAAGCTATCGCTCCAGGTGTAGGCCAAGGCACCAACTGCACCACTTCCCAGGATCGCGATAATGCTCCCGGTCGTAAGGGCACTTCCGTTGCGCGTGGCCAGTTTGTGGGCCATGTGTGTAATGCTCCAGAACAGGAACAGGATGGTGAATGCACTTGCCAAGGCGCTCAGAACGTTCACCGCGACCGGCACATTTTCCGGACTCACAAAGGCACTGGCCACACGTGCCAGGATCATGAATAGCGGTGCGCCTGGCGGGTGGCCCACTTCCAGCTTGTATGCCGTTGCAATGAACTCGCCACAATCCCAGAAACTACTGGTGGGCTCGATCGTCATTATGTACGTCCACGCGGCGACCAGGAAGACCAGCCAACCGGTAACGATGTTCAATTTCCTATAATCCATGCAGGCAGGGGCGAGTAGTGGTAAGGGCCACACGTTCAACCGGTAGGGTTGCGTGTTGCGGTGGCGAAAATACCGAAAGAACCCGGCACCTTGGTTTCTGTTTTGGTAGTGAAGCACAACAAACGTTACTTTTGCCGCGCTTTACGCCAGTAGAGCTGTGAATTGACCGATGGTGTAACTGGCAACACGTCTGATTTTGATTCAGGAGAGTCCAGGTTCGAGCCCTGGTCGGTCAACAACAAACCCCGCGAAAGCGGGGTTTTGTTTTGACCGACCAGGGCTCGAAGTTCATCCTGCAGGCGCGTTAGCGCAATGCGGGAAGCCCTGGTCGGTCAACGAAATGGAACCCCGCCACTGGCCGGGGTTTTTCGTTGTTAATGGATAAGGGCGAGAGGTTCATCCCGACCCAGTAGTACAGCTCAATATGCCACCTTATCCCCTTTACACTTCCACGCGTCGAAAACCACTTGCGCTTCATCCCGCAACAGAGTTTCTGTAAGGATACGGCGCTCCGCATAGGGAAGTGGCAACTCGTCGTAGATCAATTGATCGTCGAAACCGGCATCGGCCGCATCTTCGCGGGTGCATGCGAAGACTATGCGATCGGGCCGTGCCCAGTAGATGGCTCCCAAGCACATCGGGCAAGGCTCGCAACTAGTGTAGAGCACGCAGCCGGTCAATTGGGAATCGCCTAATGCGGCGCACGCTTCCCGGATCGCGACCACTTCGGCATGTGCGGTCGGGTCGTTACTGCTGGTTACACGATTGTTGCCACGCCCGACCACCGCTCCTTCCTTTACGATAACACAACCGAAAGGTCCGCCATCTCCCCGGTCCATGCCCGTGCGCGCCATAGCAATGGCTTCCCGTATGAATTGCTTGTCCTGATCCATTCCGTCCGTAAAGAAAGATGATCCCGATGAATGCCGACGGATCCGGGGATCCACTGAACGAAAAAGCGACAAGCCCAAATGGAACTTGTCGCTTCAATAAATACTCGGTCGATCGATCAAGCGAACCGCCCGCTCTGCAACATGCGTAGTTCGTTCAGCTTGCGTAACATGAACAAGTAGCGTTGTACATCACCGCTCAACATCAACTCCGTGGCTTGGCGCTTCAATTTCCGGTATTGGTCCATTGGGGTAAGCATGGTGGTTTGTTTTAAATGTTCTTTGTCTCCACATTTACGAATGCTGTGCCAAACTCGCCAAAAGCCCTGTGGGCAGTGGCTGTAGAATGGTCACCCGTCTTCTTAACGTGAACCAAGGAACTCTTCGTACACGATGGATACTCCTAATCGCTACTTTAGCGGCCATGCATCAAGGTGCCTATTTGGTCGGGGTCGCTGGTGGAAGCGGCTCCGGAAAGACAACCTTGGTGCGCGCTTTATGTGCAGCACTTCCGGCCGGAATGGTCTGCCGGGTTTCCCAAGACGATTATTACTATCCCAAGGCGGACCAATTCATCGATCCGAACGGGAAGGTCAATTTCGACCTGCCAACAGCTGTGGACCTGGATGGTTTGGCGCGCGACCTAAGGACCCTTGTTTCCGGAGACTCCATTTTCAAGAAGGAATACACCTTCAATAATGACGCGAAAGAGCCGAAGTTGATCGAGCTACGCCCCGCACCAGTGCTCCTCGTTGAAGGGTTGTTCGTGCTGCACCACGAACCGATCAGGGAATTGTTCGATCTGCGCATCTTTATTGATGCCAGTGAAGGTGCCCAGTTGGACCGCCGTTTGAAACGTGATAGCATGGAACGTGGTTATGGTACAGAGGATATCCTTTACCAATGGACAAACCATGTACTGCCGGCCTACCGCAATTACTTAATGCCCCATAGGCACCTATGTGATCTCCACGTGGTGAACGAATCAGGCTTCGATCGCGGCGTGAAGGTGTTGCGCGATCATTTGATGCAAATGGCAGGTACCGTGGAGCCTATCGATATCGATAAGCTTTAGTCCTTCCGAAGTTCAACTCTGGTACAACCGGTGCTCGCGGATGTAATGCAACACGCGGGGTCGGACCTTGCCTTCAACGGTGCGCCAGGCTTTTAGATCTGCACGAATGCCAGTGCTCGATACATTGAGCATGGGGGCGTCCGCAACGATACGCACGCCAGGGTGGCCGTGGTAGATAGTTGCGGCCAAGTGGTCCTTCATGCCTTCACGCGGGTACACGCAAAGTTTGTGGTGTTCCAAGATCTCTTCCGGGTCCTTCCACGTATGGAGCGTGGCAAGGTTGTCACTCCCGATGATCAACGAGAATTCGTGGTCCGGCCAACGACGGCGCATGAACCGGAAGCTGTCCGCAGTGTAGCTGGGCCTTGGTAGGTCTATCTCGAAGCCACTGGCCGCCAACCCTTCCTTGCCCTGCACCGCCAAACGCACCATGGCCAATCGATGTTGGTCCGGGCTTAGCTCACGGTCCTGCTTGAACGGGTTCTGTGGTGTGACCACCAGCCAAACTTGTTCTAAATGGCACACCTTCAGCATATGCTCGGCGATGGCGATGTGCCCTTTGTGTGGCGGGTCGAATGAACCGAAAAGACAACCCACTTTCATGCTTCCAGGAATTGGGATACCAATTGATGTGCCTGGGCGCACGCATGTTCCAAGGTGTCGTTCACCACAACGACGTCGAATTGGGAAGCAAAGGTCATTTCGTGTGCGGCCTTATCCACGCGTTTCTTCAAACTCTCCGGCGTTTCAGTTCCGCGAGCAAGCAAACGCTGTTCCAAAACTTCCACGGAGGGAGGGCTTACGAAGATGGCCAAAGCGCGATCACCAAATACCTTCTTCAAATGAAGTCCGCCAACGACATCCACATCGAAGATCGCGCTGTTCCCATGGCCCCAGATCCGATCGATCTCGCTACGTAAGGTGCCATAGAATTGGCCGGGATAGACCTCTTCCCACTCCACGAACGAGTCGGTCGATATGCGCGTGCGGAAGTCATCGGCGGTGATGAAGAAGTAATCTTGTCCGTCCACTTCGTAAGACCGTTTCGCCCGGCTGGTGGCGCTTACGGAGAAGGCCAACCGCAGACCCTGCGCCAAAAGGCTGCGCACGATCGTGGTCTTTCCAGCGCCCGACGGGGCCGATATGATCACGCACTTTCCACTCGTCTCCATGGGCTACTTCACAGTACGTTCAACACCTGTTCCTTGATCTTTTCCAACTCATCCTTCATCCGCACCACAACCTGCTGGATAACCGCGTCATTGGCTTTGGAACCGAGCGTGTTGATCTCCCGGCCCATTTCCTGCGCTATGAAGCCGAGCTTACGGCCTTGCGGATCTTCTTGGGCCATGGTCTCGTGGAAGTAGGTGCAATGCGACCGCAACCGGACCTTCTCCTCGGTAACATCCATCTTCTCCAGATAGAAGACCAGCTCTTGTTCGAAACGGTCCTGATCCACTTTCGTTTCCAGTTCGGCCAATTTGCTACGCAGCTTTTCACGGGTGCGTTCAGCACGGCCAGGATCCAAAGTTTCTGACTCGGCCAGCAATTCGCCGATGCGGTCCACATGCGCGGCCAACACTTCTTGTAAGCGCTGTCCTTCGCTCTTGCGGAATGCATCGAAACCTGCAAGGGCGTTGCGTACAAGATCCAAGGTGTTGGAAATTTCTTCTTCACTGGCCGTTTCCGTTGCCGTGGTCACCACATCGGGCATGCGCAATACATGCGCGAGCAGGTCCGTGTGGGCTTCCGGGGCCACGCTCTTGCGGATCGCTTTCAGCTCTTCGTAATAGGCGCGTACCAATTCCGTATCGAATGAAATGCGCTTGTTGGAAAGGAATCGATCGCCGGATATGCATACTTCGCTCTTGCCCCGTACGATCACATCCCCGGCCATTTGCCGCAGTTGCACCTCGTGTTCTTTGTAAGCTCCGGGTACCTTCAAGAACAGGTCCAATTGTTTTCCATTCAGCGAACGGACCTCAACGGTCACATTTCGATCGTTGGCGATCCCTTCGGCACGGCCGAAGCCTGTCATGGAACGAAGCATGTTCTTTTCCTGTTGCGGCCAAAGGTAGACTGATGAATGGATGGTGATCACCGACGGCAGGTAATGGATCGGTCACATCGATCAACTCCTTTTCTGTTCTTCATGCAACTCGAGTCTCTGGCCTCCCCACCAAGTAAACACCCGTGAAGATCGCCGCGGCGCACAACAACTGCGGAAGGCCAAGCTGTGCAACATGATCGCCCGGTATACCCAAGCGTTCGGGGCCGACCCGCACGAACAACCACGTGGATACGGCGGCCATGAAAGGCTGCATGTAGATGTAGGTGCCTACCACCGTTGGACTGATCAGCCGCAATGCCCAAGTGTTCAGCAAGTACGCAACGAAGGTCACCATCACCACAACAAAAATGATCGCGACCAGGATGGGCCTTGTCAAGGCCTGCCATTCCACCGCATTGAATTCACTCCACCCAAACGGTAGAACAAGCACCAGGCCCACTAAGAACGACCACGACATCACCGTTACGGCGGTGTACTTGCGCATCAATGGCTTGACCAGTACCAAGTATACCCCATAACTGATGGCGTTAATGAGAATGAACAGGTCACCCAACCGAGTGGCTCCGGTCACTGCAGCGTTCGGCTTTAGCACGATCAGCGCGAGTGCTCCGGCGGCGCCCAGGAACACACCGAACGACTTGAGGTAAGTGATGCGCTCTTTAAGAAGGATCCCGGCCAATACCAAGACCAGGATCGGCGTGGCCACCATGATGATGCTGGCGTTGATCGGTGTGGTGCGCATCAACCCGTGGAAGAACATGAGCTGGTTCAACGCAACACCGAAAAAGCCGCACAGGAATAGACGGAACGCATCGGAGAGGTCTATCCGTTGGGGACGGAAGGCACGCATGATCCAAAACAACGCGCCAGCGCCCGCCACGCGTAGCAGAATGAAACCGGAAGGTCCGATCACATCGGGCATTAAGCCCTTGGCCACTACATAGTTCACCCCATAAATGAAGTTCACGGTGAACAGGGCCAAATGTGCGAGTACGCGAAGGGACATGAAAATACTATCGACGAACGGATACCTTTAGCCCGGACCCATTGCCGTGGATCAAAGGGCGCGAAGGTAGATGGAGAGCACACCGACCAGCACCGAGGACGAACAGGACTTTCGCAAGAAGTTCAGTCTGCGGCGCGTGATGATACCGGTGGTGATCGGCCTGCTGGCGGCAGGCTGGTTGTTGTGGCATGACCTGAGCAAAGTGCGTTATGAACGGGCCCCGGACGGCCGGGGAGAATACACGTGGGTGGACGCCAACAAGAATGGAATTCCCGATGTTTCCAACGCGGCTGAATTCACCGAAGTGGCACCCGGAACCGGCATTTACCGGAAAATGACCGCGGTCGAGGTGTTGGGCTCTATCAATTGGACCTGGATCAGCAGCTTCTGGATCTTGATGGCCATTGTTGCCACCGCACTTCGCGACCTGGGTTACATCTACCGTATGCGGGTACTCTCCGACGGGCACCTGAGTTGGCGACAATCCTTCAACGTGACCTTCTTGTGGGAATTCGCTTCTGCACTTACGCCATCCGTCGTAGGAGGCTCCGGCATCGCCATGTTCATTATCGGACGCGAAGGACTTTTGCTCGGCAGGGCCACAGCGATCGTACTGGTCACCGCGCTTATGGACGAACTGTTCTATGTGATCATGGTGCCCTTGGTCTTTGTTTTCGTTGGCATAGACGATCTGTTCCCCGCTCAACTGGACCATGCGTTCTGGGGCCTTCCGATCATGGTGATCTTCTGGGTCGGTTATGCCTTCATCCTCGCCATGGTATTCACCGTGACCTATTCCGTCTTCTTCCGGCCACGGGCATTCAAATTCGCTTTGCTATGGATATTCAAACTGCCTTTTCTTGTGCGTTGGCGTCCAGCCGTGATCCGGGTGGGTGATGACATCGTGACCACCTCGGTTGAACTACGCGGAAAGCCGAAGAGATTTTGGGCCAAGGCCTTCGGGGCAACTTGCATTTCCTGGGGTTCCCGCTTTTTGGTGATCAATTTCATCTGCGCTGCATTCTTCAACGTGAGCGACCATCTCTTGCTCTATGCAAGGCAATTGATCATGTGGGTGATCTTGCTCATAAGCCCCACACCCGGCAGCAGCGGCGTTGCCGAGGTGGCCTTCAGTGGTTTCTTCCGCGACCTCTTGCCCGCCGTGGGCTATATTGGTGCATTGGCTGTGATCTGGCGCATACTCAGTTATTACCTCTACCTCTTCATAGGCACGATCGTGTTGCCACGGTGGTTGAGGAATACGGCCGGGAAGTAGAAGAGGGTCCACCCTTCGAACTCTGGATCGTCTCTGCTCGAAGGGCATTGGAACGTGTGTTTTATTTCGGCGAGCTTTGGGTAGCGATTGGTGGATCAGTAGGCCAGGTTGGGCAACTGCTCCGCCTTGATCTTCGCCCGCTCCCATAAGGCTACCTTCACGGCGGCGCCACCAAATGCGCGAACGAGCCATGAAATTCGGTACCAAGGCCATCCACGCAGGTGTGGAGGCGGATCCTGCAACCGGGGCCATTATGACCCCGATCTACCAGACCAGCACTTACGCGCAAACCGCTCCCGGTGTGCATAAGGGCTACGAATACAGTCGCACGCACAATCCAACACGCACCGCCTTGCAGAATGCGCTTGCAGCTTTGGAAAATGGTAAGCACGGGTTGTGTTTCAGCAGCGGCATGGCCAGCATCGATGCGATCGTGAAGCTGCTCAAGCCCGGCGATGAGGTCGTGAGCACCAACGATCTATACGGAGGAACCTATCGGCTCTTCACTAAAGTATACGCCGAATTTGGCATCGTCTTCCGTTTCGTGGACATGGGTGATATGGCCAATGTTTCCGCTGCGATCAATGACAAGACCAAGTTGATCTGGGCAGAAACACCCACCAATCCGCTGCTCAAGATCATCGACATAGCCGCGTTGGCAGCGTTAGCAGAAAAGCACAAGTGCCTCTTGGGCGTGGACAACACGTTCGCCAGCCCTTTCTTGCAGAACCCAATGGACCTGGGCGCTGATATCGTGATGCATAGCGTGACCAAATACCTCGGCGGCCACAGCGATGTGGTGATGGGCGCACTCGTGGTGAAGGACGATGCCTTGCATGAGCGCTTGGCTTTTATACAGAACAGTTGCGGTGCCATACCAGGGCCGCAGGATTGTTTTCTGGTCCTGCGCGGATTGAAGACACTCCATCTGCGCATGCAACGCCATAGCGAGAATGGAAAGGTCATTGCGGAATGGTTGGTGAAGCACCCGAAGGTGGACAAGGTGTACTGGCCCGGTTTCCCTTCGCACCCCAACCACGTTGTTGCGAAAAAGCAGATGCGCGATTTCGGCGGTATGATGAGCTTTACGCTGAAGGGCGACGACATGGCCGATGCCACCAAGTTCCTTTCCACCACCAAGGTCTTCACCTTGGCAGAATCGCTTGGGGGCGTGGAATCATTGAGCGGGCACCCGGCCAGCATGACACATGCAAGCATTCCGCGTGAAGAACGACTGAAGAATGGATTGGCCGATACGCTTATTCGTCTGAGCGTCGGCTTGGAGGATGCCGAAGACCTGATCGAGGACCTAGAGCAAGCGTTGGGGTAGAAGGGTAAACCTCCAAGCGTGCTTCGGATGTTGGTGCCCGATCGGTCATTGGATCGTCATTTCCCGTTTCGATGCAACGTTCAAAGCCGAGCTCGGTCGAGCGCCAAAAGCCAGTTCGTTAGCGCCGGATCTCGTCAACGCGCTAGTGGATCTTCCGTTGTTCATCGCGGAACATTGCTGCTTTGTCGAAACGAACAGACTATTTTGATCGTCGAATTCCAATGCCGGAGTGATCTAGGATAGCAAACCCACCGTATAGATTGTTGAAGCCGTTGGTCGGCAACTGGACGTCCTCCTTTGTAAATTGTGCCCACATTGACCAATAGGTCGACCCCTCATACATGATCCTACGTTCCCTTTTGTTCGTGTTTTCCAGCTTCTCTTTGGTTTCTGGTGTTTTTGCACAAGGCGCAGTCCCCTTCCATTGCGGTCACGACGAGTTACATCGGCTCAATGTCGACCCTCAGAACGATCAGCTGATGATGGCACGGATCGCCAATGCCGAGGCTGAATTGGGATCCTTTACACAGAATTTCCAGCAGAGTGCTGAACGCGGCGGAGGCAGCTTATACATCATCCCTGTTGTGTTCCACATCATCCATAACAATGGCCCCGAGAACATCGGTAACGATCAGATATTTGATGTGATGCGGGTGCTCAATGAGGATTTCAACAAACAGAATTCGGATTGGGACAATGTGGTACTGACCTTCTTGGACCGTGTTGGCGATATTGGTATTGAATTCCGTTTGGCCACGATCGATCCGTCCGGGAACTGTACCAATGGTATTACCCGAACGGTCTCTGCACTTACGAATGATGGAGGATCGGATATGAAGGCATTGATCCAATGGCCACGGAACAAGTACGTGAACGTCTGGGTCTCTGCCAGTGCGAACGGTTCAGCGGGATACACGTTCAGACCGGGATCTGCCCAGTTCTATCCTGAAGAGGATGGAATTGTGCTGCAGCATACTTACACGGGATCCATCGGTACAAGTACATTGGGGCGTTCACGGACGTTGACCCACGAAATGGGCCACTTTTTCAATTTGAAACATACATGGGGCAATGGTAACGACCCCGAACTTCCATCCAATTGCGACCAGGACGATGATGTTAGCGACACCCCGAATAGCGTAGGTTGGACCACCTGTACCTTGTCCGGTGCCAGTTGCGGTTCATTGGACAACGTGGAGAACTTCATGGACTATTCCTACTGTTCCAAGATGTTCACCGCTGGACAGGGTACACGTATGATCGCCGCGCTCAATTCCTCCATAGCTCAACGCAGCTCGTTATGGCAATCTAGCAATTTGAATAGCACTGGAACGAACGGCAACGAAGCATTGTGTGCTGCTCGCTTCACCAATTCCTTGCCCGTGGTTTGTGCCGGTGGTACTGTAACCTTCAATGACGAAAGTTTCCACAACGTCACTTCACGCATATGGAGTTTTCCAGGTGGTACCCCTGCAACATCAACCGAGATGAGCCCAACGGTGACCTACGACACCCCCGGACTGCACGACGTGACATTGACCGCGAGCGATGGCACGAACGACGTGACCACCACCGCAAGTGAACTTGTACGTGTGTTCGAAGTGCCCGGACAGGCCGACCCGTTGGTTGAAGGCTTCGAGAGTGCAACGACCTTTTCCTCGTTGGGCTGGAGTACAGGAGAACTTTCATCTACCAATTTTACGATCACTGGTACTGCGTCCTACTCCGGTTCCAAAAGCGCCAAAGTGACCAATACCGCTAATAGTGCCGGTGGAGTGTACCACTTGTACGCTCCAACGGTAGATATGAGCAATGCTACTGCCATCACCTTGAGTTTCCGTTTTGCTTACGCCCAACGTTCAACAGCCAACAACGACCGCCTGCGTGTTTATGTGAGCAACGATTGTGGTGCTACTTGGAGTTTGCGCACCCAGTTGCAGGGACTTTCAACGCTGCCTACAACGGGGGTGGTCTCCGGAAATTTCGTGCCGAACGGTCCATCCCAATGGTCGCAGACAGTGCTCACGAACATCAACTCCACCTACCATGTTTCTGACTTCCGACTACGGTTTGAATTCCAAAGCGAAGGGGGGAACAATTTGTACATTGATGACGTGAATATCAATGGTGTCGCTGTCGGTCTCGAAGAAGTTACGAGCGGCAATGGTGCCGGCCTCATCGTGATGCCGAACCCAGCCAAGGACAACGCTCAGGTCGTGTTGAACGTTAGAGCAGCAGGCAGGGTCCAGGTGGATCTTTTGGATGTCTTGGGGCGAACGGTCAAGGGCTTGCATAATGCACCGCTTCCCCAAGGAGTACGTCGGATGGACCTTCAGGTGAGCGAACTCCCTGCTGGTCTATACTTCATCCGAATGGAGCAGGAGGGCCAAAGCCAGACCGTGCGTTTCGTGGTGGAGTGATAGTGAAAGCTCCACGCGAAAAGCGGCCCGTTCGATCCCGTGGAATTGAACGGGCCGCTTTTCATTTGCAATGCACTAAGCGATCGGAACGAGAAGAACGCTTCAGTGGACTCGCCCATACGCCTGCATAGCGAGCCCGTCCAAAGGTGCTTGGTCCAAATTTGAATGACTAGGCGCCTACTCCTTGAAGCCTACCAAAATGGCCACGCAACCTACGTGTACCATGCTGGTGTTCCCACGGGAGGGCACCCAGACCACCACTTTCATGGCAGAGGTGCTTCCTGCCTTCAGATCGAACGAATGCTTCGGGTCATCGGCCAAGCTTTCGAAAAGGATCTTGTTGTTCTCATCAACCAACTTCCAGTTCACCTCACCCAGA
The DNA here is from genome assembly GCA_016717305.1 of Flavobacteriales bacterium. GTDB lineage: Bacteria > Bacteroidota > Bacteroidia > Flavobacteriales_F > PHOS-HE28 > PHOS-HE28. The sequence continues at coordinate 317,742 of JADKFY010000001.1, forward strand.
ATAGGATGTGAGCATACCATAACACGGTACTCTTGGCCACTGTAAAAGGTCAAATTCACCTCGGCTTCTTCGCCCGGTGCCAATTGTGCGGCATTGAACGATTCATTGAATTTGTAGGGAGCCAGGTCCGGTACGCATTTGTTCTTTGCGAAACTCCGGCACTGTGCATTTACCGAAAAGGTGATCAACAGAAATGCGGATGCCAGTAAGGTCTTCGCGAAGTTGGTTCGGGCGATGTACATGGCAGGTTTCAATTGATATAGGTTGTTCGGATCTCAGCGGTCTTGTCCCTGATCGCGGATAGCTGGGCATCGGTCAATGTTGCAGCGGTGCCGCCCACGCCGATCACGGCAACTCCGTTCTCCTCGCTCGTTGCGGTGCCGGGTGTCCCTGCTGCCACTTCGGCGAACAGGGCTTGGAGGGAAGCGATATCTCCCTTAACACTGGTCAATCGAGGGTCTTCCATTTCGTAGGAATTAAGCAGGTTGGACAAGTCGTTCAAGGAGATCCGCTGTTCAGCGATCCGTTGCCGAAGCTCCGGGGTGTCGTTGATCTTGGAGACTTGCGTGGCGATGTACAAGCCCTCGACCCAACCCCCTGCGATCATGAGCGCACTGATGTTGTCGCGCCCGTTCTCCTTCAGGTAAGCATCCACATTCCAGTACGTCTCACTTACTATGTCCAGTAGCGCATCGCGGTCGTTGAGCTTGGATTGCATCAGCTCCAATGTGCTGTCATTGAAAGCGCTGATAACGCCCAACCGATCGGCAAGTTTGCGTGAACAAGAGGTGTAGAACATGCTCTCTTGGGTATGGTTGAATACACTGGTGTAGCTGAGGTCGGCACCGTAAATGCCCAAGTTCAGTGCCTGTTGGCCGGCCGAAGTGTACTTGTCCACGTTCTTGACATCGTTGAGGATGTTCTTGTTGTACTTGGCTCCGGCCTTTTTCAGAAGACCCGCGGTCTCCATGGGCGAAGGAATGTTGTAGAAGATGCTCTTGGTCTTCTTCATCCGTTCAGCTTGGACGGCACTATCGACACCGTTCTCCAAGGTAAGCTTGTCCTGTGGTGGCGGTTCGCTCCCACATGCGGCCAAGCAAGCGGCCAATACCAAGGACAGGGAAAGGTTCTTCATTTGTACGGTGGTCATTCGTGAGCAAGGAGAGTGGGCCGTAAAGGTGCAACTGGGTAACGAGGGATCAATGCGCCTCCAGCCAGTTTTTCCCCAAAGAGATGTCAACAACAAGCGGCACGTCCAACGCATATGCACTTTCCATGCGCTCCTTCACCATGGCTTTCAAGGCCTCCGCTTCGTCGTTATGGGCATCGAGAACCAATTCGTCATGGACCTGTAGCAGCAGTCTGCTCTTCAAGCCTTGCGACCTCATACGGGAATGGATGTCCACCATGGCCACTTTGATAATGTCCGCTGCCGATCCCTGCATGGGCGCATTGATCGCGATCCGTTCCGCTTGCGCCCTTACAGTGTTGTTTCCGCTGGTGATGTCGGGTAAGTAACGTCGGCGGCCCATAAGCGTCTTGATGTAGCCGTTGGTGCGGCAGAAGCCGATCATCTCATCCATGTACCCACGCACCCCGGGGAACTGCGCGAAGTAATCGTCGATGATCGCTTTTGCTTCCGCCCGTGGTATGCCCAGGTTCTGTGCCAAACCGAAGGCCCCTTGGCCATAGGCGATACCGAAGTTCACAGCCTTCGCCTTGCTACGCTGCTCGCGCGTTACCTCGGCGATGTCCACATTGAACACCTTGGCTGCAGTAGCAGCATGGATGTCCAATCCCGCCCGGAACGCGGCCTGCATGTTGGCATCGCCGCTCATGTGCGCGATGATCCGGAGTTCGATCTGCGAATAATCCGCGCTAAGTAATTGGAAGTCCTTGTCACGAGGTACGAACGCCTTCCGGATCTCCCGACCTTTTTCGGTGCGGATCGGAATGTTCTGCAGGTTCGGGTCGTTGCTGGCCAAACGGCCTGTGGCAGCAACCGTTTGCAAATAGCTCGTGTGCACGCGGTGCGTTACGGGGTCGGCAGCCTCTGGAAGGGTGTCCACGTATGTGCCTTTCAGTTTGCGCAAGCTGCGGTAATCCAGGATCAACGGCACGGAGGGATGTGCGTTGCTCAGTTCTTGGAGGATGTCTTCACTCGTTTGGTACTGGCCCGTTTTGGCCGTCTTCTTCACCTTGTCGCCACCAAGCTTCAGGGTTTCGAAGAGTACATCACCGAGCTGTTTAGGGCTGTCGATATTGAAGTGGACACCGCACGCCGCATGGATCTTCTCCTGCAAAGTGAGAATTTCCGCCCCGAGTTCTTCACTGAATTTGAACAAACCGGGGATATCGATCCGGATGCCTTCGGTCTCCATGTCGGCCAATACACTCACCAATGGCATCTCTACATCATTGAAGAGCGATGTCACTTCGTCCTGTTCCAGCATCGGTGCGAACTTCTCGGCGAGCTGCCACGTGATGTCCGCATCTTCCGCGGCGTATTCCTTCACGGCGTTGATCTCTGCATCCCGCATTGTCCTCTGCGTTTTCCCACGCGCTTTCGGGCCGATCAAGGTTTCAATGCTCACCGGTCGATAGTTGAGGTAGGACTCGCTGAGGTAGTCCATCCCGTGCTTCTGCTGGTCGGGTTTCAACAGGTAATGTGCCACCATCGTATCGAATAGAGGACCCTTCACTTCCACACCGTATTTGGCCAGTACACGGATGTCATACTTGGCATTCTGCGCGATCTTTCCGATGGTGTCGTTCTCCAACAGTGGCTTAAAGATGTCCACAATGCGTTGAGCTTCCACACGATCTTCGGGCACGGGTACGTAGTGGCCTTCGTGTGCTTTCCAGCTGAAGGACAAGCCGACCAGTTCCGCAGTTCGCTCTTCGGTTCCAGTGGTTTCGGTATCGAAACAGAAGCGTGGCTGTTTCTTCAACTGCGCCGCCAGCATGTACATGGACTCGTTCCCTTCAACCAAGAAGTAGCGGTGCGGCACCGTGTCGATGTTCGCGAATTCCTTGATCTCCATGTTGCCTTCCTCATCAACTGTGCTACCGAACAAGTCGACCTGCCCGGGGATTGCGCGTACGGTCTTCTTCACTCCGCTCTTCTCTTTCACGTCAGCCACGCCATTGGTTTCGTTGCTTAGGATGCGACCCGTGAGGTTCTTGAATTCGAGCTCACTGAACACTTCCAGGACCCTGTCCTTGTCGGGTGGATCCAGATGCAAAGCAGTGTGGTCCAATTCCACAGGTGCGTCGATCAGGATCGTCGCCAGCATCTTGCTCATGCGGCCCTGTTCTGCAAAGGCGATCACGTTCTCCTTCTGCTTGCCTTTCAGTTTGTCCACGTTTTCCAGCACGCCTTCGAGACTGCCGAACTCCTGTACAAGCTTCATCGCTGTTTTCTCCCCGATACCAGGAATGCCGGGAATGTTGTCCACTGCATCACCCATCAATCCCAGAATGTCCTTCACTTGATCGGTTGTCTCCAAGCCCCAGCGTGCGCAGATCTCTTTCGGCCCAAGCTTTTCCGGTGGATCACCGCCGCGACCTGGTTTGTACATGATGATCTTATCGGTGACCAATTGGCCGAAGTCCTTGTCGGGCGTTACCATGAAGGTGGTGTAGCCTTCGATCTCCGCCTTCTTGGCCAACGTGCCGATCACATCATCAGCCTCATAGCCATCGCTCTCCAGGATCGGGATGTTCATGGCTTCAATGATGCGCCGGATATAAACCAGATTGCTGCGGATGTCATCCGGCATTTCCTCGCGATTCGCCTTGTAGTCCAGCAATACTTCATGACGCTCCGTGGGAGCTGCGGTATCGAATACCACGGCTATATGTGTCGGCTTTTCGCGCTTGATCAGGTCAAGGAGCGTAAGGGTGAAGCCGAATGCAGCGCTGGTGTTGAAGCCCTTGCTGTTCACACGTGGAGCGCGGATGAAACTGAAATACGCCCGGTAGATCAACGCGAAGGCATCGAGCAGGAACAAACGCTTGTCCGTGGTGGGGTCGATCCGATCGGTAGGGGTGAATTCAGTGGTGGGTTCGGTTGCCATTAATTCGGATCCTTGGTCTTGCTCGCATGCATTTTGCACAGAAGATGTGTTCGTGGTGCCAAGGTAATGGACGAGTCCTTGTCGACGGAAGTCCTTCTGCAAAGGCGGTTTTCGAACTCCATTGATCGCCTGCGAACAAGACCCGGTGCATGATCCGCCATCGACCTATTTCTCATACCCGGCCGACAAAGTCGTAATTTGCCGACCTTAACGTGCACAACGATCGATCATGAAGAACTTGCTCCTCACTGTAATTTTCCTTTCAACAGCCCTTTTCGGCTGGGCACAGAACACCTGCAGCTCCGCATTGGCCATACAGGCCGGCAGCTATGTGGTCGATGGCGTTGTAGGTACCGAGGTGCCGCTGGATTGCTTCAATAATCCCGGTAGTACGGCGCATGGCATGTGGTACACCTTCACACCCACATTCGATACGGGCCTGAAGGTGAGCACGGAACTGGAGGTGAACTCTGGGCGTGACACGCGATTCCACATTTACACCGGTGCATGCGGGGCGCTCGTGTGCGTCGGGGGTGATGATGATGGCGGTGTGATCGGGAACGGTTACCTCTCGCTCGACAGCATCAACGTGAACGCAGGGGTGACCTACACCATCGCTTTCGATGATCGTTGGAACGCACTTGGATTCACCTTTGAAGTGAGCGAGATCCCCGAGTTCCTCACTCCGTTCGCGTTCACGAACATGCCCATTACCACAGAAGGACGGGTCTTGGCCGCTGTGGACATGAACAATGATGGGATGGACGATGTCGTGACCATTGACAGTACCCGCATCATCATTCACTACCAAGAGACCACCGGTGGCTTCGATGTCGTGACGTACTTGACCACCGAGGCGGCGTACGACCCAAGTTGGAGCCTATGCGTTGGTGATCTTAGTGGGAATGGACACAACGATATCCTATACGGCGGAGGCCAAGGGGTCACTTTCATGATGGCGAACAGCACGGGTACCGGCTATACACAGGTCAGCGGACCGCAGTATGTTTTCTCACAACGGAGCAACATGATCGATATCAACAACGATGGTCTACTTGATGCCTTCGTATGCCATGATGTTCAGCCCAATGTGTTCTATTTGAACGATGGTGCGGGTGGCTTAACCTATACCCAAGGTGGATTGGGTGATACCCCGAATGGCGGTAACTACGGTTCCATCTGGATCGACTTCGACAATGACCACGACATGGACCTCTTCATCGCGAAGTGTCGCGGAGGACAAAATTTGGCAGCTATCGACCAACTGCATCGGAACAATGGCGATGGCACCTTCACGGAGATCGCAGAGCAAATGAACCTGGCAGGCGCATTCCACCAAAGCTGGTCCTCGGCTTGGGGCGATTATGACCGCGATGGTGATCTGGACGTGGTGATCGGTGCAAGCTCGTTGACCGAAGGTGGACATAAGGTGATGCGCAACGATGGAGACATCTTCACCGAAGTGACCATTGGCTCCGGGCTGGATCTCTTCACTGGCACATCCACTGAATGGACGACCCACGATTTCAATAACGATGGCCGTTTGGATATACTTGGTGGGGGAGCACTGCATTTGGCCACGGGCGACTTTACGTTCGAGAACGCCGCTTCCGTTGGCAATCAAGCCATTGGCGATCTCAACAATGATGGGTTCTTGGACATCTTGGGAACATCGAGCATTCGCATCAATGATGGAAATACCAACAATTGGGTGAAGATCAATACGATCGGCACGGTCTCGAACAACAACGGGATCGGAGCGCGTGTGGAGGTGGTCAGTGCACTGGGAACACAATTGCGCGATGTGAAGAGCGGTGATGGGTTCCGTTACATGAGCAGCTTGATCACCCACTTCGGTCTGGGAGATGATGATGTGATCGAACTCATTCGGATCCATTGGCCATCCGGGATCGTACAAGATGTCGTGGACGTGCCCGTGAACACCACCGTGGATGTGGTCGAAGGCGTTACAACAGGAACACCCTTGGCAACCACGAATGAGACTTTGCGCGTTTTCCCGAATCCGGCCACGAATGAACTTTTCTTGGAAATGCCGGCTTCAACGCAACGGTCCGTCAGCATCCACGATGTTGCTGGCCACAGGGTCGCTTCACCCATGCTGATGAACAACCGGTTGGATATCTCCGGCTTGAAGAGCGGCGTGTACATGATCGAACTGGAGCAGGATGGTACCTTACACCACCAGAAGTTCACGAAGCTGTAAAGGACTGGATCAACGATCGATCAGCTACCCCGCACCTCTTCGGCTGGTCAGTGTTCCGTTTTCGTAAGCGGTACCACCACTTCCACACGACGGTTCAGGGCACGGCCTTCGGGACTACTGTTGGATGCGCGTGGTCGTTCGCTCCCGAAATATTCCAAGACAAGGCGGTCCTGTGGAATGCCGTTCGTTACGAAGTGGTGTTCCACGACCCGCGCACGTTCAAGGCTCAATTTCTTGTTCTCTGCGTCAGTGCCCGTGTCGTCCGTATGGCCTTGGATCTTGATCACTGCAAGTGGATCAGTTAGAAGTGTTTCATGGATACGATCGACCAAGGCAGGGTCGATCGTATCGGCCAAGGTGCTCGCTATCTCAAATTGGATAGGAAGCACATAAACCGGAACCGCTACATCTACAGCGTCCACTGCGTTCAACGGATCCGCTACTGATGACAAGGATCCGCACTCCAATGTGCAGCCCTCCAGGGTGCCGGTCCGTAGAAGCGTAATGTCATCTACGAAGTAATACGCGAACGGCCCACCGCTCGAATCCGTCGTCCGCACTGTTGTCGCACTATCGGTCCTGAAGTTGCCGACGATGAGGTCCGTTGCACAACCGACTCCGCTCAGCTCGCCACACAAGGTGATCCATTCCGCCGTGTTCCCCATGACCAACCCTGGAGGTGAAGACCACGCGGTGGGATAGGGTAGAGGTCCGCGATCCTGTCCCTTTTGGAAGTTGTCAACGAGTGCAACCCCTATCTGGTCAACAGCATAACCATATGAGGGATCGCGCAACACGCGCATGCTGTATCGGTATGTTGCACATGGATGGGTGCGTTCCGCAAGCGGTATCCGAATGAACTCCCGGTTGTTCGCGTTCACGGCGGAATAGAGATAGATGCCTGCGAGTCCATCAGGAAAATCCGGTGTGCCACCACTGGCATTGGACCAACGAATGGCTCCGTGGGTCTCGTTCATTTCGAAGCCGACATCCGGTACCATTTCCTTTCCGTTCACGGGAACACCGATGTTGGTGCAAGCCATTTCCTGGGTCAATTCCCCAACAACCTCGTTCGTCGTAAGTGGCTCCACGGAAACTGCATCCAAGTAAACGTAGGCCGTTTGCGAAAGTGTTCGTTGGAAAGCGCCACGTCCCGGATCCGGGTCGTTCATCATGGTGGATCTCCGCTTCGTATTCCGCAGAACATCGCCACCGGTTTTGGTGGATAACGCTTTTCGACTTGAATAACCGAAAGGCTGGAAATTTCCGATCACCACCGAACGTTCTCCGCCTTTGGCATGATAGATCCCTTCCACTTTCATCCAAGCCGCTGTATCGGCCAAGAACCTGTCCAGTGGATTTTCCACATTGAATTTGCCCACCAAGCTTGGTTCCTTTCCTCGCTTTCCATCGACTAGAAAACGCGCGCCGATACGATCCGTGGAATAGCCCGATCCTTCTGCGGCGCTTACCCAAAAAGAGCCGATACCGATGGCCATTGACCAAGGGCTCCGCGAGTTCCAATTGAATGAACTGCCGATCGGTTCTGTCCCCCGTCCGGGAAGTGAGCACTAGCCCCACATATGCCGAACCATCTTTCGCAACCTGTGTTCCAGCCCAGTTCACAGGAACACCGGCAACGTCGGCGCAGGAATGGAAATAAGCTGGTTCGCCCGCGAATGCTCCTGCATCTGCAACACCTTTGAAGGATCGTTTTCCGAAACCCTTAGGGCATGAACGGTGGTCTTCAAAACTTCCGTTGAGCAGTAGTTCTTGGGCAGTTGCATTGGACAGAAGGAGGATCCCGATCAAGCAGGACTGAATTGTTCGATCGAACATCATTTCCACTAGTACAACCCGGAATGAACGGCTTCGCCGTATCCACATTGCGTGGCCGAAAGTAGGATGATCAAAGAGCCCCAAGGTCCAAAAGAAAAGCGCCTCCGCTGTTGAACGGAGGCGTTTGATTCGAAATGTGCTCTTGATCAATGCACCACTTGGAAGGCTTTCGCCCGGCCAAGACCCGAAGCTGTGCGGATCGCGTAATGGTAAAGACCCGCTTGCAATGCACTCACGTCCATGCTCAGTTGGTTGGCACCCTTGGTCACGTTACGTTGCATTACACTGCGACCAGTCGCATCGAATACCTCCAAGGTTGCAGATCCCTCCAGTCCGGTCACCGGTATGGTGATACGGTCGTTTGCAGGTACTGGATAGGCTTGGCCCAAGACATTGGCAAGTTGTCCGTCGAATCCATCGATCCCAACAGAGATCAGTCCATAGAACCAATCGTGACTGATCTCGATCACCGCACGGGCCACATCAGCATTAGCGAACTGCTCCGGACCAACACCCAAGTAGACCAATTTGGATGCACCGGTCTCTGCGCGCAGGCCGCCTATCATGGCAGCATTCGTGTTGTAGTGCAGGATACCTACCGCACTACCGGTCGGAGTGATCTGGTCGGGGTAAGTATTGGCGGCACCGAATACGGCACTCAACGAGGTGGTAGGAAGAGTTCCGAATATTCCGTCCGCGTCGAGGAAGTTCACGATGTTGGAGGTTGGACTACCATCTGCAACGTAAGTGGCATGCATCCGGTCCGTGTAGAAGGCTTGGGTTGCTGGTGTGCCATAGGATCCTGTCGCACCGCTTTGGTCCCAACCGATGTCCTGACCTGCGATGAACACATCACCATCTGCATCCATGTGCGTTGACAGCAATGCAACTTCATCATCCGTAATGGAAGGGAATGTCCAGCTTACGTTCACATAGAGGTTGTTGACATCACCCAATGCGTTGGCTTGGCCAAAAGAGATGTACTTGTCCTTGGCAACTGCGGCATAGGTGGTGTTGCCCGCTTGGGCCAAACCGGCTGTATAGAGCGCCTGCCATTGTTCTGCGCCAGCATGAGTGACCACAAGGTCGGTGATGCCGCTGATCACATTGAACTCGCGAACCACCGCTGGCGCACCGGGGTGCGTTACGGATGTGATCGTAAGAGTGTATGAACCAACACCGGGTGCTGCGTCCGGGGTTATGCTCACGTCCACATCAGCGTTCCCACCGGCACTTATAGCAACGTTACCGGGGTTGCCGATCGCAGATCCATTCACGGACAATGTTGCGCCCCATGAGGCTGGTGCACCATTGTTGGTCAACGAAACCACGAAGTCATCATCCATGCCGAGCTCGTTGTTGAAGGTGCTGGAGAAGGAGGAAGGCGCTCCATCAGTACCACTAACGAACTGTGGTGTGGAATTGTCAAGGCCACCGATGAACAGCGTGGTGCCTCCGTCCGCAAGAACGGTCCGTGCTTGGTAAACCTCACTGTGGTCCTCACTAACAAAGGCGAGTACTTCGCAGTTGGCAATGTTCCACGTGGCGGGCACTGCAAGGGTATAGGTACGCGTGACGGTGCTTCCAGATGTAGGGTTCGGAACTTGGTCGCCCCAAGTATCAGTGGCAAAAGCCCGCAACACATGCGTGTGGTCGTAGGCCGCATGGTCGCCCGCCGGACCATAATCCGTTTGCCAACCGATAACGTGGTTCTCTTTGACCAATACACTGATGTAATCATTTCCAGCAGGGCTGTCCGCGGTGTAGTACAGCTCCACGTTCACGGACAGCTCGTTGGTGCCGGTATTGAATGTGCTTTCCACGCCCAAATTCACTGGGCTTGGCAAGGCCAGCATGTCGGCAACAGCGCCTTCCCAAGACCCTCTTCCAAGATCATTCTCCCCATTGAAGATATGTCGGTTGATCACTCCTGCGGGGTACCCACTGATGGTGAAGTACGCGTCAATGGCGGTACCGGCAGCGGTGCGGAAGTCGGGCTCGCCAGCACCAGGAACCGCGAATGAACCCGCGTGGATGCCAACCGTTGAGAACCGGGACCCGTGCAGCGCTTCCAGGGAGGCCATGATGGCGTGCCCCTCCGGACAGTAACCGCAATGGATACCGGTGAAATCTTCGAGCAGCGCCGTTCTGTTCTCAGGAGAAAGGGAGACGAGTGATTGGCCGAAGGCAATGGTTGGCAACAAGGTGAGCAGGGTAAGTGATCGTAGCATGAACAGTTGTTTTTCAAGGCCGTGAAGATAATCTTCCCGCAGCCCGGCTTCTGTTCCCCATAAGGCGGATCGTTGGAGGGCTACGGTGCAGCTCCCACTAGGCCGATCGGTCCTTCCGTCTCCTTATCGTTCCTTCCAGACCACCTCCATAACGGTTTGCCCCACCGCTTTCAGAGTGGCTGGATCGATCACCTCCATGTTGTCCTTGTGTGTATGCCAATAAGGACCGAATGCTTGGGTTGATGGGTCGTATTCAATGATGTCGATACTGGGGATCCGAAGGGTCTGGTTCACGGGTATATGATCGTCGATCCCCACGAAATATTTCGTTTCCTGAATGAACCTATCGCCATAGCCCAAGGCAGCCGCTGTCTTCCATACTTTTCGTACGATCCCCGGCGCATATTGCATGCTTAATGCCTCTTGGTAGAACTTGGCTTCACGCGCACCGGCCATGTCCAGCAAGATCCCGAACCGAGCGGTATAGCCCGGTACATGTGGGTTCCTCGCCCAATAACGTGACCCAAGGCACCACGTGTCCATGCTGTTCTCATCAATGGTCATGGCACCGCTGGGCTCACCGTGGTCCTCCACATCGGTAAAGAGGATGTCAACTCCAGGGCCATGTTCCTTGGCGGCCAAGTGGCGCGCTATTTCCAGAAGGATACCTACTCCGGAGCCACCATCATTCGCCCCATCGATGGGTTCATTCTTGCGTTCCGTATCGCGATCTGCGAACGGCCGAGTATCCCAGTGGGCGAACAGGAGGATGCGTTCCTGACGATCCAAATTCCACGAACCGATTATGTTCCGCAACGGTAAACGTTCTCCGTTGAAGGATAGCACATTGCCAGTTTGCTCGATCACGGTTGCTCCTGACCCCTTGAGCCGGGAAACCATCCAGTCTCCACATGCTTTGTGGGATGCTGTTCCCGGTATCCGAGGACCGAAATCGACCTGTGCTTGGACGAACGAATACGAACTGTCCGGATCGAACAGCGGCGTGGCCGGTAGTTCGGGAAGTGCTGGAACCGGTGTTGTGGGATCGGTTTGTTCAGGAGGATCCGTGGTACAACTTCCCAGAAAAAGTAAAAAGGTGCAGATCAATGGCAGCCCAAATTGCTGTCGCCACTTGCCCCCCGCATTGCGGAATTGCCGTTGCGCCTGAAATTGCCTTTTCATATGCTCCTGCCGTTTGCCCTTGCCACCTGCCTTTGCCCCTGACTCCTGCTCAAACACGTTCCCATGTCGTTCCTTCCTTGGTGTCCATCAATTCAATTCCGTGCACCTTCAACTGGTCGCGGATCCGATCGCTCGTTGCAAAGTCCTTTTTGGCTTTGGCTTCGGCACGCATGCGAATGAATTCCTTCACCAGACCGTCGAGGACTCCATCATCATTCTTGCTTTCGTCTTCGTTCTTCAAGCCGAGTACCTCAAGGACCATGGTGTTGAACAGCTCACGTAAGCGTTCGATCCCTTCCGCGTCCATGGACAGTTTGCCATCGTGTACACTGTTGATCAACCGCACCCCTTCGAATAATTCTGCGATCATGACCGGGGTGTTCACGTCGTCATTCATCGCCGCGTAGCAGCGTTGCTCCAAGGCGATCACTTCTGCTGATCCCGTGCCCGTAGGTTTCAAATTTCCAAGGGTGTCCATTGCGGCCATTAAACGGGCCAATCCTTTTTCGGATGCCTGCATCGCCGCATTGCTGAAATCCAATGTGCCCGCATAGTGGCTTTGGAGCATGAAGAAACGAACGGTCATAGGGCTGTACCCTTGCTCCAACAATTTATGGTTCCCGGTAACCAGTTCTTCCGGGGTAAAGCCATTGCCCTCGCTCTTGGCCATTTTGCGGCCATTCACCGTTAGCATGTTGCCGTGCATCCAGTACCGTACAGGAACATGGCCATCGGCTGCCACACTTTGCGCGATCTCGCACTCATGGTGCGGGAATTTCAGGTCCATTCCACCACCGTGTATGTCGAACGTGAGGCCCAGGTATTTCGTGCTCATGGCACTGCATTCCAAATGCCATCCCGGGAATCCTTCTCCCCACGGGCTGGGCCATTTCATCAAATGCGTGGCATCCGCCTTTTTCCAGATCGCGAAATCAAGTGGGCTTCTTTTCTCCTCCTGGCCTTCCGTATCGCGTGTATTGGCGATCAGATCCTCGGTCTTACGCCCGCTCAATTCGCCGTACTTGTTCGTCGAGGAATACTTCAGCACATCGAAATAGACCGAGCCGTTCACTTCGTAGGCCAAACCGGTAGCAAGGATCCTCTTCACCATCTCGATCTGTTCGATCAAGTGGCCTGTGGCCGTGGGTTCAATGCTCGGTGGCAGTATGTTGAACAACCGCATCACGTCATGGAAACCGTTCGTGTACTTCTGCACGATCTCCATGGGTTCCAATTGCTCCAGCCGCGCGCGTTTGGCGATCTTGTCCTCGCCATGGTCCACATCATCTACTAAATGGCCTACGTCCGTTATGTTCCGCACGTAGCGCACCGTGTAGCCAATGTGCTTGAGCCAACGAAAGAGGATATCGAAGGTGAGGAAGGTGCGCACATTGCCCAAATGGGCATCACTATACACTGTGGGGCCACAGACGTAAAGTCCAACATGGGGTGGTCGCAAGGGAACGAATTCCTCTTTCTTTCGAGTAAGGGTGTTCGTTAGGAACAAAGGGCCTTTTATCGGTGCGGACATATCTACGATCGGAATACGCGTGCGAAGGTAGCAGGCGCGCCAAGCACGCAGGTCCGAAAGACCACTTAATTCATCTTCTTCAAATACCTGTACAGCTCGCTTTCGGTGGAAAGGATCACGGTGCTTTGGGTGTCGATGGACTTCTCCAACACATCCAGGCTCTTCAGAAAACCATAGAGCTCACGCGATGCGGCGGTGCGGTTGTACGCACGGGCGTACACCGCCGTGGCCGTACTGTCCGCACGACCACGGATACGCTCGGATTCCATGATGGCCTCGGATTGGATCTTGGCCAAGTCGCGTTCCTTGTCGCCTTGGATCTTGCGTGCCTCACCCTGACCTTCGCTGCGGAACTGATCGGCGATGCGGTTGCGTTCGCTGATCATACGCTCGTACACCCGGTCGCGCACTTCCTCGGCATAGTTCATCCGTTTGAAGCGGAAATCCAGGATGCGGATACCCAGGTCGCTGGTGCGTTCGTTGGCACGCTTCAACACTTGTGCTTCGATCTTGCTTCTTCCCACCTTGATGTCCTCCAACATTTCCAGTTCCTGCATGTAATCCTCCACCACTTCGGGTTTGCGATTGCTGCTTCGCACTAATTCCAAAAGGTCGTGGCCAGCCACGGCGTTGCGGGTTTCGCCATCCAGGATATCGTCCAAGCGGCTTTGGCCCGAACGTTCATCGCGCAGACGGATGAAGAATTGCAAGGGATCCGTGATCTCCCAGCGGGCATAGGTGTCAACGAGAATAAACGTCTTGTCCTTGGTGGGTACCTGGTTCACATCACCATCCCATTCCAGAAAGCGCTTATCGAAATACTGTACGCTTTGGATGAAAGGCACCTTGAAGTGCATGCCGGGTTCGGTTCGTGGTTCACCAACTGGTCTGCCGAATTGGGTAACAATGGCCTGTTGCGTTTCGTCCAACACGAATGCGCCACTGAAACTGACCGCGATGACCGCCACGGCCACCACAATGAGAAGGATGTTGCGAATGCCCATGTTCATTTTGCCTTTAGGGATTCCATGTTGAGCAACGGAAGCACATTGTTGCTCTTCTCATCCACGATGATCTTGTTGCCTGCCTTCGGCATGATGCGTTCCAAGGTCTCCAAGTAGAGCCGTTTCTTGGTGACCTCCGGCGATTTGATGTATTCCTCGTAGACCGAGGTAAAGCGCGCTGCCTCGCCCGTGGCGCCGTTCACGCGGGTTAGCGCGTATGCCTCCGCCAACTGGATGGTCTCAGCTGCTTCACCCCGCGCCCTTGGGATCACCCGGTTGTACTCGCTTTCCGCTTGGTTGATGAGCGTGTTGCGTTCCTGCTGGGATTGATTCACCGCGTTGAAGGAAGGCTTCACCGGCTCCGGGGGATTTACATCCTGTAATACCACTTGATCGATGCGGATACCGTTCTCGTATTCGTCGCACATTTCCTGCAAGAGCACTTCCACTCGACTAGCCGCCTCTTGGCGTCCCACGGTAAGCACTTCGTTCACGGTGCGGTCGCCCACTACTTTCCGCATGGACGCTTCGCTCATGACACGCAAGGTCTTTTCAGCATTGCGTACCCGGAAGAGGTACTGATAGCTGTCCACGATCCTGTATTGCACCACCCACTCCACGTCGGCCAAGTTCAGATCCCCGGTAAGCATGCTGCTTTCATCGCCGTAGTAGTCGTCGCTGTATTCGCTGCTTACTCCGGCGGTCTCCGTCCGAAAACCGAACTCGTGCTTCAGCTGGCGCTGCACGGGGATCTTGTACATGGTCTCGAAGCCGAATGGCAGAATGAAATTGAGCCCTGGATCCAAGGTGCGGTTGTATTTCCCCAATTGCAGCACCACGCCTTCCTCCTCCGGGCCAATCGTCTTCACTGCGGTCAATGCCGTGAATAGTACAAGTGCGACGATCAAGACACGCCTCAGGTTGTTGCGTAGCAATTCGATCACGTAACGGATACGTTCTTCAAGCTCTTCCATGGTTGTTGTTCAGCCGACCGAACCCATAAGGGATATCGCCGGTCGGTCAAGCCGAGGGTCGTGAGTTTCACGGCACGACTTGGTTCGGGCTAAGGTAGTCTTCTCAAATAAAGCAGCGGAAGAAGAGCAGGAAGGAAGCGAAGGGTAGGGCGGTTCGACCTACTGCTTGTCCTCGTCGGTGATCACCGCATCGCCAGCGTACCTGCCGCCTTTGAAGACCTGAATACGCACGAGGATCCCGTTGTGGTCATAGGAATATCGCTTGCCATCCGACAATCGGCCCTGTCGGAATTCACCTTGCTGCGAAATGCGCAATTGGCGATCATAAAGCGTGTTGTATCCGTTCTCGCGGAAGGTGATCGCATTGGTGGTCTCCTCTTTCGTGACCACGGGTGCGACCGGCGCCTTCACATCCACGGCAACCTCCTCTGCCTTTGGCACGGACTTGATGTATTTGCTCTTCGCTTCGTTCAATTCACCATCGTTGAAGACCGCCACTTGTTGGAGCTCGCCACCTGTGGTATAGCGCTTCAAGGTGCCATCTTCCTTGCCTTCCGACACATTGACGGAAACGGCGAGTTGCCCGTTCTCGTGATAGTATTTCTGTTCGCCATTGCGCACCCCGCTCTCATTGAAGACAAAATCCTGCGCAAGCTTTCCATTCGGGTGGTACCGTTGGAATTTGCCAGTGTTCCTGTCCAGGTCCCAACTGCCGTTCTCCTCTACCTTGCCACTTGGGTAATAAGTCCGGTATTCGCCGCGTGGTCGCCCCATTTCGTAGGCGATCTCGCTCATCAAGTTGCCATTGGGCCAGTAACGGCGCCAAGTGCCCATGCGCCTGCTGTTCTTATAGCGTCCCTCTTCAATGAGTGCCCCGTTCGCGTAACCCGGTTTGTCCGCGATCGGCGCGGTCACTTTCCAGAAGCCTTGTTTCTTCCCACTTTCATCAACAACGTTCACGGTGTCCGCAACAAGGGAACCGGCCTGGGCATAAGTACATTGAACGGCCAGGGTAAGCACTAGACCTATTGGAAAGAGGAAGAGGAAACGCAAATTGCTCATTGCAACGGTGGAAAGGACTGTTGGTACCGCGTGCGCATACGTAAAAGGCGGGGCGAAGGTTCCAGACACTGCCCGTTTCCTTGGACAGCCCTTATGTCCAGGATCTTAAACGACCACTTTCTTCAAGTTCAGCATCATGTCATCCACCATACCTTGGAGATCGTACTGTGGCTTCCAGCCCCAATCGTTCCTAGCAGCGCTGTCGTCGATGCTGCGCGGCCAACTGTCGGCGATCGCCTGTCGGCTATCAGGCGCATAGTCGACTTCGAAGTTCGGTACGTGTCGCTTCACTTCCGCAGCGATCTCCGTAGGATTGAAGCTGATCCCTGCCAAATTGTAGCTGGTCCGTTCCTTGATCAGCTCTGTCGGTGCTTCCATGGTGTCGATCGTTGCACGGATGGCATCGGGCATGTACATCATGGGCAGTGTGGTGTCCGGACCCAGAAAGCTGGTGTACTTCCCGGTCTTCAATGCCTCGTGGAAGATGTGTACCGCATAATCGGTAGTACCTCCGCCGGGCGCACTTTTCCACCCGATCAATCCAGGGTATCGCATGCTGCGGACATCCACGCCATAGCGCTTGTGGTAATAAGCGCACCACTGTTCGCCGCTCTGCTTGCTTATGCCGTAGACGGTGCTTGGCTCTGCAATGGTGTGCTGCGGTGTTGCATCCTTCGGTGTCGTTGGGCCGAACACCGCGATACTACTTGGCCAGTAGACCTTTTTCAATTTGCCTTCGCGCGCGAGTTCGAGGACGATGAACAAGCTCTCCATGTTCAGTTCCCATGCGAACGCAGGGTCCTTTTCCGCCGTGGCACTGAGCAATGCCGCCAACAGGTACACTTCCGTGATCTCGTATTTGTCGATGATCCGTTCAATGCCACGCCGGTCCATGGCATTCACCATGGCGAACGGCCCGGACTGAGCTACTTGCGGCTCCTTGATGTCGCTCGAAACCACATTGTCATTTCCGAAGCGGGTCCGCAGGCCTTCAACGAGTTCGGTACCGATCTGGCCGCTGGAGCCTATGACGAGGATCTTCTTTTCTTGGTTCTTCATGGCCATCCGGGGCTAAAGTTAGCCCAGTAGGATCATCATGTTCTTACCATGATCCATGGAACAGTTCAAGTTGGATCGCAAACCGGTCTACAAGTCCTTACGGCCTTGGGTAATAAGGTCATCGCCCTTTCGAGGATCGCTCAGCAAACGCCTATTCACCGAACAACTTATTTGCGGCGGGTACGCTTGCACCCAATGAATGATCTCCGGTAATGCCAGACCCAGAAGTGAATGTGTCTGATCCTGTTTCCGGAAGGCCGAGCGCATCAATGAACGGAAGATGCCTGCGGATAAGAGTTCCGTCCTACCTGCTATCCAGCTTGAAGGACCTCAGGTAGCGAACCATATTCCGGTGTTCACCCGCGCCGAAGTTGCTTTCGGGTGTTCCCACGCTCAAGATCGAGATCCGGTTATTCCATTTGTGCAACACTACCCCGAGCCGAACACTGTCCCCGGACATGAACCACCCGTTGCGCGTGTCGCTGTCCGATGATGACAGGATCTCCGGGCCATCCGTTGGTCTTGCAGCGCCTTGTGCGGGCATGATCTGCCAAATACTATCCAATAAGTGATCTTTGGGGATACGTAGCATGTTCTCGGTAAGGGTGAACCAACCGCTCACGTAAGTGATACCACTGTCGGCAACGATGTTCACATGGGAAGGGATCGTTTCTTGCCCCAGTTGCAGGGATCCATCTTGTAACCCTCCTTCCACAGGGAACATGATGGTGAAACCACCATTGTCCGCAGCTGGCACGGTGGTCCATTGTCCCGCCGGTGCCGAGCAACCAGAGAGGGCAAATAGAATTGCGGTAGGGCTAAGCCAATTCAAGTACGAAGAAGACATGTTGTGCCAAGAAGAATAGTGCCATTACGAACGAAGCCACCTGCAGGCCGACCATGACCTTGTTCACCTTGCCCGCACTGGCAGGAAGGATCATCAATATTGAACTGAACAAAAGACTCGCAACCAAACTGACCGTAGCGCGGGCCATGGAATTGACCACACAAACACAAGCTGCGATATATTGTTCATGGGCGATCGCAGCGGCCAATACAATGCCTAAGAGAAGGCAAACGGTCGCTTGGAATAGAGGGAGGGTACGTTCCATAGTTGAAGCCAAAAAAATAGGGGATCACGAAGGATCCCCTATTCCGGTAACAAATTCCAATTTAGGACTTGTCGCAAGTGCAGGTACCGCCGCTAGCTGATGCAGAAAGCTGGCAGGAAGATTCTTGTGCATCACGAACGGTCTTCTTACCGCAGATCTCGCCGTACGTGTAGGTAGGATCTCCATCCGTGTAGGTGATCTTGCAGGTCGTACACTTCTTGCAAGATGGCAAAGCGAACACAAGAGCAACAGTAGCCAAGGTAACGATGAACTTCTTCATAGTTGGAAAGGGTTTGGTTTGATTGGTCGTCAAAAATAGACCAAGATCGCGAACATGCAAGTTTCTGATCCGCTTATGAGCAATTCCTTGACAGACGCAGGTTTAGGTGACCAAGGGTTGGTCAGGAAGAGGGGGTGAAAGAGGGTCGTCCAAGCCTAAATGCTCCTTGTAGATGGTCGGAATAGCCTACCATCGCTTCGTTTATCTTTGCGTGCCTTGGGAAACGAACGAAATATTCAACCGACGGATGCCCTTCGGGCCCAACTGGATCGGGGAACTGTGGCACGGACCACCCTCTCGTTCTATCGCTATGTGCATTTGGCGGACCCGCTCCTTTTGCGCAATAGCCTCTTCACAACATGGGAAGCCATGGGTGTTTTGGGAAGGATCTACTTGGCGAAAGAGGGCGTGAATGCGCAACTGAGCGTGCCAACGAACATGTTCCAAGCCTTTAGGGATGCCGTCGATGTCCAAGCGGAGTTCAACGGGGTCCCCTTCAAGATCGCGGTGGAGGAGGAAGGGACGAGCTTTTCGAAGCTCATCATCAAGGTTCGGCCGAAGATCGTGGCTGATGGTCTTGCTGATGAGGCGTATGATACGACCAACGTGGGCGAACACCTTGACGCGACAACCTTCAACCGAAGGATCGAGGAAGGTGCGTTGGTGATCGATATGCGTAACAACTACGAGTGCATGATCGGCCATTTCGAGGGGGCTTACCTTCCTAAGGCCGATACCTTCCGCGGTGCGATAGAGGAGGTTAAGGAAGTGATGACCCTTCGACAACGTCAGGGTGAAGGACTGCCGGAAGTCCTACTCTACTGCACGGGCGGTATCCGTTGTGAGAAGGCGAGTGCATACCTGAGGCACCACGGATTTTCGAACGTGGGCCAGTTGCATGGCGGCATCATCGACTACGCGCGGCAGATAAAGGCGGAAGGGTTGACCAGCAAGTACAAAGGCCAGAATTTCGTCTTCGATGGTCGGCTGGCAGAAAGGATCACGGATGATGTGGTGAGCACTTGCACGCAGTGCGGCACGCCGAATGACCGGATCACCAATTGCAAACAACATTGCTGCAACTTGCTCTTGGTGCAGTGTGATGCGTGCGCGACGAAATATGCGAATTGCTGTTCTCCCGGTTGCCGCGAGATCCATACACTTCCGGAAGAAGTCCAGAAGCAATGGAGAAAAGGCAGGGGTTCGGCGAGTGCGAAAAGCAAAGCGATAACAGATCCGGAAGCCCTGCGTGACCTGATCCGTCATGAAGAGGAATTGCTCTCAATAAACGGCACGTTGCATCCTGAGTTGACTTCCATCAGTGCATCCACGCTACCGAACAGTTAGTCTTACACACACGACCAACCAACAACGCAGCACCATGGAGCAAGCGCTCATCATAGAGATCCGGGACATCAGCGTTCCAACATCCGCAAATGCCCTTCTACCACGCCCTAGGAAACATCCCGCACAAGCGGCACACCCAGCACAAGAGCCCGGAAGGTAAGTTCTACTACGAGCAGCTCTTCGGCACGGTGGGCTTCGATGGCATGAGCTCCTTGCTCTACCACGTACACCGCCCTACGCAGGTGAAGGAGATCGTCGGCGCGAAGGACGTTGCACCCAAGATCGCGATCGAGAAGAACATGCGCTCCTTGCGGTTGCATGGCTTCAACGTGGCACCGGTGGCCGATCACTTGGAAAGTCGCAAAGCGATCCTGGTGAACAGCGACGTGAGCATCCTCCTCTCCGCTCCCACTGCAAAGAAGGTGGAGTACTTCTACAAGAATGCGGACTGCGATGAAATGATCTTCATCCACAAGGGCAGCGGCAAGCTGCGCACCTTCCTGGGCACCATCGAATTCGCGTACGGCGACTACCTGCTGATCCCGCGCGGCATGATCTACACGCTGGAATTCGATAGCGCGGACAACCGCCACTTCATTGTGGAGAGCCACCACCCGCTCTACACACCCAAGCGCTACCGCAATTGGTTCGGGCAATTGCTGGAGCACAGCCCCTATTGCGAACGCGACATCCGTCGGCCTAAGGACCTGGAAACGCACGATGAGATGGGCGACTTCCGCATGCTGATCAAGAAGCAGGGCATGCTACACGAGATGATCTACGCCACGCATCCGTTCGACGTGGTGGGCTGGGACGGCTACAACTATCCTTACGCACTCAGCATCCACGATTTCGAGCCGATCACCGGCCGCGTGCATCAGCCACCGCCGGTACACCAGACCTTCGAGGTGCAGCTTCTGTCCGCGTTTATATGACTACCACCCGGAGGCCATCCCCGCGCCGTACAACCACAGCAACATCGACAGCGACGAGATCCTCTACTACGTGGATGGCGACTTCATGAGCCGCAACGACGTGACCGCCGGGGACATCAGCCTGCACGTCCGGCGGGCATTCCGCACGGCCCACACCCCGGTGCCATGGAACGCAGCATCGGCAAAACGAAGACGGATGAACTGGCGGTGATGGTGGATACCTTTAAGCCGCTGCAGATTACGGAAGAGGCGATTGAAGATCGACGACGGGAAATACCTAAGTCGTGGTTGGAGTGAGGTTGGATTTGGGCGTGCCCCCGGCCCAAATGCGTCCGGGGTCGGGCTATCCGCAGTAGTCCTCGCTGCGCTGCGGGCTACTTGCTCCTATCCCTCACGCGAAATCCGGACAGCTTCATCTTTGTCATGGTCTGCTCCTTCCAACGTGAGAGTAAGTTCGTATGATTCCCACTTGCGATTGCAGCCAAAAGACTCTCGATTTGGGCGCACTCCCCAAGCATCCATTCGTGATGTAGCGCTGTGATGTACGATTCTTTGAAGATTCGCAGTGCTTCTCGAAGTGATGCCTTTGCGGCCTCCAAGTTGCCATCTGTGGCACAGCAACATCCCAACTCGAAGAATGTGCCGGGGCATGTTCAATCTTCGCCAGCTCCTCCGATAGCCCAAGTGGCATCGACGTAGAGTCGAACAGGGCAAAGCGATGTTCATCATCCGATCGCGCACATCTAACATCGACTTATCCGCTCTTTCATGGTGCATGGCCGCCACCATCCATCCGATGACTTGCCCTTAGGAAGTCTTCGGAACGTCGAGCGCGTGCCCTCATGCGGACAGGCAATCAAGATGCTTGCATAGTTCACGGCGAAATCCTTGCCCCCGTAAGCAGATAGCTGGAGATGGACGTACTGGAATATGCAGTCATCCATCAAGCGCCCGAATGAACGCTTCCATACTTCTGAAGCCTGCTCCCGTAGAGGGCATCAAGAATGCTGACGTTGCCGTGGTCATGCATCCTTGGCGCGACCTGTTTCTTTCCATTTGGCTACCGAAGAGGTCGAGGAATTCCTCATAGCCGGAAATCTTTACTCCCGCCCGGCCAAGCAGCTTCTTCTTGCCAGAAGCGCAAGCGACGCTCCAAGCGCACCTCCCTCACGGAGCCAAGGGGCCGATTAAAGGAACTGTCACCGACGATAGCGGCGATTCTGTCGAGCAGTTGGGTTCGTTCTTCTTGATCCATTGCCATCGGAAGTGCCCCTGTCTAACGCAGGCTCAATAATACCCAAACCCGGTGACAACTGGATGCTTCTGGAAACGCACTTCGCGTGAGGGATCGTATCGGAAAGCCGGAGGCTGGTATAGAGGCGCTGCATCGCCCGGGGTCGTGTGACGCAATTAACCAAGTAAATCCACAACTTTGTTGTCGAATTACTTGGTTGATGAACCGGCCAACCGGAACGACAAAGCGCTCAGTCGAAGCCCGGTCGTTATGTTGGTGGGGCCACGACAGTGTGGCAAAACCACGTTGGCGCGCCAGTTGGTCGGCGACATTCGTCCAACTATTTGACTTGGAGAATTACGCAGTGGCCAAGGTGATGACCGACCCCGCTTTGGTGCTGGACGGGCTCAGGGGCTGATGGTAATGGCCGAGGCCCAACGCGTGCCGGAGCTGTTCCCACACCTGCGGGTATTGGCCAGGGAGCGCAAGCCCGCTAAATTTCTGGTGCTCGGTAGTGCTTCCCCGGAGTTATCGCGCCAAGCTGCCGAATCGTTGGCTGGAAGAGTGGAGATCATCGAGTTGCGCGGCTGCGACCTTGGGGAAGTGAAGCAGAAAGAATTGGACAACCTATGGCTACGCGGGGCCTTCCCAAGATCGTTCCTTGCCAAGAACAACGAGCAGAGCTTGGTATGGCGCGAAAATTTCATCAGCACCTTTTTGCAGCGTGACCTTGGCAACTTGGGTTTTGGAAATTCCCCGGTTGCCAGTTTCTGGACCATGCTCCGACTATCATGGTCAAATTTGGAATGCCGCCCAAATGTCCAACTCGCTCGGAATATCGGCGAGTAGTGCCAGAAATTATATGGATGCACTGGAGCAAACCTACATGGTGCGTCGCTTACAACCATGGCACACGAACAGCAGCAAACGACTGATAAAGAGCCCGAAGGTCTATATTCGTGACTCCGGGTTGCTTCATTCACTTGCGGGCATCACAAACATGAAGCAGCTGTGGACCCATCCGCAACTTGGTGCATCGTGGGAAGGCTTCGCGGTTGAAGAGGTGCTGGCTGTTTTCAAGCCGCGTGAAGCTTGGTTCTATGCCACCCAAAACGGGGCAGAGCTCGACCTGTTCTTCTTGCACAATGGCAAGCGGATCGGCGTTGAGATCAAACGGACCGCAGTGCCGGGCATTACACGCTCCATGCACGTGGCACTTGAGGATCTCGCCTTGGACAAGCTCTACTTCGTTTACCCAGGTGAATTGCGGGTGAAGCTGGCGGCCAAGGTGGAAGCACGCCTTTGCGCAAACAGCGGGGTTCCATGAGTGCTACCGATGTGATATGGTGAATGGGCGACCATGTCGAAACGCCGAAGAAATGCCGAACTTTGCTGTACAGTAAGAAGCAAATCCTGTCTACCATGGCCATTGAAAGCGCAACCCCAGATCTGAAGAAGATCGTCGAAGGAGCAGCAGACTTCCTTCCTCTTCTCGGCACCGACTACATCGAACTGTACGTCGGCAATGCCAAGCAAAGTGCCCACTATTACAAAACGGCATTCGGTTTCCAGAGCTTGGCCTACGCGGGTTTGGAGACCGGCGTAAAGGATCGCACGAGCTATGTGCTGGAGCAGGACAAGATCCGATTGGTTCTTACAACTCCACTTACACAAGACAATCCGATCAACGACCACTTGCGTAAACATGGCGACGGAGTGAAGGTGATCGCTTTATGGGTGGATGATGCGCGTAAGGCCTACGAGGAAACCACGAAACGAGGTGCAGAGAGCTATTTCGAGCCGATGGTGGAGAAGGATGCAGATGGCGAAGTGGTTAAGAGCGGGATCAAACTTTATGGAGATACCGTGCATATTTTCGTTGAACGCAAGAATTACAAGGGCACGTTCTTGCCCGGTTTCAAAGCTTGGAAGAGCACGTACAACCCCACAAGTACTGGCATCAAGTACGTGGACCACATGGTGGCCAACGTGGACTGGAACCAAATGAACAAGTGGGTGAAGTTCTACGAAGAGGTAATGGGCTTCGCAAACGTGCTCAGCTTCGATGACAAGGACATCAGCACCGAATACAGCGCGTTGATGAGCAAGGTGATGAGCAACGGCAATGGCCGCATCAAATTCCCGATCAATGAACCCGCCAAGGGCAAGAAGAAAAGCCAAGTTGAAGAGTACCTCGATTTCTACAACGGAGAAGGTGTCCAGCATATCGCGGTGGCAACGGACGACATTGTGAAAACCGTGCGCGACCTGATGGCCCGTGGCGTGGAATTCCTGAAAGTGCCTTCTTCCTACTACGAAGGCTTACTTGACCGTGTTGGGCCCATTGATGAAGATCTGGAGCCGTTAGCGGAACTCGGCATCTTGATCGATCGCGACGATGAAGGGTACTTGTTGCAACTCTTCACCAAACCTGTTGAAGACCGCCCCACGATGTTCTTCGAGATCATCCAACGCAAGGGTGCGAAGAGCTTCGGAAAGGGGAATTTCAAGGCGCTGTTCGAAGCGATCGAGCGGGAGCAGGAGAGTCGAGGGACGTTGTAGAAACTCCAACTTCGATCATCATGGAAAAGCGCACCAAAGACAACCCCTGGAAATTGAAGACACCTTCGAACACATCGGAGTACACCATGCACGTTGATGAGAAGGACGGCAAGGAAGTCCTTGTCTGCACGGTGGGAAAGACCGTCCTGCTCTATGACATTTCGATGCATCAACGACCTGCACGCTATGCTTAAGAAGCATGGCGACTGGATGGACCTTGGCGGTGCCGACGAACAAAAGCCTGTGAAAGAAGGCACGGTGGAAGCATGGGGCCGTAGCGAGAAGAACCCTGTGAAAGGTTGGTACGGGTTGAAGAAAGGCCTGCGCGGGCGCTTCGGGGTGTACTTGCCGCCGTTGATGGAAGCACTTGGGTTAGCCGAAGTTACCCACGAAGCTCGGGGAAACAAGATGCGGGCTTGCTGACCGTAGGTGAGCCAACTGAACAGGATTGAGCGAATTGGAAAGGTGCCAACCTATTCTACAACTACTTTCCGGCGGAGCGTGCCCAAGTTGCTTTGGACTGAGACGAAATACGCACCGGTCTGAAGCACATCGAGTGAAAGTATGGATCCATCCCAGTCGCGATCGATACACGTTCTTCCCGCAGCATCTGAAACCCGCAGCTTCACCCGTTCCAATGTGGCCATGGCGATCGCCGTTCCATTGGGACCTTGGAGCACGATCATTGGGTCCTTTTCATTCACCTCCTTTATACCGGTGGACAAACAGCCGGTAACAAGGCTCTCGAGTTGATCCAAGGTCATCATTTCAGTCCCGCTTTCTGTGGTGATCGGCCCGGTCACCTGCCCATTGCCATAGGCCAAGGCATACACGCCGCAAACCGAAAGCTGATACTCGCCTTTCGATTCTAATTCTGTACCACAGATGAAGTTCCCTGAAAGGTCCGTCGGTTGCAATGCCCAAACAACGGTATCGCCTTCGTTCATTCCAGATACGTAGCGCCGACACAGTGCGCCACAATCGCCCCAGACGCGGATCTCACTGTCCAGTTCCAGTGTTCCGGAGAACACCCGTGCAATGCGTACGTCCACGCCGTAGGCTTCGTTCCCAACGACGACCGCCATCACCACATCGGAAGGGATCCACCATTGCGGTTCGTCATAAGGTGGATCAAGTGTTTCGCAAAAGGTGTGCGGGCCGAAACAAGAACATGCAGAAACGGGGTTCATCAGTGACCAAAAGCAAAGGAGAAAGCACAGGTGTCGCATGTTGAGTTCTGGTGTTGGTGGCTTAACGCTCTGAGTTGGCTCTCAGTCCATGGACGGTCCGACCCCAAGAAAAGCTGCCTAGCAGGTGATGGTCGGTTCATCGAGGGAGCGAACGTGCGAGATCCGGGGCGCATGGCTCGGATTATCTTTGCGTTATGGGTCCTATGCAACGAAAGACGGTGGCACAGTTCATTATGGGCATTGTGTGTGTTTGCATTTTAACGGCATCGTCCTGTAACAAGAACGATGATGATGGGCCGAGCGTGAATGCAAGCATCAGTTTCCTCAACGATTCTGGCTACACGCACCGGAACGATACCCTGTCCTTGATGGATACGATCCGGGTGCGCGTGACGATCCAAAGAGGTGATGATGAGCTGGTCACTTACAAAACGGAACGTACGTACGATGGCCAACAGGTAGCGATCGTGGATAGCTTGCCGATCTCGGGTGATCCATTTGAATTTGAGAAGCAGATCATCCTCCGCGATGTGGCCGGGGTCGAGAAATACGGCTTCATGGTCGTTGAGCGTGATGGCGACATTGTCCGGCGCTCTTTGACCTTTGTTGTCCAGTGATCGGTGGCTGATCACTTTGCTTCGGGTATTTTCGCACCGCCTGTGCTGAAACGGGCTTCATTCCAAGTCCTGCATGTACCGCACCCACACCTGTGGCGAACTCCGCCTTTCTGACGCTGGTAAGACCGTAACACTCGCCGGTTGGGTCCAGCGCACCCGTGATCTCGGCGGTATGACCTTCGTGGACCTTCGGGACCGATTCGGGATCACGCAACTCAGTTTCAATACGGAACGTGATAAAGGACTTTCCGACCAAGCCAACACCTTGGGACGTGAATTCGTGGTGCAGGTCAGCGGCACGGTGAAAGAGCGCGAAAGCAAGAACAAGAACATCGCTACCGGAGAGATCGAGATCAATGTCACGGAGCTAAAGGTGCTGAATAGTGCCAAGACACCTCCCTTCACCATTGAAGAAGAAACCGACGGCGGTGATGAGCTGAGGATGAAGTACCGCTACCTCGACCTGCGACGTACGAGCGTTCGCAAGAATTTCGAGCTGCGCCACCGCATGGCCATCGAAGTACGGAACTACTTGAGCGCACAACGGTTCCTGGAAGTGGAAACACCCGTGCTGATCAAGAGCACACCTGAAGGAGCACGTGACTTCGTAGTTCCGAGCCGCATGAACCAAGGGGAGTTCTACGCTTTACCACAGAGTCCGCAAACCTTCAAGCAGTTGCTGATGGTTGCCGGTTTCGATCGCTACTTCCAGATCGTTAAGTGCTTCCGTGATGAGGACCTGCGCGCCGATCGCCAGCCGGAATTTACGCAGATCGACTGCGAGATGGCCTTCGTGGAGCGTGAGGATATCTTGAACACGTTCGAGGGAATGGCCAAGCATTTGTTCAAGGCCATTCTGGGAAAGGAGTTCAACGAGCCTTTCCTACGGATGAGCTATGACGATGCCATGCGTGACTATGGATGCGATAAGCCTGATCTGCGGTTTGGGATGCGGTTCCATGCCCTAACCCCGGCCCTCTCCCAGGGAGAGGGAGAAGACCTCGTACGCGGCAAGGACTTCAAGGTCTTTGATGATGCGGAATTGGTAGTGGGCATAAACGCGGAAGGTTGCGCCGGCTGGAGCCGCAAACAAACAGATGCGCTGATCGACTTCGTGAAACGTCCGCAGATCGGTGCCACGGGGATCATCTTCGTGCGTTGGACCGCAGAAGGGTTGAAGAGTACGGTGGACAAGTTCTACGGACCAGAAGATCTACAGCGCTGGGCGGAACGTTTCGACATGAAGGAAGGTGATCTGCTATGCATCATGGCCGGACCTGCGGAAAAGACCCGCAAGCAGCTGAACGAGTTACGCTTGCATATCGCCGAAGCACTTGGCCTTCGTGATCCGAATGTCTTCAAGCCTTTGTGGGTGGTGGATTTCCCGTTACTGGAAAAGGATGAAGCAAGTGGTCGTTGGCACGCGATGCACCATCCGTTCACATCACCGATCCCCGAGCATGCGCATTTGCTGGAAAGCGATCCCGGCGCAGTGAAGGCGAACGCCTACGACCTCGTGATCAATGGCACCGAGATCGGTGGTGGCAGCATCCGGATCCATGATCGCAGCATGCAAGAAGCCATGTTCCGCGTTCTTGGTTTTACGGATGAAGATGCTCGCTACAAATTCGGATTCCTGCTTGACGCCTTCGAATACGGCGCTCCTCCACACGGTGGTGCAGCTTTCGGGTTCGACCGTTGGGTAAGCCTGTTCGGCGGTCGCAGCGACATCCGCGAATTCATCGCCTTTCCCAAGAACAATGCAGGTAGGGATGTGATGATCGATGCACCGAGCAGGATCGATGACATTCAATTGACTGAACTTGGAATTTCTTCCAAGGGCTGATCTTGTTCGGACTTCAGGGCATTCCAGCTTTCATGTAGCGCCTCATTGGGCTCCATTGGTTTGCCCAATTCTTTTGCCTTCGCAGTCGCGTTGGCAATGCGATCTTTCGTTAGTGGATGGCTGCTGAGGAATGAAAGACCGTCCGGAAGTTCAGCTGCTTGCTCTTCCAGCAACCTGAGCAAGTTGACCATGCCTTCGGGATCCACTCCGTTGGCGAACATCCGTTCTTGGCCAACGGCGTCGGCTTCACTTTCCAAATTACGGCCGTAGCTCATGTTCCGCATGGAGTTCGCGTGCTCGGCAATAACCGCGATCACCGCGTTCGCATCACCGATGAGCAATGAAAGGAAAAGGTATCCGGCCATGCCGCGTGCTAACATCCGGGTGCTGTGTCGTTCCTCTACGTGTGTTGCTTCATGTGCCAACAAGGCCACCAATTCCTCCGGTGATCCCATGCGATCCAGCAAGCCCGTGAATACCACAATGTGACCACCGGGCAATGCGAAGGCATTCACCTGTTCGTCGTCCACGACATGGTACGTCAGTTCGTAGCTCGGGCTCAACGCCACATGCTTCCCGAAGGCGCGTAACGCTTCGGTTCGTTCGCTATCCTCGTTCATCGTGCTGGCCATCGGCTCATAGACCGCATCACCGATCCGTTCATCCAACGACTGGGGAACCAACAGGACAAGCCTTTCTGCGGCCCATGGCAATGCCCACAGGTACCCGCAAACGAGCAGCGCCGCGACACCAAGGAAAAAGAAGACCGGCCCCGTTCGTGCGAACGACAACAAACGGTCGTACACGCCTAGCCGCCCCGAGTGCCGCATGCGGATGACGAAACTCTTGATGAACAGTTCATCGCGCACCAGCAGAACCCGCCGTGGATGCTCGCCGAACGACAAACGGAGCATGTTGGCGGTACGCTCCCATTGCATTCCGTGATGTTCCAGCGGCCATTGGAAACGGTCGCCATTCGGCAACACCACTTCCATGGAGTTCAACGGACTGATCGTGACATCCACCTCCTGCGGACGGCTGGTGGCGCCATCGTAGTAAATGGCTTTGATCGACCGCTCCACTTCAGATGAAGATGCCGAAGTCCATCAGATCACCAAGGTCATCAGCAGTAGCGTCCTTGTGCTCCAATTCGGTTTGCACCACCGCATCCAGATCGGCATCGCCATGGAACTCGACATGCTCCATAACGAAACGCATCATCCGCACCTCGGCCCAAGCGAAACCGATACCCAAGGTGAAGATGATCAGTAAGAGATTTCCCACCAATAGACCGAAGAAGCCTCCACCGGTCGCCGTGCTCTTGAATTGGATGCGCTTGCCATCGTTGAATTCCCAGCTCAGGTTATCCACGTAGTAGTTGAAGATGTCCCGCTGCCACCAGAATCCATAGATCCCCAGTGTAATGATGGTCAGAAAATAACCCTTCAGGTTCATGATGAAGAACTCCATGCCGTCGCCCTTGTAAGCGAACCGCGAGCTTCCGTAACGAAGATGGCCGATCAGGTAAGTACGCAGGTCGATCGCGAACCACGCCCCATATATCCCCAGTGTGACCAAAGTGAGCAGCCCGCCCTTGAGACAGAGGTTGATGAGTTCCTTCAGATCACCGCGATACCCGAAATGGATCCCCCGCCAACTGCTTCGGCTGGTCCGATAACGATAGGAACCATGGATGATGAAAGGCAGCAGCGCGATCAAGGTGCCGAAGAGCCAGAGGAAACCTACGACCTCCATCTTCTGGAAGGTCAAGAAGATGAAAACACCGTAGATCACCACCAAGAGACCAAGAGCCTTGATAAAGCCTTTGAACATCTCGTTCCCTGTTCCGTGGAAATGGAACGGATGGCCGTCCAATTCCAGATTCTCGTAATACCAGCTCAGACTTCGCGCCTTTGCCCATGGATAGTAGAGGCCCAAGGTGATGAAGGTGAGCAACATGTTCACGATGAGAACGATGAAAAGGTCACCGCCTTTGCCTTTGAATGAAAGCCGTGTAAGTGGAGAGGTCATGGTGAAGTGGTGGATCGGTGGACGGGAAAGATAGACGCATGTTCCGAATGGTGTGTTAGCGAACACGCTTGTCAACGATGCCATCGAACGCAAGGACTATTTCCAAAGTGACATCGGAGATGCTGCCTGCTGTAGGCAGGTTCTTGGCCTTCATAAAGCATAGCCCAGGGGTGTAATGGTCGATGCAGTGAGGATATTGAACCGATGGGATCAGGCCAATTTGACGGAACTGGAAAGGCTGGATCAGTAGCTGCACATGCTCAAAATGCCCGTCAGCGTTGGGTTTCCCAATTTTCTTCTTACCCGTTGGATCTTTTCACTTGGATCCACCGTAGAAGGTCCCATGACGAAGAAGGATAAGATAGCCTTCATCAAAAGCAGCAAGCGCAAAACGCACGTGTACAACAACCTGGAACGGTATACGGAACAACAGTTGAACGACGTGATCCGAGAGATCGTGCAAGGACTGGTCCGCGAAAGCGAGATCATCGCCAATGCATACATCAACGGCTATCGTTAGCAAGACCGTCGCGTTCGCCCTGCTTGAAGGCTGAAAGCCTCAGGTAACCGGGCCCCCTCGAAAGTGGGGGCCTTGTTACGTTATGGAGCTTCCTTGCCTTTAGTTCTTGCCACCCCAACCGCCGCCCAAGGAGAAGCCGAACTGCATGAACAAGGATGAAAGCCGATCTTTCGATCAGGTACGGTGCCTTTTCGGGCTCCTTATTGCCCGCTTGGTAGCCCACCCCAAAGAACAGGTCGCCAAGAAAGCCTGGTATCGGTGTGCGCAACCCGATGCGTAGGCCCATGGGGACCACCACGTTGTTCCATGTTGGACTCGGATCAATATTCGGCGGTAAGCCAGAATATCCGTAGTTATAATCAATTTCGGTCTTTACGGAATTGCGCAAATACCTGAAGCCGATAAATGGACCTAAGTAGGGACCCGCATTTTTCTGTCCAGTAACAAAGAACAGGCTGCGATAGGTCAACCCAAAGCTGCTGATATAGCTCTTGTATCGAAGTTCGAGTTGGCTGCCATTGTACACATACGGCACACTTTCGTAACCGTAATAGTCAGATCCGCTATCGAAATCGAAGATGTTAAAGGCTTGTAGCACGTTGGAACCTCCATACCCTGCGTTGAAGTCAATGGCGAAACCGGACTTCGGGGAAATATCCTTGTCCACACCAAAGACGAAATTAAGGGTGCCTCTGGGCGTAAGTGCTTCGTAGTGCAGAAAGGATACGTGAATACCCGTTTGGGCACTGCTGATGTGGGCGCTCAATAAAAGCGATGCCACAAAACAGGTTGTCAATTTGCGCTTCATGGCGTGAAAGTGATGTTGAGCATTTCCAAGATCACGGAGATCGGAACCCCGAAGCCGAGTCCTTCCAATCCTTTGCCGCTGATCTTCATGGTGGCCATGCCCACAACGGCACCGGTCTCATCCAAAAATGGTCCTCCGCTGTTCCCTGGGTTGATCGTCACATCGGTCTGCAGGAATGTGCGGCCTTCGATCTCGCGTTTGCCGCTGAGCACTCCGCGTGAAACACTTTGACCCAATTTGGCATCCAAGGGTGTGCCGATCGCAAAAAGCTCTTCGCCCAACATCAGCTCGGAATCCTTCCCGATCTTCAAAGCCGGAAGGTCCGTGGCAGGTACTTTCAAAAGGGCCAGATCAATGTCCTTGTTCAGCTTCACTACTTGGGCATCCAACGTGAACCCCTGTTCGAATTTCACCTTGGGAGAAGACTCGTCCTCCACAACGTGCGCGTTCGTTACCAAGTAACCGTCGTTGCTGATCATGAATCCGCTGCCATGGCCTTTGTCCGTGGTAATGGTGACCACTGCTTTGACCAATGCCGCCAACATGTCCTTTCGGCCTTCGAATGGGATCGGCAAAGGCGTTTTCAAGCGCATCTCATCGCCCTTGTTCGCTAGGATCACATTCGCCATGTTGGTGCCGATCAGTTCTTTCAGTGTGGGGTCTTCGCTCAACCAACGCGCTGCTTGTCGAAGGGCTTGGTCCACCACATCCCTGCTATTCGCGTCCATCGCGAGATAGACCGTACGTGTGGTCTTGCTGAACAACAAACTGTCCTTCCGCAGGCTACTGAAGAACTGCCAATCCACCTCGAGATCCACGGTCCCGTTACACACTTTGCGAGATCCGGTCAGTGTTGCCGCAACCACTTGGACCTTGGGCCGTAAGTAAAGCTTTGCTTTGAGTATGGTTTCGTCTCCCTTGGTGTTGCCTTTGCGCACGGAACGAGCATCGACCCATGTTTCGCGAAGACCGGCTATCATGGCGGCGGCCAATAGGTCGGGTTCCTTCAGGTCCTGGGCTATTTGGTCAGTTGCGGTCAAGATGGGTTTGCCGTTCAATGTGCCGATGGACTTATCAAAAGTGGCCACATCTGCACCGGTTACCGGCACCATGACACGTTCAGCATCCTTATCAACTTCCTTGAAGAGCTGGAGCTTGTAATCCGGCCGCGGAAGGCTGTACATCTTGGGTGATCTCCGGTCCACGATGTAAGGGATCTGAAGCAGCATCGCATCCATGAACAGTACCGCATTGTTCCGTTTGGGCTTGATGGATATCGAGGTCTTGTCATAACCGGCCAATTCCAGATCGAAGAGCACCTTATTGCCGTCGGCCGGATCATAGGTGTATGTGAACGGAGTGGTTCCGCGCTCGGCTCCATTCACGTGTACGATCGCGTTGGGCGGCTCTGTCGTGATCACGGTCGTGGTCTGACCGCTCTTGGAAAGTCCTGCACAGCCCGAAAGGAGCAAGAGGCAGAGCGGAATTAGGTGATGGCGAACCAGCATGTTCTTGGATAAGGCTGCGAAGATGGGCAATTTTGCATACGGGACGTGGGTTGCGGCTACCTTTCCGCGAATTATTGACCATGCCGGACCTTTCTTTTCCCGAACACATCATCACCGTGCCAGGCCCTGTGGACCTCAGTAACTACCCCACCGACTTGGGAGCAGAGACGAAGAAGGCATTGAAAGAGGCGCTTGAGAAAGACAGGGAACGGATCAGCGAGTTGCAGGAAACACTCTACGCCGAAAGCGGCCGTTCGCTTTTGCTGATCTTCCAGGCGATGGATGCTGCCGGAAAGGACAGTTGTATCCGCCATGTAATGAGCGGTGTGAACCCGCAAGGTTGCCAAGTGCATAGCTTCAAGGCCCCGAACAGTGAGGAACTCGCACATGACTTTCTCTGGCGCCATGCCAAGGCCGTTCCACCTAAGGGAATGATCGGGATCCACAATCGATCGCACTACGAAGAAGTACTGGTGGTAAAGGTTCATCCGGAATACCTCATTGGCCAACGGATCCCTGGAATTACTTCACCGGAGAAAGCCGATGCCCGGTTCTGGAAGGAACGTTATGCATCCATCGCCGCATTCGAAACGCACCTCGCAAGGCAAGGTGTGGTGATCATGAAGTTCTATTTGCACATGGGTCGCGAAGCGCAGAAGGAAAGGCTCCTCGAACGTATGAAGGAGCCGGGCAAACATTGGAAGTTCAACCTTGGGGATATTGCCGAACGTGCCTTGTGGGACACGTACCGTTGCGCCTACCAGGATGCCATTGGGGCCACTTCCGCCGAACACGCACCTTGGTATATAGTACCAGCCGACGATCAATGGGAGAGCAGGGCGATCGTGGGCCGCTTGATACGGGAAAAGCTCGAGGCCATGGACCTTCAGATGCCCACTCTTTCTGCCAAGGAAAAGGAAGACCTGAAGGCTGCAAAGGTGCTTCTGGAGCGTGAGTAGACCGCACGACCCGGCTTTTCGAAGATCAAGTCCGCCGCTTACCTTCGGACCCATGCCTATCGGATCGAAACGTTGGAAATTGAAGGATGCGGTGGATGAGAGCCGCGTGAAAGATCTGGTCCATGACCGTTGCCCGGAAGTGGCTGCTCGGATCCTCGTGCAACGCGGGATCACGGACCGCGATGCAGCCGCACTTTTCTTCAGGCCAACAATGGACCATTTGCACGATCCGTTCGAAATGGCCGATATGCAGCAGGCCGTGGAACGCATCGAACGTGCGTTGGGAGATAACGAACGGATCATGGTGTACGGCGATTACGATGTGGATGGCACCACCGCCGTTGCGCTTGTCTTCTCCTTCCTTCAACGCTTTACCGGCAACATCACCTTCTACATCCCGGACCGCTACGCTGAAGGGTATGGCATTTCCTTCCAAGGCATCGATCACGCTAAAAAGGAGAAAGTGGGAGTGATCATCGCATTGATTGCGGCATCAAATCCATTGACAAGGTCGCCTACGCAAACGAAAAAGGCATCGACTTCATTATCTGTGATCACCATCGGCCCGGCGATGCGTTGCCCGAGGCCGTTGCCGTTCTCGATCCCAAACGCGACGATTGCACATACCCGTTCAAGGAATTGAGTGGATGCGGTATCGGGTTCAAATTGGTGCAAGGCATCGCCCAGCGGAATGGCATCTCCATGTCCGAGCTGGAACCCTTGCTGGACCTGGTTGCAGTTAGCACGGCGTGCGACATTGTTCCGGTGAATGGAGAGAACCGTGTGTTGGCCCACTTCGGATTGAAACGATTGAACTTGGATCCGCGGCCCGGGATCAAGTGCATGATGCAAATGGCCAATGTGAAGAAGCAGCTCGATATTGGCGACCTGGTATTCACCATCGGTCCACGGATCAATGCAGCAGGCCGCATCGAACACGGTAGACAAGCGGTGGAACTGCTGCTTGCGAAGGACCTGGCCCAAGCCGAACACATGGGCATTCGGGTGGATGGAAATAACAGCCAACGCCAAGTGTTGGACAAGGACATGACGGCCGAAGCACTTGAGCACATCACCCGCGATCCTGCCATGCGCGATGCATGGACCACGGTGGTGTTCAGTGATACATGGCACAAGGGTGTCGTGGGCATCGTAGCTTCCCGGCTGATCGAGAAATTCTACCGACCCACAGTGGTGCTCACAGAAAGCCAAGGCATGGCGGTAGGCAGTGCTCGAAGCGTGAAGAACTTCGACGTGTACGAAGCGATCAACGCATGCAGCGACCTGTTGGAACAGTTCGGTGGCCACATGTATGCGGCCGGCATGTCGATGCCCTTGGAGAATGTGCAAGCCTTCCGTGAACGGTTCGAGAAGGTCGTGCGCGAAACGATGGACCCGGCCTTGCGTGTGCCCGAAGAGATCGTGGATGCCGAAGTACGGTTGATCGATCTGGATGATAAGCTCGCTCGCATCTTGCATCACATGGCACCTTTTGGTCCCGGCAACATGAAACCGATGTTCCTCAGCCGAGGGGTGATCGATACCGGTCAAATGCGGATCGTGGGCGAGGACCACTTGAAATTGTGCTTAAGGCATGCGAACAGTGATGGTCCTCGGTTTGATGCGATCGCCTTCCGCATGGCACAGCATTACGAAATGGTGAAGAGCGGTGAACCGTTCAGCATTCTATACACGTTGGAAGAGAATGAATGGAACGGTCGGGTGACCATGCAACTTAACATCAAGGATATCAAAGCAGGTGTGCATGGACTGCTTGTCGGTGAGTTGAACGATACACAAGTTGAACGGATCGGAACATGAAATTAGTCACCGCCATAGTACAAAGCATTGGGCAGCGATCACGTTGCTTTCCATTGGTCCTCATCTTGCTGGTGGGTGTGCCTGCTTCGGCCCAAACGCCTACTTGGAACGAGGATATTGCCTGCATCGCTTTCTCGCATTGCGCAACCTGCCACCACGATGGTGGGATCGGGTCGTTCGATATTACCAGCTATGCGAACGCATACTTCAATAGGTTGGAGATCGCGGAAGCTACCGAGCAACGCGTTATGCCCCCTTGGCCGCCCGATCCCGAATACAGGCCAATGGCGCATGAACGGGTATTGACGCAGGACGAGATCGACCTGATCGCGGCATGGGTGCAAGGGGGCGCCCCAGAAGGTCCACCGGAAGCCGCACTGGAGCCTCCCGTTTTCGATAACGGATCCGTTCTGGCGAACGCGGATATTTCCGTGATCATGGAAGCGTACACCATTCCACCGAGCCCTACGGATGTGTACCAATGCTTCGTACTGAACATCGATAATCCTACTGACCGTTACATCACTGGTATTGAAGTGGTACCCGGTAACACCGAACATGTACACCATGTGCTCGTGTTCCAGGATACTACTGGCCAAGCACAACAGTTGGATGATGATACACCGGAACCCGGTTATGTGAACTTTGGTGGTATCGGGGTGAACAGTGCGAAGTTGATCGGGATCTGGGTGCCCGGTAGTGATGCTGTCTTCACCCCTCCCGGAATGGGGATCAAGCTCTATGCCAATGCAGATGTGGTGATCCAAGTGCATTACCCGGCCAGCACAGAGACGGGTGCCGTGGACAGTACCCGTGTGAATTTGCGATTGAGCCCGTCAAGTACCCTGCGAAGCATCTCCATCGATCCCGTGTTGGACCATATCAATGCGATCACCGATGGACCATTGGTCATAGCACCCTATCAAGTGCGCAGTTTCCATGCGGAGTACACGGTGCCCGTGGCAGCGACCATCACCGCGATCGGACCGCATTGCCATTTGTTGGGCCAAAGCATGAAGTCGTGGGCCGTGCTGCCCAATGGTGATACCATTCCGTTGATCGATATCCCCGATTGGGATTTCCATTGGCAAGGGTTGTACGCCTTCCGCAATCCGATCTATTTACCACCCGGCACCGTTCTACATGGCGAAGCTTGGTACGACAATACCGCAGAGAACGAGGAGAACCCGAACTCCCCACCGGATTGGGTGTGGCTCGGCGAATCCACTACCAACGAAATGATGCTTTTCTATTTCGCCTACACGAATGGTTTGCCCGGTGATACAAGTATCGTGGTGGACGACGGAACGGATGCTTCGCACTACTTGGATTGTGCGCCATTGCAACAAGTCGGGATCAATGAGGCCAGCGCTTTTGGGCAGTTGGAAGTATGGCCTTCACCGGCACGGGATCAATTGTTCTTACGTTCCAGGTTGCGCACAGGCGAGTTGGTGATGACGGATGTAAGTGGTAGGGTGGTTCGACGAATTCGTGCCACTGATCCGATCATTACGATCGCCGTGAACGACCTGGCGCGTGGTGTTTATTCCGTGCAACATGTTTCGAATTCCGCCAATGGTGTAATCGTAAAAGTGTTGTTGGAATGATCGTGCCGAACAGCGACGAACACTTCATGCGCCAAGCGTTGAAGGAAGCAGAACAAGCGTTCAAGATCGATGAAGTTCCCGTAGGTGTTGTGATCGTCTGTAAGGACCAGATCATTGCGCGTGGACACAACCTGACCGAGCGATTGAACGATGTGACGGCCCATGCCGAGATGCAATCGATCACAGCGGCTGCGGAAAATCTCGGAGGCAAGTACCTGAAGGATTGTACACTCTATGTCACCTTGGAGCCTTGCGTCATGTGTGCCGGTGCCATGCAGTGGTCTCAATTGGGAAAGGTGGTCTTCGGTGCCTTCGATGAGAAAGCCGGTTACCGACGATTCGGAGGTGCCTTGCTGCACCCCAAGACACAAGTTGTGGGCGGTGTATTGGAGGCCGAATGTGCCGATCTGCTCAAGGCCTTCTTCAAACGGAAGCGATCACTTTGACCGACCTCCTCGGGTTACCGATCTGGAGCGATAGATCTCCTCATTGATCGCGATGGCTTCCTGGATCAGACCGCGCAGCGCAACAACGGGCAGTCTTTTTGGATCATAGGATGGAAGGAAGTGGCGGATGGATCGATGGTCCGTATGTGCCAGTATTCCGCATGGATCGGCCAGATCAGTACCATGCACGAAGCCTAGTACCATCTTTTGTCCCTGCAGACTTAGATAGCACATTGCACGACTGTGGGAATAGAACGGTGTCTTGTACTTCCACTCCTCGTTCATTCGTGGAGAGGAGTCCATCAACAGTTCACGGATGGCATTTGTCACCGGTTGCCACACCTCTGGAAGGTCGTGGAACCAGCTCTCGATCCGTGCCGCTTCTGACCGGTCCATTGCCACATCATGGAAGTTGCTCCTCTCGTGTGTTCGTCGCCACCGTGCCACCGATGTTCACCAAGATCACATCGCGGTCGTTGCCTGTACCCGTGTACTTAACGGTGCCGTCCAGGTTCACATCGCTGCGCAGGTAGCCATTCACGGTGTTGGTCGCTACGCTGCCGCCGATGGCTTGCAAGATCAAGTCGCGATCATTGCCAGTACCGGTGTACTTGATCGTGCCATCGGTGGTGACATCCCCCGCCCATAACATTTCCCGGCCATTCGAGGACTTTCGAGCCTCCGTCCCGTAGGTAGCGGTCGACGAACTGGTCAGGTCCAAGGATGTGGGTGTTCCGATCAACGCGATCGGCGTCGCGGTCATGCTACCAAAGTGGTTCCTGTGGCGCGCCGCCACTTGATAATTACCCGGACCAGCGAGAAAGACCACAGGTGAAAGCCCGTCCTTATCCACCACATCGCCATCGCGCTGTAACAAGGCACAGCGTGTAGCAACTATGGTGGTTGGGGTTGTTGCG
The DNA here is from genome assembly GCA_016717305.1 of Flavobacteriales bacterium. Classification (GTDB taxonomy): domain Bacteria; phylum Bacteroidota; class Bacteroidia; order Flavobacteriales_F; family PHOS-HE28; genus PHOS-HE28. Next base: position 356,667 of record JADKFY010000001.1, read on the forward strand.
CTTCGTAGTTCCAACAGCACCCAATCCACGATCGCATTATCACCGGTCGTGGTGAACACACTGGCGTCAGCGGTCTCACCGCCACCGTTCCCCGCCTGCGTGAATCCGAGCGCGGAGTACGGTTCGATCGGTGGAAGTAGCGCGTTCGTGCGGAGGCTGTCCCGCATCCGATCCGTTCCGCTGTCGTAGTTGCCTTCCAACAGGAGTTTCACGCTGAGTGCTACACCGTTGCTTTCAAGCACCACGTTATCCAGATAGATGTAGTTGCCGTAGCCGTTGATCCCGGAGAAGCGGATCAGCACTGTCTGGCCGTCGTAAGCGCTCAGATCGATGTCGTTCAAACGCCATTGGTTGCAGTTCGTGGGTGTCCATGCACTGGACGAGTTGGCCGTGGTTGCAAGCACAGAACCCACTTGTTGGAAGACCGTAGTCCAAGAGGCACCGCAGCTGACGCTCACATCCACACGCAAGCCATCGTCATACCCGGCTGCATAAGGCGCATAGGCGTGGTGGAATTTCAACCGTGTCCCCGCCGAGGCAGAGAGGTCCACCTTGGGGGTCAACAGGCGGTCTTCCTGACCCGGTGCGTTGTAGCCGTAGTAATCGATCGACCAACTCCGGCTGGAAGCACAGGCTGGGCCATTCGCGAGCAAGGCAGTGGTCCACGTGGTGCTGTTGTCCGGGTTCTGTAGCGTCCACCCCGTTGGGGTCACGGAGCCGCCTTCCACGTTCTCCGCGAAGGGTGCGTTGATGGTGCTCGCCGCCACGAGGCCAAATGTCCGTGAGGCCTGGTCGTTCGCCACGAACTGGTCATCGACGAGAGCGGTGGATACCGCGATGGTGTGCTGTCCGATGCCACTGATCAAAGCCGGCTGTGCGAATGTGAAGGAGGCCGATGTGCCAGTCGCCAAAATACCTGTGAACGTTTCCGTCACGAAGGCACCACCATCCACTTGGTAGCGCACGTCGAAGTTGCTCTGGGCTACTTGGCCATAGTTGCGGATCACCACAGTGACGGGGATGCTGCTGGGCGTGCAATCGAATACATCACCACCCGGTGAGGTGATGGAGGCCATGCCCACGTTGGTCGGCAACGGAGTGTCGTAGGCTTCCGCTTGGTCCGTGCGACTGTTGCTGGAACCTTGCGATGCGCTAGCCCCCAAGCCTCGACCGGCGAACACCGCCCAGATCAGGTTCTGGTTGGCGCCACCGTTGTTCTGCAGGTCGGCGGCCAAGATGGCATCGCGCCCATCCACGAAACCAGGACTACAGGGTGTCAACTTGAGGCCGTCGACCACCAGTTGCATGGCGATGTTGTTGCCACCCGTGCCGTTATAGATATCCGGGTCGAAACCATATTGGCCGATCAAGGCCCAGGTGAGGTCCCACAGCATGGTGCACCAAACGAACCCAACGCCGTGTGGTTGGCTGAGGGAGGTGCTGTTCACCGATGCATAGGTGTAGTTGTTCACCCCGAAGCTGGTGGAGTAGGGCGCGGGGCGGATGCCTGCGCCTGTTACCGGCTGGCCCAGCACGTAAGTGCCAATGCCGCGCGGATCCGTGCCTTGGTCACCGGCCTCGATGGTCATGACCAAGCCGAAGAAATCGCTCCACCCTTCGCCCATTTGTTCAGCATTGCTCAAGCAGCTGGTGTTGGATGGGCCGCCGACCAAACGGTTGCTGATGCCGTGCCCGTATTCATGCGCAACAACACCGTTGTCCAAGTCGCTGGTACGGTCCGGGTTGGGGCTGGTCCAGACGAACATCTGCATGCGCGGCGCACCGCCGTCCGAGGGGGTGCCGAAGTTGGCGTTGTTGGTGCTGCTGCCATCCAGTGCATCGGCCTGTACTGCATCGCTGCCAGCACCGCCTCGTCCATAGTTGTTCGTTTGGAAGTTGCCGCTGGGTTCATCAAAGCCGTATTGGTACCAAATGTCATGCATCAGGTTGTTCCAGTAGAAGAGGTTCGTGATCACCGCATCTCGGTATGCGTTCGGCGCCTGCGCGAGATCCACGGGGAAGTCGAAGTCCAAGGTGGCCCCTCCGCTGGGCCTGTATCCGCCTGTGTTGTTGGCATCTGCATCCTCCTGGGCTTGCACATTGTTGCCGCGCGTGTCGGTGAATTCGGCACCTGCCGCTCCATCGGTATCGTGCCAACCATAAGGGGAAGCGATGCCCGCATCCAGCCATGGTGCGTTGCGGATGGTCTGGGCACCGTGGCTAGGGCTTTCCAGCGGCCAAGGGTAAACGCGATAGTCGTTCGGGGCGATCGGTGCCGGCGGCGCTTCTGGCGTAGGGCAGGCTTCCGTTGCTACATGGGCATGGTCGAAGGCGCATTGTGCCACCCAGTCGTTGCGGTCCAACTCGGCACCGGTAAGAGCATCGATGCGCACGTTCCACCAGTGTTCCGTGGAGGGATGATAGTAGTTCACGTTCCAGGCCAGGATCAGCAATTCCTTCATGGGCTGGTAAACCAGCTGGGCCGTCACTGGTTCGCCGCGGAAGGCACTTCCGTCAAAACGCATCCGTAGACCGTCCGGATCCACACCCAATGCGGTCGGTATGCGCAGGCCTTCTTTGCCCAGCACCATGCCCACCGCTTGTTCTGCGGTTAAGCCGGGTGCCGTGGCATTGACGCGTTTGGCCATCTGCGGCCATGCACCACTATTCAGTTTGACCAAGCTTCCATTGGACGCCTGATGCAGGGCGATATCGCCGTTCCATACCTCGGTCCCCATCCAGCGCTGGCGCAGAATGGTGTGGCGCATGCCATTGTGCTTTGTGCCGTAGTCGTCCTTCACCACCAGGTCCTGCAGGTCCTGTTCCAGAAAGCCCTGCTTGGTCAGTTCAGCTCGCGCTCGGGAGGCCGCATCGGCCAACTGGGCCAGCGCGCCATTATGGAACGCAGACAGAAAGAACAGAATGGGCAGTAAGGTGCGGGTGGTGAGCATGTTGGGAGACTTGGGCGGCGAATGTACCGGAATGACCCATTGCCTGTCCAGCCTAGTTGAATATGCAATTGGGATCCTTCGTCCCAAGGCCTCCGCAACAAATGTCTTTTCCATGGGAAGTATCTTTGTACCCCAATAAACACCGAGAGCCGCTCAAAGGTTCTCATCATACCAATAATCGACCATGTATCCCCCTGAACTCGTAGCCCCGATGAAGACCGACCTGACAATGGCCGGCTTCGAGCAATTACAGACCCCCGAACAAGTAGACAAAGCCCTCTCACAGCCTGGCACCGTGTTGTGCGTGGTGAACAGTGTGTGCGGTTGTGCTGCAGGCGCCGCCCGACCAGGAGCGAAGGAGTCCTTGAAAGGTGCTAAGCGCCCCACGAAGCTCGTTACCGTTTTCGCCGGTGTGGATACGGATGCCACCAATCAAGCACGCAAACATTTTCTGCCCTACCCACCAAGCAGCCCGGCCATGGCCCTATTCAAAGATGGTAAGCTTGTGCATTTCTTGGAGCGCCACCATATTGAAGGCCGTAGCGCAGAGATGATCGCAGAGAATTTGATGATGGCCTACGACGAGTTCTGCTGAACTTGATCTTTCGTTGCTCGTCGTTTAATAGCGGAACCAGCAACACTTCAAGCCCAATGAACGAGCCTCCTTTTTGGGAGGCTTTGTTCGTTTTGGTCCAACCCATGGTCCATTCCGCAGATGGATGCGGCAGTCAGACCTGTCCTTTTCGTGACAATCCCCTGATCAACCGCCGATACTTTCACCGGCCTAAAACCGGACCCATGAGATCCCTTTTCACCCTGACATTGCTTTTCCCGCTGCTTGCTCAATCCCAGACATTGGTGAGCACGCTGCCACAACCACGTACCGCATTGTTGGAGGAATTCACGGCGATCAACTGTGGTAACTGTCCAGCAGCGCATGCTACGGCCACCTCCCTCTTCGCACAATACGGCGCTCAACTCGTAGGTGTCGAGGTACATGGTGGTTCCTTGGCGAACCCTAGTGGTTCACAGCCCGACTTTCGAACCACCGATGGTGCCGCGCTTTGGAGCCAATTTGATGTTAATTTCCAGCCGCAAGGCAAGGTTGATCGCCAAGCTTTATCAAGTGCTTCTAGCTGGAATGCTGCGATCGGCAATATCATTTTCCAAGATTCTCCCGCCAACATCGGGATCGGATCAAGTGTTACTGGTAGTACTTTGAACGTGACGGTCGAGGTCTACTACACAGGTATTTCGCCTTCTACGGATGATGAGATCCACGTTGCTTTGACGGAAGACCATATTCTCGGGTACCAACAAGATTACGGGAACGGTGCGCAACAGAATTACGATCACCGCAACGCGCTTCGCGACATGATCACGCCTGTTGCCGGTGACCCGGTAGCCGTGAATGTAATGGGTACACTTGTGGAACGGACCTACACACTTGAACTGGACCCCAGTTGGAACTTAGCTGATCTCCATGTGGTCGCTTTCGTTGGCCCAGCCAGTGGTGCAGTGTACCAAGTGCGTCAAGTGGATGCCGATGGAGGTATTACCACAGCGATCAACGAGTCACGAAGTATCTTGGACTTGGGTAACATTTATCCCATGCCTGCAACAGATCAGGTCTTCATCACTGTAGATCCCGCCACCGCTGGGAATACCCTTGTGTTGCGTGATGCACTTGGCCGTATGGTAACACAAGAACGTATCGGTACAGGTGCGATCAATGTGGTTCTTTCCGTTGCCGATCTCAAGTCCGGGGTATACTTCGCATCGTTCGCGGGAGGAGAAGCTCGAAAGATCATTGTTGCTCGATAGGGCAGATCCATCCGTAAAATGAAAGCCCCCTCGGAAATGTCCGAGGGGGCTCTCTCAAATGGTATTGACCGGTCACACAACACCCTGATCCAGCATGGCATCGGCCACCTTCACGAAGCCCGCGATGTTCGCGCCCTTCACGTAGTTGATGGTGTTGCCTTCCTGGCCGTGCTTTACGCAAGCTGCGTGGATGTTCTTCATGATGGCGTGCAACTTGGCGTCCACTTCATCACGTGTCCATGCCAGGCGTAGGCTGTTCTGGCTCATCTCCAAACCGCTGGTGGCAACACCACCGGCGTTGCTGGCCTTACCTGGTGCGAATACAACACCTGCGTTCTGCAGGATCGTGATCGCTTCCGGCGTGGTAGGCATGTTCGCTCCTTCGGCGATGTACTTCACGCCTTTCTTGATCAGGCTCTTCGCATCGTTGGCATCCAACTCGTTCTGGGTGGCGCAAGGCAATGCAACATCGCACTTGGCGACCACATCCCATGAACTGGCACCTTTCACGAATTTCGATCCTTTGAATTTCTTGGTGTATTCTTCGATGCGACCGCGCTTCACGTTCTTCAGATCCATCAGGAACGCGAGCTTCTCTGTGGTAATGCCCGTTGGGTCGTAGATCGCACCGCTGCTATCGCTGGCAGAAACCACCTTCGCACCGAATTGGGTTGCTTTCTCAATGGCGTATTGGGCCACGTTGCCGCTGCCGCTAACTGCCACCACCTTGCCTTTGAAGCTCGTCTTGTTGCGGGTCATCATTTCCTGTGCGAAGTACACGCAGCCGTAGCCCGTAGCTTCTGGACGGATCAAGGACCCACCCCATGTTGCCCCTTTTCCGGTCAGTACTCCAGTGAATTCGTTCGCCAAGCGCTTGTATTGGCCGAACATGTAACCGATCTCGCGACCACCAACGCCGATGTCGCCAGCTGGTACGTCCGTGTCCGGGCCGATGTGGCGGAACAGCTCCGACATCAGGCTCTGGCAGAAACGCATCACTTCATTATCGCTCTTTCCCTTCGGATCGAAATCACTGCCGCCCTTGCCTCCGCCCATGGGCAATGTGGTCAAGCTGTTCTTGAAGGTTTGCTCGAAACCGAGGAATTTCAAGATGCTCAGATTCACACTCGGGTGGAAACGAAGTCCGCCCTTGTATGGCCCGATCGCGCTGTTGAACTCGATGCGGAATGCACGGTTCACTTGGGTGTTCCCCTTATCATCCAACCATGGCACGCGGAAGATGATGGTACGTTCCGGTTCAACCATACGTTCCAAAAGCATCTTGCCTTTGTACTTGGGGTTGGCCTCGATGAACGGGATCACCATTTCGGCAACCTCGTGAACAGCCTGCAGGAATTCGGGTTCATTGCCGTTGCGGACCTTCACGTATTTCATGAAAGCATCCACTTCTTTTTGCGTCTTGGGCGTTGTTTTGGCGGTTGCCATAAGTAGGGGTGTTTGTTGGATCGAAGTTTGTGCCGACCGGGGTAAGCGGGCGCGAAGGTATATGGTGGAAGTGGACGTTCAATACAAGTCAAGGTTCCAGATCCAGCTTTTTGGTTACTGGCCGTTGGCTACTGGCTTTTGGCTATTCACAGCCTAGCAGATACGTTCGTTCCAAACCGTGAATGGTCAAAAGCTAGAAGCGAAAAGCCAGAGGCAATGGTTTCTTCAATTCAACGCATACATCTTCCCCGGAAGAGCCCTTACGACGCCATTGAACTCCAAGTTCAGAAGGATCCCGGCCGCTTTGCCTTGTGCCATTTTGCTTTGAACGCAGAGGTCGTCGATGGCCACTTTGCCTTTGGCCTTCAGTATGTCCACCAAGGTCTGCTCATCTGGCAACAAGTCCACAAAAAGTGTGGCTTGGACCGGCTTCTTCTTCGACTTCGGCAACCATTCCATCAACGTCAGTACGTCCTTGGAATTCGTGACCAGCGCCGCCTTGTTCTGCTGGATCAGTTTGTTGCAGCCTTCACTGCGCGGGTCGGTGGGCCGTCCTGGATAAGCGAAGACCTCGCGATCGTAACTGCTGGCTATGTCGGCCGTGATCAGCGACCCGCCTTTTGGACCACTTTCAACAACGATGGTACAATCACTCAATCCGGCGATGATCCTGTTGCGCGCCGGAAAATTGCCGGGTGCGAATGGGCTCTCACTGGGTAGTTCGCTCACCAACGCGCCGTGCTCCAACATTTCCTTCGCAGTGCCCGCATGTTCTCCGGGGTACAGCTTGTCCAACCCATGCGCCACACAACCGATCGTGGGCAGGTCCTGCTTCAAGGCGGTGCGATGCGCCACGATGTCTATCCCGTATGCCAAGCCGCTCACGATGGTCGCATTGCATTCCTTCAATCCTTCGACCAATTCAACGCACAAACGCTTGCCCTGTTCGGTTGGAGTTCGCGTGCCAACGATCGCCACCATGCGCTCACTTTCCAGATCGGCGGGCCCTTTCACATAGAGCAGGACCGGCGAATCCTGGGCTTCGCGCATGCGTTTTGGGAAGGCGTCGTCGAGGTAGAAGACCATGCGCAACTTGTGCTTTCGCACGTAGGCCAGTTGCTTTTCGGCCATGGGCAATACCGTCCGGTCCGTTATACTAGCGATCAGCTTAGGACCTATGCCCGGCACCTTTTCCAAGGTCTGTTTCAACTTGCGGTCGGCGAAGATGGGATCAACCCCTCCACAGTATGCCACCAGATTCCGTGCGTTCACCGGCCCAATACCCTTCAGCATGGAAAGTGCAATACGGTGTATAAGCTCTTGTTCCCCCACGGTTCGCGGTATTGGCCTTTTTCTACATTTACCCGCGCCATGGTATACCCGACAGGCCGCCAATGGTCTAGTTGGACAAATGTAACCGACACACTGAATGAAGAATCTCCTGATCCTTCTCGCTCTCTTTTCGGGTGCAGAACTGCTGGCGCAAGATGCGATCCTGAGTGGCCGCGTTACCGACGACAGTACCAAGGAGGGGTTGATCGGTGTGAACGTGGTATTCGCACCGGGCAAGGGCGTGGTTACGGACCAAGCGGGCCACTATTCCCTCGCGTTACAACCGGGTGACCATACGATCACCTTCAGTTACATAGGCTACGCTACAGTGAAGGCATCCATGGCCTTGGGTGCGGGTGAACAGAAAGTGTTCGATATGGCGTTGGCTTTTGCTGCTGCACAATTGGACATGGTGGTGATCAGTGCCGGTAAGTTCGAACAACGGGTGGGTGAGGTGACCCAATCGCTCACGGTGTTACGCCCGGACCTGGTGCGCAACAAGAACATTACCAGTTTGAGCGATGCGTTGGACCAAGTCCCCGGTGTGGCCATCGTGGATGAGGAACCACAGATCCGTGCAGGAAGCGGATTCAGTTATGGAGCGGGTTCCCGTGTGCAAGTGCTGGTGGACGACATCCCGATCCTGAGCGGAGATATCGGCAGACCGAATTGGACTTTCCTTCCGTTGGAGAACCTGGAACAAGTAGAGGTGATCAAAGGAGCATCTTCCGTTCTATACGGCAGTTCAGCATTGAGCGGGGTGATCAATGTGCGGACCGCATACCCGCGTGCTGAACCTTCCACTCGCGCGACGCTTTTTGCCGGCACATACGATGCGCCCAGGGTGCCTTCGCAACGATGGTGGGGTGACAACAGTCCGAATTTCGGAGGATTCAATTTCTCGCACAGCAGGCAGATCGGGAAGTTCGACTGGTGATCGGCGGAAATGCGTTCAGCGACCAAGGGTACATCGGTCCCGAGCCGATCCCCGCGGATACGATCGCGACAGACCCGTTGCGCACCGGAGCTGGTGGCTACGATAATCGGGTCCGGGTCAACATCGGTACGCGATGGCGCAATGGAAAGGTGAAAGGCCTTAGTTATGGTATCAATGCCAACGCCATGAAGAACCGTAACACCAGCGTGTTCATCTGGAACAATATCACGGACGGGATCTATCGCCCGCAACCCGGTACCGTAACTCGAACAAGGGGTGCTCAGTACTATATCGACCCATACATGGACTACCTATCCAAGGCTGGTATGCGCCACACGGTGCGGCTGAGGATGCATCGGCAGGAGTTCGACAACAACAACGGACAGAGCAACAGCAACACGGTGTTGCACGGTGAATATCAAGTGCAGCAAAAGATAGACCTGCTTGGGGAAACGGTGATCACCGGCGGGGTTGTCTGGCGACAGGTACGGTCCGAGGCTGAACTGTATCGAGGCAATGCCGATAACAGTTCACAGAACACGGCAACCAACACAGCGGGTTACTTACAGATCGACAAGAAATTCTTCAAACGGCTCACCATTTCCGGTGGCGTGCGCTACGAGCAATTCAAAGTGGACGACCTTGAAGCCGGGCAACCCGTTTACCGTGCAGGCGCGACGATGCAGATCCACAAGGCCACCTACCTGAGGGCCAGTTACGGGCAGGGCTTCCGCTTTCCCACCATCGGAGAACGGTTCATCTTCACCAGCGTAGGCAACCTTCGGGTCTATTCCAACCCCGAGTTGAAAGCGGAGAACAGCTACAACCTTGAAGGCGGGGTGAAGCAAGGGTTCAAGATCGGGAAGTTCACCGGCTATGTTGATGCCGTGGTGTTCCAACAGGATTATGAGAATTACGTGGAATTCACCTTCGGACAGTGGGCGGCGCCAGCGGGCTTGTCCAATTATTTCGGACTCGGTTTCAAGAGTGTGAACACCGGTGGTGCACGCGTAACCGGATATGAATTCGAACTTGCAGGCAAAGGCAATTTCGGCCCCGTTGAGATCTCCATCCTCTTGGGCTATACGCATACCACACCCGTGAGCACCACCCCCGATCAGGTGTATGCCGTTTCGCCCATTGCCGGTTCCCTTTCTCCACCCAGCACATACACGGAAACCAGCCACGACCCGTCCAACAACATCCTCAAATTCAGGATCCAGAACCTGTTCCGCGGTGATCTTCAAGCACAGTACAAGCGGTTCCTGCTCGGTGGTAGTGTGCGTTACAACAGCCATGTCCGCAACATCGATAAAGCCTTTATCACCTTGGATGCTCCGGGCCTTTTACCCACCGGTATCACCGAATGGATGGATACCCACAAGACCGGAGATGTGATCGTGGATGCACGCATCGGCATAGAATTGATGGAGCAACTGCGCGTCAGCTTTATCTTGAACAACCTCACGAATAAGACCTACTCCATGCGCCCGCTCTCAGTGGAAGCCCCGCGCAGTATGCAAGTGCAAATGGCGCTGAGCCTTTGACCCCAAGGCCATGCGCATTCTCGGTATCATTCCCGCCCGGTTCGCAAGTACCCGGCTGCCCGGTAAGGCATTGGCCGATATCGGTGGAAAGAGCATGGTGCAACTCGTGATCGAACAAGCCCTACAAGCCGAAGCGCTCGCCGATCTGGTCACTGCAACCGACGATCAACGGATATTCGACCACGTGGTCTCGCTGGGTGCAAAGGCGGTGATGACCGATCACCAGCATCCAAGTGGGACCGATCGCTGTTATGAAGCGTTGGAGCGAGTAGGCTTGGAGAATTTCGATGCCGTGGTGAACATCCAAGGCGATGAACCCTTCATTGTGCCCCAACAGATCGATGAGCTCTGCAACACCTTGCGATCCGCACTTGGGGGCATTGCAACACTTGCACAGCGCATAACTGAAGATCATGATCTGGATGATCCCGGCGAAGTGAAGATCGCTACCGACGCGGATATGACCGCCCTTTATTTCAGCCGAGCGGCGATACCTTTTCTGCGTGAAGGGGGGGCTGCTGAAAGGCACAAAGCATTCCCCTACTTGAAGCACGTCGGCCTGTATGCGTACCGGTCCGGGATACTGCAGCAAATTGTACAACTGCCGCCTTCTTCGTTGGAGCAAGCTGAAGGGTTGGAACAACTGCGCTGGCTCCAATACGGTTTCAAAGTACGCGTGGGGATCACCGAGCACCTTTCTTTCTGCGTGGATACGCCAGCGGATCTGGAAGAGGCGAGGAGGAGGGTAGGTTGATGGCCTTCATGTATCCATTGGATTATCTTGCGCACCCAATGCCGATCGACCGCGACCTCTTTGACCTTTTGTATGAGCACGACTGTGTGATCGTGCCACGCTGGGGTGGCTTTTTGGCGCAATATCGATCTGCCCGTTTGGACAAGGCCCGCAATCTGGTACACCCACCCACCAAGGAGGTGGGGTATAACAGGCACCTCTTGCGCAACGATGGCCTGCTCGCAGATCGGCTGGCCCTGCGTGAGGGTATCGACCATGCGGAGGCAGTTTCACTCTTGGACAAGGAGGTGGAGACTTGGAGATCCGCGTTGGAAAAGACCGGTCGGTTGGAGTTGCCACGGATCGGTATCTTCTTCCATGATGCGGAAAAGAACCTCCAGTTCGATCCCGATGAACGAACCAACTTTTTGAAAGGTTCATTCGGTCTGCGCCCTGTTGCTGCCTTGCCTGTGCAAGAGCGAAAAGTGGTGCCGATGTCTATTCCAACATTGGAACCGGTGGAAGAGGTGGAGCGCGAACGCAGTAACTGGATCTGGGCCGCAGCTACTGCCGCAATTTTAGTGAGCGCAGCTACGTGGTGGGTATACGCGCACCCGAACGCGAACTTGGGAGGTGGGCTCGCGAACACCGAAAGCAAAACAGCGCCGACGTACACGCCAACAACTGAATTGCCGGAGCTGGTCACCAATGCTGCCGTATTCACGTTGCCGGAAGAAACCCTTGGTATACAGGAGATCCCAGTGAACGAAGCTGGGCTTACCGTAACCGTTGATCTTGGTCGTGAGAGTCCCGAATCGTTGACCAAGGTGGCCGAAAAGGACAGTACACGTGTTGTGCTTCCCAAGAGAACAGGCACAGTTAGCCGGTTCAATGTGATCGGTGGTTGTTTCGCGCAACCGGAGAATGCGGATCGCCTACTTGACCAGTTGCAAGAACAAGGATACACCGCCGTGCGCTTGCCAAAACGAGGACAGCTGTATCCGGTCGCTTATGGAAGTTTCCCTGACCGAAGTTCCGCTTTGGGTTTGCTGGAACAGATCCGGACCAAGGGTTCGGCACAAGCGTGGTTGTTGGTGAATTGATCTCATTTTCCACTCAACCCTTTTCCATGCTCCGTACCTTCGTACCCGCTACCCGATGGAACCCATGCATGTGGTGAAAACAGATTGTTGCTCGGTCACTTTCCTTGATGGGGATATCGTGCATACCCATTTCAAGGACGACCATATGGTTAGTCCCGAAGAGGTGCAGGAAATGTTCGATGTGATCGAGCGCGAGCGACAGGGCAAGAAGGCGTTGTTGGTCGTTACCGTAGGTGAGAATACCACCATGAGCAATGAGGCGCGCGCCCATGCATCATCAGAAGATTCCTGCAAATACATCGCGGCAGATGCGATCGTGGTGCGCGACTTTGCGCACAACCTGGCTGCGAATGTCTTCGTGCGCCATCACAAGCCACACCGCCCCATCCAGATGTTCCCCGATATGGAGAAGGCCATGGATTGGCTGAAACAACAACATCCGCTGATCGAAACTGCGTGATCGGTCGGCGAAGTCCCACTCCACACATGAGCATTCGTAATTTCTTGTTCGCATTTTCCTTTTTCATCGCCTACGTGACCGCTGCACAAACCGTGTCGGAAGCACCTTCAAGGACCATTGCCACAGGCAAGGCCGAATTGACTGCCTTCGCCATTGCCCCCAAAGGTGATCGGCTGCTGGTGGGGACGGACAATGGAGCAGGATTATTCGAGATCGAGAGCGGCAAAAAGATCTATGCCTTGGCTTATAACGAAGACAAGGGTACAGCGGTGTACTATGTCGCCTTCAATGAAAATGGCGAGTATGCCGTACTCATGGGCCACAGCGGTAAACGCACCGTATGGAACTTGACCGACGGCAAGCAGGAAAGGGTGATCACCAGTTTCCGGTGGATCCCAGATCCCCGTTCCGTTAAGGCGATGGGCTTGGACATGTCCAATTCAACTTTCGATCGGTTCTACCAGCAAGACGAGGTGAAGATCGGTGATGTGACCGTGCGTGCAGGTAAGAATGGGATCGTGGAATTTGTTGGTGCCGATGGCAAAGTGCAACGCACCATCACCTTTCCAGAGAACAAGGACCAGCACCACCGTGCTCCTCTATTGGTGTGGGAGGGTAAATTGCTGATCGGAACGGCCAACGGCAACGTCGTGTTCTACGACTTGCTCTGATCCTTCAGTGTAGCAAGTGCCTTGCGCACATGGGTCTCTGCGCGAAAATGATCGTCCAGCGCACCGCGGATGATGCCTGCCTTATCAATGATGTACGTGACCCTTCCTCGGAAAAGGCCCCACGTGCGACCCACATCGTAGGCCTTGGCAACCGCGCCATCCGTGTCCGATAGAAGGGGGTAGCCCAGCTGCCACCGTTGGGCCCAAGCACTGTGAGAACTTACCGGATCGTTGCTAATGCCGTAGACCAACGCATCCTCGGCGGATATTTCCGGCAGTGCATCGCGAAAGGCACAAGCCTCCTTGGTGCAGATCATGGTGTTGTCCTTCGGATAGAAGAAGAGCACCACATGGTGTTCAGGTAGTTGGTCGCTCAATCTTACAGGCTTGCCGTGCTGATCGATGAGCGTGAAATCCGGAGCCGTATCGCCAACCTTAAGCATCTGTATTCACCGCTTTCTTTTTCCGTGAGCCGACTGCTCCGAACAACAGGATCACTCCGATCACCGCCAGACCGATGATGCCTGCCGTCCAACCAAGTTCTTCACGGTAGATCAGGATGGTTGTTAAAATGAAAAGCAAAGCCGTAGCGCCTTGGGCGAATAATTGCAAGCCGAATGTGTTCCAAACCGCTTCGCCACGGCCCAGTCTGCGATACAATGAATGCACTAAAAAGTGGTAACCCAACACCACGGTCGCGAAGCCCAGTAGCACATGCGTGAAGGGGTCAACCAGCAGCGTCGGTTCCTTCCACAGGTACCACACGCTCAATGTGATAACAGTGAGCAACGCCGGCCAGACCAAAAAATAATGCGCCTTTCGTTCCATTCCCCCGAAAGCTTTCAGCAAGATCGCGCGGTCCGGCTCCCAATTTGCCATGGCGCTGCGGTGGGCCAAGAACAAACGGACCAAATGGAAGGTGCCACCGAAATAGGCCACCAGCGCGAAGACGTGCAAGGCCCGTAGGAATGCGGTTAGATCAGTGGTCGTGTCCATGCTTTGCCTGCCACCAAAGATAGGCGAAGGCACACCCTACCTTCGCGGCCCATTCAGGAGGAACGTGAACATGATACCCGCCACAAGATCGGTAAAAGAGAGCTACGCAGACACCACTCACTTGGTGTTGCCCAATGACACCAATACCATGAGCAACCTGTTCGGTGGTCGCTTGCTGGAATGGTTGGACATCAATAGTGCGATCAGCGCGCACCGCCATTGCAAGCGTATGGTAGTGACGATCGCGGTGAACAACGTGAGCTTCGACAGACCGATCAAGCTGGGCGATTTCGTTACGATCCGCAGCCATGTGAGCCGTGCATTCGGAACCAGCATGGAGATCTGGAGCGACGTATGGGTGGAAGACCAACAGACCGGTGAAAAGATCCCGTGCAACAGCGCCATGTACACGTTCGTGGCCGTGGACAATGCCGGGCAGCCGAGCAAAGTACCCGATGCCGTTCCGGAGACAGACGTGGAGAAAAGTCGTTATGACAGTGCGCTACGCCGCCGCCAATTGCGGTTGATCATTGCCGGTAAAATGAAGCCGGAGGATGCCACGGAGTTGAAGGCGTTGTTTGGGTGAGGGCTGGCCACTGGCCTTGGGCTGCTGGCTACTAGCTATTCCCAGCTTAGCGGGTAACGTTTGTTCCAGATCGTGAATAGCTAGTAGCCAGCAGCCAACAGCCAATGGTCGGTAGCCAGCGTTTCAACCCTTGAACAGTTCACCAGTATCCACATCCACCGCGCGCAGTCCCAACTTTTCGATGATCCCTGCAACACGGGCCTTGCTGTTCGCGCCGCCATGCACATGGATCATCAGGTAACGGACCAGCTGCGGATCTTCCATGTGGAATTGGATGCTCAGATCAACTTCCGCGTTCTGAACGAATAGCCAACCGTCCTGTTCCTCGGCGCTAGGTGCGACTTTCTTGATGCGTGCGATCAATTCCGTGCGCGTTCCGATCGACCCAGGCCTGAAATCGTTCGGCACATCTTCCAGGTTAGCCACGTTGGGCAGGTCTTGTACCAATATCTCCCAGCTCATTGGGCGGCCAAGTTCGCGATCATTTTCAGATCTTGTTTCTCCATGCACCTGAAATGTCCTTTGGGGCATTGGTCATGACCGATCTTCGAACACGGGCGGCATGGGAGTCCTTTCACTTCAGCAAGGTGCGCCTGAGCAGGATCAGTGGGTATGTAAGGTCCCATGCCGAATTGTGGAACTGTATTGCCCCACACGCTGACCAGTGGCCTCTTGAACGCACTTGCAATATGCATGGCACCGCTATCATGTGCGATCACACTTCTTGCTTGTTTGATCAATGAAGCACTGCCAAGGAGGTCGTATTTGCCCGTCGCATCGAATACCCTTCCGCCAATGGCGCTAGAGATAGCGTGGGCCACCGCGCTATCTTCTTTACCGCCGATCAATACCACCGGACCTTTTAACAAATTCGTCAATTCGATCAACCGGTGTTCCGGCAAGCGTTTGGTGAAATGTGCTGCACCGATCGCGATCGCGGTATACCCGTTCCGGTGTGCTTCAGGTAAGGAGGGAAGAGGAACTTCGCGTTCCGGTGGAATGAACAGGTCCAGTCCTTGCCCGTCATTCTTCACCCCCAAATGCGCTACTGCTGTCATGTATCGGTCCACGATGTGGATCGGAGGCATACGGTCCATCTTGAAATTCACGAGCAGCCATTTCTCGATGTTCAGCTTGTTGAAGCTGTGCGCCGGAACACCTATGGCCCGCTTGATCCGTGACGTGCGTAGGTTGTGGTGCAGGTCGATCACTTCCGTGAATTATTCGGTTTTCAATGCCTTCGTGAAAGCGCCCAAATCACTCCCTAGCGTATGCACCTTCGTCACGTAAGGAGAATAGGTCAACAGATCGGCATATTCGGCCTTGGTGGCCACATGCACTTCGGCCTTTACCTGTTGGTGCAAACAGCGCAACACAGGGCTTGTAAGCACAATGTCCCCAATGGAACTAAAGCGGAGGACAAGGATCTTCATGGCGCGTGCAAAGGTGGGGTGAGGAAGTTGTTCCGGGTCGGGATCTCGGATCACAAGCGAAATGTAGGTGGCGGATCATTATCCGCCCGCGACATGGGTGTAGGTCCAAGCGATCATGTACAAGCCCAAAACCCCGAACTTGGCACCCATGTTCGTAGACACACACGCTCATTTGTACAGTAGCAAGTTCGGCGATGATCGTGCCGAAATGGTGCAACGTGCTCTTGATGCCGGGGTAACCAAATTGCTTTTGCCCAACGTGGACCACGAGAGCATTGATGCTATGCATACGCTGGCCGAGGAGTACCCCGGTATCTGCTACCCGATGATGGGATTGCACCCGTGTTCCGTAGGTGCGGACAATACAGCGTCCATGAAGCAAGTAGAAGCGCTCTTGCGCACCGGAACCTACTTCGGCGTAGGTGAGATCGGTACGGATCTGCATTGGGACAAGACCTTCTTAGCACAACAGGAGGAAGTTTTTCGGCAACAAATTCGTTGGGCGAAGGAGTTGGAATTGCCCATCGTGATCCACTGTCGTCAGAGTTTCGCTGAGACCATCGCCATCGTTGAAGCCGAGAATGGCAAGGACCTGCGTGGCGTGTTCCACTGTTTCACCGGTTCTGCCGAAGAAGCGGCGCGTATTGTGGCCTTGGGCGATTTCTACCTCGGCATTGGTGGCGTGGTCACGTTTCCCAAAGGCGGGCTCGCAGAAACCATGGCCGTTGTAGGTCATGAACATTGCGTGTTGGAAACCGATGCGCCGTATCTGGCACCTGTACCCTTCCGCGGAAAACGGAACGAAAGTGCCTACATCCCGCACATCGCAGCAAAATTAGCCGAGGCCACAGGTGTTTCCGTAGCTACCATCGCCAAGATCACCACCGCGAATGCAATGAAATTGTTCGGGCTTGGAGAAAGTTGAAAAGCAAGAGGTAACAGGTATTGGGTACCTAGTACAGTTATGCCGGTACTCAGTACTAGGTACCCTGTACCTTTCAACACTCGATCATCAAACTAGTTGACCAAACAAATGCCACCGAAAGTCCTTCTCATTTACACCGGTGGCACCATCGGCATGCACGCCGACCCACGAACCGGTGAATTACGTCCGATGGACCTCGCCCATCTGGAGGACCAAGTCCCCGAGTTGGAGCGCATGCAGATCACCTTGGATGCGATCTCTTTCGACAAGGCAATTGATAGCAGTGACATGCGGCCGGCGGACCATGTGCGCATCGCGGAACAGGTCGGATCGCATTACGACAAGTTCGATGGCTTTGTCGTTTTGCACGGCAGTGATACCATGGCGTACACGGCCAGTGCCCTCAGCTTTTTGTTGGAAGGCCTGAACAAACCGGTGATTTTGACCGGCTCGCAATTGCCCATCGGCGCGATTCGAACAGATGCAAAGGAGAACCTGATCACAGCTATTCAGATCGCCGCTGCGAAAGATGAAGAGGGCAATGCCATGGTCCCCGAAGTAGCCGTCTATTTCGAATACGGCCTTATGCGCGGAAATCGCACGGTGAAAGTGCATGCGGAGCGATTCGAGGCCTTTCGATCACCGAACTGGCCTGCTTTGGCTGAAGCCGGAGTACACATCAGATACGATCGTGCTGCGATCCTTCCGCATCGAAAAGGCCCGTTGAACGTGCATACCCGAATGGACGATCGATTAGCGGTTGTACGTCTTTATCCGGGCATCCGTAGTGCCTGGGTGCGCCACGCCTTGGAAATGCCGGATCTACGCGCCGTGGTGCTCACAACATTCGGAGCGGGCAACGGGCCCACTGACCCGGACCTGATCGATGCGTTCCGAGAAGCAAGGGACCGCGGTGTCCAGTTGCTCAACGTTACCCAATGTGTCGGCGGTAGGGTTGAGCAGGGGAGGTATGGAACAAGTGTCGCGTTTCGTGATATGGGCGTGGTTGGCTGTGCGGACATGACCGTGGAAGCCGCCATTACCAAGGCCATGTTCCTTATGGGACGAACTCAGGATGCTGACTGGGTGCAAGGAATGAAGGTCCCTTTTGCAGGAGAATCCACCGCATCTTCCTTTTCGTAGTTTTGCCGCCCGCCGGTAAATACTTTTCACCGGAAATACAAAGGAGAGATGGCCGAGTGGTTGAAGGCGCACGCCTGGAAAGTGTGTTTACCTGAAAGGGTAACGGGGGTTCGAATCCCTCTCTCTCCGCAATTGATGAACGTGGGGTGAACAGTTTGTCGTTCATTCTCACAGATGCCCAGAAAAGAGATGAAGTGTGCCGGCAGAAATTCTACTTGCACCTTTCCCTATGTTCAAACTACCGTTCCTCGCTAATATTCCGGTAAAGCAATATGAGATCCCACGAACTTGTTCTTACTTAGCACCGGTCTTTCGATCCCCTGTCTTTACTTTGCGCCACATTCGTTCAGGCGAATACCTGCATCAACCCCGAACCAACCCCATACGCTAACGATCCACAACATGGTACGTAAGTTCTTGTCCCTCTGCCTAGCTGCTCTTGTCTGTGTCAGCTTGTCCACTTCACCGGTAATGGCCCAAGACGCGCCGGCAGCCGCAGATACCGAGGTGGCAGCGGATGCCTCCGAAGGTCAACAATCATTCAGGATCGTTTCATCGAAGGTGACCCGACATGGATGAGCCCTGTGTTGTTATGCATGATCCTCGGTTTGGCATTTGTGATCGAGCGGATAATCTATTTGAATATGGCCAGCACCAACACGGATAAGTTGTTGGGTGATGTGGAAAGTGCCATGAAGAGCGGTGGTATCAATGCGGCCAAGGAACTGTGCCGCAATACGAAAGGACCCGTTGCCGGTATCTTCTATCAAGGCCTTGATCGCGCCAATGAAGGTGTGGACATCGCCGAGAAATCCATCGTTGCATATGGCGGCGTGGAGGTAGGTCGTTTGGAGCGCGGTCTCTCTTGGATCAGCTTGTTCATCGCCTTGGCTCCCATGTTGGGGTTCTTGGGAACTGTTGTCGGAATGATCTTCGCGTTCGACCAGATCGCTGCGGCCAACAACATCAGCCCAGCCATCGTGGCCGGTGGTATCAAGGTGGCATTGCTCACGACCGTGTTCGGCTTGATCGTGGCCATTATCCTCCAGGTCTTTTATAACTACCTCGTTAGCCGCATCGATAGCATTACCGGCCAAATGGAAGAAGCTTCCATCGGGCTTGTCGATCTGCTGATGAAGAACAATACCAAGCACTAACATGGCAGGGCACGCAAGCGGTACCGCCCGTATCGGGCAGATCATCCTGTGGATCATCTCCGGTCTGGGTCTGGTCTTCTTCATCATGATCATGTTGGGGAATGAAGCCGGGATCGATGGTGGTCTGTACTTGACCTACGCTGTGTTCGCGGTAGGCATCATCTTGGCGTTGTTGTCCGGGGTCATGTCCTTGTTCACCGGTGGAAATATCAAGACAACGCTAATACCATTGGTCGCTTTTGCTGCACTCTTCGCAGTGGCGTACGTTATGGCCGATGGCACTGTGAAACCGAACTGGAACATCTCCACCGGAACCTCCAAACTGATCGGAGCGGGACTGATCATGACCGCTATCGCGGCCGTGGTCGCAGTGCTGGCCGCTGTTTGGGGTGGGGTTTCAAAGCTCTTCAAGTAGGACCGAATGTTGAAGCGACGCAAGACCGCAGGTGTTCAGGAGATCAATGCCGGCTCCATGGCCGACATCGCTTTCCTCTTGCTCATCTTCTTCTTGGTAACAACGACCATGGATACCGATGCAGGTATCCTCAGGTTGCTTCCGCCGATCGTGGAAGACCAGATCGATCCTGATATCGTTAAGGAGCGTAACGTGTACATCGTACTGGTGAATGATGCCGACCAACTCCTTGTGGAAGGGAAACCCATGGATATCAAGGACCTGCGCGAAGGGGCCAAGGAGTTCATGACCAACCCCAACAACAGCGAGGACCTTCCTGAAAAAGTGCGGATCACTGCTGCGGTGTGCAGCCAGAAGATCGCGGAGTTCAAGTCCGGAGTGGCCTCAGCGGCCGATCCGAAGGACAAGCAAGCCTACGAGGACCTTGCGGAGAAGTGGGAAGGGAAGCTGGATGCAGTGAAGTTGCTTGGCGAATTCAGCGAGCTTCCTGGTAGTGCCGTCATCTCCCTGCAGACCGGATCCAAGACCAGTTACAACATGTACGTGAAAGTGCAGAACGAACTGGAAGCTGGTATCGATGAGTTGCGTGAAGGCTTGTCGAAGGACAAATTTGATCGGCCGTTCTCCTCATTGGATGACAAGAACGAAGATGACAAACCCCTGATCAAAGCGGTTCGTTTGGTGTTCCCTCAACGGATCTCCGAAGCCGAACCGGTGGAGGTCAAGAAATAAACGAGCATGTCACGTTTCAAGGACAAAGGGGGCAAATCAACACCGCCCATCAGCACGGCCTCACTGCCGGACATCATCTTCATGTTGCTGTTCTTCTTCATGGTGACCACCGTGATGCGCGAAACGGATCTCTTGGTGAAGATCACCTTGCCCGAAGCAACTGAAGTGACCAAGTTGGAGGACAAGGCCTTGGTGGATTACATCTACGTTGGCCCACCATCGAACAAGGCTCTGGGTACCGAACCCATGATGCAATTGAACGACCAGTTCGCCAAGCTCGAAGAGATAGATCCGTGGGTGAAAGCCAATGAGGAACGCCGGGATGAGGTGTTGCGCCCCAAGATCACGCGTTCCCTAAAGGTGGATAAGGACACCTACATGAAATTCGTGACGGACGTGAAGCAGGAGTTGCGCAAGAGCAACGCGTTGAAGATCAACTACAGCACCGCGCAGGGGCGCTAAGACGACAGACTTTCAAGGAAACCCCGCCAACAGCGGGGTTTCCTTATTTTTGGGCCCGTAAATGGTCCGCATCGGCCCCATAGAACTCCCTGATTTCCCGCTTCTCCTCGCCCCTATGGAGGACGTGAGCGATCCGCCTTTCCGTGCGCTTTGTAAGAAGCACGGTGCTGATCTGATGTACACCGAATTCATCAGCAGTGAAGGGCTCATCCGCCGCGCGGCCAAAGGGATGAAGAAGTTGGACATCTTCGAGAATGAACGACCGGTGGGGATCCAGCTTTTCGGTGGAAGCGAAGATGCCATGGAAGAAGCCGCGCGTATCGCTGCCGAGGTACGCCCCGATCTGATCGACATCAACTACGGCTGTCCTGTCCATAAGGTTGTGAACAAGGGTGCCGGTGCCTGTTTGCTGCAAGATGTGGACAAGATGGTACGCCTTACCAAGGCTGTGGTGAAAGCAGTTGACCTGCCTGTTACCGTGAAGACACGGCTCGGCTGGAACGACCACACCAAGAACATCATGGAAGTGGCCGAACGCTTGCAGGATGTTGGCATTCAGGCATTGAGCATCCATGGTCGTACGCGTGCTCAATTGTACAAAGGCCCTGCGGATTGGACCTTGATCGGCGAGGTGAAGAACAACCCCCGGATCCAGATCCCGATCTTCGGGAATGGCGATATCGATTCACCCGAAAAAGCCGTGGAATACAAGAACCGCTACGGTGTGGACGGGATCATGATCGGTCGCGGCAGCATTGGGCATCCGTTCATCTTCAACGAGATCAAGCATTTCATGGCAACCGGCCAACATTTGCCCGCACCAACCGTTGCGGATCGAGTTGAAGCAGCACGTGAACACCTTCGCAGCTCGCTCGCATGGAAAGGTCCGTGGGAAGGTGTGGTGGAGATGCGTCGCCACTACGGCAACTACCTCAAGGGCCTACCGAACGTGAAGGAGATCCGCTTGCGCTTGTGTACCGAACGCGACCCGGCGATCATTGAAGAGATCCTGGATGAGACGATCGCGACCTATGCGTTCGCAGCCGTGGCCTGAAGGAACCGTTTGCTCAAGCTTCGCAACGGCACCCACGATGCCAAGAGGCCGATCGCAATTACCACGACGAAGATCAATGCGAGGTCGCTTACAATTACCCGAACGGGATAGGACTCCACTACGGAGCCAGCAAGTTCCACGAAACCGAAATACTGTTGCGCCCAGCAGATCGCGAGACCGAGCAAGAGGCCGACCACCGTGCCAACCAGAACGATCAGCATCCCTTCGCCGAAGAAGATCGCACGGACCAAACCTGGTGTCGCACCCATGCCCATCAGAGTGCGCATGTCGCGGCGCTTTTCGATCATCATCATTGTCAATGAAGCGATGATGTTGAACGCACCGATCAACCCGATAAAGGCAAGTACGATGAACGTGAAGAGCTTCTCCGATGCATTCGTGCTGTACATCAACGCGTTCTTTTGATGGCGTGTACGCACGACGAACCCACTGCCCAATTCGGAACGCAGGTCATTTGCGATGCGGTCCATGTCCTTGGGATTGTTCAACTGTACCTCCAACGCGTTCACGGCACTGTCGTAGTGGAGCAGCTCGGCCGCAATATCCAGTGGGGCCAGTAAATACTTCGTGTCGAAATCCATGTTCAGGGTGAACGCGCCACGCACCGGCATCGCTATCGTTTCGAAAGCTCCGCGCTGGTACTTGCTCAATTTCCGACCACGGATCGGCGCACTGATCTCCAACGGTTGGAAGATCCCATCATCCAGGGCCACGTTCAGGTCGGTCTTCAATCCGATCCCAAGTAATACGGCCGGTCCGTTCAGTCCTTCGAAGGTTGGTTCCCCACTGAACATGTGCTGGTCCATGTTGCTCATGGCCAAATACTGCGGTCCAACAGCTTTTAAGGTGGCGACAGTTTGTTGGTCGCCGTGTCGCAACAAGACGTTCTCTTCGATCACCCAACTCCCATTCTTTACAGTCGGTAACGTCAGGATACCTTCTAGGTCCAATGCTTCCTTGCCGAACGTTTTCCCTTCCGCGGCGGTGATCGTGATGTCCTGATCGAACGGGCTGTAAATGGAATCAACGAGCTCCGCGATCCCGTTCAGCGTGCTCAACACAACGACCATGGCGGCGGTTACGACCACGATCACTCCAATGCTGATCGCCGTGATGATGTTGATCGCGTTCTGCGATCGTCCCGCAGCACTGCGGGAGGCCAGCAAATAGCGACGGGCGAAAAGGAGGGGGAGGTTCATCAGTTGATGAGGCCTACTTCCATGCCTTCACGATCAATCCCGTTCCCGTGCTATGCGTCATGCGCACGTCCGCCATGTTCAGTACAAATGCGATGGGATAGGCGATCAGGTAGTAGAAGGGGAGCACGGTGAAGAATATTTTACTGGCCTGCAGCATGAGCAACGGCCACTTCATGCTCAGCTTCCAACTGATCTTTCCTGGAGCACCGTAGCTATATCGGGCTTCCACCTTGGAGAAACCATTCCGTAGGCACTTGGCGCGGATGTCGTCGATGTTGTACCCGTCACGCACATGCTCTTCGATGAAGGACCCTTCCCCTTCCTCGTGTACGTCGCTACCGCCTTGATCGCTTGGCGTGCTGATGATGAGCATGCCGCCTTGCTTCAACGAAGTGCTGTAACACCGCAAGGCCGCTTCGTCTTCCAAAATGTGCTCCATTACATCCACACAAACCACCAATTCGAAAGCATTTGGCTTGGTGAACTTCGTGACGTCCCCGACCTCGAATTGTACCCGTGGGCGACTGATCCGCCGGAAGAACGCATTACAATCGGCCACTTGTTCATCTTTCACATCAATAGCCGTTATGTTCCATTTCGGGGACCGACAACTGAGCCAATACGTGTACTGCCCGAAACCAGCGCCTGCATCGTAGATCCCAAGGTCACGATCCGTCTTCTCCACAGACCATTTCCGTAGTTCGCGTTGGATGTGCCACGACCGTAGAAGCAATAGGTCGAGCAGCTTGTAAAAGACCTTCCGCAGGAACGGGGTTCTGTTGAAGACCACGCCCAGTCGGCGTTTAACCGGATCGTACTGCATGCTCTACTTACTGCCCTTTCAACAGTTTATCGATGGCCTCGGCCCGGTCAAGAGAATCATCCACATAGAAGAGGAGTTCCGGCACCACGCGCATCTGCTTGCCGATCTTCATGCCCAACGCACCCCGCAACTTGTGGGTCGTGGCTTTGATCTTGTCCAATATCGCTTGCTTGTCCTTTACGGGGAAAAGGCTCAAATAGACCTTGGCAATGCCCAGGTCGGGGGTTACGCGTACGGCGGAGACCGTGATCAGTCCGCCGGGCAGGTAATTGCGGCCCTCGATCAGGAATATGTTCGCAAGCTCTTGCTGCATAAGGCTGTTCACCTTGTTCTGTCGTACACTGTCCATGCTTGCGCGAAGGTAGCGAATGGCCCCGGCCGACCCGCTTTTGCCTTCAAGATCTCAACTCCCGATAACTTCGTGCCCCCCAGCATGCGTAATTTCTTCAGGATACTCGGTTTCGGTAGGCCGTATCGGACCTTCGCAGTGCTCAACGTGGTGTTCAACCTATTGGCCACCGTTTTCCACTTGTTGTCCTTGTTGTTGTTCATTCCCTTTCTGCGGTTGCTATTGGGTCAAACCAAAATGGTGCATCTGCGGCCAGCGGAACTTTGGACCCGCGAGGGATTGGAGGGCAATTTCAATTGGGCTCTTACCCAACTGATCGAATCACGTGGACCCATGGGTGCTTTGCTCATGATCAGCATTTCCATCGTGGTGATCTTCCTCTTCAAGAATTTCTTCCGTTACCTGGCACTCGTGGCCATCTGCAATTTCCGCAATCGGGTTGTGCGCGACATTCGAGCGAAGGTCTACGATAAGATGTTGGAGCTGCCCTTGAGCTACCATAATAACGAACGGAAAGGGGATCTGCTCGCTTTGATCACCAACGACATGCACGTGATGGAGTACTCCGTGATGCTCTACATCGAAATGGTCTTCCGTGAACCAGTGGCCGTGATCCTGTTCTTGGCGACCATGGTCACCATTTCTCCGGAATTGACCGTGATCTCACTGGTGTTGCTTCCAGTGAGCGGTCTGTTGATCGCGCGCATCAGCAAGAGCCTGAAACGACGCAGCACTCGCGTGCAAGAAAAGAGTGCAGACCTTTTGGCCCGGGTGGAGGAAACGCTTTCCGGGATCCGGGTGATCAAAGCGTTCAATGGCGAAGGCGATATGCGCCGAAGGTTCGAACGGGAGAATGAATTGCTCACACGGTCGAGCATCGCAATGTTGAACCGGCAGGACATCGCTTCGCCCTTGAGCGAGACCATGGGTGCTGCGGTCATGGCGGCGATCGCTTACCTCGGCGGCTATTACGTGCTGGGCGAGAACGCTACGTTGACGGGTGATAGTTTCCTCGGTTTCATCATCATCTTCTCGCAGCTCTTGGCACCGATCAAGGGCTTTTCACAAGGCTATTCTGCGATCGTGAGGGGCTCTGCAAGTGGCGAACGGCTTTTCGACCTGCTTGCTGTAGAGAACACCGTTAAGGAGAAGCCCGATGCACAACCCATTGCCGACTTCAACGGGCAAGTGGAGTTCAAGAACGTGTCCTTCGCGTACGACAGTACCTTGGTTTTGCAGTCTATCAATTTGGTAATTCCCAAAGGGCGTTCCGTGGCCTTGGTAGGTACAAGTGGAAGCGGTAAGACCACGATGGCTGGTATCTTGCCGAGATTCTTCGATGTGTCTTCCGGACAGGTACTTGTGGATGGACACGACCTTCGGGATCTTCGGATCACGGACCTGCGCGCGCTCATGGGTATCGTTACTCAGGACAGTGTGCTCTTCAACGATACCATCGCGAACAACATCGCATTCGGTTCCCCAGGGATGGCCGTGGCCGACATCGAACGGGCAGCCAAGATCGCCAACGCACATGATTTCATCACCCAAATGGAAATGGGCTACCAGACCAATATCGGCGATGGTGGAAACCGATTGAGCGGTGGTCAGAAACAACGCTTGAGCATTGCCCGCGCTGTGCTGAAGAACCCACCGATCCTGATCCTGGACGAGGCCACCAGTGCACTTGACACCGAGAGCGAACGGTTGGTGCAAGAAGCCCTGTACAAGATGCTCGAAGGTCGCACGAGCTTGGTGATCGCCCACCGCTTGAGCACGATCCAACATTGCGATGAGATCTGTGTGATGCAACACGGACACATCATTGAACGCGGTACGCACCAGCAACTTTTCGAGACCAACGGGCAGTACCGGAAGTTGTGCGATATGCAGGCCTTTGCATAGGGAATACAGTAGGGGCGGAAGACCTTCCGCCCGGAGGTATTTCACGAAGCAGAGGCGAATAGGATAGGAAGATCTCTTCTCCACCTACTTTCACGGCGATGTCGATCGGTACTTCACCACACACTCGCATTTTCGGCTTGGACCTGCTGCGTGCGGTGGCCATCCTGTTGGTGGTGTATTCCCATGCCGATGATCTGCTCTACCGGTTCTTCTCTGTGGATACCGGCGTTTCCGATGTGGATGGCGTGGATCTTTTCTTTGTTCTGAGCGGATATTTGATAGGAGGGATCCTCTTGCGAACAGCGTTGCAAAGTTCCATTCCGTGGCACTTGCGCCTTGCGGATTTCTGGCAACGACGCTGGTTTCGCACCCTCCCGAACTACTACTTGTTCCTGCTGATCAACATCGCGATGGTGCATTTCGCGCTGGCCCCCGGATTGATCAACATCAACACGCTCGCCTATTTCGTGTTCCTTCAGAATTTCATGGTCCCCTTGGACCTTTTGTTCTTTGAATCCTGGTCATTGGCGATCGAGGAATGGTTCTACTTGTTCTTTCCGTTGCTCTTGCTCGTTGTTTTAGTGCTGTGTCGAAATGTGAAGTTCGCATTCTTCACCGCAGCGCTGATCATGATCGTGTTCTCTACGGTGATGCGCTTTCCAGCCTATCATGCGGTGGACTCCATGTTCAAGTGGGATCTGCTGGTCCGTAAGATCGTTTTATTGCGACTTGATACGATCGGGTTTGGTGCGCTGGCTGCATGGGTGCACTACTATTTTTCAAGGTCCTGGGAGCGATACAAGTTTCCACTTTTCATCGTAGGTCTAGTTGGATTCTCGATCGCTGTCTGGTTGCGCGGTGATGATCGGCTGTGGTATATGAGCGCTTGTTACTACTCCTTCGCAGGCTTGTCCATGGCACTTTGGCTACCTGCTTTGTCCCTTTGGATAAGCGAAGGGAAGTGGGGTGGACCGATCACGTTCTTGAGCAAGATCTCCTACGCGATGTACTTGGTGAACCTGCCACTACGAAGCCTGATCACTCCCCTGTTGGAGGATAGCTCGTTGGCCCGAACGATCATGATCTACACGCTATACTGGGTCCTTTGTATCGCCTTCGCTTCTGTGGTCTATCGTTTCTGGGAACGACCTTTCATGGAGTTACGGAAAAGGTTATCCAAGAGATTGCTCACTCCGAGCACAGAGGTCACTGTTTCTTCTTGAACAACCGATCGAAGAATCCTTCTTTCGGGTCGTCCTTCGGTATTCCGTTCTCGTCCAGACTTTCTTCCAAAAGCCCCTTTTTGTCTTTCGTATTGTCCTGAATACCGTTGGACTTTTCATCGGGACGGATAAAAACATCATGGATGAACTCTTCGAAGGCACTGCGTGTTCGTCGCCCTTCACAATCCAAGTCCGGAGCGAATTCCTGGACCCAATTGAGGTCGCGCACGTAGCGTTGGCGCAAGTCCGGCGCGCGCTCAATTCCCCGCAGTACGTTGCCCGCGATGGGCAAAGCAAGCTGCCCGCCTGTTCCCAAGGCGCTGTTGAAGTGGATGTCATTGTCGAACGCACCTACCCATGTGCCGATCACGAGTCCCGGTGTGTAGGCCACGAACCATGCATCGCCATAGTCCTGTGAGGTGCCGGTCTTTCCAGCAAGCGGAATGGTGACCCCGTAACGTGTTCGAATGCTCGCTCCGGTTCCCTGATCGATCGCGCGCTGCAGGGCAGCAGTAATATTCGCTGCGGTGGTGTCCGATACGGCTTGAGTACTCTTCGGTTTCTTGGCTTGAAAGATCGTCTTTCCGTTCGCATCCTGAATGCTTTGGATGAATTGTGGTTCCACGCGCTTTCCCCGCATTGCGAACGCTCCGAACGCAGGAACTATTCCGCGCAACGAGATATCGGTGGCCCCCAATGCCATCGCCGGATTTCCAGCATCACGCGTCGGTAGTCCCAAGGCTTTCATGGTTTGACGAATGGTATCTTCACCGACCTTGAAATAGAGATCAACCGTTGGGCGGTTCATGCTTTTTGCCAACGCATACCAGAGCGCCACTTCACCTCCAGCGGTATCCCTGTCGAAATTGTCCGGGGTCCAATCTTCAAGGTCAGCATAGGTCACTTTCTCATTGCTCAGATAGGTACAAGGACGCAGGCCTCTTTCCATAGCTGCGGCATAAACGATCGGCTTTATCGTGCTCGCGATGGGACGTTCCGCCGTAACAAGATCATAGGGCAAGTAGCGGTGATCATTGCCACCCACCCATGCACGGACGGCACCGGTTGAAGGCTCCATCATGAGCACGGCTGCGTTCAACAACCGTCGGTAGTGCCACAAACTATCGCGGTAGCTGAGCGTGTCCAAGCGTCGTGCTTTGTGATCGTACAGTTCACGGACCATGCGGGCATTGGTCTTCCAGTCTTCATTGCCACGCTTGCTCTTTTGTTTCTCCCATGCTTTGCGCTTTCCACTGGCTTTCAGTTCGCGATCCAATTTCGGTTGCATGGTGGCCAAATGATCGTGTGCTGCTTGGCTGGCCATCAGTTGCAGCTGGGCATCGAGCGTTGTGGTGATCCGTAATCCGTCCTTTTCCAAGTTGTAGGGTTCGCCCTTGGTATTGCGGAGTTCCTTCAACAATTCGCGCGTCTCCTTTGCGACCTGATGAACGAAATAGCCATAGAGGTCCAGCGCATCACCACCGGTGTAGTTCAATGTGATCGGTAATGCTCTCAAGCTATCCACTGCGCCCCGTGATAGGTCGCCGTGCTTCTCCATTTGTTCCAGTACTTGGTCCCTTCGGCCTTTGGAAGCCTTAGGGTGCAATCGCGGATTATAGGACGTATTCGCCTTCAGCATGCCCACCAGTACGGCACTTTCCTGCACGTTCAAACGCTTGGCTGTTTTGCCAAAGAACCGTTGGCTTGCTGCTTCTATGCCGTAGGTGTTCTCTCCGAATGGGACCGAGTTGAAGTAGAGCACCAGCACGTCCTCCTTGCTCAGTATGCGCTCCAAGCGTTGGGCCACCAGGGCCTCCTTCATCTTGTTCACAGGAACAGTAAGCACACCATGTCTCTCCCGACCGTACAGGTTCTTGATGATCTGCTGGGAGATCGTGCTGCCACCACCACCGCTCTTGTCACGACCCAATCACGTGCGGAAGAACACGCGCACATACCTGCGGCCATCAACTCCTTCATGACTGAAGAAACGGGAGTCCTCTGTTGCAACCAGGGCATTCACCAAGTGCTTGGGAAGGTCTTCGAACTTGACGTTCGTTCGATCCTGCGCAAAAAGCTTCCCGATCAATGCACCATCTCGGTCCAGGACCAAGGTGGCTTGTTCATTCCGGATGGAGGCGAGGTCCTCTTCACTCGGCAGTTCACCGAAAAAGCCGCTGCGCACCAATTGCATTAAAGTGAAAAAGCCGACTAGGACGCATACGATCGCGACCGCGAACAGCTTGATCCAGGAGATCTTCCCCGACCCCTTCTTCTTCGTTTTACCGGGCTTGCGTTTTACCATTCCGTGCGACCGATCCACTTCTACGTCGCTTATGGATCAACATCGGGTCATGCGAACCCAATGGACCCGAACTTGATCACTACTCCAAATAATTATCCTTGAACAACAAGTCGCTCTCGTAAGGATACCTCGCAATGTGCAAGGCCTTCACACGTTCATAGAGCAACTTCCGAAGACCATCGATATTGGTCTTTTCCGCTGCGCTGATGAAGATGCATTCTTCCCCTTCCATACGCGCCATCCATGTCTCTTTCAATTCCTCCAAGGTGTATTGGTCCACACGCTTTTCCTCGAGGTCATCCTCATGCCGGTCCGCAGGGCGGTACGCGTCGATCTTGTTGAAGACCACGATCACAGGCTTGTTGCCGGCACCGATCTCATCCAAGGTCTGTCTTACTGTTCCGTATTGCTCCTCGAAATTGTGGTGACTGATATCCACTACATGCAGCAAAAGATCCGCTTCGCGGGTTTCGTCAAGTGTGCTTTTGAAACTCTCGATCAGTTGGGTGGGCAGCTTACGGATGAACCCAACTGTGTCACTCAACAAGAAGGGCAAGTTGCCCAACACGATCTTGCGCACCGTGGTGTCCAATGTGGCGAACAACTTGTTCTCCGCAAAGACCTCGCTCTTGCTCAACAAGGTCATCAATGTGCTCTTGCCAACGTTGGTGTAACCCACTACCGCAACACGGACCAACTTGCCACGGTTGCCGCGTTGTGTTGCCATTTGGCGATCGATCTGCTTCAACTGTGCCTTCAACAGTGAAATGCGATCGCGCACCAAACGGCGGTCGGTCTCGATCTCTTTTTCGCCCGCACCACCGCGAGTACCTGTGCCCCCACGCTGCCTTTCCAAGTGGGTCCAAAGTTTGGTGAGGCGCGGTAACATGTACTCGTTCTGTGCCAATTCCACCTGTGTTTTCGCATGCGCTGTGCGGGCACGCCGTGCGAAGATGTCCAAGATCAATCGTGGCCGGTCCAATACAGGCTTGCCCAAGTCCTTCTCCAAGTTGCGTTGCTGTGCAGGGGAGAGTTCATCATCAAAGATCACGGAGTCCACATCCTTCTCTTCCATGAAAGCCTTGATCTCGGCCAACTTCCCACTTCCCACATACGTTCGCCCATCCGGTTTGTGCAGCTTCTGGGTGAAGCGCTTAACGGTGGTGATGTCAGCTGTCGTTGCCAAAAAGTCCAACTCGTCCAAGTATTCCTGGACTTGTTCGGCTGTCTGACGATCAGAAACCAAGCCTATAATAACGGCCGTTTCCGGTTTGTCGGTTGTTGCTTTCTTATCGATCATGCGAGCAAATGAAGGATAGCCAATTGATCATTTGCCGGTGCTCGCCGAAAGTGTGCGCACATGCTCGACCACCAGTTCGATCTCCTTCGCAGTGAGTACGTTCTTATACGGCATCATCTGACCCTTTCCTTGTCCAACGATCGCGATCATTTCGGCGGCTGTCAAAGTGGAAAGTGTCAAGTCCTTGGCCCCATTGATGCCCATTTTTCCATCGCGACCATGGCAGAGCGTGCAATTCTTGTTGAACAACACCTGACCTGGAGTTTTATCCTTGTCATGCGTATTAGCGGTATCAACGGATGCACTTCCACAAGCCAATAGGAGCAACACGATCAGCACGGGAAGGGAACGTTCCAACTTCACAACCATCCGCGTCCATGTCCAATTGCGGTGTACGGCCAAGGGATCGCCCAAAGGATCAGGACCAACGCGATCAAATAGAAGATCGCGATGTGCCTTTGCTTGATCCGTTCTTCCTTCGCTCGTTTGCTCATCATACGGCCAACGGTTACAAGTATGATGGCGATCACCATGGTGCCGAGGTGTTCCATTTTCCAGAAACGACCCACTTCACCGTTCATGTTCTTGTAGATCTCGAAGTTGGAGATGTAGAGGATCAGGCCAATGACCAACTGGATGTGGCAAACCACCATTGCCGCTATCGCCAACGCCCGGTCCCCATTCAGGATAGGGCGTTGCAGGAGATAGCCCCGCAGGTGAACGATGCCAGCCCACGCCACCAAGAGCAGCACGCCGTAGCGTAGTAAGCTGTGTACGAAGAGGAAGAACGGGTTTTCCATGATGATGTGGTATTCGCGCGGAGCGCTCAAAAGTAGGTGGTACATGGTTCACGACGGACACGAGCAGAGTCCTACTTTCGCCCCAGCACATGCGGACGCTTCTTATCACCCTCGCGCTTTTACTGTTGATCTCTTCGCACGGCCAGACTATAGAACCGCTCCACCATGTGGAGGATGCCGCGAAGATCCCGATCGCACTCGTGCATGCAACGGTACATGTGGATGCGCGCACAACGTTGGTGGATGCCACTTTACTGATACGCGACGGATCTATTCTGGCTATCGGTAAAAAGGTCGATCTGCCAAAGGACGCGGTCCGGATCGACATGCATGGGCTCCATCTCTGGCCCGCCCTGATCGATCCATACAGCGACCTGGGACTGAGCAGTATTTCAATTGCCAAGAACGATGGTGGATCAGCTGTCGGCGCGCGCCATTGGAACAGAGCATTGCATCCCGAATTACGGGCGGATGAGTTGATCGCTAACGATACAGCGCGTACCAAGGAACTTCGCAAACAAGGCTTCGCCACCGTGATCACCCATCGCATGGACGGTATCGCGCGCGGCACTTCGGCAGCCTTCGTCTTGGATGATGGCCCGTTACCCAAAAGTGTGATCGAACCGGAGGTTGCCGCATACTTCAGCCTGAAGAAAGGGTCTTCACCAGATGCCTATCCGCGATCACAAATGGGCGCGATCGCTTTGGTAAGACAAACTTTCTTGGATGCGCTGCAGTTCGGCGCAACCAGCGTGCATGAAGAGCGCGATCTGGTTCTGGGGTCGTTGTCCAAACAGTTGAAAGAACGGACCGTGTTCGAAGCCGAAGATCGCAATGAGGTGTTGCGCTGGGGAAGGATCATGACCGAATTCGATCTGCCGGGCATGGTAAAGGGAAGCGGTGATGAATATGCACGCGTTGATGCCATCCGCAGAATGGGAGTTCCATTGATCGTGCCGGTCAACTTTCCGGACGCGTACGATGTGGAGGACCCCTACGATGCGTTGGAGGTGAGCTACGCCCGGCTCAAGCACTGGGAACTCGCGCCGCACAATGCCGCGATCTTGGATTCAGCCGGGGTTTCATTCGCGCTAACAGCACATGGCAGAAAGGACCTGAAGGATCTTTGGAAGGATATGCGACGTATGGTGTCGGCTGGGTTGGATAGTGCTCGGGCGATCGAATTGTTCACCTCCGAACCAGCCCGCCTTTTCGGTCTGGATGATCGGATCGGTGCGCTAAAGGAAGGGTTTCGTGCCGATCTGCTCGTGACCTCTCACCACTTGCTGGACCAACGGAACACGATCCACGAAACATGGGTCGGCGGAAAACGGTTCATCCATTCCGAAGTTTCACCGGTTGAATTGATCGGACGCTACACTTTGAACCTGGGTGATGGGACATGGGAGTTGAATGTGACCGGTGCGCCCGAAAAATGGGAGGCAACGGTCCAGCGTGCGAAGGAGCCGGACAGTTCAAAGGTGAAAGCAACCCTGCAACAACAGGGCCCATTGATCAGTTTGGTCTTTGCACCGAAGAACAGCCCCGATGCCGTGGTCCGGTTAAGCGGTACGATCCATCGAGGTGGCCTCTGGGACGGACAAGGGCAACGGCCCGGCGGCAAATGGTTCCCATGGAGCGCAGTTCGCCAAGCTGATCGCACGGGAACAACGAAGATCGACACCGCAAAAACTGAAGAACCAACACAACGCAGTGTGATCAACTATCCGTTGGTAGGTCTTGGTTGGACCGATCTGCCGGATACCGGTTCCATCATTTTCCGCCATGCCACCGTTTGGACCAATGGCGCTAAAGGGATCCTTAAGAATGCAGACGTGTGCATCCACGAAGGAAAGGTATTCGCTGTCGGCGGCGACCTCGATGTCGCTGTGTTATTCCCCGGAAAGCACAAGCCGACGATCACGGAGTTGGATGCAACGGGCAAGCACATCACCTGCGGTATTGTGGACGAACATTCGCATATCGCGATCTCCAAAGGGGTGAACGAAGGTTCACAGAGCAATACCGCCGAAGTACGGATCGGCGATGTGGTGAACCCCGATGACGTGAACATCTATCGAGCGTTGGCCGGAGGCGTTACCACCGCACAACTGCTGCATGGCTCGGCAAATCCCATAGGTGGGCAAAGTGCGTTGATCAAGTTGCGTTGGGGTCATGATGCCAATGGCCTCTTGATCGACAGTGCACCGAAGCACATCAAATTCGCTTTGGGCGAGAACGTGAAGCAAAGCAATCGTAGTGCGGGATCCGGTCGATTTCCGCAAACGCGCATGGGGGTGGAGCAGGTCTTCGTTGATGCGTTCCTGCGAGCAAAGCGATACGATCTGGAATGGCGAAGTTGGCAAGCGGCAAAACCGAAATACCGTGGCACCCCTCCGCGAAGAGATCTTGAGTTGGAAGCGCTTGTGGAAATTCTCAACGGCGAACGCAACATCACATGCCACAGTTATGTGCAAAGCGAGATCGCCATGCTCTTGCATGTGGCCGATAGCTTAGGCTTCCATGTGAACACCTTCACCCATGTGCTGGAAGGGTACAAGGTGGCCAAGCGGATCGCCGACCATGGCACCAATGCAAGCACCTTCAGCGACTGGTGGGGCTATAAATTCGAGGTCAATGAGGCGATCCCATACAACGCTGCACTCTTGCATGACGCGGGCGTGAACACAGGCATCAACAGCGACGATGCGGAGATGTGCAGAAGGCTGAACCAAGAGGCCGCAAAGATCGTGAAGTATGGGGGTGTGTCTGAAGAGGAGGGTTGGAAAATGGTGACCTTGAACCCTGCCAAAATGTTGAAACTGGACCACCGCATTGGGAGTGTGGAACCCGGTAAGGATGCGGACATCGTAGTATGGAGCGAGAACCCGTTAAGTATTCGAGCGATCTCGGAAAAAGTGTACGTGGATGGCGTGCCTTACTTCGATCGAGAACGTGATCTTCAACAACGTGAATGGATCGCCACCGAACGTGATCGCATCATGCGTGCCATGATCATGGCAAAGAAGAACGGTTCCAAAACAAAGAAACCGGAACCTGAAAGAGAGAAGCTCTGGCATTGTGATGACCTTGGCGATGGCTCCGAACTTGATCACATCGCACCATGAGCTACTTCTTCAAACAGATCGACAGATGGTGTCGGAACGAAAGGTGCTTTCCATGCTTGCTTATCATCGCGGTGTTCTTGCTGTTCGGTCCGGGTCACGTTTCTGCACAACGATCGATCCCCGCACCACAACAAACCCGATCGGTCCTTATCACCAAAGGAACGGTGCATGTAGGCGATGGCCGAACGATAGATGAAGGTGCCGTTGGTTTCCGCAACGGTGTCATTGATTTCGTCGGGTATGCATATGGCGCAACCGCCAAGTATGACACTACTATTGAGGCAAGCGGTCAGCACATCTACCCCGGTTTCATCGCAGCGGACACGCGACTTGGTCTGGAGGAGATCGGCATGGTGCGCGCATCGGTGGACAAGCAGGACGTCGGGAGCATGGAACCCGAATTGCGCTCGATCACGGCCTACAGCGTGGACTCGCGTGTGATCCCCACCGTGCGATCCAATGGAGTGCTTCTGGCGCAGATCGCTCCGGAAGGAGTTATGATCAGCGGGTCAAGTTCAATTGTACAACTGGATGCTTGGGACAACGATGCGGCCACCATGCTTGCCGACGATGGGGTCTTTTTGAATTGGCCCAGTGCCTACGATCGCAAAGGTTGGTGGGCTGAACCCGACGAGACGGATAAGAAGAAATTGGAGGAACGGAAGACCAAGCTTGGCACAATGACCGCGTTCTTCCAAAAGGCAAAGGCCTATTCACAAGATTTGAGCCCTAGCACCATTGACCAACGTTTGTTCGCAATGCGTGGGCTTTTCCTCGGAGGCAAAACACTTTTCATTCGTGCGGATGCCGCGCGCGACATAACCGAGGCCGTTCAGTTCGCCAAAGCACAAGGTGTATTGCGCACGGTCATTGTAGGCGGATATGATGCATGGCGCGTCGCCGATCTACTGCGCGAGAGCAAGGTGGATGTTGTGCTGCGTCGCTTGCATAGTTTGCCTCTGCGGCCGGAGGATGATGTGGACCTGCCTTTTAGGATACCTTCGTTGCTCAAGGAGCGCGGGGTGCGGTTCTGTCTTGGTAACGCGGGGGATCATGAAGTGGTAGGCTTGCGGAATATTCCATTCCTCGCCGGAACCGCAAGTGCTTATGGTCTTACCAGTGAGGAAGCGTTGCGCACCATAACTCTGGATGCTGCAGCCGTTCTCGGGATCGACAACCGTTGCGGCTCACTTACCGTGGGAAAGGATGCGACCGTGATCGTTAGCACCGGAGATGCGTTGGACATGCGTACCAACAATATCGTACACGCATTCATCGAAGGCCGAAGGATCGTGTTGGACGATCACCAAAAGCAGCTGTACCGGATGTACAAGGATCGGTGAGTCCTTTGTTCAGATGAAGCGATCGTTCCGCGTGTTCTGGATGTTGATCGCACTGCCGGTTTCTTGCATCGTTGTCTGGTGCAACATCAAGATCCACCGCACTCCGCTGCCGGGGTCCGCTGCCGAACAACGACAGGTCATCGGTTTGTTGAACACGTTGAAGAAGGGCATACGTAACGATGTTCCCGAACGTATGCAGAAGCTGTTTCCCGAGGGGGCGGCGTTCATCTATGCGTTATACGGGTTGGCCAATTGCAATGCGGCTCATTGGTCTGCAACAGGTTATCACACGCGGATCAGAGAAGCAAGATGGAGCATGGACCAGTTGGGAAGTGATCCCATCAAAGATCGTTTCCCTGCATCCCTCCCACCGGGACATGGCATTTTCCACGCGGGTTGGTCGGCCCTCTTGCACGGTTCGATCATAAAAGCTGTTGGAGTGAATCGAGTTTCTACCGCAGAGATCGAGAGGTTCACCATCACGTGCGATACCATCGCTTCAACATTTGCAAATGGTCATACACCGTATCCATGTTCATACACCAACATGGCCTGGCCCGCCGATGCTGTCGTGGCAATGGCTGCACTGGCGTTGTACGATGAAGTGATCGCAGAACGATACGGTGAAGTACGCTTGGAATGGGTCGGTGCAGTAAAAGCACTATCACCTGGGAACGCGGGAATACCCCACGCTTGGGATCCGAGTTCCAACACCGCGTTGCGCGAAATGCGTGGCAGTTCACTCGCGCTCATCTGCCTCTTGTTGCCAACGATCGACAGTGCGTTTGCGAAGGACCAATTCACTTTGTTCGCCCAAAATTTCTTCGCGGAACGAATGGGTGTGCCTGCGGTCACTGAGTACCAAAAGGATCACGCTGGGAAAGGAGATGTGGACAGCGGACCCTTGATCTTTGGAGCAGGACCGGTGGCAACGATCGTTGGGGCGGGAGCATGTCGTGCCAACGCGGATGCCTTCCATGATCTCGAATTCAGCAGTACCACCGATGGGTTCGGCTTTGTGTTCGGAGATGATGAACGCGGCTACCTCTTCGGCGCAATGCCCATCGCCGACCTGTTCATCGCATGGTGCAGATCAATGCCTGTTCGAAATCCTGAACCTATTGTCAGGCCAAAATTTATTCGGTTCCATGCATGGAGTACATTGCTGCTGGCGCTTCTTTGGTCGCCGTTGCTCTGGGGCCGACTGTTGCAAGTAGTGCGAAGGCCGTAGCGCAGCACGAGAGCGATCTGGAGCAGGTCGTATTCCTTTAGAGGCCCAAATGGAAAAAGAATGCTAGTACCCCACCTTCGCTCTGACCCGATCCAATACGCTCCTTGCCACCACCATCGCTTTTTCGGCACCGATCTTCAGCTGGGCATCCAATTCGCCTCGGTCCATCATCAACCGATCGAAGGTTTCCCGTTCGTTCCGAAATCCCTCCAAAAGTGCCGCAAGTAATTCCTTCTTGGCGTGCCCATAGCCGTAGCCTCCTACACGGAAGCTCTCAGCCATCGTGGCAACCGACCTTGAAGGGGCCACCAACTTGAAAAGGTTGTAGATCGCATTTCCTTCGGGGTCTTTCGGTTCCTCCATCGGTACGCTGTCCGTCACGATACCCATCACCTGTTTCTTCAATTCTTTCTCCGTAGCGAACAGGCTGATCAGGTTGCCTCGGCTCTTGCTCATCTTTTGACCATCCGTACCCGGAACGATCATCACATCGTCGTCAGATCTGGCCACTGGCAATACGAAAGTCTCGCCCATCTGGCGATTGAACCGTTCCGCGACATCGCGTGTGATCTCCAAATGCTGTTTCTGGTCCTTCCCCACGGGAACGATATTCGCATCGTACAGCAGGATGTCGGCTGCCATCAACATCGGGTAGGTGAAGAGACCCGCATTCACATCCTCCAAGCGATCGGCCTTGTCCTTGAAGCTGTGTGCCAATGCCAAGCGCGAGTACGGAAAGAAACAGCTCAAATGCCAAGCCAGTTCTGCTGTCAACGGTACATCACTTTGGCGATAGAACACGGTGCGCTGCGGATCAAGGCCACACGCCAACCACGCCGCGGCCACACCGTAGGTATTGGTCCGCATCACCTCCGCATTCTTGATCTGTGTCAAGGAATGCAGGTCTGCGATAAAGAGAAAGGAATCATTCTTCCCGTCCTTGCTCATTTCCACTGCAGGACGGATAGCGCCCAGCACGTTACCCAAATGGGGTACGCCAGTGCTTTGTATGCCAGTGAGGATCCGTGCCATTTAATGGTCGTCTTTGCTCGGTTGCCGAAGCGATGGGCGAAAATTAGTGTCCATGGTCCGGTCCATGGTGTTTTGACCTCGGAATTATCCAGTGCTGGCTACCTGAACGTATCTTTATTGCTCCAATTCCCGTTCAAGTCCCCCAACCGTTTTCCCATGGAAGTCCGCAAGATCGACGCGTCAGAGATCACCCACGAACAGTTCATCAACGAGCACTGGAAACCCGGTATTCCGTTGGTGTTCAAGAATGCATCCAAGGTCTGGGAGGCCAATGGCACCTTTACACCTGATTGGTTCCGTTCCAAATTCGGTGATCGCAAGACCACGGTGGAAGGCACAGAGTACACCATGAATGAGATCATGGACCTCGTGGAAGGCAAGGACACCAGCCGACCGGTTCCTTATCCGTGCAAGTACCATCTTCCTACGCAGCTTCCCGAAACACTTTCCATGCTCTCTCCTTTGAGCATGGGTTTTGCCAAACCCAACTGGCTGGAGAGTTCCTGGTTCAAGCGCGGATACTGGGGAAGTGCCTTGGAATTGTTCATCGGCGGACCCGGTGGCAAGTTCCCTTATGTACACGTGGACTATTACCACCTCAGCGCGTGGATCAATCAACTCTATGGCCACAAGCAGTTCACCGTTTGGCCCAAAGGACAGGAGGAATGCATGTACCCCGAACCCGGTAACGAGTGGAAGAGCGCCATCCCGGACATCGAGAACGTGGACCTTGAAAAATTCCCGAAGTACAAGAACGCCACGCCGATCACCTTCGTAGTGGGGGCGGGTGAAACGCTGTTCATCCCGTTCGGTACATGGCACACTGCCAAGAGCTTGGAGCCCACGATCTCAGTGGCCTTCGACTTGCTCAATGATCACAATTTCCCGTTGTTCTTGAAGGACGTTTGGAGCTTCAAAAAGGACCAGAGCAAGGCCAAAGCCATCGCTGCAATGGGCTATGCTGCCGTTGGCGGTGCCGTTTGTCGCATAGGCGATATGATGGGTGTGCAACGAGGCGGGACACATAATTGACCGACCATACCAGCTGGGAGCGCCCCGAGGATCATTGGTCCACCGGGCGTTCTTCGTTTTCTGGGCAGGGTAGCGGTCCTATCGTCAGAGATCCTCTCGTATCTGCTCATTTGTAGCGTACCGGAATACCTTCGCGCCTTCTTTTGCCAAAGGCCTTATTGCCATGGAGCAAGTCGAGCACACCCATTCCGGTCCAGTTCAGCCAGTCACCGGATCCCGTGTGCCCGACGGTGAGAGCATACGGAACCCTGTTTTCAAGTGGCTCTTCCTTCCGTTCAGGTGGACCTACAAACTCTATTTTGTGGTGGTGTTCTTCACCTCTCTGGCAGTGCTCTATATCCCGTTCCGTATCCTGCTTTTCCGTCCTAAGCGCTACGAGCGAGCGTTCCGATTGAAGCGCGTATGGGCTTTCTTCCTGCAATGGGCCAGTGGTGTCCCGGTTAAAGTGGTGCGGAAGGCACCGTTGCCCAAGGC
Source organism: Flavobacteriales bacterium (assembly GCA_016717305.1). Lineage (GTDB taxonomy): Bacteria > Bacteroidota > Bacteroidia > Flavobacteriales_F > PHOS-HE28 > PHOS-HE28. The sequence goes on from JADKFY010000001.1 coordinate 396,739, forward strand.
GCCATACATCATCTGCTGCAACCATAGCAGTTACTTGGACATCATCCAGATGTACAACGTGATCCCCGAGTATTTCCTGTTCATGGGGAAGTATGAGTTGCTGCGATGGCCGTTGTTCAACATCTTCTTCAAGGGGATGAATATTGCTGTGAACCGCGGGTCACACAACGAAGCAGCCAAAGCTTTCCGCAAGGCGGCCCATGCATTGGACCGGGGTACGAGCCTCGCGCTCTTCCCCGAGGCTACCATCCCTCCGTTCACGCCGCGCATGAAACCCTTCAAGGACGGGGCTTTCAAGCTGGCCATTGAAAAGCAGGTGCCCATTGTGCCGATCACTTTCCTGGACCATTGGCGACTGTTCGGCGAACCCACTGAGTTCCTTTCTCGCGCAAGACCCGGTATCGCACGTGCCGTCGTGCATCCATCCATCCCTACAAAGGGACTTACCGAAGCGGATCTGGTAGCTTTGCGCAAAGAAGTTTTCCGAGTGATCGAAGGCCCGCTTTTCAAGATGTGATCGACCAAAAGGTTGGGCGCTTGGCTACTGGACATTAGTTATACCCAGCTTAGCAGAAAGGTTCGGTCCAAACCATAAATGGCTAGTATCCAACAGCTTGTGGCGAACCGCCAGCCTCTTCAACCCCTCAACCACCAAATGAAGATCGATAACACCACCCTTGACCGCATTGCCGAACTCGCTCGCTTGGACCTGAGCGATCCCGCGCAGCGCACCACCATGCTGGCCGATATGGAGCGGGTCATCGGTTTCGTGGAAAAGTTGAACGAGGTGGATACCAACGGAGTGGAACCCTTGATCTTTATGACCGAAGGAACGGATGTGTTGAGGGAAGATGTGGTCTTGGAAGCGGATGTGGTCTCCAAAGCGGACGCTCTTTTGAACAACCCGGCGAGGGACAGTGACTATTTCAAGGTGCCTCGGGTGGTTGATAAGCGTTGACCTTTCAGTCAAATAACAGGCGTTGGGCAGGCGTTGGGCAGGCTTGCCCAACTTGCCTTTTACCGTGTGATCTTGGACCTGCTCTGTGAAATGTGCCGTCGAAGTAAATCGGCCTTAAGTCGATCAATATTCTATATTTGACGGCATAAAATGACTGTTGGGCTGGACTTTTATATCGGATCATGCGATCTTTGCGGACCTTTTCTTCCGGTATGAAAGCATTCCTCTCCCGTTATCCGGTCGCTGCCTTGGCGATACTAACGCTCGGCTTCCAGTTCACGATCGTTATCGTGGCCGGTATCATGATCCCTGATGGCAAACGCCTGCACGATGCGCCAGATGCGCATATGCTCTTCCGTTTTAGGGTCTTTTGGCCGTTGATCTTCGCGATTGGATTGACAGCCTACTTGGAGGGTAAGGATGGTCTCAAAAAGTTATTCGGGTCATACTTGGTATGGCGCGTCCCGAAACGTTGGTATGCCTTCGCTTTCTCATGGAAATTCCTGTTCGTCTTCTTGGCATGGGCCGTGGCGGACATTGCGGGTATTCTGCCTTGGCCGGGAGGGATCGTAAACATGTTCGCCGGTGATGCAGAGCATTTTTGGAAGCTCGTGGCAACCATGCCGTTCATCATCGGGATCGCCTTGGTGGAGGAGACCACATGGATGAAGTACTGCGTCACACGCTTGCAGGACAAATACAACGCATTCACTTCCGCATTCATCACCGGCGTGCTTTGGGGCCTGTGGTACCTGCCCATGTTGCTGTTGCACGAAGGGGTACCCGATGGTGTTCCATGGTACATGTTCTTGTTGAGCATGGGCGCTTTGGCCGTCTTACTGGGCTGGGTGTTCAATATGACCCATAGCGGTTTGATCCTGCTCGTGATGCAGGTGGTCAGTAACATCTGCTTCTTCATGGTGCCTGCATTACCCATCGTTCATGATGGTGATCCGAGCTACGTAATGGCTTTTATCTGGATCGAAGTATTGATCGCTGCCTTGATCGTGCTACGCTACGGGGTGAAAGACCTCGGCGTGGGTCCGCGGCCCACTTGGAGCGATCCCCATGCGGATCTTGTGCCGGTCGCGACCTCGGATCTGGTATCGGACCCGATCATCGCCCGGTCCATGGAACTGACGAACGCTGAAGAGTTGAGCAACGACCCTGTGCCGGAGCTTGTCCGTAAATAGATGGTTCCCTTTGGCTGTCCGCTCCAGCTTACGCTTTTCGTGTCTCCTCTGTTCTCGTCTATCGCAAGATCGCTATTATTGTGAGCATCGAACCTTGGTCCCGGAGTTGACGTAGCACGGGGTCCGTCGTTCTTGACCTTTGCTTGATCGATCCCATAACGTAGTCAAACCTGTTCATGGACAACACATTCATCGCGACCACTTTTGATTGGGACCATCGCAACCCGAAAGATTGGCAACGCTTCTTGAACAAGGTGCTCCGGAAAGTGGGCATCCCGGCCAAGATCACGCCGCCGCAGCCCTACATGGCCAACGTGGAGATCCGGATGAACCTGTTCCATCTACTGGAACAGACCTTGGTCCATAAGGTGCCCGGGGATGTCGTGGAACTTGGTTGTAATGCCGGCGACAGCACCATTGTGATGCGCAAGATCTTGGACGAACTTGCACCGGAAAAACAACTGCACGCTTACGACAGTTTCGAAGGTCTGCCGGAACTCAAAGAGGCCGATACGAACGACGCGGTATACTACGCGGGTCACATGGCCGCTGGCATTGAACTGCTTACACGGAAATTCGGTGCATTGGGCTTGAAGATGCCACACACCCACAAAGGGTGGTTCGAAGAAACAGTGCCGAAGGATCTCCCGGAGAAGATCTGCTTTGCCTTCTTCGATGGTGACCTGTACGAAAGCACCAAACACATCCTGCCCCATACCTATGCGCGCATGCAACCGGGTGCCATCGGAATGATCGCTGTGTATTACGATGAAAAGCTCCTTCCGCGGAAAGGCCTCGAAGGGGGCTATCGTTCACCCGGTGTAAAACGGGCGGTGGACGAATTCTTCGCCGACAAACCGGAGAAGGTGTCCATGCTCTACGCCTGCGAAAATGCCTGCGGGTATTTCCGAAAGCAGTGACCCTGACCTTCGGTATGTCGCACTAGTTCCGTAGCGCCGACCTTTGCGGTATTGTGCCCTACTACCCAGAACTCATCAAACGTAGCTATCCGGTAACAGGTATGACCTGCGCCAGCTGCGTGGCGAGTGTGGAGAAGGCGATCCGCGCAACAGAAGGCGTGGAAGAAGTTGCAGTGAATTTGGCCACCAATACTGCTCAGATCTCGTTCAACGGCGATCGCGTGAATGACAACGAATTAAAAGCGGTTGTTCAAGCAAGCGGCTACGACCTGCTGATCCCTGAGGACGGCAAGACCACCGAAGATGTGGAAGTCTTGCAGATCGAACGGTTGAAAGCCCACAAGCAAAAGCTCTTCGCAAGCATCGTGCTCAGTGTGCCGCTGATGATCGTCGGCATGGTGTACATGCACGCTTCGTGGTCACCGTGGGTGCAGTGGCTGCTGGCCACGCCGGTGGTGCTGATCTTCGGTCGGCAGTTCTTTATCAGCGCATGGATACAAGCGAAGCATCGCAGCGCCAACATGGACACGCTCGTCTCGCTTAGCACGGGTGTAGCCTATCTCTTCAGCGTGTTCAACACATTGCTCCCGAGCTTCTGGACCGCGCGCGGACTTGAACCCCATGTGTACTTCGAAGCGGCAGCGGTCGTGATCACCTTCATCCTTTTGGGCAAGTTCCTGGAAGAACGTGCAAAAGCCGGAACCTCGAGCGCCATCAAGAAACTGATGGGCCTGCGACCGAACACGGTTTTGCGCGAAACGGAGAATGGTAGAACCGAACAGATCGAGATAGATCAAGTGAACGTCGACGACACCCTCGTGGTGCGACCCGGTGAAAGCATTGCCGTAGACGGTAGTGTGATCGATGGAGAGAGCTACTTGGACGAGAGCATGATCAGTGGTGAGCCGGTGCCGGTGCTGAAGAATGCCGGTGGAGCCTTGTTTGCTGGAACGATCAATCAGAAAGGAACGCTGCGTATGAGAGCCGAGAAAGTCGGTCCGGCCACCTTGCTCGCGCAGATCGTGCGCACCGTGCAGGATGCGCAAGGAAGCAAAGCCCCCGTGCAGAAACTGGTGGACAAGATCGCGGCCGTCTTCGTGCCAGTCGTCATCGGTATCGCGGTGCTCAGTGCAGTCGTGTGGTGGATATACGGCGGTGAACATGCTTTCACGCAAGGACTGCTCGCAATGGTCACCGTGCTGGTGATCGCATGCCCTTGCGCACTCGGCTTAGCCACGCCAACCGCCATCATGGCCGGCATGGGTAAGGGTGCCGAGAACGGTATCCTCATCAAGGACGCAGAGAGCCTCGAACGTGCGCGGAACATAACGGCGATCGTGCTGGACAAGACCGGCACGATCACCCAAGGTCATCCTGACGTAGTGGAGGTGATCGGTCTGGATGATGCTGTTGTGGCGAATGCATTGCTCGCTATCGAATCACGATCGGAACATCCGCTCGCGGAGGCAGTTGTGAGGCACCTGAGTTCGTCAGGCGCGCAGGCAGGCGCGACGGTCGAACCGACAACGGACAACCAAGTCTCGGCATTCCAAAGCATCACCGGCAAAGGCATCAAAGCCACCATCAACGGAACCACATGGTTGGTCGGTAACCGCAGGTTGTTGGAAGAACATGGCATTACTATTCCCAATGAATACCGAACGAACGAGCGCAGTTGGTCCGACGCCGCGCACACTGTGATCTGGTTCGCCGATGAGAAACAAGTGCGCGCCGCGATCGCCATCGCCGACCGCATCAAGCCTTCAGCCAAGGAAGCCATCGCACGCCTGAAAAAGGAGAACGTGAAAGTGTACATGCAAACCGGCGATAACCAACGTACCGCGCAAGCAGTGGCACGCCAAGTCGGCATCGAACATTTCCGCAGCGAAGTGTTACCCAAGGACAAAGCCGCATTTGTAAAAAGCTTGCAGGAACGAGGCGAAGTGGTCGCCATGGTTGGCGATGGCATCAATGACAGCGAAGCCCTCGCACTCGCGGATGTCAGCATCGCCATGGGAAAAGGCAGCGACATCGCCATGGATGTGGCCCGCATGACGCTTATCAGCACGGACCTCAACACGGTCCCCCGGGCTATCACCCTCTCGCGCAAAACCGTCTCTTTCATCCGCCAGAATCTTTTTTGGGCGTTCATCTATAACGTCATTGGGATCCCGATCGCAGCAGGCATTCTTTACCCCATCAATGGATATCTCCTCAACCCGATGATCGCTGGGGCGGCAATGGCTTTCAGCAGTGTGAGCGTGGTGAGCAACAGCCTGCGGTTGAAGTGGGTGAATTTGGGTCAATAGGATCTAGGTTTTCGCCACGCTCCAATCGGTCCATTATTCCATCGGTGTTCTTGGCGTGATATTTCGCGTGGGGCTTGGGTGAGGCGCGCCCAATTCTTTTCGGATCCCAACGGTAGGTCAACATTACGGATGCCAAGACCTTCGTTCGTTCAAGCAATGCTTCGCACCTTTGCCACCCCACTCTGTGAATATGTACGACAAGATCCAACAACACCTAAAGAACGAGATCCACTCCATTCAAGAAGCCGGTCTTTTTAAACGTGAACGGGTGATCACCAGCGAACAAGGGGCTGAGATCACCGTTAACGGTAGGAAGGTGCTGAACTTCTGCGCCAACAATTACCTCGGTCTTTCTTCGCACCCTGAGGTTACCAAGGCCGCGCACGATGCCTTGGACTCGCACGGTTATGGATTGAGCAGCGTCCGTTTCATCTGTGGGACACAGGACATCCACAAGGAATTGGAAGCGAAGTTGTCGGCATTCCATTCCACCGACGACACCATTTTGTACGCCGCTTGCTTTGATGCGAACGGAGGCGTTTTCGAACCGCTACTAACGGAGCTGGACGCGATCATCAGTGATGAACTGAACCATGCCAGCATCATTGATGGAGTGCGTTTGTGCAAGGCGATGCGTTACAGGTATGCCAACAACGACATGGCCGATCTGGAACTGCAACTGAAGACCGCGAAGAAGGATGGTGCGCGCAATGTGATCATCGTTACCGACGGGGTCTTCAGCATGGACGGTATCGTGGCCGACCTGAAAGGGGTTTGCGATCTCGCAGATAAGTATGAGGCCTTGGTGATGGTGGACGAGTGCCATGCCGCGGGATTCATCGGGAAGACCGGCCGTGGTAGCGTGGAACATTGCGGGGTTACTGGCCGTGTGGATGTCATTACCGGCACGCTCGGAAAAGCGCTTGGCGGTGCCATGGGCGGTTATACCAGTGCGCGAAAAGAGATCGTGGAACTGCTCCGGCAGCGATCACGGCCCTACCTGTTCAGCAATTCGTTGGCACCGGCGATCGTAGGGGCTTCCATTAAAGTGGTCGATCTGTTGAGCGCTTCGACCGAGCTACGGGACAAATTGGAGAAGAACGTGGACCGTTTCCGCACGGGTATTGAAGCGCTTGGTTTCAAGACAAGAGGGGGCGGGGCCGCGATCGTTCCGGTGATGTTAGGAGACGCGAAGTTGAGCCAATTGATGGCCGATGCACTGTTGGATGAAGGCATCTACGTGATCGGCTTCTTTTACCCGGTAGTGCCGAAGGATACTGCACGGATCAGGGTCCAGCTCAGCGCTGCACATAGTGAGGAGCACATCGACAAAGCCCTTGCCGCCTTTGCCAAGGTGGGGAAGGAGTTGGGCGTGATCTGACCGTTGAAAGGTCCGTAGTTGAACGAGGTGCGTCAAGAGGAGCGCTGAACGGATCTTTCGTGATCAGGAACGGACCGCATCATCCAGATCCATCAACATACCTGCCGCCTTGCCAAGAGCATAAGCGGGGATGGCCATAACACTGGATTTCTTCTTCCAGCCGTCGTAGGTGTCGTTCAAGTAATCGTTCCAATTGGTGCCTTCCAACAAAGCTCTGCCATAAGAGATGCTTGGACCCGGGATCCGTGTCATGTGCCACCAACCGGTCGGGAAGAAGATGGTTTCGCCTTCGCGCAAATACTCGCGGTAGCCCTTCGCTTCACCGAACAAGGGGAATTTCTTCAGGTCCGGATCGAACACATTGTCCACATCGGAATACAATGGGAACGATGGCCGTGGATACATGTTCGGCGTTTGGTCCGGCGCAAATAGAAAGAACTCCTTGTCGCCATAAAGCTGCGTGATCTGTGTGTGCAAGTGTTGCAGGTCCACATGCAGAACGGGGAAGGATGCGCCCTTGCCACCAAAGAAGATCTCGTGTTTCACCGTACCGCGTAACAAGGCCTTGGGTACCAACGGATGCACCAATCGATCCTGGCGGCCCATGAGCATCGGCTCTACATCCGCCTTTAATTCCGGAAAAACGTGATCTATGTTCAAGTTGTATGAATACGGTGCCGGCTTTTCCTCCGTCGAGGTCTTGATCAATTCCATCTGCTCGGCAACGCTGTATTTCTTGCCCTTCACCTCATGGGTGAGATGGCCGTAGTTGGCAGCGAAGAATTCCGGTGTCCATTTGCCCTTGGCCGCCCAGTTCTTGGTGAAATCCGTTAGGATCACTGGTTTGCGCGCCGCTACATAGTCACGCATGAATTCCTTTGTACTAAGTCCGGACCTACGTTCTACACCTGGTAGTCCGTCACGAAGCAGAGGGGATGTGTTGGCCATGGAAATGAATGAACTTTCGACAGGTTGGATCGATGAAGCTAAGGTAGGATTTACTTGTATTGGTCGTAATGACCTATGTCATTCTCAAAGGCTTCAAACGATCGCATCACGCTAGGGTTACACGGCCGTAATAATGGTACCAACGCGGTCCACAATGGAATGGTGTTCCATAGATCACTCTCAGACAGGGAGGTCGTTCCGGGCAAACGGTGAAACTGCGATCTAGCAAATTCCAAGCTGTGGATCGCCAGTGTAACACCTATCGATCCAGGACCACATGGTAATGCGGGTTCCCCGAGATGTTCATGTCATTCACATCGCTGCATTTCCGTAGCAATTCGAGGATCTCCAGGCTAAGATCCGAACTGTGCATAATGCTGGATCCAAAGGCGCTTGTATTTGGCGTATTCGAGGTGGTCCGGATCACTTCCATCGCCATTCGGCCAGCTTCCCGCATCGCGAGCATTACCTGTACTAACAGGCCCTTGTTGGTTTTCCAAAAGAAGGATCTATCTTCGCACCCCGTTTTCAGGGATCGAACCTTTAAATACCCACACCAAAGTGGCTTCCACATCCTACACCACCAGTATGGCCAATGCGGCCACCATCGAGCAGAATTGGCTGATCGTGGACGCTGAGAATCAGACGCTTGGACGTTTTGCTAGCCAAGTGGCCATGCTCGTTCGCGGCAAGCACAAGACCACCTTCACCCCGCACGTGAATTGCGGTGACCATGTGATCGTGATCAATGCCGAAAAGATCCGCCTCACCGGAAAGAAGATGGAAGAGAAGGAGTACCAGCGGTACAGCCTTTATCCAGGAGGACAGACCCGTGAAATGGCCAAGAACCTGATCGCGCGCAAACCAGAAGCGCTTGTGGAACTCGCCGTTCGCGGCATGCTCCCCAAGAACCGCCTAGGCCGTCGTCTTTTCAGCAATTTGCACGTAGTGGCCGGAACCGCCCACAAGCACGAAGCACAGAAGCCCACCCAGTTCGACCTGAACACCCTCAAGTAAGATGCAATCGATCAACAGCCTCGGTCGCCGCAAAGCAGCGGTAGCACGTATCGTCCTTTCAGAGGGCAAGGGCAACATCGTGGTCAATGGCCGCGATAGCAAAGAGTATTTCCCCATTACCATGCAGCAGTTCAAGCTCGCACAGGCGTTCAAGCTCACCGATACCGTGGGCAAGTACGATGTGGTGGCAACCGTTGATGGTGGTGGAATAACCGGTCAAGTCGATGCCGTTCGTTTGGGCATTGCACGCGCATTGGTGAAATTGGATCCCGACCACAAGCCCAAGCTGAAGGCCGAGGAACTGATGACCCGTGACCCACGCGAAGTGGAACGGAAGAAATTCGGACAAAAGAAGGCGCGTAAGCGTTTCCAATTCAGCAAGCGTTAATATCCCTGCGCTTGTTCAGGATCCAATCCCATTGGACTGCATTCGTTGCTTGAGGCTCTCGAAAGCAACGATCGTACTACCAGTGAGATGCCTGTATCAACGGGAAAAAGGAAAGTGAACTGAACCCAATGGCACGTCTAGAATTCAACCAATTGCTCGAAGCGGGTGTACACTTCGGCCACCTGCGCCGGAAATGGAACCCCAACATGGCCCCCTATATCTTCGATGAGAAGAAGGGGATCCATATCATTGATCTGAACAAGACAGCGGTAAAGCTCGAAGAAGCCGCCGCTGCCATGAAGAGCATTGCCCGTAGCGGCAAGAAGATCCTCTTCGTGGCCACCAAGAAACAAGCAAAGGACATTGTTACCGAAAAGGTGAAGGCTACAGGTATGCCTTACGTTACGGAGCGCTGGAGCGGTGGTATGCTCACGAACTTCGGTACCATCCGCCGTACGATCAAGAAAATGTCGACCATCGATCGCATGAAGACCGATGGCACATTCGAGAACTTGAGCAAACGCGAGCGTTTGCAAGTGAGCCGCCAACGTGAGAAGATGGAGAAGAACCTTGGTTCCATTTCCGACCTCAGCCGTTTGCCAAGCGCATTGTTCATCGTGGACATCGTGAAGGAGCACATCGCAGTGGCAGAAGCACGCAAATTGAACATCCCCACTTTCGCAATGGTGGATACCAATAGCGACCCGACCAAAGTTGATTTCCCGATCCCTGCCAACGACGATGCCACCAAGAGCATTGAGCTGATCTTGGACGTGATGATCGCCGCGATCAATGAAGGCATTGAGGAGCGTAAGAACGACAAGACCGCCGTGGACGAAGGATCCGAAGAGGGTGCGGAGGACAACGATAGCGAGAAGGTTGTTGCGACAGGGGACGAGAAGGTCGTTGCCGCAGCGGAGGAGACCCCCGCAGACGAGAAGTAACCTATTCATTCCGATGCAGACCAAGTTGGTTGGCACGAACGTGTCTTCCGCCTTGGGCAACGGACCAATTAACCTGAAACATGAGTACCATGGCCATTACCGCAGCAGATGTGAACAAACTGCGCCAGACCACCGGCGCCGGCATGATGGACTGCAAGAAAGCCCTTACTGAGGCGAACGGCGACTTCGAAGCCGCTATTGACATATTGCGTAAACAAGGCCAAAAGGTCGCCGCCAAACGCGCTGATCGTGATGCCAGCGAAGGCCTCGTGATCGCCAAGACAACAGCGGACAACACGAAGGGCGTTCTAGTGTGCATTAACTGCGAAACGGATTTCGTTGCCAAGAATGCGGATTTCACCGCCATGGCCGAGAAGCTCGCAAGTATTGCATTGGAAAAAGGCTACCAAAGCATCGAGGCCATGAAGGCCGGTGCCTTCGATAGCAACGGCATGAGCATCGCCGAGAAGTTGATCGAACAGACCGGAGTGATCGGTGAAAAGATCGATATCAGCGCCTGCGCTGCGGTTACCGCTCCGTTCGTTTACGCATATAACCACCCCGGTAACAAAGTGGCGAGCATCGTAGGCCTCAACAAGGCCGGTTTCGAAGCGGCTGCCAAGGATGTGGCTATGCAGATCGCGGCCATGGGCCCGGTTGCGTTGAACAAGGAAAGTACTCCGCAAAGCGTGATCGACAAGGAATTGGAGATCGGCAAGGAACTCGCCATCCAAGAAGGCAAACCTGCTGATATGGCCGAGAAGATCGCGCAAGGTCGCCTCAACAAATTCTTCAAGGAAAGCACCTTGCTCGCCCAAGAATTCATCAAGGACAACAAACTGACCGTGGAGCAGTATCTCAAGGCTCAGGACAAGGAGCTTACCGCGACTGATTTCAAGCGTCACTCGTTGACCGTCTGATCTTGTACACTTCATTTGGTGAACGCCTCCTTGGGAACAAGGAGGCGTTCTTGTTCGTACCTACCGGTGCTTAACAAGCGCGGTTCCACGAACCGGCTTATTTTTCACCCCCAATTGAAGATCATGCCCAAGCCGAACGGTTCCGCCAATAAGTACTCACGCATACTGCTGAAGCTCTCTGGCGAAAGCCTGATGGGCAACAAGGTCTATGGTATCGATAGCGAGCGGCTTCGGTCCTATGCTACGGAGATCAAGGCGATCGCCGAGCAAGGCGTCCAAGTTGCCATTGTGATCGGTGGGGGCAATATCTACCGTGGCATGCAAGCCGAGGGCAGTGGTATCGACCGTGTGCAGGGCGACCACATGGGCATGTTGGCCACATTGATCAATAGTCTGGCTTTGCAAAGTGCGTTGGAAGAGCAAGGGTACAAGACCCGTCTCATGAGTGCGATCAAGATGGAACAGATCGCCGAGCCGTTCATTCGTCGCCGTGCCGTGCGCCATTTGGAGAAAGGGCGTATTGTGATCTTCGGGGCAGGGACCGGTAACCCGTATTTCACCACCGATACCGCTGCCAGTTTGCGCGCCATAGAGATCGAGGCGAACGTGATCCTGAAAGGCACCCGGGTGGATGGCATCTATACCGCCGATCCCGAAAAGGACAAGACCGCAACCAAGTACGACCGCATTTCATTCGATGAAGTTTACCAAAAGGGCCTCAACGTCATGGACCTCACCGCCTTTACATTGTGCAGGGAGAACAATTTGCCGATCATCGTGTTCGACATGAACAAGCCCGGAAATCTGGGCCGGTTGGTGGCCGGGGAGAAAGTGGGTACATTGGTGGAAGTTTGAGAATTGAGCCTCTTGCGTTCCACTTGGGCGCGCTATCCGGCAAAGAGTTGGAACCACCGCTCGCCTCCATCATTCTGATCGATCACGCACATCGGGATCTCGTCTTAAATTCGCGCTCCCTTAGGAACTGATTGCCATGATCGATACGAAAGCCGCCATTGCCCAGTGCGAACAGCACATGAACAACGCCGTGGAACATTTGGAACACGAGCTGACCAAGATCCGAGCTGGTGCCGCCAATCCAGGCATGTTGGAAACCGTGATGGTGGATTACTACGGATCCATGGTACCGTTGGCGCAAGTAGCAGGGGTCAACACCGGCGATGCCCGCACCTTGTTCGTGAAGCCTTGGGAAAAGAAGATGATCGACGCCATCGAAAAGGCGATCATCGGAGCCAACTTGGGCTTCAATCCGAGCAATAATGGCGAAAGCGTGATCATCCATGTGCCCATGCTCACAGAGGAGCGGCGTAAAGTTTTAGTGAAGAACGCGCACGCCGAGGGTGAACACGCCAAAGTAGGGATCCGAAGCAGTCGCCAAAAGGCCATGGAAGCGATGAAAGCAGCCAAGAAGGATGGTCTGCCAGAAGACGATGCCAAAAGCCTGGAAGCCGAGGTGGAGAAGCTAACCGGTATCTATAACAAGAGGGTGGATGCCTTTATGGAGGCCAAGGAGAAGGATATCATGAAGGTGTAATCCTCGGCTTTCTTACGTGCTTCTTGTGCGCTCGTAGTTGATAGACTCCCTGGAATATGAAGTGGGACAAGCCTTGGTTCTTCAGCACGGCGATCATGGTCGCCTACCTGTTGATCGGGTACATTTTCTTTTGTTCCGGATCATTCTGGACCCCGCTTACAATTTTGTACTTGCCATTCACTCTTGGTTTTCTTATCGGGTACGGTAATGGTGAAGTTGCTGGTTGGTCGGCTATGATCGGGTCGCTCATGTTGCTATGGTGGTTCGTTCACACCATTGTGCGGTCATTCATGAAGGGTTGAGCTACTGGCCAGGCCTTAGCCCGCTAAGCCCAGACAGGACTTCCTTCCGAACAATTCCTGCACATCTCAATACTGCTTCGAGAATGCAAAAGAGTCCTTCGGAAATCGTTGTAGGCATCGCTATGCCATAGCTCACGGAAGGAATGTGTACGAAGATCTCCGAGCACGTGGTGTGCATCCTTGTCAAAACAGCACGGAACCACACGGCCGTCCCAAGTGATCACGCAACTGTGCCACATCTTCCAACAACTGTCCTCAAGCTTGTTCTTGACTTCCCACACGCCGCTTTCATTGCGCTTATAGCGAGCGTATTTGTCCTGTGTGGGGATCAACGGATGATCATCCTTCGGCTCATAGATCTGCGCGGTCTTCAACCATAGGTCGTCCACGCCGACCCGTTTTGCCAAGGCCCTTGCTTCGGGGATCTGGTGCTCGTTCGGCTTAACAACGAGGAATTGAAATACGACCTGTGGTGTAGCGCTCTTCAGCTTCTTCTTCCACTTCACGATCCGTTCCGCGCCTTCGATCACCTTGGCCAATTCGCCTTCTTTCCTGTAGGCCGAATACGTTTCTTGATCGGTGCCGTCCAACGAGATGATCAAGCGGGAAAGCCCGCTACGAACCGTTGCTTCGGCCTTCTCTTCGGTAAGGAAGTGCGCATTGGTGCTCGTTGCCGTGTAAAGGCCACGATCGCTCGCGATCCGAACCATGTCCAAGAAGCCCGGATTGATGTACGGCTCACCTTGGAAATAGAAGGTCAATGCCCACAGGTCCGGGGCCAGCTCATCGATCACACGTGTGAATAGATCCTGTTTCAGATTTCCCGTTGGCCGTGTGAAACTGCGCAATCCGCTAGGACATTCTGGGCATCGCAAATTACACGCTGTGGTCGGCTCGAAACTGATGCTGAACGGCATGCCGCTGATCCGTGGATCCTTCGTGTGTTTGGCCCGTTGGAAGCTGGTCCACAAGCCCGCAGCATTGCCCAGCCTTCGTGGTGTGGCCTTACGCGACCATTCCAGCGCGTCACGTACAGGAGCGAACATCGGTGCAAGTTACGAGGGGATCATGGGGTTGGCTTTCAAGGCGGTTCCCGATCGGCCTCCGAAATGTTCCTCTACCTGCCATCGTGTAACTTCCCCCGCCCTTCACCGTCCCAGAATGGAACCCTTGCACAATGCGCACAATTTTGGTTTTCCTTTTGATCAATGTACTTCCCTGTACAGCCGCATTTGCGCAGATCACGTTGAACGGGCGTGTGGTCGATAGCAAGACGAACGAGCCGCTCGCATTCGTTCATCTGGTGCCGCACGAAATGCGCGATGGCACAACCTCGGACATCGACGGTCGGTTCAGCATAACGGTAGCGGCGTTACCGGTCACCTTGCATTTCAGTTACGTGGGTTATTCTGCGCAGGAGGTCGTGGTAACTGCGGATGGGCCATTGCTCGTGCGCATGCAACGCGGGGCCGTGGAGCTACGCGAGGTGGATATAACTCCCACCGAAAACCCGGCCCACCGCATCATCAAGCAGGTGTACGCCAACCGAAAGGTGAACGATGGTCTACGCAATTTTGCACACCGGTACAAAAGCTACAGCAAGGTCATTTTCACTGCTGATATGGATAGCACGATCATGGCCGATCCTGAAAAGTTCGCAGCCTTGGACACAAGCGATCGGGATGCGATCGAATTCCTGGAGAAGCAATACATCCTGTTGATCGAAAGCGTAACGGCCAAGCGGTTCATTCCACCAGCAGCGGAGCAGGAGGAAGTGCTGGCCATGCGTGTGAGCGGATTGAAGGATCCTTCGCTCCTCGCAATGGTCGCCTCCACAAAGACCTTTTCGGTGTATGAGCCACAGATCCAGGTGAATGAGAGAACGTATTTGAGCCCGATCGGCCCGGGAAGCACCAAGCAGTATTTGTTCATCCTGCAGGACACATTGTACCAAGGCAAAGACAGCGTTTTCGTGATCAGTTACCAACCCCGTTCCGGCAAGAATTTCGAAGCGTTGAAAGGGGTGCTCTGGGTAACCACGGATGGCTACGCACTGCAGAACGTGATCGCAGAACCCGTGGAACGCGAAGGAGGTGCGAACATCAAACTGCAACAACAGTTCGAGCGGGTCACCAACAACGGCACCTCGACCTGGTTCCCGGTACAATTGAACACCTTCGTTTACTTCGACATGCTTCAGATCAACTCCATGAAGATGGTAGCGATTGGCCGTTCCTATCTCAAGGAAATTGAACTCGAACCCGTGATCGAGCGAAAGGATGTGCGAGGCCCTGACCTCATTATGGAAAAGGTTGCCGGGAAACGTGACGATGCGTTCTGGAACGGATACCGCACGGATACACTGGACACCAAAGAGCTACGTACCTACCATACCATCGACAGTATCAGTGCTGCGGAGAATTTGGAGACCAAACTGAAGTGGGCGGAACGCTTGCTTTCCGGACGTATACCTGTCGGCCCGTTCGACTTGTTGCTCGATCGGTTCATGCGATTGAATGATTATGAGGGCTACCGTCTCGGTTTAGGTGTCACTACGAACGACAAGGTTTCGCGTTACTTTTCACTGGGCGGGTATTTCGCCTATGGCTTTAAGGATAAAGAGTGGAAGTACGGAGGGGACCTCACCCTGAAACCCCGACCCGGCCGAGATCTCAACCTGAAGTTGGGCTATTTGAACGATGTGGACGAAAGTGGCAATACCGATCTTCCCGGTAAGAAGAATCTCAATTTCAGCTCGGAGAATTATCGGTCACTGTTCATCAGTCGCATGGACCGTATTGAACGGTTCAGCGCGGAACTTGGCTTTCGCATCAACTCCTCATTGAGGGCTTGGGTGGGTACCGAACGCGCAGAACGGTTGAATGTGATCGGTTACCAATACGCGCAGCCAGCCGGCGAAGGAGTGACCACGCTCCAGGATCGCTTCTTGACCGGAGCGATCACGGCCGGTTTCCGTTTCGCTTACCGGGAACAGATCGTGCGTTTGCCCGATCGCCAATACAGTTTGGGAACGCGTTGGCCAGTGCTGCAAGTACAAGTATTCCGGGCCGTTAAAGGCTTGTGGGATGGTGAAATGGACACTTGGCGGGTGTTCGCGCAGTTGGACAAGACCTTCCGCATACGCCGGTTCGGGGATCTCTCCGTGCGAGCCATAGGCGGCGTGGCCGATCCGAATGCGCCGTATCCCTTTCTGTTCAACCCTCGGGCAACCTTCCTGCGGCGCATCCCAATTGCAGCGCAGAACACCTTCGAGACCATGCGCCCCAACGAGTTCCTATCGGATAACTATGCATCGGTCCATCTGCGACACAGTTTCGGGAACCTGTTGTACAAGGGGAGGAAATTCAGGCCCGTGCCGATCCTCGTGGCCAGTGCCGGGTGGGGCGGTCTTTCCAAACAGGAGAACCACCGCGGCTACTCGTTCAGTTCCATGGCAAAAGGATTCTACGAAGGTGGTATACAGGTCGATCAGCTCTTGAAGACCAACTTGGTCGGCCTTGGCATTGGTGCATTCTACCGATTCGGGCCTTATGCATTGAACGATCCGATCGACAACCTTGCCATAAAGCTCTCTTTATCTGTCGGTATCTAGTGCGACCGTACGTACCGACTTTCCCCGCGTATGTCGTTTCTTTGTTCCTAGGCCTGCGGCGTTGCTCCGGGCACGTTGCCGATGTGGGCTTGGCTCTCCAGTAGAATACTGCGCAATAGGACCGGGATCTTGGTGATCCTGGGCTTGCTCACGGCCTATTTCGCATACGAAGCGAAGTATGTCGAGATGAGCTACAAGTTCGGCGGTCTTCTGCCGAAGCAGGATAGCGCCTATGTTCATTATGAGGAACTGCTTTCAAAGTTCTCCGAAGACGGGAATGTGATCATTCTTGGAGTAAAGGATCCTCGTCTGTACACCACCGAAATGTTTTCCGATTGGTGGAAATTGGGTCGTGATCTCACCGCTCAGGATGGTGTCGATTCGGTGTTCTCCGAAGCCAACATCTTTGAATTGGTCCGGAACGACAGCCTCAAACGCTTCGATCTTAAGCCCATCTTTTCGCGCCCACCAACGGACCAAGTGCAGTTGGACAGCTTGTTACAGAAGGTGCGTTCGCTGAAGTTCTACCGAAATACCCTTTACAACAATTCCGGGACCAGTTTAATGATGGTCTTTGTCAATTCAGCGCGCTTCAACAGCGAGGATCGTGGAGATATGGTGGAATTGATCGATGCTCGTGTGAAAGCATTCGAGGTGGAAAGCAAGCTCACGGTCCACCGGAGTGGGTTGCCCTTTATTCGTACAGTGGTCACCCAGCGTACCAAATCGGAGATGGCCATGTTCGTTGTGCTCATGGTCGTCGTGGTGTCCGGGCTTATCCTGCTTTTCTTCAAGTCGTGGCGGGTTATGTTGATTTCATTGTTGGTGGTTAGTGTCGGGGTGATCTGGGCGGTCGGAATGATCGGGCTCTTCGGCTACAAGCTCACCTCGGTCATGGCGATCATCCCTCCGTTGGTCATTGTGATCGGTATACCCAACTGCATCTTCCTGATCAACAAGTACCACTTCGAATATGCCCAACACCGCAACAAGGTGAAGGCATTATCCCGTGTGATCTACCGTGTCGGAATGGCCTCGTTCACCACCAATGCGACCACTGCAGTCGGTTTTGCCACTTTCGCACTGACGTATAGCGACGTGCTCAAGCAATTCGGCATCATCGCATCCATAAATATCATGGCCGTATTCGTGCTCAGTATCCTGCTGGTCCCGATCCTTTTCAGTTTCCAAGATGAACCCAAGGACAGGCACCTTGCACACCTCGATCGCCTCTGGGTGGACCGTGTCATGAGCAAGGTGATCCACATTGTACAGCACCAACGCGCCATGGTCTATGCGGTTACCGCACTGGTCGTCGTAGTCGGTTTGATCGGAGTTACACGACTAAAGAACGAAAGCCGCGTAGTGGATGATCTTCCCGCGGATGACCTCGTGATGAAGGACCTGCATTTCTTTGAAGAGGAGTTCAAAGGGGTGATGCCGTTGGAGATCATGGTCGATACCCGTAAGAAGGGAGGCGCCTTGAAGGATGCAACATTGAAGCGGATCTCGCAGTTGCAGGATTCCATGGAGACCTACCCGGAATTCTCGCGCTCACTTTCGATCGCTGATGCCGTCAAGTTCGTTCGACAGTCCTTTTATGGCGGGGATCCGGAACGATACGGGTTGATCAAGTCCAACGAAAAGAGCTTCATCCTGCCGTACTTGGAAGGTGCGAAGGACAAAGGAGGAATGGCCCGTGCATTTCTGGATGAGGACCAACGTACCACGCGTATCACCATGCAAGTGGCGGATGTGGGAACCGCACGAATGGATGTGATCGTGGCGAAATTGCGCGCCCAAGTGGACTCCATCTTCGACCCGACGAAGTACAGAGTGGTGCTCACCGGTGCCAGTGTGCTCTTCCTGGAGGGTAGCAAGTACATGGTGAAGAACCTCATCATTTCATTGATCCTTGCAGTGGTGCTGATCTCCGGTTTGATGGCTTTGCTCTTCAACTCCTTCCGCATGGTACTGGTTTCACTGGTGCCCAATTTGATCCCCATGATCACAACGGCGGGATTGATGGGATACCTCGATATTCCGATCAAGCCCAGTACGATCCTCGTGTTCAGTATCGCATTCGGGATCGCTGTGGATGACGCGATCCACTACCTCACTAAGTACCGCCAAGAACTCAAGATGAACGGTGGACAGGTTCGTGGATCGGTGATACAAGCCATTCGGGAAGCAGGGGTGAGCATGATGTACACCTCGATCGTCCTTTTCTGTGGATTCAGTCTTTTCGTCTTCAGTGATTTTGGCGGAACACAAGCCTTGGGTCTCCTTGTTTCATTCACCTTGCTCGTCGCCATGCTTACCAATTTGCTGATCCTTCCTTCCCTTCTTCTCAGTTTCGAAAAGACCATGACCACCAAAGCTTTCCAAGAACCTTTGCTGGACTTCATGGACGAGGACGAGGACATTGACCTCGGCGAATTGCGTATAGAGGGAGAGGAGCCAAAGAACACTGTACGAACGACGACCGATTCCGTAGATACCGAATGAAAGGCATTATCCTGGCCGGTGGTACCGGCACTCGACTGCATCCGTTGACCTTGGCGGTGAGCAAACAATTGATGCCGGTCTATGATAAGCCCATGATCTATTATCCGCTGAGTACGCTCATGGCGGCGGGGATCCGAGAAGTGCTGATCATTAGTACACCCCACGATCTGCCGAACTTCCAAAAGCTGCTTGGTGATGGAAAGAATTTGGGTTGCGAATTTTCCTACGCTGAACAGAAAGTGCCCAACGGACTCGCACAGGCCTTCGTGATCGGCAAGGAACATATCGGGAAGGAAAGTGTCGCTTTGATCCTTGGCGATAATATCTTTTACGGTTCAGGGCTCGGACGCAAGTTGAATGAACACATCGCACCGGATGGCGGACTCGTTTTCGCGTACCATGTGAGTGATCCCGAACGCTACGGCGTAGTGGAGTTCGATGCCAACAACGTGGCACTGAGCATCGAGGAAAAGCCGTTGAAGCCGAAAAGCAACTATGCCGTTCCTGGTCTCTATTTCTACGATAACAGCGTGGTGGAGATCGCCAAGGAATTGAAGCCCAGCGCACGTGGCGAGTACGAGATCACCGATGTGAACAAGGAGTATTTGCGCCGTGGAAAACTGAAAGTGGAGATCCTCGATCGCGGTACCGCTTGGTTGGATACCGGCACCTTCGCTTCGTTGACCCAAGCAGGCCAATTCGTGCAAGTGATCGAAGAGCGACAAGGCCTGCGCATCGGTTGCATTGAAGAGGTGGCATTCAAGAAGGGCTATATCAGTTCCGACCAATTGGCCGCTCTAGCGCAACCTTTGTTGAAGAGCGGCTACGGTGAATACCTCATGAAGTTGTTGGCCTGACCATGGAACAGGTCCGCGCACTTTTCGATGCGCATGTGGAAAAATGGTTGGCAGAACTGCCCGTTGGCGAGCTGCATGCACCCATGGCCTATATGATGAGATTGCCGGCCAAACGAGTGCGGCCGATATTGACCCTGCTATCCTGTGAACTGTTCGGAGGCCAGGCCAAGAATGTGCTTGATGAAGCACTTGGCGTCGAACTCTTCCACAATTTCACCCTTATGCACGACGACATCATGGACAACTCCACGCTGCGGCGCGGCATGTCCACAGTGCATGAGAAGTGGAACGCGAATACCGCTATCCTTAGCGGCGATGCCATGTTGGTGCGTGCCTATCAGATGATGGGTTGTGATCCCGGTGTGCTGGCGATCTTCAACCGCAGTGCGTTGGAGGTGTGCGAGGGGCAGCAGCAGGATATGGATTTCGAAAAGCGGAAAGATGTCTCCTTGGATGAGTACCGTGGCATGATCCGTTTGAAGACCGCCGTGCTGCTCGACTGTGCTTTACGAATAGGTGCGTGTAAAGCAGGTGCCTCGCCAAACGATCAGGACCTGATCGGCACCTTCGGGGAACAACTCGGATTGGCGTTCCAAATGCGCGATGATCTCTTGGATGCGTTCGGAGAAACCAATCGCACTGGTAAAGAGCAAGGCGGGGACCTGCGCAATGGCAAAAAGACGTGGTTGTTGATAACGGCTTTGCAGCGTGCCGATGAATTGAACGATGCGACCCTTAGGAACGAGTTGGCCAAACCCATTGTAGAAAGGAACGTGGTCCCCATGATCAAAGCATTACGCGCTCTGGGTGTTCAACGCGATGCAGAAGCGGAGGCGCATCGTTTGGAGACCGTGGCGTTCAATGCGCTTGAAGCGATCAACCAACCCGATCAAAGGAAACTCCCGCTCCGCCATTTGGCCGAGGCACTTCGCGGGCGCGTCTCGTGATCTATTCGAGCAGGTCGCTCAATGCTTTGGGCAACTCGTTGTACTCAAAAGCGAAGCCCGTCTCCAATAATTTCGTGTTAGAAGCGCGAGAACCTTCCAACAGAATTTCGGATATCTTGCCCAATACCAACTTCAAGAGGAAGCCTGGTACTGGAGGAAGCCATTGCCTTCGTTGAAGTGTCCGGCCCAGGGTCTTCATGAATTCCGCATTCGTTACGGCACCGGAAGCACTCACGTTGAATGCCCCGTGCATGCTCTCTGTTGTTATGGAATGGATGTAAGCCCGCACCAGATCATCGATGTGGACCCATGGCATCCATTGTCTACCGGTGCCCAACGGAGCCCCAAGGCCCAGGTCAACGGGTTTTCGTAATTGTGTCAAGGCACCACCTTCCGAGGAAAGAACAAGGGGTGTGCGCAGCTTGACAACACGCGTGAACGGCTTCCATTCGTCAACTGCACTTTCCCACAACTTGCTTATAGTCGCTATGGTATCGTTTCCCGCTGCATCCGTCTCGGTATAAATGTGCGGCGAGGTTTGTGCACCGTAATAGCCTATGCCGGCCGCACTGGTGAAACTCTTGATGTGCAGACGCTCCGTTCGCACTGTGTCGAGCAACAGACGTGCGGTCTCCGTTCGGCTTGAAACCAGCTCCTTCACGCGGTGCGTGGTCCAGCGTTCTTCGGCAATGCCGGATCCCGCAAGGTGTATGATGTGATCGACCCGATCCAGCCCCGCCTTGTCCAACACACCCTTTTTAATGTCCCACACGAAGGAACGAACGCCTGCCTTTTCGATCTTCCTACGACCCAAGTAATGTACGTTCCACCCGGTCGCCAATAGATCTCGTGTCAATGCGGTACCTATGAGTCCCGAACCACCGGTTATGAGAACAGTGCCCACCAACGGAATCGACTATCGCACCATGACCCGCTTTGTATATACCGAGCCATCGTCCTTGTTGATCAGCCGTAGCACGTATGTTCCACCGGTAAGTTGGCCAAGGTCCAAGGGGAATGGCGAGTTGCCCGTTAATTGCACACGTCCTTCGTATGCCACACGCCCATCGTTACTGATCACGGAAAGCAGATAAGCACCGTTGCGGGGCGCTATGATCCGATACCTTCCGGACATGTTGCCTTCGGGGAGAACTTGAAGTTCGCCAAAAGCGTGGTATTCCATTCCGATCGTGAGGCAGGCAGGGGCCGTGTCCGCGAGCAGCACCAACGACAGCACCGCTGTTCCAGAACATTCATTGATGGATCCCACATCATAGGTGTACTCTCCTGGAGGATCAGAGCCGGGGTCGAACGTGCCGCCAAAGTCCATCGTGTTCGGATCGGTCCACGAACCGCCTTCACTGGGTGTGCCCCCCAAGAGCGGGAACAAGTCGAATGCGGATTGGGCTGCGCAATACTCGACCATTGAATCCTGCCCGGCCGATGCGCCGCCGGTGCTTATGTTGACCGTGTATGCGAATTGCTGGAATCCTTGCACGGGGCACGCATCATCGGTGACGGTGATGGAGAATTGATAGGTACCCGCTGCCACACCCGTGCTGTTCCAACAGACCTCGGCTGTAACCGGGTTGGTGCCCGATAAGTTGATCTCGGCTCCAGGCAGTGCCGTTGAAATGTTGGAAACGATAGCAAGGGTTTGATCGATATCCACATCATCGAATTCCAGTGTGGCGCAGAAATCCCCTTCAGTACAGACCAATAGCGCACGAGCAGCCGTCACTTGGGCAACTCCGTTCGCATCGTTGAAAACGCCGCTGTCCACCGAGGGAACGGCATTGTTGCAATTGGAGGCATAGAAAGGGAAATCGTGCATCACCATTCCCACCCAATGGCCAAGACTGTCGTATTCGTTCACCTCGACCACTGTGAAAATGATCCCTGCAAGATCAGGCGTGAAAGTGATCCGGCCGGTAAGGCTATCGATCTCCATGCCGGTGTAGGGCTGTGAGCCACTTAAGGGCGGGAAGTACAGAACGGACATGGGGTCTGGTGCTTCCGGTTGCCCCAGATTGAATTGTGCATTAACGAAACGGTACCGCAACGTATGTCCATCCGCATCTGTAGCACTGGCATCGTAGCTCACCGGCTGACCGACGCATACCAAGGGAACTTTATTGTCAACGAATTCGGCGCCAGCGTTGCAAAAGCTTCCAAAGTTATTGAAGCTCGTTTCCAGCCAAAGTCCAGGAGTTCCCTGTACGTTCAGTGACACGTTCCGGCAGCAAATGCTCCAACTTACCCGCCATGCATTGCATGGGCTCATGAAAACGGTGGTCTGGTAGGTATAGAGTTCGAAACCGATCAGTGTGCCGCCATTACAAATACTGTTCGGGAGGTCTTCCGCACACAAAGGGGACACGTCTTCCACGCTCACCGGCAGCAAGTTCGGTTGGTCAAAGGTCACCCCGCAATCGTTCTCGAAGTGCAATTTCTGAGGGATCATGGCAACACCGCTGCATTCTCGGTAAAGCTTCAAAGTGACCTCATAGAAATTGTTCCCGACACAGCGTGCACTGATCGAACCACCCGGTAAATGCTCTGCACTTACATAAATGCTGCAGAATGAAAGCAAGAGAAGTAGAGCGTAGCGTTGGACCATGGTTCCTGGTTTGGAAATGTGAATATAGCATTCTGGAATGAATGGTCCTTAAAGAACGGGTACCTATCCAACAAAAAGGGGCAGTAGGATGGTTGTTCAGATGCTCGAACGTAAAATACGATCGATCTGTCCTAGATGCTTTTTATGGTGGGCATGCATGAAGCTTAACGCTTGTACGAGGCCCAATCGCCCAACGGACGGGTGTTTGAACAGATCGTGACCAAGATGATCGTCCTGGATCGCGCCGTAGGCTCTTGCCAACTCGCTACGAACCTTGTCCCACCGGGCATTCGCTTCGGCATAGCTCAAGACGGGGACTGCGGAAACGTTTGCCGGCGCTTTGAATTTGAAGGGCGAGACCAGTGCGACCTTCAATATAAACAGCCCGAAGATCGAAGAAACTCCCACAGGGCGATGCCGATCACCACCGTATTTCTTCCGCAAGTACGCCAACGAATTTTCTTCGATCATGGCCATGTGTGTTATCACTTGCGCAACGCTCCACCCACCAATTGCTGGCACCATAGCGAGTTGCTCGGGTGGGAATTTCTCCAGCCGTTCGCTCAGACCGTGCCGCTGCATTTCCAACTTTTCCAACCCCTTGTCCAACGTTTTCCGTATGGCCATGGGCACAAGGTCGGTAAAAGCAGGCCGATGGGAATAACGCGTGAAGGCCACGAAGCCTATCGCGCGCGTTCCATGGACTTCAGGTCATCCTCAATAAAACCTTCCTTCTTTCCGAAGATCGATGCGTCGTCGTTCAGGTACATCAATTCACCGGTGCCTGCATTGAACACGCGCTTGAAGCAATGCTTGTTCTTGTGGTCTCCCGTAAGGATCAGGTCGCTGACCGTTATTCCATTGTCACCCTTTACCACTCCGCTTGCCAGCTGGGACAAAGCCATCACTTGGGCAGGTGCGGTGTAGAATTCCTTCACCTTAGCGGCATCGGGAATGCTCTTGTCCAAATGCTCTTGTGCCAGCCAGAGGTCGGTATCCCTGATCAGTCGCGTGCGGCTGCTGTATGTCCTATCGGCGGTGGCCTTATCAGTGATCTTTCCGGTCTCCACCAATTTCAAATAGTCTTGAAGATGTTTCATGTACACACCCAACATCGGTGCCATGCCTTTTTCGTTGATCGCCACCGGATCGATCTGGATGAAAGCCAGTTCTTGTTGCGCAGGAATGCCGTTGAATTGATCGTTGGATTGTTGCAGAACTTCTCCTTTCTTCAATTTCCAGCCCTGCACCAGCGTAAGGAAAGTGCCGTTGAATTTGACCGGATCCGTTTTCGACAATTTCATTAAATAGGTCTTTTCCGGAACAATGGGCTGTGTTGCAAGTTGGGCAACGCTTATGAAATCATAACTGGTTGTGAATTTCCAATCGCTCTTCACCGCATTCGTAATTGCTTTGTTGTACGGCGTGTCAACGGCATCCAACACAATGATCGTGGTACCACCCTTGGCCGCTTTTGCTGCACCGGCAGAGAAGGCGCCATATTGTGCACCGGCGGCAAGAGTTGTAAGAAGGGCAATGGAAGCGAGGGAACGGTTGAGCATGGGATCTTGGTTGGGTCTTTAGCGAATGAGTTGTGAAGAGTTCCGGTTGCATGCGAAAATAGTGCCACGGGTGTTCCACCTTTGTACTACGTGAGGGACAACATGCACAACGACCTGTCAAGAACGGACCACTCTTCCTTGGCGCATTACCTGGATCGGGCCGAGGTACTGGAGGCCACTGTAGTGCAATTGCGCAAAGACCTTTCGCTCTCCGATGACCAGCTCCCCATCCCGGAATTGTCGGAGGACGCGTTCGAGTCGCTCCGTGCAATTATTCAGCCCAGATTGGAAGTACTTCACGGAAAAGGAGCCCATGCGTTACAAGTAGCGATGTACAGGGTCGACATACCTGAGGGACACCTTCAACGTACCCTATCCATGGGCGGCATCCCGCTACTGGCTGGTGAGTGTGTCCTTCGGGCCTTACAGAAGGTGCTTACCCGGCTGCGGTATGCTGGGCGATACTGATCCTCCGGTTCTGTCGTGTACCCTGAACCCCATTACTTGCGTATAAATCGTCCCTTACCCATGCTCTGAAAAACTACCTTTGCACGCGATCCTGCGGAACCCATTCATGGACAAGTATTCCTACCTCAGCAACGTCGACAGCGCTTGGCTGGACGACCTATACGAACAGTTCAAGAAGGAACCGGCGAGCGTCGAGACCGGTTGGGCCCGGTTCTTCGAGGGTTTTGACTTCGCAAAGAGCCTTACCTCCGATGCGGCTCCGTTGACCGCTAGCTCTGGAGGAGTTGATGTTACCGAAGGGAATGGGCGCTTCCAAAAGGAATTTAAGGTTCTGGGTCTGATCAGCGGCTACAGGAACAGAGGTCACCTTTTCACCGATACGAACCCGGTACGCGACCGACGCAAGTACTCGCCCACCTTGGAACTGGAGAATTTCGGACTTTCTGCGAGCGATCTGAACACCGTGTTCACCGCCGGTAACGAAGTTGGAATTGGTCCTGCCAAATTGAGCGAGATCATTGCGCTTTTGGAACAGACCTATTGCGCCAGTGTTGGAGTGGAATACCGCTATATCCGTAATCCGGAAAAACTGAAGTGGCTCACCGAGCGAATGGAGACGGTGAGGAACACCCCAAGCTTTACCCTTGATCAACAAAAGGATATCTTGGAGAAGCTCAATGAGGCGGTGGTGTTCGAGAGTTTCCTTGGCAAAAAGTTCATCGGCGCAAAACGCTTCAGCATAGAAGGTGCTGAGGCCTTGATCCCGGCACTGGATACCGTTATTGAACACGGTGCGGAATTGGGAATTACGGAATACGTGATCGGCATGGCCCACCGCGGTCGGCTCAACGTTCTGGCCAACACCATGCGCAAGAGCTACGATGCCATCTTCAGCGAATTCGAAGGAAGGGATTATGACGATGCGTTGGTAGAAGGCGACGTGAAATACCACATGGGTTACAGCAGCGTGGTCACGACGAACACAGGAAAGGAAGTGCGACTCACACTTGCTCCGAACCCGAGCCACTTGGAAAGTGTAGGCCCTGTCATGCAAGGGATCTCTCGTGCGATCATCGAACATGACGACGGATTTGCACAAGGCATAACCGCACCGATCATCATACACGGCGATGCGGCCGTTGCTGGACAAGGTGTCGTGTACGAAACCGTTCAAATGGCCGGCCTGAAAGCTTACGAACTTGGCGGTACCATCCACATCGTTGTGAACAACCAGGTCGGCTTCACCACCAATTACATCGATGCACGTACCAGTACCTATTGCACCGACGTTGCGAAAACCACCTTGTGCCCAGTGTTCCACGTGAACGGCGACGATGCAGAAGCCGTGGCCTACACAGTGAAGCTTGCGATGGACTACCGGCAAGCATTCAAGCAGGACGTTTGGGTGGACATCCTGTGCTACCGCAAACACGGACACAACGAGGGCGACGAGCCGAAATTCACGCAACCGCTTCTTTACAAAGCGATCGCTGCACACAAGAACCCGCGCGAGATCTATACGCAGAAGTTGATCGACAGTGGTGTGGAAGGCGCAAGTGAACTTGCCAAGGAAATGGAACGCTCCTTCATCGAAATGCTGGACGCGCGTTTGAACGAAGCGAAGCAGATCCGCGTCGGAAAGATCACGAACTTGATGTCCGATCGTTGGAAAGGATTCAAGCGCGGAACGATGGAGGATATCCTGAAGTCACCTGATACGGGCGTGGATGAAAAGACGCTGCGTTTGATCGGGGAGAAACTCACAGTACTCCATCCGGATGGAAAGAAGTTCTTCAGCAAATTGGAGAAGATCCTGAACGATCGGAAGAACATGATGGCCAATGGTCAACTTGACTGGGGTATGGCCGAGCTTCTTGCCTATGGATCCTTGTTGCTCGATGGGCATCCAGTGCGCTTCACCGGACAGGATGTGGAACGCGGTACCTTCTCCCATCGCCATGCTGTGGTGAAGGTGGAGGATAGCGAAGAGGAGTTCATCCACTTGAAGCACATCAAGGATGGGCAGGCCCTGCTGCAGATCTACAACTCGCTGCTCAGCGAATATGCTGTGTTGGGGTTCGAATATGGCTATGCTCTCACAGCCCCGGAAGTGCTTACCATATGGGAGGCGCAGTTCGGCGATTTCGTGAATGGCGCTCAGATCATCCTGGATCAATACCTCTGTTGCGCAGAAGAGAAATGGAACACGCAGAACGGCATCGTGTTGTTGCTGCCACATGGATATGAAGGCCAAGGTGCAGAACACAGCAGTGCACGTATGGAGCGGTTCCTCAGTAGCTGTGCTGATGCCAACATGGTGCTCGTGAATTGCACCACACCTGCAAATTTATTTCATGCCTTGCGCCGTCAGCTCGCATGGGATTTCCGCAAGCCGTTGATCGTCTTCACACCGAAGAGCCTTTTGCGCCATCCGTTGTGTGTTAGTCCTTTGGAAGACCTTACGAAAGGAGGATTCCAAGAGTTGATCGATGATGTAGAAGTGGATGCGAAGAACGTTCGAACGGTGATCTTCACCCAAGGCAAGATCCACTATGATCTTATCGAACACCGTCGTGCGAATGGGATCAAGGATACGGCATTGGTCCGCCTCGAACAGATCCATCCGCTCCCTGTAGAACAGATACGCGCTGTCCTGAAAAAGTATGACAAGGCAGAACGACATTTATGGGTCCAAGAAGAACCGATCAACATGGGCGCATGGCCATACATGGTCATGAACTTCCCGGATATCCGTCCGGAATGCGTCAGCCGCCCAAGAAGCGGTGCGCCGGCAACAGGCAGCAGTAAACGCAGCGCCAAGCAACAACTAGCCATCATTGAACAAGCATTCGCGAAATCGAAGAGCACGATCAAGGCCAGCGCTTGATCTGCGTTCGAAACGATAAGAAACACAATTCAACCCTCAGCATCTTTAAATGGCCACCATCGACATCAAAGTACCAAGCCCCGGCGAAAGCATCAGTGAAGTACGCATCGCGCAATGGCTCGTGAAGGACGGCGATGTGGTGGAGAAGGACCAGGTGATCGCGGAGATCGATAGTGATAAGGCCACACTTGAACTGAGCGCCGAAGAAAGCGGACAGATCAAACTACTTGCCGAGGCGGATGCCACTGTAAATGTGGGTGACGTGGTCGCTAAGCTGGATACTTCCGTGGAACTGACCGCGAAGAAGGTGGAAGTGAAGAAGGGTCCAGAGGCAAAAGGGCAAGATCAGGGGGCAAAGGGGCAAGAGCAGAAGGCAAAAGAGCAAGACGACAAGAAGCCTGAAGCTGCGCCCGCCGCAACTGCAGCGCATGCCACACCGGTCGCTGTGAAGATGATGGAGGAGAAGGGCCTAAGTGCCGACAAGGTGAAAGGCAGTGGTCCGAACGGGCGCATCACCAAGAGCGATGTTGCCGCATACGTCTCCGGTGGGGTTGATGCAGGTGCTGTCGTAATGAATGGTTGGGGTGGAAAGCGCGATCAGAAACGCGCCAAGATGAGCACCCTCCGCAAGAAGGTCGGAGAGCGTTTGGTCATGGTGAAGAACCAGACGGCAATGCTCACTACCTTCAACGAAGTGGACATGAGCGCGGTGATGGACCTGCGCAACAAATACAAGGACAAGTTCAAGGAAGAGAAAGGCGTGAGCCTCGGCTTCATGAGTTTCTTCACCAAAGCGGTTACCGAAGCGCTTCGCCTATTTCCCAACGTGAACGGACAGATCGACGGTGACGAAGTGATCAGTTTCGATTATGCCGACATCGGGATCGCCGTGAGCAGCCCGAAAGGTTTGATGGTACCCGTTTTGCGCAATGCGGAAAGCCTAAGTCTTGCGGAGATCGAATCCGGCATCAAAACACTAGCGATCAAGGCCCGCGATGGCAAGCTCACCATCGATGAGATGACCGGCGGTACGTTCACCATAACCAATGGTGGCGTGTTCGGCAGCATGCTAAGCACACCGATCATAAATCCGCCGCAAAGCGCGATCCTGGGTATGCACAATATCGTTGATCGCCCCGTCGCCGTGAACGGACAAGTGGTAATACGCCCTGTGATGTTCCTCGCGCTCAGCTACGATCACCGTATTATCGACGGAAAAGAAAGTGTGAGCTTTTTGATGGCCATTAAGCAGATGGTCGAGGATCCGACCAAGATGGTGTTTGGTGGGAAGGAGCCTGGTGAGGTTTTGTTGGGGTTGTGAGCCAATGTCATGCATCGAGTAACCCAGGTCGGTGGGTTGGGGGGTTGTTGGTTGGGGGAGGTTTTTTGGCGATTATGGGGTGAATTTCTGGGGGGGGGTCCGCGGCCCAAGTGGGGGGTGGGGGGACGCGGGGGGGGGGGGGGAGGGGGGGCGTGGGGAAAGGAGGAAGGAAGAATATGGAGTGGCAGGGCGGTGTTCCGGGGGGTTGTTGTTCCGGGTGCGGCGGGGCGCGCATGGCATGTTGGCTTTTTGGTTGCACGGGTGGGGGGTTGATACGCATCATGGAGGTAGGGGGGGGGGGGGGGGGGTTTGGGGGGGGGGGGGGGGGGGGGGGGGAAGGAGCCAGGGGGGGGGGGGCGGGGTCGGGACACCTCAGCACTCGCAGGCCTGGTCGCGAGACGTCCATCTGCATGCGCTAGTGGTAAGAAGACCGACCCATCGCTTATCAAGGATCATTCCAAATTGGCCTTCATTTTGTCTGGAAGGCTAGGGGGACGGTGCTTAGGTGCGTCCTGGTGAATGGCCTCTGGGTGGTTCCGGTGCCGATTCGACGGCTCCGTTTACCGCTTCGGCTAAATGTCATGGAATTGTCAGGCGAACTTCCCGAACTTCGAGGCGTTCGGGATGATGCAATTTCCAAGAACAAAAGCTTTGGGTCCCAGTTGGTCTGCCGTTCGCACGTGCAGGTCATGTTCATGTTCATGTTGACCTGCGAGCCACGGAACTGATGACGAAATCCACACACATCCTCTTCATCGGCTCCATGGTCGCGATCACAGTGGTGGTAACGACCTACCTCGCGTACACCGGCTATTCGTATTATGAGCTTCCCTTGGAGGAACGGTTCTATCATCCGCGCCATGCGTGGTTCAAACCAAGTGGTGCGTTCGGGCATGGTATCGGGATCCTCGGCACGTTCTTGATCCTGTTCGGTGTGACGATCTACATCGCCCGCAAGCGGTACAACTTCATGTCCAAGCAACTCCGGCTGAAGTACCTGCTGGAGTTCCACATTTTCCTGTGTACGCTGGGGCCGATCATGGTGCTGTTCCACACTGCGTTCAAATTCGGTGGATTGGTTTCGGTGGCGTTCTGGAGCATGGTGGCGGTAGTGGCCAGTGGTGTGATCGGTCGCTTCATCTATATCCAGATCCCCCGAACCATCGAGGGGCGGGAGCTCAGTCTTTCTGAGGTGAAGAACATGCGGAACGATCTGGTGGAGAAGCTCAAAGCCAGCGCTGGATTCGAGGACAAACTGATCGACTTGATCACCGGTGTCGGCAAGTCGGATGGCGTGGTAGCGATGGGGCCGAATTTCATGGTGCGCTATTCACGGGAACGAAAGGCGATCGGCATGATCCGGGCTACGCTTGGTCAACGCAACGTGCCACGGGAGGAGCAGGTGTCGATCATCCGCATGGTGAAGGAAGAATTCGCATTGACGCATCGCATGGGTCGTTTGCTCACGATGCAACAACTTTTCAAATATTGGCATGTAGCGCATCTACCATTCGCGCTGATCATGCTGATCGTGCTCGTCATTCACGTTGCAGTTACACTGGCATTCGGTTATCGCTGGATCTTCTGATGGAAGTGCTCCTGGAACAAATAGCGATCTACGGTTCAGTGGCCCTGTTATGCGGGCTGGTGATCTTCTTCTACATGCGCAGTTTGAAGAAGAAGTCCGATGTGGTGGTGCAGAAAGTGGAAACCGCTAAAGCCGAGGGCACGTTCGAGCCGGTATCGCTGCATCCGTACATCGACCTGAACACGTGCATCGGTAGCGCCGCCTGTATTGCGGATTGTCCTGAGAAGGACATCCTAGGCATCGTGAACGGCAAAGCGACCGTGATACATGCATCGAACTGTGTGGGGCACGGCGCGTGTTTTCATGCTTGTCCGGTGGAAGCAATTTCCTTGCGCATTGGCACAGAAAAGCGCGGTGTGGAATTACCACATGTGGATGAACATTTCCAGAGCAACATCGCTGGGATCTTTATCGCAGGCGAACTCGGTGGGATGGGCCTGATCAAGAACAGTGTGGAACAAGGCCAACAGGCAATGGAAAGCATTGCCGGTCGTAAGACCACAAAGCGTGAAGGCGTGTTGGATGTGGTGATAATCGGCGCCGGACCGGCCGGTATCTCCGCCACATTGGAAGCCAAGAAACGCGGTCTTAGCAGTGTCACGTTGGAGCAGGATTCGTTGGGCGGAACGGTATTCACATTCCCGCGTGCGAAGATCGTGATGACCGCTCCAATGGATCTTCCGCTATATGGTCAAGCGAAATTATTCGATACCTCTAAAGGCGAACTGCTATCGCTCTGGAAGAAGGTGATCGACGAACAAGGGATCACGATCACCGAGCATACCAAGGTCGAAAGTATCCTGCCACAGAAAGATGGCACGTTCAAAGTTTCAACCAACACCGGCGCAGATCACGTTAGCCATAATGTGCTTCTTGCGATCGGAAGACGCGGTAGTCCGCGGAAACTCGGCGTACCCGGTGAGGATCTGCAGAATGTAGCGTACCGTTTGTTGGAGCCGGAGAACATCCATGGTAAGAAGGCTATCGTAGTGGGTGGCGGTGATAGCGCGGTGGAGTCGGCGATGTTGTTGGCGGAGGACAATGAAGTGATCTTGTCCTATCGCAAGGATCAATTCGCACGGATCAAACCGAAGAACAAAACGGCGATCGAGGAAGCCATTTCTTCCGAGAAACTAAAAGTGATCTTCAATTCGGACTTGGTGAACATCACGGAGGAGTCGGTATTGTTGAAAGTTGGCGAGGAGACGAAGGAGTTGAAGAATGACCTCGTGTACATTTTCGCTGGAGGTGAATTGCCGACGAGCTTCTTGCAGAAAGCCGGGGTTGAGATCACAAAACGATTCGGACACATTGTGAAAAAGCACTAGTGAAAGCGTTACGTACATACCTGATATTCATGCTTGCTCTGCTTGCAGGGTCAGGCTACGCGCAGCTTTCACCGGGTGACCTTACCGATGCGCACGCGAAGTGGGAGGGCATGAGCAACTGCACCCAATGCCATGATCTTGGCAACAAGGTGACCAATGCGAAGTGCCTGGAATGCCACAAGGAAATGAAGACCTTGATCAGCAAGAAGCAAGGCTTCCATGTGAGCAAGGAGGTGAAAGGGCAGGATTGTTCCAAGTGCCACAGCGAGCACCATGGCCGCAAGTTCGAAATGGTGCGCTTCGATGAAAAGACCTTCGATCACGGTCTTACCGGTTACACTTTGGAAGGTGCGCACAAACCCATCGATTGCCGCGATTGCCATAAACCGGATAATATCAAGGACCGCGAGATCAAAGCGCGCAAAGGCACCTTCCTCGGAATGGATGAAGCTTGTCTATCCTGCCACAAGGATTTCCATCAAGGCACCATGTCCGGCGAATGTTTGAAGTGCCATGACATGCAGGCTTTCCGTCCGGCGAGCCGATTCGATCACAACGAAACGGACTTCAAACTGAAGGGCAAACATGTGCCTGTCGATTGCAAGGAATGTCACGGAACGATCACCCGGAACGGTGTGGATTTCCAAGTGTTCAACGATGTGCCGCATGCGGATTGCAAGGCGTGCCACGATGATCCGCACACTTCACGGATCATTGGCGCGTGTGCCCAATGCCATACTGAAGAAGCGTTCTCGATCTTCCATGGAAAGGGACGTTTTGATCACAATACAACGGTCTTCAAACTGAATGGAAAGCACAAGACCACGGATTGTTACGCGTGCCATGCAAAGTCGAGTGATCCAGTTCGTGTGTTCGCGGATCGGAAGGGCGTGGGGATGAATGAGTGTGCAACCTGTCACGAGGATGCGCACGAAGGAAAATTCGGATCGGATTGCGCGAAGTGCCATCAGGAAACGAGCTTCAAGAAATTGAAGAACATGGATTCCTTCGATCACACATTGACGGATTTCCCACTACAGGGAAAGCATGTGGATGTGGATTGCAAGAAATGCCACCCGAACAACCTTACGGAACCGATCGTTTTCGATGCTTGCAATCGCTGTCACAAGGACTTCCACGAAGGGGAATTTGCGAAGAACGGCGTGTCTCCTGATTGTATCGAATGCCACTTCCTGACCGATGGATTTGAAACGAGTTCGTTCACCTTCGAACAACATCGAAGTACGAAATTCCCGCTGGAAGGAGCGCACATCGCCACGCCCTGCAACTCCTGCCACATGAAGGAGAACAACTGGAAATTTAGAGAGATAGGTTCGGTGTGTATCGACTGCCATGACAACGTGCATGGTGAGGATTTCGCGGTAAAGGGAGTTACGGATTGCAAGCGTTGTCATGTTTCCGAGACCTGGTTCCCCAGTAATTTCGATCATGACCTAACGGATTTCCCACTGGTGGGTGAGCATGTGAAGGTGGAATGCAAGGATTGTCATACGGTTGGGAGCGATGGTAAAGTGCCATCATTCAAGATCCAGAAGTACGAATGCGCCGACTGTCACAAATAGTTGTGATGCTCCTGTTCACAGGGCTGCGGGTTTCCGCGCAGTCGCCCCACGGCGATGCCTTAGAGATCGATTGCAGTCAATGTCACAGCCCAGCCGGATGGACCAATCCCACCTTGATCTGGAGCGAAAAGGTTTCGGGTGCGATAAAGCATAAGGGACGTTCGCGACAGGTGGAAGGGAAGGTCACTTCGGATTCGAAGTCGGTGGTGTTCGATCACGATTCCACCGAGTTCCTCTTGGATGGTGTGCACAAAGTGGTGGATTGCAAGTCGTGCCACTCGACCATGGTGTTCGATCAAGCTCCAATGCAATGTATCGGTTGTCATTCGGATGTGCATAGCATGACCTTGGGTGATGATTGCGCCCGATGTCATACCCCACAGAGCTGGTTGGTCAATAACATCCCGGAGTTGCACGAACAGAATGGCTTCCCGCTCTTCGGTTCGCATGCGAATTTGAGTTGCGTGGAGTGTCATGGCGATGGGAATTCGACCCAATTCAACCGGGTTGGGAACGATTGTATCAGTTGTCACCGGACCGATTTCATGAACACACGAGCCCCGGACCATAATGTCGGTGGTTTCTCCACGGACTGCTTCGAGTGTCATGATCCGATCGGCACCGGTTGGAACACGAACACGGTGGATCACAGTTTCTTCCCACTGACCATGGGGCACGCCATTACGGATTGTAACCAGTGCCATACGACAGGCGTGTTCTCAGATGCATCACCGGAATGCGTGTCTTGCCACTTGAATGATTTCAATAGCACGACGAACCCGAACCACGTTCTGAGCGGTTTTTCTACGGATTGCGCTACATGCCATACGACCAATGTCGGTTGGACACCGGTGTCATTTGATCACGCCGTTTATCCGCTGGTGGGCTCACATACCACGGTCTCCTGCGACGCCTGCCACAATGGTAATTACACGAATACCCCGAATACCTGCGACGGTTGTCACTTGCCGGACTATAACGGCAGCACCAACCCGAACCACACAGCCGCAGGCTTTGCAACCGACTGCGCGACTTGTCACAACGAAACGGCGTGGTCACCGAGCAGCTATGACCATGCGATCTATCCGCTGACGAACTCGCACGCTACGGTCTCCTGCGATCAATGTCACAACGGCAACTACGACAACACGCCGAACACCTGCGATGGTTGCCATATGACGGACTACAGTTCAGCAACCAATCCGAACCATGCAACAGCAGGCTTCCCAACGGATTGTGCGCAATGCCACGACCCAACACTATGGACCAACGCGACCTTCGATCACAATATTTATCCGCTAATTGGTGCACACGCGACCACATCTTGTGACGCGTGCCACAACGGCGACTACACGAATACACCGAACACCTGCGACGGCTGTCACCTGCCGGATTACAACGGATCAACGAACCCTAACCACACGGCTGCGGGCTTTGTGACGGACTGCGCGACCTGCCACAATGAAACGGCTTGGTCACCGAGCAGTTACGACCATGCGATCTATCCGCTAACGAACTCGCATGCGACGGTGAGTTGCGATCAGTGTCACAACGGCAACTACACCAACACGCCGAACACGTGTGATGGTTGCCACATGACGGACTACAATTCAGCAACCAATCCGAACCATGCAACAGCAGGCTTCCCTACGGACTGCGCGCAATGCCATGACCAAACGCTTTGGACCAACGCGACCTTCGATCACAATATTTATCCGCTAATTGGTGCACACGCGACCACATCTTGCGACGCGTGCCACAACGGCAATTACACGAACACGCCGAACACCTGCGACGGTTGTCACCTGCCGGATTACAACGGATCAACGAACCCGAACCACGTAGCCGCGGGCTTCGCCACGGACTGCGCGACCTGCCACAATGAAACGGCTTGGTCACCGAGCAGTTACGACCATGCGATCTATCCACTAACGAACTCGCATGCGACGGTGAGTTGTGACCAGTGTCACAATGGCAACTACACCAACACGCCCAACACGTGTGATGGCTGCCACATGACGGACTACCATTCCGCAACCCATCCGAACCATGCAACCGCAGGCTTCCCTACCGACTGCGCGCAATGCCATGACCCAACGCTTTGGACCAACGCGACCTTCGATCACAATATTTATCCGCTAATTGGGCCCGCGACCATCTTGCGACGCGTGCCACAACGGCAATTACACGAACACGCCGAACACCTGCGACGGCTGTCACCTGCCGGATTACAACGGATCAACGAACCCGAACCACGGCTGCGGGCTTCGCCACGGACTGCGCGACCTGCCACAACGAGACGGCCTGGTCACCGAGCAGCTAGACCATGCGATCTATCCACTAACGAACTCGCATGCGACGGTGAGTTGTGACCAATGCCACAATGGGAATTACAACAACACACCGAACACGTGTGATGGTTGCCACATGACGGAGTACAACTCTGCTACAGATCCGAACCATGCAACAGCGGGCTTCCCATCGGATTGCGCACAGTGCCATGATCCAACGAACTGGAACAACGCGACCTTTGATCACAGTGGCTTCCCCTTGCTAGGCGCGCACGCTACTACCAGTTGTGATGCCTGCCACAACGGCAACTACACGAACACGCCGAACACCTGCGATGGTTGTCATCTGCCGGACTACAACGGATCAACCAATCCGAACCACGTAGCCGCGGGCTTCGCCACGGACTGCGCGACCTGCCACAACGAGACGGCCTGGTCACCGAGCAGCTATGACCATGCGATCTATCCGCTTACGAACGCACACGCTACTGTGAGTTGCGACCAATGCCACAACGGGAACTACACCAACACGCCGAACACCTGCGACGGTTGCCACATGGCGGACTACACCGGCGCGGCGAACCCGAACCACGTGACGGCGGGCTTCCCGACGGACTGCGCACAGTGCCATGATCCAACGAACTGGAACAACGCGACCTTTGATCACAGTGGCTTCCCCTTGCTAGGCGCGCACGCTACTACCAGTTGTGATGCCTGCCACAACGGCAACTACACGAACACGCCGAACACCTGCGATGGTTGTCACCTGCCCGACTACAACGGATCAACCAATCCGAACCACGTAGCCGCGGGCTTCGCCACGGACTGCGCGACCTGCCACAACGAGACGGCCTGGTCACCGAGCAGCTATGACCATGCGATATATCCGCTTACGAACGCACACGCTACGGTGAGTTGCGACCAATGCCACAACGGGAACTACAACAACACGCCGAACACGTGTGATGGTTGTCACATGACGGAGTACACAGGTGCAACGGATCCGAACCATGTTTCTGCGGGATTCCCGACCGATTGCGCGATCTGCCATGACCCAACGCTTTGGACCAATTCCACATTTGATCATAACGCGACCAACTTCCCATTGACCGGCTCGCATATGGGACCGAGTTGCGTGACCTGTCATAGCAATGGATATCAAGGAACCCCAACGAATTGCGATGCTTGCCATATCGCGGATTACAATGGAACGACCAACCCGAACCACGTAACAGCTGGATTCCCAACGGATTGCGCCGTTTGCCACGATGTAACCAATTGGGCCCCAGCTACGTATGATCATAATGCGACCAACTTCCCGCTTGTTGGGGCGCACGTAGGCGTGAGTTGTGTTTCCTGCCATGCCAATGGATACACCGGCACACCGACGGACTGTAATGCCTGCCACATGCCGGACTACGACAGCGCCAATAACCCAAGCCATTCCTCGGCACTGTTCCCAACGGACTGTACCATGTGCCATAATTCCAACGCTTGGGACCCATCCACTTTTAACCACGATGGAGACTACTTCCCGATCTACAGCGGCAGGCACGATGGTGAATGGAACACATGTGTTGAATGCCACACAGGTGGCAACTACTCTACCTTTGCGTGCATAAACTGCCACGAACACAATAACCAGAACCAGGTCAACAATGACCACAGTGGGGTGAACGGTTACACTTACACGAGTCAAGCTTGTCTAAACTGCCATCCTGATGGGAACAATTGAGCATCGGAAATATGATCCGATCCAACAACTGTGGGACGTAGCTCGGTTGATGGGCCGTGCATGGATATTGGCCCTGTCCATCGCGCTTCCGTGCCAACTCATTGCCCAATCGCCGCATGGTGAACGGATGAAACTCGACTGTGCGGCTTGTCATGATCCGCAGGGATGGACCACGATGCGGAGTGACATGATATTCGACCACGGGACAACGGATTTTCCATTGGAAGGATCACACACTTCGATCAATTGTAAGCAGTGCCATAACTCGCTCGATTTTGATAAGTCACCGTCGAGTGATTGTATCTCGTGCCATACCGATGTGCACAACCAAAGCGTTGGCAACGATTGTGCACGCTGCCATACGCCACAGAATTGGTTGGTGAATACCATCCCGGAGATCCACGAGCAGAATGGATTTCCGTTGGTGGGTGTGCACATCGCCTTGAGCTGTGTGGATTGCCATAGCGCTGGCAACCCTCTTGTCTTCGCACGATTGGGCAATGATTGCATCAATTGCCACTTGGCCGATTTCCAAGCTGCAAAGGCACCGGATCATGTAGCGGCTGGTTATTCAATG
This sequence comes from Flavobacteriales bacterium, assembly GCA_016717305.1. Taxonomy (GTDB): domain Bacteria; phylum Bacteroidota; class Bacteroidia; order Flavobacteriales_F; family PHOS-HE28; genus PHOS-HE28. The sequence goes on from JADKFY010000001.1 coordinate 435,456, forward strand.
GATTGCACCGAATGTCACGATCCATTCGGAACAGGCTGGAGCACGACATCCGTGAACCATGATTTCTTCCCACTCGTCATGGGACATGCGATCAATGATTGCGCGCGCTGTCACACTACGGCCAACTTCTCAGATGCATCTCCGGAGTGTGTTTCCTGTCATCAACAGGATTACACGAGCACGGTTTCCCCATCGCATACCGCATCGGGCTTTTCGACGGATTGTGCGTCATGTCACAGCATAGCGGGCTGGGTCCCGGCGACCTTCGACCATAATAACACGGCATTCCCACTTCACGGAACGCACATCACCACGGCGTGCATCGAATGCCATGCAAATGGTTTCGCTGGAACACCCACGACATGTAACGCGTGCCATATGGATGATTACAACAGCACCACCGCGCCGAACCACTCGGCTTCGGGATTCCCGACGGATTGTGCGCAATGCCATGACGAAACGAATTGGGGTACTGCCAACTTTGATCATAATAATACGGCCTTCCCATTGCACGGAACCCATATCACTACTGCGTGTATCGAATGCCATGCGAACGGCTATGCTGGCACGCCTACGGCCTGCAATGCGTGCCATATGGATGATTACAACAGCACGACCGCTCCGAACCACGCCGCTTCAGGATTCCCGACGGATTGTGCGCAATGCCATGACGAAACGAATTGGGGCACTGCCACCTTCGACCATAACAATACGGCCTTCCCGTTGCATGGTGCACATACCACCACCGCGTGCATCGAATGCCATGCCAACGGATATGCGGGTACGCCTACGAATTGCAGTGCTTGCCACATGGACGATTACAACAGTACCACGAATCCGAACCATGCTTCAGCGCAATTCCCGATGGATTGCGCTCAATGCCATAACGAAACGGCATGGGACCCATCTACGTTCAACCACGATAGCCAGTACTTCCCGATCTATAGCGGAAGGCATGAAGGGGAATGGAACACGTGTGCGGATTGCCACAACAGCCCCAACGACTACAGCCAATTCACATGCATCAATTGCCATGAACACAACAATCAAGGTGATGTGGATGATGATCACAGCGAAGTGAACGGGTATACGTACAACAGCGCGGCATGCTTCAATTGCCACCCCAATGGAAATTGAACTGGAATGAAGTTGAGGGATCTGGCCATAGTGTTCTTTTATATGTTCTGCTCGATCAGTTCAGCGCAGGAGTTATTGCGCGGTGAAGTCACTTTCGTAACGGCGAACAACGTTTATGTACACTTCGATAATACCAGCAATATTGCCATAGGCGATACACTCGATCTTGTGAAAGGTGCTGAGAACCTGCCGTGCATGGTGGTCACAAGTAAGTCGTCGATCTCCTGCGTGTGCAAGAACATCAATGGCTGTAGGATCGAAAAGGCCGATGTGGTCCAATTCAATTCTGAAGCTGTTGTTCCCGCTTTAGCAGCGGAACAGCCACCTGCCCTGTTGCAGCGCGATGACTCTATCACAACGGACAAGAACGATCGGAACAAGGAGCGGATCCGAGGTAGGATATCAGGCGCGACCTATAGCACGATCAATTCGAACCGTGGTGATGACCACCGCATGATGTATCGGTTCTCAATGAATGCGGACCATATAGGTAACTCGAAATTCAGCGCAGAGAGTTACATCAACTATCGAAAACTCTTCCCATCGAACGATCGATCATTCAACTACCGAACGAGCTACTTCAACGTGTACAATTTAGCTGTTCGTTATGAGCCCGATTCCAATACGACCATCACATTGGGCAGAAAGATCAACAACAATGCATCCTCACTTGGTGCTATCGATGGTGTTCAAGCCGAGCGGTTTTTCGGGCCGTTCTACGCGGGTGCTATCGCTGGTTTTCGCCCGGATATCGCCACATTCGGGTTCAATGCGAACCTGTTCCAGTACGGTGGTTATCTCGGCTTCCAGGCAAATTCCGATAGGATCCGTTCGCGCACTACTGCTGGGTTGATGCAACAATCGAACGGCGGAGCAACGGACCGTCGATATACCTATTTCCAGCACACCACCACGATCAATAACAACTTCAATATCTTTTCATCCGCCGAGCTGGATCTCTTCAATGAAGTGAATGGTAGCTCAGGTGGCGCGCGACTCACTAACTTGTTCGTTTCGTCGCGCTACCGCTTCGGAAAGAAAGTAGATCTGTTCGCATCGTTCGATTCGCGTAAACGCATCGTTTACTACGAAACCTATCGCACCGATGTGGAGAACATTCTGGAGGATGATCAGGCGCGGCAAGGCTTACGAGCGCGGTTGAATATCAAACCGATCAAGAACGTGTTCGTTGGAGTATCTGTTGGGAAGCGCTTCCAAAGCGATGGACAGAACAGTTCCATGAACTACAATGGTTTCCTCACATTCAATAAAATGCCGGCCATTGGAGGGCGTTGGAATTTCCAGTTCAATAGAAATCTATCCTCCTATCTTAGAAGTGATATCGCGTCCGTGCGATATTCCAAGTCCTTGTTGAACAATAAGCTAACGCTGAACCCTTATTTCCGAATGCTCATGTACCGTTACGCCAGCAGAGGAGGATCGGATGCTGTGCCGCTAACCACCAACCAGCATTACTATGGTATGGACATGGCCTACAACCTGAGCCGAACACTTGTTGTGAGTTTGCTCGGAGAAATGTCCACGTTGAAGGACGAACGGAATTACAGGGTGAACTTCAGCATCATCAAACGATTCGACAGCAAGAACAAAAAGTAACATGAACAAGAACACCTTGCCACTAACGCTTTCCTTGCTCTTGTTCGCTGCGTGTGATAGTGGCCCGAAGACAATTCCGACCGACGGACCGGACCAACCTGAAGGTGGGAGCACGGGTGTTTTCTCCAATGATGGCAAGGCTCCTTCGCAAGCCGTTCCGAGTTCTTCATCCGGTATTGAACAGGACCTTCATACGGTGGTTGCGCTTGAGGTTCTACCAACAGAGCGCTATGTGTATGTGCGCGTAAAAGAAGGTACCGATGAATTCTGGATCGCTTCGGATAAGACGGAAGTGATCGTCGGTCGTCCGTATTTCTATCGTGGTGGTTTGCTAAAGACGAATTTCCATAGCAATGAATACAACCGGGATTTTGATAAGCTCGTGTTGGTCACGAAAGTCGTGCCTGCCGATCACGGAGAAGGAGGAATGAACGATGCGTCGCCTGCTATGATCGGCAACGGACAAGCGAAGTCAGCAGTACCTGTGAACGTTGCTGGTTCCGTGAAGATCGCAGACCTGATCGCGGATCCGAAGAAGTACGAAGGCAAGGCTATTCATATCAGTGGCACATGTACGAAGGTCAATCCGAACATCATGGGACGCAACTGGGTCCACTTGAAAGATGGTTCCAAAGGCGATCCGGAGGTAGTGGCAACCACGGATGTTGTGGTTCCCGTCGGAGAGAAGGCAACGATCGTGGGCACCGTGGTGCTCGACAAGGATTTCGGTGCTGGCTATCGTTACGCGATCCTTTTGGAAAGTGCGCAGCTTATAAAGTAGCGCTTGGGTTCAGAAATTTCGGGAAGAACGATCAGCGAACGATCAACGGAACGGTGTTCGATGGATGTTCCATCCGAACTACATACCATCCAGGCACTCGATTAACCAGTTCGACATCAATCGTATTGTCCAGGGTTCCAGGTCGCACGATGATAGGGACCTCCCGCCCCATCGCATCAAATATTCTTGGAGTATCCGAGGAATTAGCGTGGAGTGTGAAATGGCCATCATTAGGCTGTGGCCAAAGCATTGCATAGCGGTGTGCGTCAAACCACACGGCCTCAATTTCGGAGTACGAGGATGTACCATCGAGATCCACCTCGTTCAATCGATAGTAGCACATTCCGAATGGCGGTGACGGGTCGAGCATCGAATAGCTGTGTGATACCTGGCTCGTGCCAGCAGCATGGATCGATCCGACCTCGGACCAATGGGATAGATCTGTTGAGCGCTCCACGGTAAAGTGGTCGCTTTGGATTTCAGTTGCCGTGATCCATTGCAGAAGTGCGTTGGGCCCGGATGCCTCTGCCGTGAAGGAGATGAGTTCGATCGGAAGAATGATCGGTTCGCAGTTGATCGTAGCCGAACCGAAGAAGTCCAAGGTCACATTGGCCGTGACATAGCTCCAGTTGCTCATGCAGATGATGTACTGCTGCCCTGCAATGACGTTCAGTTCCGGGCCGTAGTTCCCCGGATCGCCGCCAGGAGGGATCGTATTCGCGAGTCCGGCTCCGCCCCAGGAAGCGGCATCCCAAACACAACGTACCGGGGGCAGCGTGTTGTTCGCGATCGCTGAACAGGTGTTGGGTCCTGTATACGGCCACATTGCCCAATCGTAAAAGCCGACCTGTTGTCCTCCAGCGCCGAAGGAGAAGCCCAAACTACCACTGGTTCCAATGGTGAAGACCAGCCAACTGCTGTTGAGTTCGCCAGCCAGCAAGCACCCATAGTCCGTGCCACCCCATGGCGACGGATTGATCCCGCCAAAGGCCGGGTTGCTGATCGAGCCTGGGGCAGGTATTTCATTCACACCTCCGAAACCGCTTGGTGTGATCGGAAAGGTGAACGGATCGCAGACGCACATCGCCGTGGGGCAATCGCCGCTGGGATCACCTGTGTTCGCTGGAGTCGTGCAGGTTCCGCTGGATCCGGTGTTCCACGTGCAGGAGGCGCTGCCAATTGTGAACAACGCGGAATCCAACCCGCCGCTGGTCAGCGTACCGCTGTATAGGGTGGCGCCGCCGAAGTATTTCAATGTGTAGGTCGAACCGTTCCAGCCGTTTGAGGCGTCATCCATCAGATACAGGACATAGCAACCATTGGCCAGGCAGATCGTATCGTTGAATGGTGCTCCTCCCCCTTGGATCACCGTGCCGTTCCACGAGAGGTCCCAGGAAACCTGCGCTGGTGCCGTGCCATTGGTCAATATGAACTGCAGGGTGGTCGTGCCAGCAGGGCAGGATGCCCCGATCACCACTGGATCACAGGGTTGGTTATCCCCTAGGACGAACGCTGCTGTTCCGTGCGGACCGTTAGGGAGGTTCGTGTCGAAGTCGAAATCACCCGTCCAATCTTCAATGAACCAGTCGATGTCCTCCCAGCCATCAGAACCACTGTCATACATCAGTAGGGTATAGCAGCCGTCCGGAAGGCAGATGTCCTGATCCCAGGGCGCGGCGCCTGATGCCCATGTGACACCGAACTGATCGATCAGCTCCCAGGTGACGTCGGGTGCACCAACACCATCTGTAACGGTGATGGTGCACCCGACGTGCACTGGGCCTGGGCTTGTTGTGTGAAGCCGATCAGTGCCGCAAGGAGTGGCAACAGGAAAAGTAGGAGTGTATTGTGGCGCATTAAGAAGTGCGATCGTTCGAGATGAATGGTGGCTTGGAGCGTCAAGGCTTCCAAGACAATGACCAAGGAGGAGATGCGCAGATCTCCTCAGCCCGCAAAGCGGGTCATACGATCAGCTTGGGGGATGGAAGATGCCACGCAAAAGAAGCGCGGTCGGCAGGGTGGCGTCCATTGCGATAGTCATGGGTTCCGATGCAGGTGGAATAGTGATCACAGAATTCGTAAAAGCACCAATTACGAACTGTGGCAATGAATGATGTGTGCCAAATGGCAACCGGGCATGGCGCTCAGGTTCGCTCCTTCCGTGGGCCGGATCCGTGTAATGCATGTATACGAAATCAACGAGACCTATTCCCGGATCGCGCAGTTTATGCTCGTTGTAATGGTCCGCTAGGTCGGAGACGCGGCCAAACTCCTCCACGCCACCTCCGAACAGGGAATCCAGCAACAGCTGTGCACACAGGACGATATTGAGCATGTCACGCATTCCACCCGAAATTAATTCCAGGAACAGGAATTCGCAGTGACTTTTGTCACGAACCGACATGGGTCGATAGGCGGCCCATGGAACGGTTATTCGGAGCGATAGATCACCGCAGTGCTGAGCGCTGCGCGAGGAACGGATCGACCTTCATACGCCACCTAAGGTCGATCATGGGATAGGGCACTATTTGATCAGCGTGAATTTCCGTTTCCGCCAGTACGCGACCACTCCTATGGCCAAGAACAAACCTGCCGTGATGAAAACCCAATCCGGCACTGGCACCGGATCACCGGCGGCATACGAGTGAAGACCGGAGAGGTAGTAGTTCACCCCGTAGTACGTCATGATCACTGAGGCTAATCCGAACAACGACGAAACGTTGTACGCAAAGAGCCCTTGCATCTTCGGGATCAAGCGCATGTGCAGAATGAACGCATAGATCAGGATCGTTACCAAGGCCCATGTCTCTTTCGCGTCCCAGCCCCAGTAGCGGCCCCACGATTCGTTCGCCCAAACGCCGCCGAGGTAGGTGCCGATGCTGATCATGGTGAGTCCACCGATCAATGTCATCTCGCTCAAGTAGCTCATCTCCTTCACCAACCGATGAACGCGTTTTTCGTTCTTCTGCGTGAGGAAGATCATCAAGATCAAATTGATCAGACCGATAACCGCGCCCAATGCGAGGAAGCCGTAACTGCCCGCTTCCATGGATACGTGAATGGTCAACCAATAGGACTGCAGCACGGGCACCAGCGGAGTGATCTCCGGATCCAAATAACTCAACATCGCTACGAGCAATACCGTTGCTGAAAGGATCATGGTAGCCGCCGATCCGCCCAAAGACTTTCTGCTGAACAGGATCCCGGCAAGCACTGTCGTCCATGCGATGTAGATCATGGATTCGTACCCATTGCTCCAAGGCGCACGACCGCTCACATACCAACGAAGGCCAAGTCCGATGGTGTGTAATACGAAGCCAGTGATAAGAAGGATCAACATGATCCGCTGCACTTTCTTAAGGTCCACATGCGGTTTGAAGACCGAGAAGAACAACAAGAACAAGAACGTAAGTCCAAGCAACGTATAGAACAATGCTAGTCGATCGAAAACACTCAGTCCATTCAAAATGATCTCTGCGTTGATCTCGGATGGGCTCGGTATAACAGCTGCTCCTTTTTCCTTTTGATAAGCATCAAGTTCGTTCAGCAGCTTGTCCGGTAAGCTGTAGTTGCCATTGTGCATGGCCTCTTGCAAAGCCGGGACATACGTGGCGAAGAACCGTTCCGCTACTGGATCATGCACATGGGCATGTTCCGGACCTTCGAGATCAGTGCCAACCCAGGTGTTGTTCGCATCTCCAGCGATCGGAATGATCTTCAGCAAAGCCCCGCCCAGCGCCATGTGTACGATGTTCACACGTTCGTCCACTTTGATCAGGTCCTTTTCGTACACGCCACGGTCGATCGGTTGCAACGCACTGATCCGGCGCATTTCATCGCGCAATTTGTAGCTGCCGTCCGGCGCGAAAAAGTCTTCGTAAGCCGCCTTTGGTCCTTCAACTCCGACCAGCTCATGCACGCTTTGATGCTCGCCCAATTTGATCAACGGCACATCGAGCCATTCGCCGCTGTTGGCCAGCATGCCAAGGATCACTTGATCGGCACTTAGACCATTGATGCTTTCTCTTCGGAATACTTTCCGCATCACTTCACGCGAAAGTGTGTGTATCGGTTTCATTCGACCGCGATTGTCCTGCACCACCAGTTTGCTGAAGCGTTCGGCATGATCGGCACTTACTACATGCGACCCATTGACCTCTTCGATCACCTTCTGCGCATTAACGGTGAGCGGTAATGTCGAAGTGGCTATCAGCAGGATCGCGGCAATAGAACTGCTACGTGAATCGCGAATACTATTGGCCAACTTTTGGAACCGGCTTTTCTTGCTGAACATGGATAGCAGCAGGCCAACCGTGAGCAATATGTAGCCGATGTAGGTGATCCAGGTGCCCCAGAAGTCATGGTTCACGCTCAAGTAAGTACCCAATTCATCTTGGTCGAAGGAGGATTGGAAAAAGCGATAACCATCGTGGTCCAACACATTGTTCATGAAGATCCGATGATCCTCCTTGATCCCACTGCGTTCGTCGATCAATTGCACTTCACTGGCATACGAGGTCGCACTATTGGTACCGGGATAGCGCTCCATAATGAAGTCGTACAACTTCACGGAGAAGGGCAATACCACTTCTTTCGATCCGTACGAAATGGCGAGATCAAGCTTTTCATTGTGCACCACTGCTGGCCGCCCTGGTTGCCCTTTTTGACCGTACACAAGTACTTCATGCTGGTCACCGTTGATCGTCGCTTCAACTCTTAATGCGGTCAAACTTTCGTTCTTCACTTTCGGGCCATCCGAGATCAATTGCACCACACCTTGCTTGTTGAAATCGCCGAACACGAAACTGCCTTCACCAACCATGTACAACGAGCGAAGCATCAACGGATAGTACTCCGCCTCTGGCAACAACGTATCCACTTTTTGTGTGGCCATTACGCGCTGCACCATCGGCCGATCCGCTTTGATGAACAATGAATTATCTTGGAAAGCGATATTCACAGCATCCGGTAATGTGCCATCAGCGAAATTGAACAAGGTCCCTCTGATCCTACGTTTCTCACCAGCGCTCAGGAAATATTCCTCGCGCCCATTCGCACCACCGATCACGATCTTGATGATCGGTTTTCCCAACACACCATCTTCCAGCACTTCCTTCGGGTTCGCAATGAATTCCTTCACATTTACCTCGATCAGGTCATTCCCGATCAAATAGGACTCGCTCCAATTGTTGTTCCCCTTCTTAGAGAATAGGACCGGTTCATCAAATGAATATTCCTTTTCACCCTTACGGACTTGGAATTGCAAATGTGTTTCAGCGGAAAGGAAAAAGTACATGTTGCGCGGAACTGGTGCCGTAATCATTCTCAATGAAGGTGCCCACCCCAATGGCCCCGGCGAAAAGGAGCATGTACAGGCCGGCAGCTCGGGTGGTAAAGAGGGGGGCCAGAAAACGACCCAAGAATCGCACGGATTTGTTCATGATCACTTACGGGGCTCAGGGGTCAGGTGATCGCACGGATAGGACATTATTTCAACATTCTTCAAGATGTCCAAAGATGTTCAGGTACGGGTGCTTGTGGCATCAAAACTAGCACATCGGCGAACTCTTTCGCGCCGTTGGGTCTGGTCGCCCCCAGCACATGTTCCATGAGTAGTAATGGCCCGTTCAGCGGAACAAGGGGACTTATTCTGTTGCCCAGACCTCGGCCGGAAATGGTGGTGGGGGGATAGAATGGGCCTGACGTTATCGGAAGAATGCCCAAAGGATCAACGGACCGGCGTCGTAATGGATCTGGAAGCTACCTTCGCGCCCGCTTTACACCAAAATATTCCCTGTAGACCACTCCCCTATGGCAGACCAAAAAGACCTCGACGCGCATTACACCACCATGGACAAGATCTTCCGCCTGAGCTTGGGCGAGAAGGGCGGTTACAGCGGCGCACGTTTCGACGGTGATTTTTCCATGACGCTTGAACAAGCGCAAGAGAAGAAGCATCAATTCATCATGGACAAGTGCAACATCAAGCCCGGCATGAAAGTGCTGGACATCGGTTGTGGTTGGGGTGCGTTCATCGACTTCCTGAACAAGAAGGGTGTGGAAACGACAGGGGTCGTGCTCGCCGAAGGACAAGCGATCGCATGTCGTAAGAACGGACTCAACGTACACCACATGGACAGCAAGAAGATCACCCCGGAGACATTTGGGATGTTCGACGCTGTGTGTGCCATGGGAAGTCCGGAGCACTTGTGCAGCGTGGAAGAATACAGGGCCGGGAAGCAAGAGCAGATCTACGAAACCTATTTCAGGCAGATCAATGCATTGTTGCCCGTGGGTGGTCGATTCTATTGCCAGACCATGGTCTTCGGACCCAACATGGTGAAGTTCGAGGACATCAAGTTCGGCAAGACCAATGTGTATAAGAAGCGCAGCGACTACTCCGGCGAAGAACTGATGGACCTGGTCTGTGATGTGTTCCCCGGATCATGGCTTCCATACGGACAAGAGGGCATGGAGCGCCCTGCGAAAAAGGAGCATTTCAAGTTGATCCATTCCGATAGTGGTCGCTTGGACTACATCGAAACGATCCACCGCTGGACGGCCGCCTTCAACAAGTGGGACTTGGAGAAGTACATGTTGTACGCCAGCCTTGCGCCCAAATTGCTCAACAGCGATTTCCGCAAATGGATCCGTCGCTACAAGATCGCCCCGAACCTACAGGTGTTCGAACGCGAGATCTTCGAACACTACCGTATGGTGTACGAGAAAGTGGCCTAAGTCTTTCTCTTCCCCTTCCTTTCTGCTGCGCTCTGATCACGAAGTTGATCCGGCATGCGCTTTGCGTGGGCTGCGCTAGAAATTACGGAACACCATGAAACACCTCATCGCACTCGCCATTCTCCTTTCAGTAACAAACTTGGCTTCGGCGCAATTCCCAAAGTCATTGAAGGATGCCGCCAGCAAGGTCACAAGTGGAGGTGGTGTAAGTGGGCTCAGCAACGATGAAGTGATCGCCGGACTTAAAGAGGCGCTTGTTAAAGGTGCCGAAGGTTCGGTCCTGAAGGGCTCTGCGCTGGATGGCTTTTGGAAGAACGACTTGGTGCGTATCCCGTTCCCACCCGAAGCCGAGAAGATGAAGAACACCCTCAACAGTATTGGTATGACCAAGCAGGTGGAGGAGTTTGAATTGACCATGAACCGCGCAGCCGAAGAAGCCGCGAAAGAAGCATTGCCGATCCTGAAAAGTGCGGTCACCGGAATGAGCGTCGGCGATGGTTTCGCGATCTTGAAAGGTGGCGACAACGCGGCCACCAATTATTTGAGTGAGAAGACCACCGCCTCATTGACCGAACGCTTCAGTCCCATTGTGAAGAAAGCCACTGAGACAGTGGCTCTCACCAACTATTGGACCCCATTGGCGAATGGCTACAACAAAGCAAGCAAGTTCACCGGTGGAAAAGCAGTGGATCCCGACCTTGATGCGTACGTGACACAAAAGGCGATCGAAGGTCTCTTCAAACTGGTCGCGCAAGAAGAAGCGAAGATCCGCCAAGATCCCATGGCGCGAACGAGTGATCTGCTGAAGCGCGTGTTCGGTGGAGGGTAGGTGGGGACCCGTTGGTTCGGCTCACTCTCGAATGATCTCCACTGCCGCGTTCATTTCTTTTGAAGTGCGGAACAATAGTTGCTCTCGTCCTTTTCCACGCCGGAGTATGCAGCTTGCCGTGTTCGGTGGCACGCGTCCTTCGTTGTGCGCAACGACCAATAGGGTATTGGCGCCATAGGGCACCGCGATCGTGATCTTCTTTTTCCGCTTCGTCAGCTCATAGCCAACGAGCACCGGCTCATCGTTCATGTAGATCGAGATGCTATCGCCATCGTACTCCGCATTGTCCATCAGCTCCAATGTGATGTGGTCCCATGTGGTACTCAGCGAAGTGAGCAGGTCCGTCCTGCGTTCGACATATGCGACTTCGCAAACTACGGGTGGCAGTGGAGGACGTTTCATGAAGCCCATGTGGAAGCGGAGCACGAGCCCAAAGTGATCGTTCATGGTGCTTGCGACGGTGGTGGCACCACCACTTCTTATCGTTGTGAATGATGCTGGGGTCCGGTCCAGGTGACGCAAGTAGCGCAGCCCTCCTTCGAGCCGGTGTTTGCCCAGTCTAAAAAGGAGCGTCGCTTCAGGTGCCAGGAAAAGTGCGGATCGACCTTGCGCAGAACTGGTTGCAGAGAACGTGGATTCGTTGCTCGTTACCGATCCATTTCCTTGGAAACTTAGCCCTAGTCCACTTCCCAGCCCAACGTATGTTCGACCTGATACTCCCATGGGCAGCAACCAGTGGAATTGAATTTCCGCACGTTGAGTGAAGTGGACCACATTGTAGCTGTTCCTGTCCCGCGTGTAGTTGTAGCCGTTCATGGCAAAGGCACCGGAAGCGGCAATTTTCCATCGATCGCGATGGACGACGGATGCACCCAATTCAAAGGAACCCGCCAACCACGGACCGCTGCGGAATGGCGCCGCGCCAGGCGAAACGATCTTCGCACGGTCCATGCCTAAGTGAAGACCGGTGAGCAGTCGGATCTCATTATCGCGCGTTTGGGCAAAACCGACATGGCCGATCACCAAAAGGAGAAGTAAGAAAAGCAGGCGCATAGCGGAAAGGTAGCGGATGCTCGACTTCCAAGGTTTCCGGTACCGGAGATCATTGGCGTGTTTCTTGCGTTCCTTTGTTCCATGACCATGCTGATCCGTGTTTTCTCCATTATCGCCATGCTTCTGGCCAGCGCCACCACCAACGCTCAGGTGCCTGCAACTGTTGCACCGGAATTGCCTGCGATCAATCAGCGTATCGTTGATCATGTATTGGCACAAGAAGGAAAGAAAGTGGGCCGTGGGGAGTGTTGGGACCTCGCGGCTGATGCCTTGAACACGGCCGGTGCCAAGTGGGATGGCATGTACAAATACGGCGAGGTTGTGGATTGGAGGAAGAACGAAGTATTGCCAGGTGATATCGTTCAAATGGCGGACGTGCAGGTGGAACACAAGGAAGGGAACATGAGCCGTCGCGAGTTCTATGGAAAGCATACAGCAGTTGTTATTGCCGTGCACGGCCGTGGTGATATTTCCTTGGCCCACCAAAATGTGGACCCCGTTGGAAAGAAGGTGGGATTCTCCGAGCTGAACCTCGAAGACGTGCGAACAGGGAAGCTGGTCTTCTATCGGCCGCAGGAATGATCTTCCTCATCTACACTTCCTCTTCGCGGTCACTATAGGAGATCTCCGAACAACCTTGTCTTAGGTAAACCCGGTTTCCTCAGGGGTTCTGTGATCCGAACATTCGGGCTGAACATCGCACTGTTAAGAATATGCAATAGCGCGGTGAAACATGGCCTAGGCACGCGGCTAGGTTTGTGCGGCATCTTTCCGGAACACGTACGGATCGCTGTGGAAAAGGGGTGAGTGTATTGCATCGGAAGGTCGATGATCCCCATCTCAGCGAGAACTACGGGTCCAGGGCAACGCTCTTTTCGACTTGCCTTTTTTCGAACGGATGCCACCATATAGGTTGGTACATGGCTGAACAAAAACGCCTCCTTTTCCCGGTAAAACGTTTTGTTACCGGGGTATTCCGTTCACTTGTAACCCTCTTGCCCGCGTTGGCGGCGATCCTGCTTCTGCACAGCGAGGCTCTCGCTACGCACGCAATGGGCGGTGATATCACCTACGAGTGCTTGGGGAACAACCAGTACCGGGTGAACATGAACTTCTTCCGTGATTGTAACGGAGTGGACGCACCTTCCAATTGCAACAACGGGCGGAGCTTCAGAGTGCGTTCTACAACCTGCGGTGCGAATTTCACGGCGTGCTTCTCCTTGCAGAGCGTTCAAATAGTGACCCCGATCTGTCCGGGAGCCGTGGATCGCTGCAATAGTAGTAGTGGACAATACGGCGTGGAACGATATCGCTACACCGCGGTGATCGACCTTTCGGCTTGGGCTAATTGTGGCACCGATTGGGTCATCGATTGGTCCCTTTGCTGTAGGAATAATGCCATTACATCGTTGAACAATCCTGGTGGCAAGGACCTCTATTTGAGCGCTGAACTCAACAACACCATTACACCCTGCAATAGCTCCCCACGATTCCTGAACGATCCCATTCCGTTCGGTTGCGTTAATCAACCCATCGTTTACAACCATGGTGTTTCTGACTTGGCCGGAGATTCTTTGCGTTTCGAATTGGCTCCTGCCCGTGGCACGAATGGAGCAATTCTACCATACAATGCTGGTTACACGTTCACCCAGCCCGTGATCACTTCGGGTGGTGCCAACGCGGTCACCATCGACCCACAGACCGGTACCATTCGTTTCACACCAAGTATTGCGCAGTTCGCAGTCGTAACTGTATTGGTGACCGAGTTCCGCAATGGTGTGCGCATCGGACGCTATACACGGGATCTTCAATTCGCCATTATCGCCTGCAATAACAACAACCCTAGTGTGAGCGGGATCAACGGGACGAACAGCTATGTCTTCGATGTATGTGCAGGCACCAATTTCTGTTTTGATGTTACCAGTACCGATTTGGATGCGGCGCAGATCGTGACCATGAACTGGAACAATGCTATTCCGGGTGCGACGTTCACGACGACTGGAGGACCAAGGCCAGTAGGTACGTTCTGCTGGAATCCGACAGCCGCAGACATCGGCTCTCAGATCTTCACTGTGAACGTAGTGGACAATGCGTGTGCACTAAGCGGAAGTGGAACCGTAGGGTATCTGATCAATGTTACTCCACCATTGACACCCGCTAATGCGGGTCCGGACCAAAGCATCTGCGGGTTCTCCACCACCCTAGCTGGTTTGCAGCCGTATCCATCCATTCAAGGTACATGGACCGTAGTGAACGGTACAGGAACATTCGCGAACCCGAACAACAGGAATACCACAGTAAGCGGTCTGACAGCAGGGGTGAATACGTTCCGGTGGTCGCTCAATTACCTGACCTGTGGCATCGCTGCGGATGAAGTGATCGTGAATGCATATGATCCCAATCATCCCATTGCCAATGCAGGCCCGGCGCAAGATCTGTGTCTACCCACGAACAGTACAACCTTCGCCGCGAACAATGCGATCTCTCCTGCGGTCGGTTCATGGGCCTTGGTGAGCGGCAGTGGTACCGTGGTCAACCCGAGCAGTCCAACATCCCAAGTGAACAATTTGGGTCAAGGCACGAACGTGTTCCGTTGGACAGTTGACAACGGCGCATGCACCCCAGCTACAAGTTCCAATGTGACCATCAGGGTATTCAGCAACCTGCAAACAGCAGCGAATGCAGGACCCGACCAGCAACTGTGCTCGCCGAACCTGTCCACCACCCTTGCTGGCAACGTGCTGATCGCACCAGCAACAGGCCAATGGACCGTAACTCAAGGAACGGGCACCTTCGCCAACGCGAGCCTGCGTAATACCACTGTAAGCGGCCTTTCCATAGGAACGAACCGGATGCGTTGGAGCATCAGCAATGGGCCATGTACGCCACCGACCACCACCGACGAAATGGATATCGTCGTGTTCAACCCGGCAAGTCCCAATGCCAATGCAGGACCAGCACAACAAGTTTGCGATGTGACCACGACGATCGCCGGAAATTCGCCCTTGGCACCAGCGACAGGGGTTTGGACGGTGGTAAGCGGCACGGGCACGTTCGTGAATTTGAATAGTCCCACTACCGCAGTGAACGGTCTTTCGATCGGCGCCAACGTTTTCCAATGGACCCTGAGCAATGGACCGTGCGCAAATGCAACCACAACTTCGCAAGTAACGATCACTCGGTTCAGCGGTGCGGTCATACCGCTGAACGCAGGACCGGACCAAGACCTCTGCTCCATCGGTGTGACAGGAGTGGCCAGCACCACCATGGCCGCAACAGCAGTTACGGCGCCAGGTACCGGTGCGTGGACCGTTGTAAGCGGCTCGGCAACAATTGCAGATGCCACTTCTCCAACAACCGCTGTTTCGAATATCCCAGTAGGGGTGACCACGTTGCGCTGGACCATTAGTAATGGACCATGTACCCCGAACCCGAATACGGATGATGTGGTGATCCGTGTTTTCAACCGAAATGCTCCAGTTGCTGCGGCAGGTCCTGCGCAAAACCTGTGTGCACCGGTCGCATCGGTCACATTGGCGGGCAGCGCAGCGACAGCGCCGGCGACAGGAACATGGACCGTGATCTCGGGCAACGGAACATTCGGAAATTTGAATAGTCCTTCCAGCACCGTAACAGGCATGGCACTTGGTGTGAACGTGTATCGATGGACGATCAACAATGGACCTTGCCCCGGAGCGATCACTAGCAGTGACGTAACGATCACCTTGTTCAACCCAGGGATCGCTGCGGTCAACGCCGGTCCGGATCAAAACCTATGTGGTTCTACAAGTGCGACCTTGGTAGGTAGTGCGGTATCGGCCCCTGCTATAGGCACATGGAGCGTTGTAAGCGGCGGAGCCACAATTGCCAATGCGAATAGCGCGATCACATCCATAGCGGGGCTTGGTTCCGGTACCGTTGTCATGCGGTGGAGCGTGAACAATGGTCCTTGCGGAAATACTTCCGACGATGTCACCATCCGCAATTATGACCCGAACAACCCGGTCGCAAATGCAGGTCCTGACCTGAGCATTTGTATCCCTGTTGCACCGAACAGTGTTACCATGGCGGGAAGTGCGATCATAGCGCCTGCTGTGGGAACATGGACACTCGTTTCCGGTGGTGGAACGATCGCGGCCGCGAACAGCCCGACCACCCAGATCACCGCAATGCCGGTTGGGATCAATGTCTTCCGTTGGGCGGTGAACAACGGCCCTTGCCCGAATGGCGCAACTGCGGATACGATCCGCGTGTTGGTCTATTCCGATGCCAACCCGGTAGCGAATGCCGGACCGGACCAGTCCTTGTGTACGACCAATGGGTCCGCAACAATGGCAGGATCATCGATCATTGTACCGGCTATCGGTACGTGGACCTTGGTTAGCGGAACCGGTACCATTACGCAACCCAATAACCCGGCCACCACGATCACGGGGATGGGTGTGGGACAGAACATATTCCAATGGACCGTGAACAACGGACCTTGCGCGAACGGTCTTACCACGGACCAAATGAGCTTCTTCATCTTCGATCCGAGCAACCCGCCGGCAAGCGCCGGTGCGGACCAAAGCCTTTGCACATCATTGGGCAATACCATCCAATTGGAAGGTAGTCCTGTGATTTTCCCTGCCACCGGTGTTTGGACCATGGTCGGGTCTCCCGGTACAATTACCAACCCCAATTCAGCGATCACCGAAGTGACAGGTCTTTCAGTAGGCAACTACTCCTTTACTTGGACAGTGAACAATGGTGTATGCCCCAACCCGATATCGAGCAGTGCTTCGATCTTGGTGGTTGCCGACGGAACTGCGCAGGCTGCGCTAGCTGGTCCCGACCAAAGTGTTTGCGGTTCGAGTTCGGTGGTTACCATGGCCGCCAACCCAGCTACCGGTGTGGCCACTGGGGCATGGTCAGTGGAACAGGGTTCCGCCACCTTCGTGGATGGTACCTCAGCGACCACACAGGCGAGCGGGCTCAGCATTGGCCTGAACATATTGCGTTGGACCATCGATAACGGGGCATGTGGATTTACCTCTGACCTGATCACCATATTCGTTTATGATCCGAACAACCCGGTGGCAAACGCTGGTCCTGACCAATCACTTTGCACACCTACCCTGACGACAACGCTTGTGGGAAGCAGCTTGATCATTCCGGCGGTAGGCCAGTGGACATTGGTAAGTGGTTCAGGTACCATCGCCAATCCAACTTCCCCGAGCACCGCGATAAGCGGGTTGGCAGTGGGAGAGAACGTGTTCCGTTGGCAGGTGAACAACGGTGCATGCCCGAGTCCCATCACCAACGACCTCGTAAGCGTGTTCGTTTACGACAATACCGCAACTCCTGCCAATGCCGGTCCGGACCAACAGGTATGTACACCGACCACATCGGTGACAATGGCGGGCAATACGCCGATCGGCTCTGCGGTAGGAACCTGGACAAGGATCCAAGGCACGGGCACGATCAATGCGCCCAACAGTCCAACCACAACCGTTTCACAACTTGCTCCTGGTGTGAATATTTTCCAATGGTCGATCAACAACGGAACTTGCGGAACGAGCACCGATCAAATGACCGTGTTCGTGTTCGATGCCAATAATCCAGTGGCCAACGCAGGACCGAACCAACAGCTATGCACACCCACGTTGAACACCACACTGGCCGGTAGCAACATCATTGTACCTGCAACGGGTACATGGACCCTGGTGTCAGGCTCGGGTGTGATCGCCAACCCAACTCTCAGGAATAGTCCGGTAAGCGGTCTTGCCGTTGGTGAGAACGTATTCCGCTGGTCCGTGTCGAATGGCCCATGCCCAAATTCGCAAACCAATGATCTGGTAAGCATCTTCGTCTTCGATGCCACTAATCCGGTTGCAGATGCTGGTGCCGACAGGTCGTTCTGCACACCTGATGTGAACACTACATTGCAGGGTAGCGCTGTCATCTTCCCCGCCACTGGGGTATGGACCGTGCAAGGGCCTGCGACCGTTGTGAACCCGAACAATCCCAATTCCGCAGTAACGGGAATGGGCGTTGGAGTGAACATTTTCACATGGACAGTGAGCAATGGTCCTTGTCCGAACGGGAATACTTCGGATGCCGTGAGCCTTACAGTATTCGATGCCTCTAATCCCGTTGCGGACGCAGGTCCGGACCAGGAGCTGTGTACGCCGAACACCAATGCCACGATGGTCGGTAGTTCGATCATTTCTCCGGCCGTTGGAACGTGGACGCTGATCAGTGGTCAAGGCACGATCACTTCACCAAATGCGCCGAACACCGGTATTACAGGCCTTGCGGTAGGGGAGAACATCTTCGAGTGGACGGTGAGCAATGGGCCGTGTGCAGATGGGCTCACCACTGACCGGGTCAGCATTCTCGTGTTCGATGAGAACAACCCGATCGCCAATGCTGGTGTAGATCAAGAATTGTGCACACCGAACACCATTACCACGCTCGAAGGCAGCTCTGTGATCCTCCCGTCCACGGGAGAGTGGGTGCTAGTGAGCGGGACCGGGGACATTACCGATCCCACAGATCCGAGCACAACAGTGACCGACCTTGGTGTGGGCGAGAATATCTTCTCCTGGACGGTGAGCAATGGCCCATGTGCAAATGGGCTTACAACGGACAACGTGAGCATCTTCCTCTTTGATATCGGCAACCCACCAGCGAACGCCGGTCCGGATCAGGAACTGTGTACGCCGAATACCACCACTACCATGCAGGGCAGCCCTGTGATCTTCCCGGCAGTTGGAACGTGGACCGTGATCAGTGGTTCTGCGATCATCGCGGACATCAATGACCCGAACACCTCTGTCAGTCAGCTTCTAGTTGGCGAGACCGTATTGCAATGGCAGTTGGATAACGGAGCATGTGATAACACCGGGGATCTCGATCAGGTCAGCATTTTCGTGTTCGACGAGAACCAACCTGCAGCAAATGCCGGGACCGATCAAGAATTGTGCACAACGGGCTGGCCTCCACCACCCTTGCGGGTAGTGCGATCACCTTCCCAGCTGTTGGTACGTGGACCCTGGTAAGTGGCTCCGGCACCATTGCCGACCCGAACAACCCGGCATCGCCCCTGTTCGACCTTCCTGTTGGAGAAAATGTGTTCCAATGGACCGTGGAGAATGGCCCTTGTGCCAATGCCTTGACCTCGGACCAAGTGAGCATCTTCGTGTTCGACCAAGGGAATTTAACTGCTGATGCCGGACCCGATCAGGACCTGTGCACGCCCACCAATTCTGCAAACCTTTCCGGCAGTGCCTTGATATTCCCGGCCACTGGAACATGGTCCATCATCTCTGGAACGGGGATCATAACAGACCCCAATAGCCCGAATATGACCATTACCGGCCTTGTCGTGGGCGATGTAGTGGTGCAATGGCGCGTGAGCAATGGGCCATGCCAAGAGGGTATTACAACGGATCAGATGACGATCCGGTTGTTCGACGAGAACAACCCCGTGGCCGATGCCGGTCCGGACCAAGAGTTGTGCAGCGATGTACCGAGCACTTTGCTTCAGGGAAGTGCGATCATTGCACCTGCGGATGGGTTGTGGGAGTTGGTGAGCGGTGTGGGTACCATCGTGGATCCCACGTCGCCGACCACGGCAGTGACGGATCTGGAGATCGGAGAGAACATTTTCCGATGGACCGTTTCCAATGGACCATGCGCTAATGCGTTGACCGAGGACCTGGTGAGCATCTTCGTCTTCGACGTGGACAATGTGGATGCCAATGCAGGTCCGGATCAACAGGTCTGTACACCATTGACCGGCACCACGCTGATAGGTAGCCCGTATACCTTCCCAGCAACCGGTATCTGGACCGTGGTCACCGGCTCGGGTACGATCGCAGATCCGACCAGCTCAACAACAACTGTAACGCTTGGAATTGGCGTGAATGAATTCCAGTGGGAAGTTTACAACGGTGCCTGCGCGAACCAATTGACCAGTGATGTGGTCGAAGTGGTCCTCTTTGATGCCGATGCCCCACCTGCTGCCGCCGGTCCTGACCAGGAGCTGTGCTCACCTGATCTTTCCACTACTGTTACGGGCAATGACCCTGTGGGTGCAGCCACCGGACAGTGGGCCTTGGTCGAAGGAGCTGGTGTGATCGGAACGCCTGATCAACCGACAACCGACATCACCGACCTTGAGATCGGAAGGAACACATTCACTTGGACCTTACAAGGTGGACCGTGCGTGACCACCGTGGATTCTGTGAGCATCTATGTCTTCGATCCAGAAAATCCACTGGCCGATGCCGGTTTGGACCAGGAACTCTGCATGCCGCAGGATAGTACCCTGATGGCGGGTAGCAACCTGATCTTCCCTGCAACAGGTGTATGGACCACACTTGCGGGTACCGGCATTCCACAAGAACCCGGCAATCCCGGGACCTTGTTCACGAACATGAGCGTGGGCCTGAACTCGTTCCGTTGGGAGGTATACAACGGACCTTGCGCCAACAGTCTTACAAGTGACACGGTGGATGTGATCCTCTACGACGATACCACAGCATCCGCAAATGCGGGCCCGGACCTCGAACAGTGTTTGCCGCTGACCAGCCAGACCCTGCAAGGTGAACAACCGCCGTTGCCCGCTGAAGGAACATGGACCGTATTTGCCGGTACAGGTGTCTTTACCGATGAGAACGATCCGAACAGCGAAGTGACCGGGCTTACCCAAGGTGAGAACGTCTTCATCTGGACCTTGGAATGGGACCCATGTCCGAACAACGGTACCCTTACCGATACGGTGGTGGTGCGCCTGTTCGACCCGTTGGCCCCGTTGGCGGATGCCGGTCCGGACCAAGAGCTTTGCATGCCACCGGATAGTACCAGCACTTTGGCAGGAAATACGCCTGCAACTCCAGGCGTTGGAACTTGGTCGGTGTTCAGTGGAACTGCAGTTATCGCAGAAGCCAATAACCCGAACTCAGCGGTTTCCGGATTGGGTGTAGGCTTGCACGAATTGGTCTGGACGATCTACAATGGCATGTGCGGCTTCGGACCACCGAGCACCGATACCTTGCGCATAAGGGTATACGATGCTTCTGCTCCGAATGCACTCACAGGTGAAAGCATCAGCGCATGTACCCCCGTGAGCAGCGTAACCTTGGGAGGCAATGCTGCCGTGTTCCCCGCGATCGGAACATGGACCATCGGAAGTGGCGCAGGTACGTTCGTTGACCCCAACGATCCAACCACCGTAGTGAACGACCTGTTGGTGGGTCAACATGATTTCGTGTGGACCATCGACAATGGGGCATGTGGAACATCCAGTTCCGGACAGACCGTGTTGATCTACGATGATCAAGCACCAACGGCCGATGCAGGTCCGGATCAGGAACTTTGTTTGCCCGACCCAAGTACGGACCTCAGCGCGAACGCAGTCGTGTTCCCAGCATCCGGTGTGTGGACCATAACCGCAGGTCAAGGAACATTCGCCGACCTGAACGATCCCCTCAGCAACGTTACGGGTCTCGCAGTGGGAACGAACACCTTCGTTTGGAACATCAACAACGGACCTTGCGGAACAACCACGGATGAAGTGACGATCGTGGTGTTCGACGATCAACAGCCTATTGCGAACGCAGGCGCGGACCAATCATTCTGCACGCCGGTCACAAGCACTACGCTGGAAGGCAGTGCGGTAACCTTCCCGGCGACAGGAACATGGGTCTTCCTTGAGGGAAGTGCCAACTTGAGCGACCCCAACAACCCGACCGCTGTGCTGGATGGTCTGATCCCCGGTGTGTATGTGCTGCAATGGTTGGTGGACAATGGACCTTGCGTGAACGGCATCACGACCGACGAAGTAACGATCAGCGTCTTCAATGGCGAAGCACCAGCTGCTGCCGCAGGACCGGATATGGACTTCTGTACACCGATCGTGGATCCTGTCACCATGTTGGCCAGCAGTGCGACTGCGCCTGCCACGGGTATGTGGTCTTTGGTTTCCGGCAACGGCGTGTTGGTGGATCCGAGCGATCCGTTCACCACGGTAGCCGATCTTGGTCTTGGTGCGAACGTGTTCGAATGGAACGTGGACAACGGACCTTGTGGCGTGAGCAGTGACCAGGTTACCTTCAGCGTGTATGACCATACAGTTGAACCAGCCAACGCAGGGGAGGATCTTTCTCAATGCGAAGAGGAGACCACCGCACAACTGCAGGCGGATCCTGCGACCAGCACTGCCAGCGGTATCTGGACCCGTATAAGTGGCAGTGGCGATCTGGAAGACCCAACCGATCCGAACACCATGGTAACCGGTCTTTTACAAGGGAATAACCTCTTTGTGTGGACCTTGAGCAATGGCCCATGTGATGGCACTGCGGATACGGTTCTGGTGTATGTGAAGGATTGCCTCACGCTGGTCATACCGAATGCATTCTCGCCGAACGGGGATGGTACGAACGATACGTACGTGATCACCAATATCGAGAACTACGAGAACAATACGTTCACGGTATTCAATCGCTGGGGCAACAAGGTCTTCGAATCAACGCCGTACGTGAACACATGGGATGGTACGAGCCAGTTCGGAAGCGTCTACGGTGAGAAGTTGCCGGAGAGCACCTACTACTATGTCCTTGATCCCGGAACGGGGGGCGACGTATTCAACGGATTCATCTACCTGCGCCGATAAGGCCGCCGCAAGGCAAACACGATAAGTTCAACAAATAATGAAGACACAGGCCAAAAGATGGAAAGGAACTGCGCTCGCGCTTTTCCTGGGCACCTCGCTCTTCGCGCAGCAGGATCCGCAATTCACCCAGTACATGTTCAACCTGCTCGCCATCAATCCGGCGTATGCGGGTAGTGCAGAGCGGGTGAGCTTGAAGGGACTCACCCGGCACCAGTGGGTGGGCTTCAGCGGTGCGCCAACGACGCAGACCCTTACGATACACGCTCCCGTACTGCATGAAACACTTGCAGTGGGTGGTACGATCATGCGCGATAGCCATGGGCCCATCACCCAATACACCTTCATGGCCGATGTGGCTTACAGGATCCTCATGGGAGATAAGAAGTTGGCCTTCGGTTTGAAAGGTGGAATGAACCTCTTCCAAGGTGAGTTCGCCAGTCTTACCCCGCAAACCCAGGGTGATCAAGTGTTCCAACAGAACGTGAGCCAAAAGATGGATCCCCAATTCGGCTTCGGGGTAATGTACTACAGCGATCGCTTCTACCTCGGCCTTAGCTCACCCAAGATCCTGCGCACCGATTTCTTCAAGACGGATTCACTTGCAAAGTTCTCGGAGACTGGCCAACGCGCCCACTATTTCCTTTCCGGCGGGTACGTGTTCAACATGGGCATCTACCACAAGTTCAAGCCTACCTTCTTGGTGAAGGCCGTGAGCGGTGCACCGATCAGTTTTGACCTGTCCGCCAACTTCCTCTTCTACGAAAAGTTCTGGTTGGGTGCCATGTATCGTCACCAAGATGCAGTGGGCTTGCTCGCGCAATACTACATCACGAACAACTTCACGGCCGGTTACTCCTATGACTATCCACTCAGTATTCTGCGCAACTACAGCGGTGGTTCGCACGAGATCATGCTGGGCTACGCGTTCGGCAAGAAATTGAAGGGCATCCGTTCACCGCGCTACTTCTGATCATGAACAGCATTACACGATCCCAATTAGCTAAGGCCATTCGCGGTTTCGCGTTGCCCTTGCTCCTCCTTTTACCCGTGTTCGCCACGGCACAAAAGCTGAAGGAGCGCATGGCCGCGCAGTACCAAGAGGTATTCGATTATCCCAAGGTAGCGGCCATTTACGAGGACCTCATGAAGTCCGGTAAGGCGGATGTGAACGATATGCGAAAGCTTTCCTTGGTCTATCGCAAGATGAACCAACCGGCAAAAGCCGAAGCGGTGCTGATGCAAATGATGGGTTCCGGCCACGAGAACCCGGAAGATATCTTCACCTATGCGGAGCAATTGCGCGCTCGGGGCAAGTACACTGAGGCGATGGAGTGGTACTCCACATACGCGGAACTGCGTCCGGATGATGCTCGCGTTCAATCTTACATCAAGGACCCGGGTCTCTTCGACAACATGATGCGTGACAGCACCAGTGCATTGATCCGAACACTGCCCATCAATTCGCCAGAAGCGGATCTCGGCACTGGTATCATGAAGGAGCTGTTGTTGTTCTCCAGTGCTCGTGGAGAAGGGGTAGGAGGCAAACGGGAGTACGCTTGGGATGACCAGCCCTTCCTGAACATGTACACCGCTCTGTTAAAGGGCGAAAGCGCCACTGATCCGTTGGTGATGCGCAACGAAGTGAACAGCCGCTACCACGATGGGACAGCGAGTTTCGATTCCGTAGCCACGAGGCTTTATTTCACCCGGAACCAAGTGTTCTATGGCAGCTTGGACAAGAGTTCGAATGGCGATCTGAACCTGGGCATCTTCTTCAGTGAGGTTGCAACCGGTGAGTTCGGTCAGCCTGAGTGGGGCAATTTGGTCCCGTTCGAGCACAACGATAAGGAGTTCAGCAACGGACACCCTTCGGTCACTCCTGATGGAAGGCGCCTCTATTTTGCAAGCGATAGACCCGGAGGACAAGGTGGAACGGACATTTGGTACAGTGATAATTTGGGCAACCAGTGGGGCGCGCCGGTGAACATGGGGCCTGTAGTGAATACGCCCGGCAACGAGATGTATCCCTTTCTACGGCACGACAGCACGCTGTTCTTCGCAAGCACAGGACATCCGGGATTAGGTGGGATGGACTTGTTCTACTCACGTGTTTCCATTGCAGGGCCCGGTAAGGTGAATAACATGGGCTATCCCATGAACACCAGCTTCAACGATCATGGACTGGTCTTTATCAACGACTCCGTCGGTTTCTTCACAAGCGACAGGCCGGGTGGACAAGGAAGTGATGACATTTATGGATGCACCGTACGCCCACCGAAGATGTTCATTGACGGTACCGTGATCGACAAAGTGACGAGGAACCCCGTGGAAGGTTCGGTGATCGTGCTGAAGGACGAAAAAGGGGAGATCATTGCAGATGCGAACATCCAGTACATGGAAGGGGGCAAGTTCCACATTGAGATGCCCTATCGTGATCGGTTGCTCCTTGTAACGAACAAGGACGGATATTTCCAAAATGAATTGACCATCAATGCCGCCACCGATCCGCTCGGGAATGTCCTGGTCGAGTTGGAGAAGTACGACTACGCCGCCGAGGGTATCGTTTACAATGGGGATAATATGCAACCCATGGCGGGAGCCACAGTGGTACTTACCGATGGTAAGGACGAGTTCATTGGAACAGTAACAACGGACGCGATCGGCAAGTACGCCTTTGCCATAAAGCCTGAGAGCGATTACACGCTCCGGGCCGCCAAGGAAGGCTTCTTCAAACAAAGTGCACGCATCAGCACCAAAGGCAAACCAAGTGGTGTTATCAAAACAGATTTCAAATTGTTCCCGCTTGAAGTCGACAAAGTGGTGCGACTCGATAACATCTTCTACGACTACGCCAAGTGGAATATCCGCCCAGATGCGGCCGTGGAGTTGGATAAGCTAGTGGCCACCCTGCTCGACAATCCGACCGTGAAGATCGAGCTGAGCTCGCACACCGACTGTCGTGGTAAGGACGCCTATAACATGTCACTCTCGGAGAAACGCGCAAAGAGCGCCGTGGATTACATCATAAGCAAAGGGATCCCCAAGGAAAACGTCACCAGCAAGGGTTACGGTGAAACCAAGCCAAGTGAGGATTGCGAGTGCACGAAGTGTAACGAAGAACAACACCAGAAGAACCGCCGTACAGAGTTCAAGGTGCTATCGATGTAGTTGGGTAGGGACCCAGGGAAGACCGGCGGGTCATTGCGAAAGCGATGGCCCGCTGGTCGTTTACGGTGTGGGCTCTCGGGATGAAGTATGGTCGGACGTGGTAAAAGGGCGTCAAGGCAAGGTTACTGCACTATTCAACTGATGATCACCTCTGATAATGACATTAAGGAGTTTGAAGTTTCGTCCCGCACCGATCCACAACGCTCATTTTCCCAGACGTTCCAGCGCCCGTTCCGCATAGAACCCTCCTTCTCTTGCAATGCGCTGGAAAATGGCTTTTGCGCTATCCTTCTTCCCATTTCGTTCCATGGCCAGCGCATTATACCACACCGCCTCCTCATCGAAAGCGGAGATCGAATGCGTGGCCGCGCGCTCCAGGAATTTCTCTGCTTTGGTGTACATGCCCAGGTTGTAGCAGCAAAGCCCAGCGTAGAATAGAGCGTTCACGTCGTTGGGGTATTGGGCCAACAGAAAGCGCAGTTCTTCCAAACAACCACGATGGTCGTTGCGCGAGAACTTTGCCATGGCGACCTCCATGAACGGGGTGTATCGCAGAAAGCGTTGTTGTTCCGTGCGGTGCTTACGTGCAGCTTCATCAGGGAGGTCGGCGGTGAGGTGCTCAGGGCCATTGGTAAGGATCGGGTCGGTCGTGTACAATTCACTTGGGTCCACCAATTTGAGATCGTGCAAGTACATCAGTTGCAGCGAATGCTTCTTGCTGTGTTTTGGTGGTGGAGCACCGCTTGGTTGAACGCTATCGAACGCCGGAGTTCGATTCTTCAAGCGATCCACGTGTTGCACTTCACGTGCGATCACCTCCGTTCGCATTTCTTCTGCGTGTCGGTCCGTTTTGGAATGGCCGATGTGTAGGCTTTCCGGTATCTCAACGGCTGTGATCACTTCTTGGTCGGTCATGGTGATCACTTCTTCCGTAGTTGAAAGATCGCTGATCGTGGTGTCGCTCATCACCAATGTTCCAGCGTTTTGTTGCGGTGCGTTTGCCGGTGCAGACCACCGGATAACGCCAATGATCGCGAGCACTAGGATCCCGCCGACCAAGTACCATCCAAATCCACGACCACTAACCTTCGGACGTGCCTCCTCCAGAGCATCAGATCCGGCCATTGCGCCGCTTATTTGCATTCCCTCCACCGCCTCCCGTATCAATGGGTCGGTCTCCATGTGCAGTTCCACTTCATGGCGTGCCGTGTTGTCCGATCCGCCTTCGACATAAGCACGAAGTTGCGCGGACGTGAGCGGGCCACGCGGAGCGAACGGGTGTTGCGTTGTGTTATCCATGGCGTTGGGCCGCTGATCGGGCGCGTTGCATGATGATCTTCAAATTGCGCCTTCCATTCTGCAAATGACTGCGCACTTGTTCCAAGGAGAACGCCGTTCGTTCTGTTACTTGTTGATAGCTCAACCGCTGTAGATGGAAGAGCTCGATGCAGCTGCGTTGGTCGGTTTCAAGTTGTGCGATCGCGGTTTCAAGTTGTTGCAATGTTGCTTCGTGCAGATCGACTTCTTCCGCATCCTCGAACGTTGTTGTTTGCAACAGTTCATTCGGTATCGTCGCTGGAGGTTTGCTGTTCCTCAATACTTGCAAGCAACGGTTCCGCATTACCATATGTATCCATGGTTTAAGGTGCTGCACCTCGTGCTTCTTCAACAGTTCGGTCAATCCTGCGAAAAGTTCAACCACTTCATCCTTGCTGCGCTCGGGGTCTTTCAAATACTTCATGCCTACACCATAGAGCAAGTGTGCGTATCGGTCCCACAGATGACCCAACGCAACTTGGTGCCCCTTCCGAAGAAGAAGCACCAGGTCGAGATCACTGCGATCGGTTATGGCCTTGCGCCGAAGGAACATGTGTATCTACCTGACTCCTGCTTTCTCTTGCATGTAAAGGTCGTAATAGCTCTTGGTCTCAATGGCCACCACGCCACCGGTCACATCGCCGTAACGCGCTGGTAGCCCTCCGGTGTATATGGTAATGCTTGCCATGGACCCCGGCGGCACCCCGCTCAGGCCGGTCGTCACCTTTACCCCGTCGACGTAGTAGGCCATGCTCCCCGAACGTGATCCGCGGAAGTAGAGTTCATCGCTATTGGGCGACTTGTAGATGTCCGACGACGTGCTCGCGATCATCGATACCGGGTTCTTCAACAGCGGGTTCTTCTTGAATTGGCTCGCTACGATCGTCATCTTGCTTGGTTCTTCCGCATCGATCAACCGTGGCATCCATTTGTTCGCGATCACCTCGATCATGGGCAAGGTCAAGTTTGAAACGAGCTGTTGGTCATCAAGTATGGTGATCTTGTCCGGGTTTACACGAATAGCAGTGGTCTCGCTGGTGATCATGCCTACGTAAGAAACACGCACCGAGTAGGTTCCGGGCTTTAAGGGCTTTAGCACGAAGCGACCCTTGTCATCCGTGGTCGTGCCGATCAATCCGCCGCCACCATCCGTGACCACGTTCGCCATGAAGAGCGGTGTCCCTTGGTCATCGAATACTTTCCCATGTATCTCGCCCAAGTTCTGGGCTTGTGTTGCTGAAAGGCCCAACAGAGCGCCGATCAGTAGTGTCGTTGTGGTCCGCATCGTTCGTTTGTTTCCAATAGGATGCAGCGAGTATTCAGATCGCATACACGTAGTGGTGAAGAATGAAAGACAGCTAGGTGAGGAATACCCGCTTGCTCGAACCGCAACTGGCAGGGGTCAAGTACCAAGTAACAAATAGCCAGAGGCCAATAGCTAATGGACAGCAGCAAGAGGTCAACCCAAAAGGGAAGTATTATAGTTCCTCTGCAACCACCTCAAGCACTCCCGGAACTTCGTGCTTCAACAGGTTCTCAATGCCTTGTTTCAAGGTGATCATGCTACTGGGACAACCGCTGCAAGAGCCACGCAAGGCAACGGTCACAACGCCTTCATCGAATGATTTGAATGCGATATGGCCACCATCTCCTTCCACAGCTGGGCGGATGTATTCCTCTAGGATGTTGATGATCTTTTCGTCCGTTGGATTCTTTGGTTCGGCATGTGTGTTTGCACGTTCGTTCGCATCTGCTAAAACCTGCGCGCTCGCCTCTTCATGCACCACGCGACCATCCGTATTCAAATACTCTTGGATGTATTCGCGTAGTTCCAATTGCACCAGGTCCCAGGTGATGGAATTGTTCTTCGTAACCGTAACGAAGTTACTGGAGATGAAGACCGAGGTCACGAAAGGCAGGTTGAACACCTTTTCCGCCAGCGGCGATACTCCTTCCGTCTCCTGCGGTGATCTGAACTCCAATAGGCGACCATCATGGATCAACATTCGGCTGCTCACGAAGCGCATGGTGGCCGGGTTCGGTGTGCTTTCCGCATAAACGGAGATAGGGGGGCGCTTTACTTCGGACATCTTGGAACCGCGAAGCACTCTATGGCGATGGCGGACCACAAAGGTATACCTACGCGTTTGGTGCCTAGGATCCACGAATTCGATCCATGGCCTTATGATCGGGATCACAATTGTTCGCAACTTGGAATCGGCCCTGTACTGTAGCGGCAGCCTATCTTTGCCGTCCAGTGCGCAAATTTCTTCAATATAACCGATGGGCAACAGCCTTGGTGGCCTGCCTCTTCATGGTGGCCACCAGTGGAATGACCATTTCAAGGATGACCTGCTTGATCGGTGGTCATTCGGCGCTGAGCATAGGCACGCTGGCGGATTGCTGTCCCGACGAAGGTCATGACGGACCGATCATTCAGGCACAATGTTGTGTGCACGGTTCCGTGAAAGGGGAGCAACAAGAGTATATCGTACATCACGACGTTGACCTTGCCCCTGCTTTGATAGCGCTTTACGCCGCACCTCGCTTGGTGCTTTCGGAGGGCGATGCTCCCGTATTCTTCCCGGCGGACGATCTACCGCCGCCTTTGGGTGCCCCCGCTCGACTGGCGGTGCTGTGCGTCCACCGCATTTGATACCGCTTTTCCAACCGCTGTGCTCTGCATGGCGAAGGGGAGTACGTACTCCCGTGTCAAGTTCGAAGGAACCGGAAAAGTTGGATCATGCGAAAGAGCCTTTTTACATTCAGTCTATTACTACCCGCATCGCTGTTGTTCGGGCAAGCACCGATCACTGGAAAGGTGAATGGTGAAGGTGCCGTGAGCGGTCCATTGCCCGGTGCCAACGTGCTTTGGGCAGGCACCACCATTGGGGCGGCCACGGACGGCGATGGGCGATTCAGCGTTCCTCCTCCTGATCAATGGCCCGCACGTTTGGTGGTGACCTATGTGGGCTTCCGCAACGATACGTTGTTGCTGGAAAGGGTCCCGGACAAACCGGTGGTTGTGACGCTTAGTTCCTCCGTTGAATTGAACACCGTGGAAGTTGTGGAGCGTGTTAGCGGTACCCAACTGAGCACACGCAGCACGATCGCGCAGGAGATCATCGGCGAGAAGGAGTTGAAGCGTGCTGCTTGTTGCGACCTCAGCGAAAGTTTCGAGACCAATGCCACGGTGGATGTGAATTACAGCGATGCCATCTCCGGGACCAAGACGATCCGCATGCTCGGTCTCGATGGTCGATATGCGCAGATCAGCTTGGAGAATTTACCTTTCATTCGGGGGCTGTCTTCGTCCTATGGTCTTACGCTGCTGCCCGGTACTTGGATCCAGGACATCAACCTGAGCAAGGGATTGGGCACGTCGGTGAACGGACCCAACGCAATGACAGGACAGATCGACCTTTGTCTTCGTGATCCGCTTTCCGAGGGACCCTTTTTCTTGAACCTCTACGGCAATTCCCAAGGTCGCACAGAGGCCAACATACATTCTGCCCAATCAACAGGAAAGAACAGCGGCAATATCATCCTGTTGCACGGAAATCTCTTCCAGCAGGAAATGGACCAGAACAAGGATGGCTTTTTGGACCAACCGCTCACGAAGCGTTTCAATGTCATGGACCGCTGGATGCGACGGACCGAACGCGGCATGACACAGATCGGGGTGCGCTACGTTACGGATGATCGCCAAGGTGGACAGACCGCACGGAGTATCGCGAACGAAGTACTCTCGCCCACCGGTAGACCTTACACGGTCGATATCCGCAACGAGATGGTCGATGTGTTCGGCAAACAAGGAGTGGTTTTCAAGAACGACCCGACCAAGAGCATCGGTTTCCTTTTCGCCGGAAGACAACACAACGCGGCTTCACGTTTCGGAGATCGGAATTACACAGGGAAACAAGAAAGTCTTTACGGAAGCCTAGTGTACCAAATGCTTCTGGGGAAGGGAACGGACCAATTGAAGGCAGGTGCCAGTTTCCAGTTTGACGATTATTCCGAAGCATTCCGTGATAGCACCTTCGGCAGAACTGAACGCATGCCCGGCGTGTTCGCTGAGTACACCTTGCAACGCTCCAATTTCATCTTGGTGGCCGGTGTTCGCGGCGATCACAATTCCGTGTATGGCAATGTGGTAAGCCCGCGGATGCACATGAAGTATGACCTGGGGCCTTTAACAACCGTTCGACTTTCTGCCGGACAAGGTTTCCGCACAGCGAACCCGTTGATCGAAACGGGAAGTGTGCTGGCGAGTTCGCGTTCGGTGGTTGTGGAAGGAAATTTGGGAATGGAGAAGGCTTGGAATTTCGGTGCCTCGTTCCTGCATAAATTCAAATTCCTCGATCGTAAGTGGGTCTTCGGCGTGGATGTCTATCGAACGGAATTCACGGCGCAAGTGGTCACCGACCTGGACCGCAGCCCACAGACCGTGGCGTTCTACATGCTCGACGGACCATCCTTCGCCAACAGTGTACTTTCCGATGTTCAGGTGGAGTTGACCCGCCAATTGCATTTGCGTCTTTCTTATCGTTTCTACGATACCCGAACCACCTTCGATGGAAAGCTGAGGGAGCGGCCATTCACACCCAGCCACCGGGGCCTGATCGATCTTGCATGGGGCGATCGCAAAGAGCGTTGGCGCACCGATGTCACGCTTAATCTCTTCGGTCAAGGCCGCGTACCGAACACCATGCCCAACCCAGAGGAATTCCGGATGACGTCGAGAAGCCCGGCATACACCACGTTGCACGCACAGATCACCCGTGTGTTGGGTGCGTGGGAAGTGTATTTGGGAGCGGAGAACCTCACCAGTACCCTTCAACAACAACAGATCATTGCCCCCGAGGATCCATTCGGCCCGTATTTTGACGCGTCATTGATCTGGGGGCCGACGAACAAGGCCATGATCTATGGCGGATTGCGTTTCACTATTGACAAAAAGAAGAAACAACAGACACAGAACCCATGAAGAGCATCATGACCGCAGCGCTACTGCTGCTAACTACGGTAGTCTTCGCGCAGGACAAGAAGACCCAGAAATTGGAGATCCATACCTCCAGCGTGTGCGATATGTGCAAGAAGACGATCGAGACAGAGATGATCTACGAGAAAGGGGTCAAGTCGGTGGCACTGGACTTGGCGTCGAATACCATCTTCATCGATTACGACCCGCGTAAAACGAACCCCGATGCGATCCGTAAAGGGGTTACGAAACTGGGTTACTACGCCGATGACCTGCCCGGTGATCCTGAGGCATTCAAGAAGTTGCCGGAATGCTGTCAGAAGGAAGGTTGCGGGGTGAAGAAGGACGAGTAGTTCCCGATCTTCGTTACTTGGTGGCCGAAACTGATCGTGTAGTTCCGGAATTTCAACTTTGCTTATGTCATTGATCCGCCCCGTTCGTGGTTTTACACCCAAATTCGGAAAAGACCCGTTCCTTGCTGAAACGGCAGTGGTGATCGGTGATGTGATCGCAGGTGATCGGTTGAGCGTATGGTACAATGCGGTTGTGCGTGGCGATGTCAATGCCATTCGTATCGGTGATCGTGTGAACATACAGGACGGTGCGGTGTTGCATTGTACCTACGAGCGTTCCAAGCTCACCATTGGGAATGATGTGAGCATAGGGCACAACGCGATCGTTCATGGTTGTACGATCCATGACAAGGTCTTGATCGGCATGGGCGCGATCGTCATGGACAATGTGGTTATCGGTGAAGGCAGTGTGATCGCCGCAGGAGCTGTGGTCCTCCAGAACATGATCGTGGAACCCGGATCATTGGTGGCTGGTGTACCCGGCAAACGGATCCGTGCAGCAGGGGATGACCTTTCCAAGAACGAGATCGAGCGTATCGCCCGGAACTACATGATGTACGCGGACTGGTTCAGGGAAGGCTAAGCTCGCCGTCCTTCCAGAACGCCTGTTGCACCTCGAACTTCGGTGTGTCGAGTTTCTCCACAAGCGAAGTGAACGTGTCAATGTCCCCACTGGTCCAACCACGGATCGGTGTCGCTGGACCTGTCCCTGAAGCCAGCAACCCTCGCTGCTCCAACAGCCGTTCCACCTGTTTTGCAACAGCCGGTGCCGGGTCAATTATTTGCACGATCGGACCGCAGATCCGTTCGATCAAGGGGCGTACAAAAGGGTAGTGCGTACAGGCCAGTACCAATTGGTCCATGCCTTGTGCCAGCATGGGTTCCAGCCAACCGCGAAGCATGACCTCGGTCGATGCACTTTCCAACTCGCCGGCCTCGATCGCTTTCACCAGTCCGGGACATGGTCGCTCCAATACTTGCACATCGCGCGCGAATCGCTCCATCACCGATGCGAATAATTCCCCTTGGAATGTTGCGGTGGTGGCGATCACCCCAACAACCTTGGACCGTGATCGTTCAGCAGCTGGTTTCAATGCGGGTTCCATACCAACGAAGAGGGTATGCGGATACGCTTCGCGCAAGACCTTCAGCCCTGCTGCCGAGGCGGTGTTGCACGCGATCACGATCATCTTGCACCCTTTGCCCAACAAGGCACGCGTAATGGCGGCACTGAACGATCGGATCTCGCGCAGTGTGCGGTCGCCATACGGGATGTGCGCATTGTCGCCGAAGTACAACAGGCGCTCCTTGGGGAGCGCCTGTTGTATGGCATTCAGTACCGACAGGCCGCCGATGCCGCTATCGAACAGGCCGATCGGGCGTTGCGTCGTGGACACTGTGAACGTGGAGCTTACTTGACCCCGAGTTTCGCCTTCACCAGATCAATGATGTCCTCGCCCTTGTCGTAATACAACACGAAACCGGTGCTCGTATCAAAGATGTAAGTGAACCCATTTGCTGCTGCCACTTCTGAGATAGCGGCATTGGTGCGATCCACCATCGGCTTCAGCAATTCTTCCTCCTGCTTGTCCAGGTCTTCTTGGGCTTTTTGCTGCGCAGATTGGATCCGTTGCTCCAGTTCGCCGATCTCACGAACGGCAACGTCCTTCTCCGTTTGGGTCATGGCATCGGCGCGGGATTGCACGTCGGCCACCTTCGCTTGGTATTCAGCACCCATTGCCTTCAATCGGTCATCCAAGGTCTTCGCGAAACCTTGCATCTTGGTCTCTGCGGTCAGCCGTTCGGGCAATAGCAGCATCAATTTTTGCCGATCAATGTGGCCCAGCTTTGTGGTTTGTGCGACACTTGGAAGCGCGGTAAGCGCCAGTGCGAACATGATAACGAGGTTCTTCATAAGGTTGGTCTTCATTTTGGTTTTTGTTCCACACTGCCGCCTTTGCGGTCCGTGGGTGCAGTAGGTTTTGTGCCGTCGTCCTTGGGCGGATCCTCCATGGGTTCGCCGAATTCTTCATCGTCCTTTCCCTTTGGACCATCTGCTTCTCCTTCCTTGCCGGGACGTATGCCCAACTTGCGTAGAACGCTGTCGCTCTTATCGTACTTCTCACTTGCGAAGAGCAGATTGCTTGCTTGGCCGCCCAAGTCGAAGACTGCCACATAACTGGTGCCGGCGACTTCCTTCACCGCATCATAAACGCGGTCTTGTATCGGCTTGATCAATTCCTCCCGTTTCTTGAAGAGGTCGCCTTTTGGGCCGAACCGTTTCTTCTGAAGGTCCTGAGCCTCACGCTCTCTGCGGTCCACCTCGTCCAACCGCGAGCGTTTCATTTCCTCGGTCAACAGGATCGCTTCGGCATTGTATGCATCGCGCATCCGTTTGATCTGGATGTGCCGCTCATCGATCTCTTCTTGCCACTGCTTGCTGAACCGATCGAGCTCCTTCTGGGCCGACCCATATTCGGGCATCTTGTCCAAAATGTAGCGCGTGTTCACGAACGCGATCCGCTGTGCTTGGGACGCAGGGCCCAACAGCATGAATATGCCGGTAACAAGGGAAAGGAGGTGGGTTCGATTCATGCGGGATCCGTCGAAAGTAGTGGTTCCGGTCTAGAGCTCGCCAAAATCTATGCCGATCGTAAAATGGAACTGTCCACGGGCCATGTTAGGTTGGTCCGGCACGTCGTCCAACCGCCAACCGTAATCCAAGCCCATTGGACCGAACATCGGAAGGAAAAGCCGGAGCCCAAGACCAGCGGACCGATACAATTTGAACGGCTCGAACTTGTCGAAGGTGGACCACGTGTTGCCTGCTTCACCCCACAGTGTTGTATAGATCGTGGCCGAAGGATTCAAGGAAACAGGGAAGCGTAACTCGGCCGTGTACTTGCTTATCACGAAGTTGCCCGCAACCGGCGCTAGGGAATAGTCCGCGTAACCACGAAGACCGACGATCTCCCTACCGTCCAATTGGAATCCGGAAATGGGAACACCGCCCAAGTAGAAGCGTTCGAAGGGTGCGTTGCCTATGGCGTTGCTATAGCGTCCAAGGAAACCGAAGCCGGCACGGGTCATGAATACGAGATTATGGCCCGATTTACTATTCGTGAGTTTGTTGTACCAAACAGTGGTGAGCTTCCATTTGTGGAACTCGGCCCATTTGTACCGTTGGTCCGAGGGTAATTCGGCGTAGTTCCTGTTCGGCTGGAAAGAAGAGAACGGTGGGGTTGCTTTGACACTGAAGCTGATATCGGAGCCGGAGCGCGCGAAGAACGGCTGGTCCACCGAATTGCGTGAGACCTGGAACTGATAGGTCAACACATTGCTGGTACCATTGCTGAACCCGAATGAAGCCCCCGTGCCCCCACCTGTCACGTAATTGTTCAGCGCATAGTTCTGGTAGGCGATCGTCTGCCGAAGAATGAAGTAATCATCCGGCCAAGTGAGGCGCTTGCCCAAGCCGATGGAGGCACCGGTGATCTGCAACGCCTGCCGGAGCGGATTGGCGACCCGACCGTCAGCGGTACTTACGTACTTGTCAACACCGTTCGTTTGCGCGGAATGATAGATCGAGAAACTGAGGGCATTCGGTTTACGGCCACCCAACCAAGGTTCCACGAAGGAGAGGTTGTAGCTCTGGAAGAACCGACCATTCGTCTGTGCACGTAGGTTCAAGGTCTGGCCATCGCCGGCAGGGAGCGGTGACCATGCCGCCTTGTTGAACATGTTCCGCAACGAGAAATTGGTGAACGAAAGTCCAACAGAGAGCACCAATCGACCCGCGCCCCAACCACCGCTCAATTCCAACCTATCGCTCGGCTTTTCCTCTACCGTGTATTCCAGGTCCACCGTACCGGTGCGTGGGTCTTGTATCGGGTTCACGCCCAAAGTTTCCGGATTGAAATAACCCAACTGGCTCAATTCACGCTGTGTACGGATCACATAGCTCCGGTTGAAAAGCTCTCCCGGTTTGGTCCGGATCTCCCGCCGGATCACGTGCTCATTCGTCTTTGTGTTGCCCTTGATGATCACGTTACGGATCCGGTATTGCTTCCCTTCGCGGATCCTGATGTCCAGGTCGATGCTGTCCCCATCCACCAACAATTCCACGGGGTCCGGATAGAAACTCAAGTATCCATCGTCCATGTATAGGGAACTGATGTCGCCACCAGCAGGGTTCATATAGATCCTGCTATCCAGCAATTTCTTGTTGTAGACCTCCCCCTTATTGATGTTCAAGATGCTGGCCAATTCCGCTGATGTGTGCTTGTTGTTCCCTGTGAACGTGATGTTGCGGAAGTGGAACATGGCACCTTCGTATACATTGAGCTTCACCACGATGCGTTTATTCGAAACGAAATAGTTGGTGTCGCTTAATATCGTGGCATTACGGAATCCCTTCTCGTTGTAAACATCGATCAGTCGGGCCTTGTCCGCTTGGTATTCCTTGCTATCGAATTTGCTGCTGGCAAAAGGATTCCACCACCTCTTCTGCTTGGTCTTCTTCATCGCTCTGCGCAAGCGCGAAGTCTTCACTAGTTCATTGCCCTCGATGATCACTTCCTTGATGCGGACCTTCTTCCCCTTCTTCACCACGAAGTTCAATTGAACGCTGTTCGGCAACATGCTGTCCGTGTTCAATTCCACCACGGTCACTTTCGCTTTCAGGAATGCTTTGTCAACGAAATAATGGCGTATCGCATTGCTCGTGGTACTGATCAGCGCATCGTTCACTTGTTGGCCACGTAGCAGATCATGGATCTCATCCAGTTTCTCCCCTTCGTTCTTTGTGATGCCCGTGTATTTCCATCGCGACAATCGTGGTTTCTCAACGACAATGATGTTCAGGAAGATCGTGCGACCACGGATCTCTGCGGCCTCTATGGAGACATCACTGAAGAGCTTTTGCTCCCAGAGGTTCGTTATCGCTTTGGTGATCTTCTCTCCCGGAATAGTGAGTTTGTCACCGACCTGTAGGCCCGTGAACAAGCGAACCGCATTGGCATCCGTGGTCTTGGTACCGCTTACGGTAATGCCTCCTATTTCATACTCCTGTGCAACGGCCGGATCCATGTAGGACTCTTCCGTCTGGGCGGAACCCAAGGCACAAAGTAGAATGGCGATCAAGCCAAGTATTACACGGGTCATCAACGGGGTGTGATCTGTTCACTGACCAGACCGAAACGCCTTTCCCGGTTCTGATAATCCAATACGGCTTGGAACAAATGCTCCTTGCGGAAATCCGGCCAAAGCACCGGTGTAAACCACAATTCCGCGTACGCGATCTGCCAAAGAAGGAAGTTGCTCACGCGCTGTTCACCACTGGTGCGGATCAAGAGTTCAGGATCAGGCATGCCGACCGTGGTAAGATGTTCGGATATGGTGGCATCGGTGATCGTGGCAGGGTCCAATGTTCCTTGTGCAGCCATTGTTGCAAGCTTCCGCGCCATGTTTACAATTTCCCAACGGGCGCTATAGCTCAAGGCCAAGGTTATGGTGATGCGGTCATTGTTCTTGGTGGCCTCAATGGCTTCCTGCAGCGTCTTGCGGCAATTCTCCGGAAGACTATCGATGTCGCCGATGGTATTCAAGCGCACTCCGTTCGTGTGTAGTTCCGCCAACTCGCCGATCACCGTGCGCACCAACAGGTCCATCAAGGCCTCCACTTCGGCGGTCGGGCGCTTCCAATTCTCTGTACTGAAGGCGTAAAGGGTCAAGTATTCCACCCCGATCTCCGTGGCGGCCAACAAGGCCTCCCGAACGGACCGTACGCCGTTGGCATGCCCCATCACGCGATGCTCCCCTTGTTGCTCGGCCCACCGCCCATTACCATCCATGATAATGGCAATATGACGGGGCACACGTTCGGAGCTGATACGCCCGCGCAATTGCTCGGTTATGTCGGTCGCGTTTTCCAAAGGGGTCGCAAAGATCGCAAAAGCCTTGGATCAGCGCCTTTTGCGCATCCAATTATACTGCTCGTCGCAGTCAGAGAAGCGCGTAATGATGTAGGTGATACCCAAACCGGTGTACTGGTACCAGTCCTTCGTGTTCACATCGCCACGGGCCAAGCCCGCTTTGGAATAGCCTTGATCCGCCAGTGAAGGATCGGCTAGGCTGGCCGCCAAAGGACCGTTTTCGAAGGCCAAGAGATCTTGGTCCACGTAGGTGCCGCCAACATCGTCCAGGTGATCGGTCCACGTTCGTCGAAGGCCCCATTCAAGTTGGAAGTCAAAACGGCCAGCATTCACTTTGAACCCGGCACCAAAAGGAATGCTCATGTGGTCCACAGGGTAAGTATCCGAACTGCCAACGGTTGTGCCTTGACCTTCGGTCCCAAGATCGGCCAAGTTGTACCACGTTCCATTCAGATAACCCTGCGGGGCTGCATGGAAATAGGCGAGCCCGGCGAACATGAACGGGGTCCAACGCTTGCTGTCCTTGTCCTTGCTCCGGTATTTGCGAAAATTGACCTCGAAAACGGCCGAGAATTCGATGAGTCGCGCCCTGAAACCGAGGTTGCGTATGAGTTGCAAGGTGTCTTTCGAATTCGCGTCAAAGGCTTGCAACATTCCGGTAAGCCCTTGTAAACGGACCGCATATCGATCTGAGAAATTGTAGCGGAAAAGAGCACCGAATGCAGGCTTCGTGTTCTTGGGATAATGCCTCGTGGGGTTCAGGTCGCCGATGTAATAAGCCGCCCCGCCCGTTATGCCCAATTCGCTTACTTGGGCGCGCACACCAGCAGATGCGACGATCAGTAGACACGTGATGAAAAGGCGAACCATCGGTTCAGGAACGTGGGATCGGATGGATCGGTACATGGAGGCTGCAAAGACGTGCTTCGCCGCGAAGGTAATCCGTGTCCAAGAAATTCTAACTCCCTGACCTTCCGGTTCTTCACACTATGGCCTGAACATCGAAGAACGGACATCGAGCCCCCAGCTCAGCTTGGCACGCAGGGTATCCAGAAAGTTAGTGCCCTCCAATTGGACCATCTTCACCGTGAAGTCCGCCCGTTGAATGGTGATCAAGCTTTGCCCGTCGATACTGGAGCTGCGCGAGTCCAAGTTCATCAAACAGCGATCCGCTCGGGCTTCCAGCTGGAGCCGGATCGTGTAATGGTCGGGCACCACGAAAGGACGTACGTTCAAGTTGTGCGGACAGATCGGGTTGATCACCAAGGCATCGCTCGTGGGATCCAATACGGGGCCGCCACAGCTCAACGAGTAGGCAGTTGAACCAGTGGGCGTGGCAATGATCAAACCATCGGCCCAATACGTGTTCAGGAAGTCCGTGCCCAAATGAACATGTACAGCGATCATGCTGGAACTGTCGCGCTTGTGTATGCTCACTTCATTCAA
This sequence comes from Flavobacteriales bacterium, assembly GCA_016717305.1. GTDB lineage: Bacteria > Bacteroidota > Bacteroidia > Flavobacteriales_F > PHOS-HE28 > PHOS-HE28. The sequence continues at coordinate 475,469 of JADKFY010000001.1, forward strand.
TGCGAAGTTCTGTTGGCCCAAAATTTCTTCGTGATCGATCACTTGCAACAGAGAGCGGTCCTGCAACGAGTAGTGCCCGTGCTTGATCGCAAGTAGCGCGGTGTCCAAATTGTCGGACCGCACGTTGGACAGGAAACCAAGGCGGCCCAAGTTGATGCCCAATACCGGTATTTCTGTTCTTCCTACAAGGGCCACAGTGTCCAGCAAAGTGCCATCGCCGCCAAGGCTTACGCAAAGTTCCAGCTCCTGTTCGCCGAGTGGGCCATCTTCCAACACCGGCCATTTCAGGGTCTTGCCCATCTCGGCCAGCCATTGGGCCAGGCTTGCAGTCAGCAACGGGACCAGCCCATGGGCCGACATTTGTTCCAAGGTGCGCATCACAACTGGGGCTACCCCAGCCTCCATTGCCCTACCGTTCACTGCTATGCGCATATGCTCAAAATGGTTGTGTGAAATGTAGGAAGAATCCGTGTTCGCCCAACGCGTTGAAGGTGTATTCGCCACGTACTACTTGGTCGTAGCTCGTGACCAGGTCCAGGCCGACCCCGCTGCCATTGATCCATCGGTTGGCCAGAAAATTCACATCGGCGTAGCGGTTGTCCCAAACCCTGCCCACATCAGAGAAGAAGTTCAGGTACAGGGCGAAGTACAACGTCCGGAAGGCCTCCAGTGGCATCAATTCCATTCGCAAATAGCGCGGCTTGAAGAGTTGGAACACCACGTTCGCACGACCCAAGGTGTAGTGCGCGCCGTCGATGACATAGTACTCGTAACCCCGCACATAATTCCGGTATCCCAAGCCCTCTTGTGCGTAATAGGAGGGTACGCCAACGGTGAATTTCCCATGCAAGGCCAACGCAAGGGTCCATTTATCATGCACCTTCCACCAGTGCTTCGTGGTGCCGTAGACCGTGGTGATGTCCGGTGCGGCCTTGCTCAACAGACCGATCCCGATCCGGTCGATCCGCAGCTCTTGGTATTGACCGGTACGCGTGAATACTCTTGAGTCACGCTTGTCATGCACCACAGAATAGCCCAGTGAGATAAAGTGGGAATCGGTGCTGCTGCCATTGAAGTAATCGCGCGCAACTTGAACGATGGTATCGGCCACCTCGGCTTGGGTATATTTCGCTCGGAAGTAGTGACGTACATCATGGCTGCGGCGAAGAATGACTTCCATGTCGGCCTTCCATTGGTCGCGGTTGCTGCCATTGTCGTTGCGGAGCAGGATGCGCTTGTTGTCCACTGTACCCGCAGTGATCTCCGCTTGCTCATCGTAGCTCACGCCTACGTTGAATCCCCAGCGCTGGCGTTGATCCAAATTGGGCACTCTGTACCGTGCGCCGAACTGTTTGGTGTACCCGAACTGCGCAAGCACATACCCCGTTTCATTCCGGCCACGCATGTTGTACCGGTAGAGGTAGGCTCCGTAGTTCACACGGAAAAGTCCTTTGTTAGCCACCACGTATTGAAGTTGGGGTCGGCCAGGTCGAAGATGATCGACGGCCAGAGATACCAACGTTCGTTCACCACCACTTCAACAGTGACCTCGTAGCGCCCCGTGTAGAAAGGTAGAACGCTCACCGTGTTGAAGAGCCCGGTGTTCATCAGGTTCTGACGGCTTCGTTCGAAACGTTCGTACATTTCTTCGGAGGAAACCGTATCCCCTTCAGCACAAACCAATTCGCGAATGATGATCCGCTCCTTGGTCACCCTGTTGCCCTTAAGCGTGATCGAATTGATGCGGATGCGGGGCTCCTCTGCTTGTGAAAGTGACCTGCCCGGAAGCAGGACCAAAAGGAGTAGAACCCGATGGTCAGAACGGCCGAACCGTAAAATGTTGAACGGGCTATCAGCCGTCCGAATTCCTGCAGTGAACTGTTCTGAGCTCCATTCATCCAAGGCCGATCAAGCAACCGAACACAACCACGGACCATGGCCACGGTTCACAGGTTGATGAACTTCATCAGTTCCTCATACCGTTCGCGCATATCATCATGGAAACGGGAGCCTTGGTATGTGCTGTTCACCTGGATCTCATACCGTTCGAAACTTTGGAGGATGTCACTGATGTCCTCCCTGTTGATCTTCAAAGTGATCTCAACACGCGAGGTGTCCGGTAGGGCGTGACTATGTACACTGAGCACCTTGGCCCCATTCCCCTCCACGATCCGTGCAAGTTGTTCCAAACTGTAGTCGATCACGTTCATCTCCAGCACTACGATGCTACCGGGCTCATGGATGTTCGTGACTTCGGTCAACCGTTTCAGCGCCTCGTGCTCCGTGATCGCACCAACGTATTGGCCCATCTCATCCACCACAGGCAAAACGGTCAAGCCACGTTCGCTGAACAGTTTCATCACCTCATAGATATGCTGGCCATTACGTATGAAGGGGATCTCCACCTGCTCCATAACACTGGCTACCGAACCGTGCGGATCATTCCGGTCGATCAGGTCCTGGTCCTTCACCATGCCCACCAAGCGCCCGTTGTCCACTACCGGCAAATGGCCCACCTTGAACTCTTCCATCCAGTCCAACGCACGGCCCACGTCGTCCTTGGGGCGTAGTGGAGGTATGTCCTGCGTTATTAGATCGATGGCATGCATGCTCTTCGGGTTATCGCTGGGGTGGCACCCGTACTTTTGGGCACCCTACGGATGGGACAAAGTAAGTGAACACGGCATGACCCGGCTCAGCGTGAATATCAACAAGCTCGCCACCTTGCGCAATGCGCGAGGTGCGAACAACCCGGATGTGGTGAGAATGGCTTTGGATATTGAGCGGTTCGGGGCACAAGGGATCACAGTACATCCGAGACCCGACGAACGCCATATCCGCCGATCTGATGTGCGTGGATTGGCCAAGGTGCTCACCACCGAGTTCAACATCGAAGGGTATCCGGACACCGAGTTCATTGCTCTGGTGTTGGAGGTAAGGCCCGGCCAAGTGACCTTGGTACCCGACCCGCCGGGTGTGCTCACAAGCAACGCAGGTTGGGATGCGCGCACGCAACAAACGTTCCTTAAGGACGTGGTGGCCCGGTTCAAAGGTGAAGGGATACGGACTTCGTTATTCATGGGTACGGATCCTGAACAGATCGGCTTTGCTGCCGATACCGGTACCGAGCGCATTGAACTCTACACCGAACCCTTCGCACAACATTTCCCCATTGATCGTGCGGCCGGAGTAGCTCCGTTCGCGCAAGCTGCGCTCCGGGCCGCTGAATTCGGTTTGGGATTGAACGCTGGACATGATCTGGACCGGGAGAACCTGGCCTACTTCAACCAAAACGTTCCTGGTTTGCTCGAAGTATCCATCGGACATGCACTGATCTGCGATGCCCTCACGTTCGGATTGGAGAATACCGTTCAACTCTATTTGCGTTGTCTGCGAGAAGATGAATAGGAATGTGCTTCCGCAGTACTGTGGAGTGAGGAGAATGAAGGGAATGTGGAAATTGCCAATGCGCGAGATCGGAAATTGGAATTTCATTCTCATAATTTCCTCATTCCTTTAATTTCCACATTTTCTGATGACCGTTCCACTTCACTATCGCCGCCTCGGCCCGCAAGGTGCCAAACCGCTGATCCTGCTGCACGGACTTTTCGGGAGTTCCGATAATCTGGGAAGCGTAGCGAAAGAACTTGCTGAACCATCGGTGCCCAATGTGGAACCTTTCGATGTGACCCTCGTGGACCTTCGTGAACATGGGCGTTCGCCTCACACCGAGGGGACATCTTATCCGATCATGGCGGCCGATGTACATGCCTTGGTGTTGACGCTCGGGTTGAAGGATATTTTCATGGTCGGCCATAGCATGGGCGGTAAAGTGGCCATGGTCTTCGCCCAACAATGGCCACAGCTATTGCAACATCTGGTGGTCATCGACATCAGTCCGCGTGAGCATGAGAACGATCACGCACATATCATCGACGCGTTGATCTCGGCAGACATCGCGCCGGGGCGTACGCGTAAGGACGTTGAGACGCAATTGGCTGGAACGATAAAGGAACCCGGCGTGGTGCAGTTCTTGATGAAGAGCTTGTATTGGAGAACCGAAGACCAATTCGGATGGCGTGTGAACGCCCCATTGCTGAAACGGGACCTGCCCGCGATCTTGGCTGCGATCGGTCCGGGAACAGTGCGGGTTCCGACACTCTTCATTCGTGGCGGTGCCAGCGATTACATCCAACGCGAAGACCTGCCAGCGATCAAAGAACAATTCCCGAACAGCACCGTTGAGACGATTCCCTATGCAGGCCACTGGGTGCATGCCCAAGCACCAGAAGAAGTAGTGACTATGATCCGTAAGTTGAGATGAGCTTCAGGAGCATGCGCAACCTCATGACAGTATTGGTCTGGTCCATGTGCGGGCTTTCCTTCTGCCAGACCTCGGAGTATTTCGGTGGAATGGACCTTCATGACGGGATCTACTTGCGTTTCAGCGACTTCAAGTACAATACACCAAGCGTACCCTTGGAACAACTACGGGATGCCCAGGGCCTCACCGTTCCGGACATCCGACAAGCACGCGGCAAGCTCCAGTGGCAACCGGATTCCGGTGAACAACGCACCGTTGATCTTCAGCGGATCTGGGGCTTTTGTCAGAATGATGTGGTGTATATCGCGGGTGGGAACGGCTTTTTCCGGATCGGGCTCATGGGCAGCATTTCGCACATGGTGGTGGAACAGACCTACCGTGACTGGAACCCGTACATGAGCAGCTACGGCCAACCCTATGGAAGTACCACGAGGACCGTTCTTGTGCAACAACTGCTCGATATGGAAACGGGGAATTACCTGCCGTTCAATGCCAGCGGAATGGATCAGGTCTTGCAGCACGATCCCGTGCTTCTGGAGGAATTCCGGGCACTGCCTAAGAAGGGTCGCAACAGGGACGAAGCATTGTTCCGTTTCATGCGACTCTACAATGACCGGCATCCGTTGTTCTTTCCGGCACACTAATTGGCATCGTCCGGTGGTGTGTTAGTGGCCGTTCCACGTTCCGTCCGCTCCCGCCGTGGAACGATCCACTACTTTCGGCAACCCAACGAATTGTTCATCCATGTTCGCACGTCCCCGGTCCTTCCTGTTGTTCGCCTCGATCGCCGTTGCCACGGGCGGTTTTGCACAAGCCCAAAAGCCACAATACATCCCTGCATTGGTGGGCTTTTATAACATTGAGAACTTGTTCGATACTATTGACACCCCCGACGTTAACGACGAGGAGTTCACGCCCAATGGCAGCAAGCTCTGGAACGGTGAGCGTTACTTCCGCAAGCTGGACCAGAATGCCAAGGTGATCTCCGAAATGGGGAAGGAGCTGCATCCGCAGGGTTTGGCGATCCTTGGACTGAGCGAGGTGGAGAACCGCGCCGTTGTAGAGGACCTGGTCGCCACGGATGCATTGAATGGACGCGGATACAAGATCGTCCACGATGAATCACACGACCGTCGCGGGATCGATGTTGCGCTGGTGTACAACCCTGCCTTGTACAGCGTTTATGCGCACAAGTCCTATCGCGTCCACATGGCCGATACGTCCTTCCGAACACGAGATCAGTTGCTGGTGAGCGGCCTGCTCGATGGCGATACCACCCACGTGATCGTGTGCCACTGGCCCTCGCGTCGTGGTGGCGAAAAGCGCAGCGAACCGAACCGGAAAGCGGCTGCGGAATTGGCTCGGCACATCGTGGATTCTTTGCTCGCGCGAAATGCCCAAGCCCACATCATGGTCATGGGCGATCTTAACGATGACCCTTCGAACCCAAGTGTTGCCCGCTTCCTCAATTCAACAGGCGACAAGAAAAAGGCAACTGGTAAAGTGCTGTACAATGCCATGTACGACCCGTTCATGAAAGGCATTGGAACACTTGCTTGGCGCGATTCCTGGAATTTGTTCGATCAGATCATCCTTTCACCCGGTCTGCTGAATGGAACCGGTGGCAAGTACAAGTACTACGGCGCGCGGATCTTCAACGAATCCTACCTGCGTCAACGCGACGGTGCGTTTGAGGGCTACCCCTATCGCACCTTCGTTGGTGATTCCTACAACGAGGGTGGTTACAGTGACCACTTCCCCGTATTCGTTATCTTGGTGAAGGAGCTACAATAGGGAAGGCCTTCTGCAACCGGAAGACTTCTGGCTTTGCAATGTCTTTCGAAGACACAGTGACCTGCAACGTCTTCAATGCTATCGTGCAGGGTGCGGCTGATGTCGGATCAACGAATGGAATTGATCAGTTCCTTGGTCAATGGTCCTCAGATCCGGTACGCAAGATCCCAAGTAAGATCCTGTTATATCCACGGTCAAGAACAAGAACGCCCTGCACTCCAAAGAGCACGGGGCGTTCCGTTCAGTTAAAGTAGTTCCTTAGTGCTGGACCGACACTTGCGTACTCCAAACTGCGCTGGAATTCCGCAGGGTGATCACGTACATCCCGTTGTTCAAGCCACTTACGTCGATCGTACTACGGTCGCTTGTAGCAACATCGGAAAGCACCAAACGACCAGTTGCATCGGTCAAGCTGTATTCGGTACGACCGTTCAAGTTGCCGAGGTCCATGGTAAGGGTGTTGTTCGCAGGATTCGGGAATACGTTCACAACCGAACCGCTGATCTCGTTCAAGCCGGTGGCCATGTTCACGTCGTTGGCATCACGTGGTTGGATCCCGAAGAGACCGAACGAGTACGATATGACCCCGGTCACATCGAACACCTGTCCCAATTGTGGGTCAGGCGTTGTGGTGTAGATCTCTTTCCCGATCCAACCGAACCCGCTTCCATCATCAGCCTTCCATTTGCCGAAGTTCGCACCACCCGGTACTTCCGTGCAGGTGGCGTTCAGGACTTGTACCAATACGCCTTCCAAAGCCTCCTCACTTACCTCACCCGTATTGATCACAAGTGCTGCAGGAAGCGGTTGGCCGCTGAGGACCACGGTAAAATTGGTAGTGCCGGTGAGTTCTGTAAGGTTGTTGAACTCCGTTACTGCAGCGGTAAAAGTGACGGAATCGCCCACTGCTGGAGCGCTGAAGTTGTCATACACCAGGATACCTTGCCAAGGACCGCTTGCATTCTGGATGTAAAAGCCGCCCGTATACGCGGCCGTAACGATACCACCCGTGTTGATCGTCTGGCCGATCAAGGGAGAGTCCCCGTTCGGGAGGGTGGTGAACTGGATGTCATAAATGCTCGCGCTCTCGATGGCACCGGCCAAGGTGATCGTAACATCATCTATCATGACGTGGTCCGGAGCCGTGGTGTTGACAACGGAAAAGATGAACTCGGCATCTGCCGCGTCCGCACCAGCGGAGACATCGACGCTCCTTTCAGTCCAGGTATCCGTAGCATCGAAATAGGGTGAGTAAGGGGCGTACCCGAAAGAGGTGCCTGGGCGATTATCAAAAAGACCGACACGCACTTCGCCAGTGCCACGCACCCAAAAATTAACGGTATACGTCGTATTCGCCGTTACTGTAAGAGGTTGGGTGGTGAATCGCTTGTGCGAATCAGTAGCGTTGATCAGCTGCGCGGCAAATTCGCCAGTGTGGGCGTTGGTGGTTTGCACCACACCGCTCATGGCGATGTTGCTTTTGGCCCCGAACCAGCCATCGGGCAGGTCGTTCGTCCAGGTTTCGAAGCCGCTTTGCACTATTTGACCTTGCGCCGTAAAGGCAAGTGCGAGTGATGCGAGGAGTATCGTTCTTTTCATCTGCATTGTGTTTTTGTTGTCGTTTCTATTTTAAGGGGTCACTGTATAGTGACGTCATCAATACGGTAAGGAGTGGTCTGGTTGGGCACTCCTGCACTGCCACTGCCGATGTATTTGAAACCGATGCGGAAGTTGTCACCGGCCGTTAGGAAAGGATTGAGGCCGATGGGGCTGGATGGTATCCATGTGCCGACCGCCGTTCCATTCGTCGCCAACGTAGCACCAGTTACGGGGGTCCATGTCGCGCTGGAAACGTCACCGCCATCATTCAAATTAATGTCCGTGGTCACCAGCACCGATAAGCCATCGTGCTGCCAAGCGCTTCCAAGTGCCGACTTGAAATTGAGCGCCATGCCAGGTGTGTATCCAATGGGAGTGGTGATCAACCACGTTTCAACGGCGCCATCAAAACTTGAAGGCTTAGCTTCAGCATAGGAATCGGGACCGGAAACTCCGCCTTTCCATTTGCGTGTACCTAAGGTGAACGTGTTCAGCCAACATTCCAAAGTCAGATCTGTGTTGTTCACCGCTAAATTGAAAGATTCGTTCAGAGATGCCTCCGGCAAACAGCCTGATTCACCACAGCGAGGACCTGTTAATTGAACACCGCTAATGCTCTGGGCGCCGAGTTGGATATTCATCCCGAAGATCCCGACCGAGGCAACGATGGAGCCTTTTCCGACCGGAAGGGTATCTGCAGCATAGTTCGAATAGGGACTATTCCGGATAACAACCTGATTCCCTACACAGTCTTCCAAATGCCGATCCACGGACGAAGTGCCACCCGGAGTGGACCACGTGGTAACGCCGGCCTCGGCTGCAACGAACTGTACGTTTTCCAATCTGATCAACGTGCTTTGCCATGCTCCGATATTAGCTGTGAGATCGGGGATCGTGGTTACACGGGGTTGGACATACCGTTGCGTAGCCTGCTTAACGATGTTGTTGTCCACATCAACGTTGGTCAACTGCATCAAGTTGTTGTAGGGTTCAAGTACGATGCCAGGCAGGTAGATCCGGATGCTGTCACCAATGTAAAGACCACCGCTATTGATCAACCGTAACGTTATGCCACCTGTTGCATCTTGGACGGTGACATTCTTGTAGAAATTACCGTCCGTTTCGTCCGTAGTAACCGTGGCAAATACACTTTTCGGTTCCTCGAATGTGATCGATGTCCCGAGATACATTGCCTTCAGGTCAGCTATAGTAAGGATATCACCCGAAGGCAATGTCCTCACCGGTGGAGCATCGTATTCCTTCTTGCAAGCCACCACGGTTACCATTGCGGCAATACCAAGAAGTACCATACGGATGTTCATCTTATTCATCGAGGCTTTTGTCATTAGAAGCTGAATGTGAGCATAGCAAAGTAGTTACGCCCGTATAGGTAGTTGTACTTGGGTGGGAATTTGTTCACTTCGGTGCGGTCGTAACGCAGCTGTTCGAAGCCGCCGATCCGGAAATCCTGATTGTCCAGTATGTTGCTTACCGATAGGTTGATCGCGATCCGATACCCTTTCACAAGCCATGATTTTCCAGCGAATGCATCCAACGTGAAATTGTCCTTCAGCTTTTCCTGTGCAAGAAGCTGGCCAACTTGGGGGTCGCTCTCCACGTAGGACCCGATCGCTTCCTGGGTACGGCGGTCGGGATTGGGGTCCAAGTACATGTTACCGAAGTAGTTACCGTTCACCCCTATGAACCAATACTTGGGTGAGTTGTAGCGCAGTCCCAAGGAGGCAGCGGTCTGTGGTGAACCACCTACGCGGTAGTTCTCCCAATACACTGTGCGTTCACTGGCGAATACTTCTGCGCTGTTGTTGCGGGTGATCGTGGCTTTTGGTCTTGAAGAATAGCGATGGTCGCCACCGGCATATACCGCTGTCAATTGCCAAGTACTGGAGAGGTTTGCTTCCAATCCCAGTTCCACACCCATGTTCACTTGGTCCACCCCGGACATACTGTAGTTCACAATGGTGAGGGCGTCGTCATTGTAGTAGTAACGGGACCAAACCTGGTTCTTCAACTTGGTGTAGTAGAAGGTAGCTCGTCCCTTCAATTTGGTGAACCGGACCACGTACCCGATGTCGCCGGAATAGATGGTCTCATTGCTTAGCCCGGGGATCGTCTCTGGCCGGGTCCGGGCACTTAGGAAAGCGTTGTTGGAGGTCGGCGGGCGTGTCAACAAAGCGGCGTTAACAGCAATGAAATTACGGCCTGTGACCTTATAGATACCCCCGGCCTTCACGCCAAAGTTGAAGAAGTCATTGGATGGACCCTTTCCTTCAGAATTATCGGGGAAGCGACCATTTTGCACCTTCCCAACCCGCCAAAAGGACGTTTGCGCGAGCTGTATGCCGGTGTACACTTCAACCTTGTTCCACTTCTTTTCATACTGCCCGAATAGGTTGACCAACCGGGTGTTGATGTCGTAGTCCCAGCCGAATACGTCCCCTTCGCGAACGATCTTGTTCGGCCGTGCAAGGTCATTCTGTGAGATCAATGTGTCATTGAAATCCCGATCGGCGAATTGATCGATGTCCACCCAGAAGTCTCCACCTAGCAGATCATCGATCGTTTTGAAATAGTGGGTCTTCTGGTGGTTGAAACTTCCACCCAACGTAAGGTGCTGGTCATTCTTCAATTCCCTGCTGTACACACTGTTCACACCAACACGTGATGGGTCGGCCCGCTGCTCTTCAATGATGTACTTGCTCCGATTGCCGGTAACCGTATTTCCCTCGACCCCATCCGCATTTTCCACGGAATAGAGGTTCTTCCCATTTGCGAAATAGAGTTGTTCCCAATTGATCTGTTGTACGTTCTGGTCCGTGCTCCAATCGGTTGTCTGTTGGGCCGCCAATTCTGGATCGAATGTGGCATTGTAGCTTGGCAGGTAGCGGTAATAATCCGGACGGGGATCTTTTGCATCGAACCAGTTCATCCCGGAGGAGCCGTCCCTACCGAAGGTGTAGATCAGCGAGGTGGTCCACTTGGTGCTGTCGTTCGGTGCGTATATGTGGCTGGCCATGAACAACGGCTTGTGGTCGAAGGTCATGCGGGCGTTGCGCTTTTTCCCATTCTGCCAACCCCAATTCGGGTTATAATAATTGGTTCCGGCAAGGTCGTATGCTTCTTGGATCGCGATCCCCGCCCGACCTTGAACTATAGGTGCTCCCAAAGCCGAAAAACTGAACGTGTTCTTCGTATTGATCTTGTGTTCCGCTGCGAAGAAGTAGGCATAGGCGTTGTATGAGGTGCCAGGTACATACCCTTCCTCTGCCCAACGTCTTGAGCCCGAAAAACTGAGCGACCAGCCGTTCTTCATCATTCCGGTGCTGCCCGTGATCATCAACCGGTTCCGGTAGGCCCTATTAGCGGAAGCATACGAAATGCGGATCCCTTTGCGCATATCGCTGGCTCGGGCATTGATATCCGAGGAACCACCGATGCCACCGAAATTATTCCGGGTAGCACCTATCCCCGTGTGGACTTGTGCATATCGGGTCACATCGTTCAACCCACCCCATAGGGACCACGATGCCCACCCTGTTTCCAAGTCGTTCATGAGCACTCCGTTCATGGTCACCAAGGTGTTCTCCGAATCGTAACCGCGGATCCTGAACCGAGCAGCGCCAAAAGTGAAACCGGCTGTGGCCGTGAAAATGTCACGGGAAGATTGTAGAATGCCGGAAACGTTCTGGGAACCCAGTTCGTTGTCCAGGTCATCCGCAGTGATACTGACCACCGGGACATCGGCATTCAGGATCTGAACAGAGTCGGGTGGGAGCGTGACGATCGTCGTGTCCGATTGGGCAAATGCCCCTGCGGTAACCAATATGAGAACAAGGGTTAGGATTCTGGTCATGCGCGCAAGGCTTAGCGACAAGGGCACGGAACAGGGGACCCCGCGCTCTTCGGACCTCTGGTCCTTGGGTTTTTAAGGTGCATCTACCAAGCAACGATTGTTGGACCCGATCCGTCAATTACAACGCATTACTCGACATTGCCGGGCAAATGTAATCCGCTTGCGGTGTTGTCCAAGTTCCTCAAATGGTTATTTGATGGTTAAGCTGTTACTCATACCGGAACATTGCCGTATACATGACTTCATGGTCGTTGTTAAGTCTTGCATTTCAGTAGGTTCCGTGTTACTTTTGTTGCTTGCCTCAGGTAGGCTCTTCCAACTCGTCCAGCCAGCTGGAAGCGCATGAACAAAATGCCCCAGAAGTATAGGTTTCCCACGATCCTAGCGGCATTGCTGTTGGTATGGACAGTACCTGTCGCTCGCGGGGACCATTATTCCGGTGCCAGCATTACCTACGAATGCATTGGAGGAAACTTCTTCAACGTCACCTTGGATCTTTTCTTGGATTGCTCCGGCACTGCGCTTACTCCACAGAGCTTGAATTTTGCCAATGATTGTGGTGTGGTCTTCAGCATACCGAACGTACCGCTAGTACTTTCTGAAGAAGTTTCGCAGCTCTGTCCGTCATCATTGGCCAATAGCACCTGCAATGGTGGGGTGTTGCAAGGGATCAACCATTTCCAATTGCAATCAACGGTCTTCCTTTCGCCATGTAATGATTGGACCATCAGTTGGAATATCTGCTGTAGGAACACCACGGTGAATTTGACCGCAACACCTGGCTTGTACGCTGAGGCCACCGTGAACAACGCCGGTGGTGCATGTGATCGCTCCCCCGTGATCGCGGATAACTCGATCCCTTTTGTATGTGTTAACGACCCCGTACTGTACAATCCCGGCATTTCCGACCCCGATGGGAATACCATGTCGTTCCAGTTCATCAGTGCACGTAACTTCACCGGAAGCCCGGCCAATGTGGGTTACCAGACCCCAACGTATACTGCCGCTGCCCCGATCCCGGGAGTGACCTTGGACCCAGTAACGGGCCAAATTTCCTTTACCCCCACCGTGACCGGCAACTATGTTGTGGTCATACAAGTGACAACCTACAATGCTATGGGCGTGGCCATAGGAACGATCATGAGGGATTTCATGTTCGTAGTTGTCAATTGTATGGGTGAACCACCGGTGACCACAGGATTGACGAACAATACGGGTGGGTTTATCGTGGACGGTTCGGGAATGGAAGTTTGTGATGGGGTGCCCTTTTGTGTGGACATTCCATTTACCGATGGGGATCCAGGTGGAACGATCACACTTGTCTCGAATGCGGTGGCGCTTTTGCCAGGTGCAACCTTCACCGTTACGGGAACCAACCCTGCGGTGGGGCGGATCTGCTGGACACCTTTAATTGCGAATTCGCCAGCGAATGTTTTAGTTACTGCGACCGACAATGCTTGTCCAGTGCCGAACGTGGCATCGATCTCCATTCTCTTTACAGTTGTGCTGCCACCAGCGGTGCCCCCTTACGCTGGCACAGATGCGTCTGTAGCATCCTGTTCGAGCGGGCCGGCCGTTGCTCTTTTTCCATTGATAGGAGGAGGTCCTGATCCCGGAGGGGTATGGACAGACCCGAATGGAGTGATACACCCTGGCAGCTTTGTGCCCCCGGGCGATCCGTTTGGCGTTTACACCTACAGGGTGGGGAACGGCTGCCAAACCGATGCTGCCACGGTTACCGTTAATTCCAACGGTTCCCCAAGTCCCGGATCCAACGGACTTCTGGATATCTGCGCGACCGCGGCGGCAGTTCCCCTGATCAATAGCCTCGGCGGAACTCCTGCGGCCGGCGGTACTTGGAGTGGTGGCGTACCCGCGATAGTAGGCGGCAACTACAACCCCTCAACTATGAACCCTGGCGTCTACACGTATACGGTTGCCGGGGTGGCGCCTTGTCCAGCAGCGACCGCCACTGTTACTGTTACGGAATCGGCAGGTCCCAACGCGGGTACCAACGGCACTTTGAGCGTGTGTAGCAACGGTGCAGCTGTAGCTCTTTTCCCAAGGTTGGGCGGCACGCCTGCTGCAGGCGGTACGTGGAGTGGTGGTGTACCCGCAATTGTTGGAGGCAGTTATGATCCTGCCACCATGAACGCTGGTATATATACCTACACTGTTACCGGGATAGCGCCTTGCGCGAATGCAACGGCGACCGTCACCGTCACCGAGAATCCAGTTGCGAATGCTGGCACCAACGGCACCTTGACCGTCTGTAGTAATGGCGCAGCCGTTGCTCTGTCCACAGGTTTGGGAGGAGCACCTGCCGCCGGTGGAGCATGGAGTCCGGCAGCTCCCGGCGGGAATTACGATCCGGCAACGATGGCTCCAGGTCCTTACGTGTATACGGTAACAGGAACAGCCCCCTGCACGAATGCCACGGCGACCGTGACCGTTACAGAGAATGCCGCACCGAACGCTGGCACCAACGGCACCTTGACCGTCTGTAGTAGCGGTGCGGCGGTTGCTCTGTCCACAGGTTTGGGTGGAGCACCTGCCGCTGGTGGAGCATGGAGTCCGGCAGCTCCCGGCGGGAATTACGATCCCGCGACGATGGCCCCCGGCCCCTATGTTTATACGGTCACTGGAATTGCCCCCTGCGCGAATGCCACGGCGACCGTGACCGTTACAGAGAATGCCGCACCCAACGCTGGCACCAACGGGACTTTGACCGTCTGTAGTAATGGTGCGGCCGTTGCTCTGTCCACCGGTTTGGGTGGAGCACCTGCCGCTGGTGGAGCATGGAGTCCGGCAGCTCCCGGCGGGAATTACGACCCGGCGACGATGGCCCCCGGCCCCTATGTTTATACGGTAACTGGAACCGCCCCCTGCGCGAATGCGACGGCGACCGTGACCGTTACAGAAAATGCCGCACCCGACGCTGGCACCAACGGCACCTTGACCGTCTGTAGCAATGGCGCAGCAGTTTCTCTGTCCACAGGTTTGGGTGGAGCACCTGCCGCTGGTGGAGCATGGAGTCCGGCAGCTCCCGGCGGGAATTACGATCCCGCTGCGATGGCCCCCGGCCCCTATGTTTATACGGTCACTGGAATTGCCCCCTGCGCTAATGCGACAGGGACCGTACGTTTATACGGTAACAGGAACAGCCCCCTGCGCGAATGCGACAGCGACCGTGACCGTTACGGAAAATGCCGCACCCGATGCTGGCCTCGCTGGTCCGTTGTCGGTTTGTAGCAATGGCGCAGCAGTTTCACTTTCCACAGGTTTGGGTGGAACACCTGATGCTGGTGGTAGCTGGAGCCCAGCAGCTCCCGGCGGGAATTATGATCCCGCGACGATGGCCCCCGGCCCTTACGTTTATACGGTAACAGGAATTGCCCCCTGCGCGAATGCCACGGCGACTGTTGCTGTTACCGAAAACACTGCACCCGATGCTGGCCTCGATGGCTCTTTGTCAGTTTGTAGCAATGGAGCAGTAGTTGCGCTTTCCACTGGTTTGGGCGGAACGCCAGTTGCTGGTGGTAGCTGGAGCCCTGCCGCACCCGGCGGTAACTACGATCCGGCGACGATGGCCCCCGGACCGTACGTTTATACGGTAACAGGAACAGCCCCTGCGCGAATGCCACAGCGACCGTGACCGTTACGGAAAATGCCGCACCCGATGCTGGCCTCGATGGTCCCTTGTCGGTTTGTAGCAATGGCGCATCAGTTGCATTTTCCACTGGTTTGGGTGGAACACCTGATGCTGGTGGTAGCTGGAGCCCAGCAGCCCCGGCGGTAACTACGATCCGGCAACGATGGCTCCCGGATCTTATGTATATACGGTAACAGGAATTGCCCCCTGCGCGAATGCCACGGCGACTGTTGCTGTTACCGAAAACACTGCACCCGATGCTGGCCTCGATGGCTCTTTGTCAGTTTGTAGCAATGGAGCAGTAGTTGCGCTTTCCACTGGTTTGGGCGGAACGCCAGTTGCTGGTGGTAGCTGGAGCCCTGCCGCACCCGGCGGTAACTACGATCCGGCGACGATGGCCCCCGGACCGTACGTTTATACGGTAACAGGAACAGCCCCCTGCGCGAATGCGACAGCGACCGTGACCGTTACGGAAAATGCCGCACCCGATGCTGGCCTCGATGGTCCCTTGTCGGTTTGTAGCAATGGATCATCAGTAGCATTGTCCACTGGTTTGGGTGGAACACCTGATGCTGGTGGTAGCTGGAGCCCAGCAGCTCCCGGCGGTAACTACGATCCGGCAACGATGGCTCCCGGATCTTATGTATATACGGTAACGGGCACTGCACCATGCTCAAATGTCACAGCGACAGTGACGGTCACGGAAAATGCTGCACAGAACGCTGGCGTTGACGGCGCGATCACGGTATGCGGTAACGGCGCTGCGGTTGATCTCTTTGCCCAACTCGGTGGATCCCCGGATGCAGGTGGTACTTGGAGTGGCGGATTAGTCGGTGGCATTTACGATCCAGCGCTGAACGGACCTGGAGCCTTCACCTACACGTTAGCTGCTGTTGCACCGTGCTTGGGCGATGTGGCTACGGTAACGGTAACAGAGAATGCCCCAACAGATGCAGGCACGGATGGCAACTTGACGATCTGCACCAGCAGTGCGGCAGTGGCCTTGATCAACAGCTTGGGCGGTAGTCCACAAGCTGGTGGAACCTGGAGCCCGGCTGCACCCGGTGGGAACTATGATCCAGCTACGATGGCACCGGGTCCATACACCTACACGGTAACCGGAGTGGCGCCTTGCACGAACGCATCGGCCACGGTCACAGTGAACGAAACGGGCAACCCGAACGCAGGTACCGATGGCGCGATCACGGTATGCGGTAATGGCGCTGCGGTTGATCTCTTTGCCCAACTCGGTGGATCCCCGGATGCAGGTGGTACATGGAGTGGCGGATTAGTCGGTGGCATTTACGATCCAGCGGTGAACGGACCTGGAGCCTTTACCTACACGTTAGCTGCTGTTGCACCGTGCTTGGGCGATGTGGCTACGGTAACGGTAACAGAGAATGCCCCAACAGATGCAGGCACGGATGGCAACTTGACGATCTGCACCAGCAGTGCAGCGGTGGCCTTGATCAACAGCTTGGGCGGTAGTCCACAAGCTGGTGGAACCTGGAGCCCGGCTGCACCCGGTGGGAACTATGATCCAGCTACGATGGCACCGGGTCCATACACCTACACGGTAACCGGAGTGGCGCCTTGCACGAACGCATCGGCCACGGTCACAGTGAACGAAACGGGCAACCCGAACGCAGGTACCGATGGCGCGATCACGGTATGCGGTAACGGCGCTGCGGTTGATCTCTTTGCCCAACTCGGTGATCCCCTGATGCGGGTGGTACTTGGAGTGGCGGATTAGTCGGTGGCATTTACGATCCAACGCTGAACGGACCTGGAGCCTTCACCTACACGTTAGCTGCTGTTGCACCATGTCTGGGCGATGTGTCCACAGTAACAGTTACCGAGAACGCACCAACAAATGCAGGCACGGATGGCAACTTGACGATCTGCACCAGCAGTGCAGCGGTGGCCTTGATCAACAGCTTGGGCGGTAGTCCACAAGCGGGCGGAACGTGGAGCCCGGCTGCACCCGGTGGCAACTACGATCCAGCCACGATGGCCCCGGGCAACTACGTGTACACGGTAACGGGAATTGCACCCTGCACGAACGCATCGGCCACGGTCACAGTGAACGAAACGGGCAACCCGAACGCAGGTACCGATGGCGCGATCACGGTATGCGGTAACGGCGCTGCGGTTGATCTCTTTGCCCAACTCGGTGGATCCCCTGATGCGGGTGGTACTTGGAGTGGCGGATTAGTCGGTGGCATTTACGATCCAACGCTGAACGGACCTGGAGCCTTCACCTACACGTTAGCTGCTGTTGCACCATGTCTGGGCGATGTGTCCACAGTAACAGTTACCGAGAACGCACCAACAAATGCAGGCACGGATGGCAACTTGACGATCTGCACCAGCAGTGCAGCGGTGGCCTTGATCAACAGCTTGGGCGGTAGTCCACAAGCGGGCGGAACGTGGAGCCCAGCTGCACCCGGCGGCAACTATGATCCAGCCACGATGGCCCCGGGCATACACGTACACGGTAACGGAGTGCGCCCTGCACGAACGCATCAGCCACGGTCACAGTGAACGAAACGGGCAACCCCGAACGCAGGTACGGATGGCGCGATCACGGTATGCGGTAACGGCGCTGCGGTTGATCTCTTTGCCCAACTCGGTGGATCCCCGGATGCGGGTGGTACTTGGAGTGGCGGATTGGTCGGTGGCATTTACGATCCAGCGGTGAACGGACCTGGCAACTTCACCTACACGTTAGCTGCAGTTGCACCTTGCTTGGGCGATGTGGCTACGGTAACGGTAACCGAGAACGCACCAACAAATGCAGGTACCGATGGCAACTTGACGATCTGCACGAGCAGTGCGGCAGTGGCCTTGATCAACAGCTTGGGCGGTAGTCCACAAGCGGGCGGAACGTGGAGCCCAGCTGCACTCGGCGGGAACTATGATCCAGCTACGATGGCGCCGGGCAACTACGTGTACACGGTAACCGGAATGGCGCCTTGCACGAACGCATCGGCCACGGTCACAGTGAACGAAACGGGCAACCCGAACGCAGGGACCGATGGGTCGATCACGGTATGTGGGAACGGAGCAGCGGTCAGCCTCTTTGCACAACTCGGAGGAAGCCCAGATGCAGGTGGTACATGGAGCGGCGGCTTGATAGGAGGCATGTACGATCCTGCGTTGAATGGACCTGGAGCCTTCACCTACACGTTAGCTGCTGTTGCACCATGTCTGGGCGATGTGTCCACAGTAACAGTTACCGAGAACGCACCAACAAATGCAGGCACGGATGGCAACTTGACGATCTGCACGAGCAGTGCGGCAGTGGCCTTGATCAACAGCTTGGGCGGTAGTCCACAAGCGGGCGGAACGTGGAGCCCAGCTGCACTCGGCGGGAACTATGATCCAGCTACGATGGCACCGGGTCCATACACCTACACGGTAACCGGAGTGGCGCCTTGCACGAATGCATCGGCCACGGTCACAGTGAACGAAACGGGCAACCCCGATGCAGGTACGGATGGGTCGATCACGGTATGCGGTAACGGTGCAGAGGTCAGTCTCTTTGGACAACTTGGAGGATCCCCAGATGCGGGTGGTACTTGGAGTGGCGGATTGGTCGGTGGCATGTACGATCCTGCGTTGAATGGACCTGGAGCCTTCACCTACACGTTAGCTGCTGTTGCACCATGTCTGGGCGATGTGTCCACAGTAACAGTTACCGAGAACGCACCAACAAATGCAGGCACGGATGGCAACTTGACGATCTGCACGAGCAGTGCGGCAGTGGCCTTGATCAACAGCTTGGGCGGTAGTCCACAAGCGGGCGGAACGTGGAGCCCAGCCTGCACTCGGCGGGAACTATGATCCAGCTACGATGGCACCGGGTCCATACACCTACACGGTAACCGGAGTGGCGCCTTGCACGAACGCATCGGCCACGGTCACAGTGAACGAAACGGGCAACCCCGATGCAGGTACGGATGGGTCGATCACGGTATGCGGTAACGGTGCAGAGGTCAGTCTCTTTGGACAACTTGGAGGATCCCCAGATGCGGGTGGTACTTGGAGTGGCGGATTGGTCGGTGGCATTTACGATCCAGCGGTGAACGGACCTGGCAACTTCACCTACACGTTAGCTGCTGTTGCACCTTGCTTGGGCGATGTGTCCACGGTAACAGTTACTGAGAATGCACCAACGGATGCAGGCTCGGATGGCAGTTTGACGATCTGCACCAGCAGTGCAGCGGTGGCCTTGATCAACAGCTTGGGCGGTAGTCCACAAGGTGTTGGAACGTGGAGCCCAGCTGCACCCGGCGGTAACTACGATCCAGCTACAATGGCACCGGGTCCATACACCTACACGGTAACCGGAGTGGCGCCATGCACGAACGCATCGGCCACGGTCACAGTGAACGAAACGGGCAACCCCGATGCAGGTACGGATGGGTCGATCACGGTATGCGGTAACGGTGCAGAGGTCAGTCTTTTTGCGGAACTCGGTGGATCCCCAGATGCTGGTGGAACCTGGAGCGGCGGCCTTGTTGGTGGCATTTATGATCCCTCCACAAATGGACCCGGTGCCTTCACCTATACACTGGCGGCCGTTGCGCCTTGTTTGGGAGATGTGGCAACGGTTACAGTAACGGAAGAAGCAGTTCCCAATGCGGGTACGGATGCTGCACTGAATATTTGCGCAGGTGCCCCGACCCAAGATCTTTTCGACTTGTTAGGAAGCAATGCGCAATCGGGTGGAACATGGAGCGGCCCCACGAACCCGTTCGATGGAATTTTCGATCCAGGAACTGACCTCGGAGGTTTGTACTCGTATACGATCAACGGTGTGGTGTGTCCAAATGATGCAGCGACCATTGGGGTGGTTGTTGCCGTGGGACCCGATGCCGGTCAGGACAATACCATTGCGTTGTGCAATACCTCTGGACCCGTCAGCCTGAATTCCCTCCTGCTCGGTACTCCGGACGTGGGTGGTGTGTGGACGGATGTGGATGGAATTGTGGTTCCGAATTTGTTCAACCCATCCAATATGACCGGTGGGACATTCACCTATACGGTCCTTGGAAATTCTTCGTGCCCTGCAGATGCTGCTGTGCTCCAGCTTACGGTGAATGCTGCACCACATGCCGGAACAAGTGGGTCAATGGCACTATGTACTTCCTCTGGACCTGTATCGTTGTTCGATGGACTTACCGGTAACTTGGATATCGGCGGTACTTGGACCGGCCCAAATGGGCAAGGTCATTCTTCCACGCTGGACCCGGCTGTTGATACGAGTGGAATTTACATGTATCGGGTACCGGGTACCGCCCCCTGCTTGGATGCTACTTCCACTGTACTTGTTGTGATCTCGCCAGAACCCGACGCAGGTGAGAATGGGGCTGCCATTTTCTGTTCTTCCGATCTGCCGCTGGAACTGATCACGCTATTGAACGGAATGCCACAAACGAACGGAGTTTGGAGGGGTCCGGACGGTAACATTGAGGGCTCTTCATTCGCGCCGGGTACAGGTGCGCCGGGTGTCCACACCTATACGATAACAGGGATCGCACCATGCGGAGTGGATCTTTCCAGCGTGACAATTGCGGTTAGTACGGCTGCGAACGCTGGGGTCAATACATCCATCTCAGTGTGTGAGAACAGTGACGATCCATTGGAGTTGATCACTGCATTGGGTGGTTCACCGGAAACGACTGGAACTTGGTACGCGCCGGATAGCTCCTTGTTCGATGGACCCTTTGACCCGAGCGAAGATGTCGGTGGTGCCTACTTCTACACGGTTTCTGCTCCTGCGCCTTGTCCTGTGGATACAGCAGTATTGACGATCACCGTGATCCCTATTCCATTAGCCGATATCCAAGTGGATGGCAACGATGGTTGTACCCCGGCATTGGTGACCTTGAGCAACTCGTACACAGGTAATGGCAGCTGTACTTGGATCCTTTGGAACGGTGATGTGATCAACGATTGTGCACCGATACAATATGTCTTTGAGGAGGAAGGGACCTTCGATGTGACCTTGATCATTGATGCGGGCGATGGCTGCGGGGCGGATACCGTGCAAGGAAATGACCTTATCCACATATTCCAGCAACCTGTTGCCGAGTTCCATTGGTTGCCCGAAGCGGTGAACACGGTAGATCCTGAAGTGCAATTCAACAACGCGTCCATCGGAGGCAACAACTTCTTGTGGACCATTGCTGATCTGGACACTGCCACTTCCTACAATGCGAATTACAGATTCCCCGAAGTGTTGGGCGCCGAGTACGAGGTCTGTTTGGTGGCCGCGGCATCTGCGTTCTGTTCGGATACGGTGTGCCACATCATTGAGGTGGAAGATGGGCTCGCCATTTTCGTACCCAATGCTTTCAGCCCGGATGGTGACGACATCAATGAAGGGTTCAAACCGATCGTGGGTGGTGTGGACCTACGTTTCTATCGCTTCGACATATTCGATCGTTGGGGTCAGCAGCTCTTCGGAACGGATGATCCCAATGCTGTATGGAACGGTCGTTTCACCAACGGAACCGATGTGCCTATTGGTGTATACGTATGGAAACTGCTGGCCAAGGATCCCTATACAGGCAAGCGTATCGAGCGGATCGGGCACGTGACCTTGGTACGTTGAACCGGTGGACCACCGGTTGACCTTCCCCGCTATCTTTGGCCACCTCCAACCAAAGAACGTGCACGAACGCCTCGTAATAATACCGACCTACGATGAGAAGGAGAATATCCGCGAGATCATTTCCGCGGTCCTCCTGTTGCAACCCGCATTCGACGTGCTGGTGGTCGATGACAATTCCCCAGACGGTACTGCCGAGATCGTGAAGTCCTTGGAAAAGGAACATCCGCAACGCGTCTACCTTTTGCAAAGGGTGGGTAAGTTGGGACTCGGTACAGCGTACATCGCCGGCTTCAAGTGGGCGATCGGAAATGGTTACGATTTCGTGTTCGAGATGGATGCGGATTTCTCGCACAACCCCAACGACCTGCTCCGTTTGTTTGAAGCCTGTTCAGCCGGTGGAGCGGATATGAGCGTGGGGTCCCGATATGTTAACGGAGGTCACGTGAAGGATTGGTCCTGGCATCGTATCCTGCTCAGTTTTACAGCATCACTTTACGTGCGGGCTGTTCTTTGGCTCGGCGTACGCGACACCACAGCGGGATTCGTGTGCTACAAACGCTCCACGTTGGAAGCCCTGCCCTTGGATGAGATCCGATTCATCGGCTATGCGTTCCAGATCGAAATGAAGTACCGTGTGCGGCTCGCCGGGTTCAAGATCAAGGAAGTGCCCATCACCTTCGTGGACCGGATCAAGGGCCGCAGCAAAATGAACAGCAGTATCTTCAAGGAAGCGATCCTTGGTGTGTTGAAGATGCGCGTTAGCATACCCCGGCCATGACCAATTGGCTGGTCCGAAATGCGAACGTGGTCAATGAAGGTCGCATCTTCCATGCCGATGTGCTCTTACGGAACGGACGTATCGAACAGGTCAATGAACAAGGTATCGGAAGCGCAATAGGTGCGCAAGAATTCGATGCAAAAGGAAAATACCTTTTGCCCGGTGTGATCGATGATCAAGTGCATTTCCGGGAACCCGGCCTGACCCATAAGGAGGATATTGCGCATGCTTCAGCAGCAGCTGCAGCGGGCGGGGTGACCAGCTTCATGGAAATGCCCAATACCGTTCCGCAGACCTTGACACAGGAACTGCTCGAACAGAAATATGATCTCGGTGCGGCCCATTCCGTAGTGAACTATTCGTTCTACATGGGCATCTCCAACAACAACTTGGACGAAGCCCTTCGCACCGATCCACGAACCGTATGTGGGTTGAAGGCTTTCTTGGGATCCAGCACCGGTAATATGCTGGTGGATGATCCCGCGACCTTGGACCAGCTCTTCCGGAAAGCACACATGTTGCTGGCCATCCATGCCGAAGACGAAGCGACGATCCGTGCCAATATGCAACGTGCCGTTGAACGTTGGGGAGATGCCATTCCCATGGCAGAGCACCCACAGATCCGTAGTGCAGAAGCGTGTTACAAGAGCAGTAGCAATGCTGTCGCACTTGCGCGAACCCATGGTACACGATTGCACGTGCTCCACATCAGTACAGCACGGGAGACTGAACTTTTCCAGCCCGGTGACCTACGCGATAAACGGATAACCGCCGAGGCGTGCATCCACCATCTTTGGTTCACGGATGCCGACTACGCCGAAAAGGGTGCGTCCATCAAATGGAACCCAGCCGTGAAATCCTCAACGGATCGCGAAGCAATACGCCAAGCCGTGAAGGATGGTCGCATCGATGTGGTGGCCACGGACCACGCGCCGCATACCTCGGAAGAGAAGCGATCGGCCTATGCAAAGTGCCCTTCCGGCGGACCATTGATCCAACATTCGTTGGTGGCCATGCTCGAATTGATGCACCAAGGTGTGTTCTCCCTTGAACAAGTGGTGGACAAGATGTGCCATGCCCCAGCTCGCTTGTTCAACGTGCAAGGTCGTGGTTTCATCCGTGAAGGGGACAACGCTGATCTTGTGCTGGTGGACCTGGATGCGCCATGGACCGTAACAAAGGAGAACCTGTTGTACAAATGCGGGTGGTCTCCCTTTGAAGGGCAACAATTCCGATCACGTGTGATGAACACATGGGTGAACGGCAATTTGGTCTATGCGAACGGTGAAGTGGACCGATCCATTCGCGGACAACGCCTTGTCTTCGATCGATGAGACATCCGGTCCTTTTTCTTCTCGTGATTTTCGCGTTCGGATGTGGCGGAGATGATCACCTTCCGAAAGGGTTACTTGACCGCGCCGTTTTTAAGGAATCCTTGCTTCAGGCCCAGTTGATCGAAGCAAAAGCAAGTCGGGAAATGGCGATCGACCATGACCCCGCGGTTGGTAGGCCGCGTGCGGCTTATCATGCGATGTTCGAGAAGCAAGGCATTTCCGAAGCGCAATTCGATTCAACCTTTGCCTACTATCAGGCTCGTCCACTGGAATTGAAAGAATTGTACGAAGAGGTCCTCACGGATCTGGGCAAACGAAAGGACGCGTTGCCGCAATAGTGGTCCAACGTTCGCGGACTATCGATCCGTGTTTCCTTCAAGGTACTTCACAACGTTGTTGATCGCTTCTTCCGCCGTGCGGAACGGATGCCCTAACAGTGCTTTCACTTTTACGGAACTGTAACTTCGGCTAAGCAATGAACTGGCCACCGTGGCCTGTGTTATCAACGGGTTCGATCCCGTGAGCAACGAACGGATCCGTTCGAACCGCCAACCCAGACCCAGCATCCAAGGCTGCAGTGCCATGGTCGGTTCCGGTTTTCCAAATGCGCTAGTGATCAACTTGAACAAGCGATGATAGGGTAGGTTCTCTCCAACGAGAATATAACGCTCTCCATTGCCTCCCTTCTCCATCAGTTGCACCATGCAGGTTGCCACATCACGCGCATCCACCACAGCGTTCGTGCCAGGCGGATAGAATCGTGTGCCTTTCCTTAGGCGCTCCACTAACGTGATGGAGCTGCGACCCGATGCACCTGGCCCCAGTATGATGCACGGATTCACGATCACCGCCTCAACCCCCTCCGCTATCCCGCGGTAGATCTCCATCTCAGCTTCATACTTGCTCAACGCATAGGCCGAAGTGTGTTTCTCCGCTTCCCATGGAGTGGTCTCTGTACGTTCCACGCCAGCTGATGCCCGCCCGATCGCGGCAATGGAACTTACCTGGCAAATGCGTTTGACCCCAGCAGCCAGCGCACCGTTCACCACGTTCGCAGTGCCTCCAATGTTCACGCGGTCCATAGCTCCCCTATCCTTGGGGTCGAAGGAAACCACAGCCGCAGTGTGATATACATGAGTGATGCCCGTCATGGCTTCGCTCAGGGCGTCCATGTCGGTAATGTCGGCTTCTCTCCAGTGTATACGAGCGAGCAAAGAAGACGCATCCGAGCTGTAGTGTCTAAACACCTTCTCAACGATCGTGCGATCAGTTCCCTCGCGATAAATGGCAACTACTTCACCACGTTGTGCGAGTTCGAACAACAAGTGGGTGCCCACGATCCCTGTTGCTCCGGTCACCAACTCCATTCCAACGTGCGGATCGACTTCATTTTTCACCGCCGCAAGGTACGCGGTGGCCTAAGCTCGCCGGTTATCTTTGGCCACCTGTCGCAAATAGATACGCGGCAAATGATCGATGGTGAAGAATTTTATTGAGGAGTTGAGATGGCGTGGTCTCTTGCAGGACAGTATGCCCGGTGTGGATGTGCATTTGTCCAAGGGTCCGCAGAAGGGCTACATCGGTTTTGACCCCACAGCGGATTCGCTGCACGTCGGAAATTTGGTGCAGATCATGATCCTGGTGCATTTTCAGCGGTGTGGACACAAACCCATCGCTTTGGTGGGTGGGGCCACGGGCATGGTGGGCGACCCTAGTGGCAAGAGCGCGGAACGAAACCTGCTCGATGAAGACGCTCTACGACACAACCAAGCGTGCATCAAAGCGCAGTTGGAACGCTTCCTGGATTTCGGGAACGCCACCAATCCAGCAGAGCTGGTGAACAACTACGACTGGTTCAAGGACATGGGCTTTTTGCAGTTCATCCGGGAAGTGGGCAAGCACATCACCGTGAACTACATGATGGCAAAGGACAGTGTGAAGAACCGCTTGGAGACCGGCCTTTCGTTCACCGAGTTCAGCTATCAACTGGTGCAAGGCTTTGACTTTTACTGGTTGCACAAGCACCAACAATGTAGCTTGCAAATGGGCGGCAGCGATCAGTGGGGCAACATTACCACCGGCGCCGAATTGATCCGGCGTATGGAAGGGGGAGATGCGTTCGCGATCACGACACCTCTGCTCACCAAGAGCGACGGAACCAAATTCGGAAAGAGCGAAGGCGGTAATATCTGGCTCGATGCGAAGCGCACTTCACCCTACAAGTTCTACCAGTTCTGGTTGAACGTCACCGATACGGAAGCAGAGCGTTTCATCAAGACCTTCACGGTGCTTGATCAAGCGGAGGTGGAAGTTCTGATCGCAGAACATGCGAAAGCGCCCCACCAGCGCAGTTTGCAAAAAGCGTTGGCTGCGGATATCACGCAACGCACACATGGTGAGATCGAACTGCTCTCCGCCATTCAGGCATCGGAAGTACTTTTTGGCAAAGGCGATGCCGATGCTCTTGCCACCTTGGACGAACAGCAGTGGCTCGATGTGTTCGAAGGAGTACCACAAGCGGAAGTGGCTCGCGCGACCTTGGACTCCGGGGTCGGGATCATCGAATTCCTTGCGGATAGCACGGGATTTCTGGCATCGAAAGGAGAGGCGAAGCGCGCTTTGAAAGAAGGGTCCATTGCCGTGAACCGATCCAAAGTAGGAGAGGATCACATTGTGAAGAGCGATGACTTGATGGGCGGAAAATTCCTCTTGTTGCAACGTGGCAAGAAGAACTATTTCTTGGTGAAGGTGACCGTTTAGTCCACCAACAAATTACAACCGCGCACATCGCTGTGGTCGAAACGGCCCAGCACTTCGAAGCATCCGTCCGCCTTCATGCGACCAAGATCCTGGGTGGCAATGAACGGGCAACTTGCGATGTTGGCCAGATCGATCACGTTGATGCCACCTGTGCGGCCTACGGGCACTTCAGCAAAAGGGTCGTTCACATCGCGGATGGAAACGCGCATCCACGGTGGGCAACAGTAGCTCCCTTCACCGGTGGACCATGCCTGGCTCAGCAATTCGGTCATGCCATATTCGCTGTGGATCGCATCCACTTGAAAGGCCACTTTTAGTATCCGATGCAGTTCATCACGCACCAGTTCCGGCCGGCGCCCCTTCATGCCTCCGGTTTCCATGATCACGGTGTGCTTCAAGGGGTGCGGGTATTGCTCGGCAAGGTCCAACAGAGCGAAGGTGACGCCCAAGAGCAAGGTCTTTTTCCCTTCCGCTTCCGATCGTTGCAATACCGCGGAAAGTTCATCGTACTTGTGCAAATAGGTCCCGCTTAATGGGTCCTCGGTGGCTGTGATCAATTGCTGGGCCATGTAAACGAGCGAACTTCCTTCGCGCTCCAAATACGCCGGCAGCAAGGCAATTATCCGCCATTCAGCCGGGTCACCGTACACGGCTTTGAAAGAGGACGTGAACGATCGTTCGTAGACCTTGGGCCAAGGCACATGATGGGTGCTGGTAACGGTTCCGGTGGTGCCGCTGCTGGTGAAATGGCAAGCCGGATCAAGCCCTTTCAACAATATCCTGTGGTTCCGGAAGAGCTGTATCGGCAGGCAGGGTATGCGGTCCACGCGATCAATGGACTTCGGGTCCAAGCCCAAGCCGTGCAGGAAACCAAGGTACACGGGGTTCTTGGCCGCATGCAGGTGAAATAATTCCAAGGCCAATGCGTTGAACTCTTCTGTAGAACGGGCTGAGAAGATCCGATCAATGAGCTGGCTGGGGTCGTAGCTCGAAGCCATCATCCGCTAGTTGCTGTCTCCTTACCTTTGTTGTGCATGCAGACCAATTGTTTGAAGTTCCCAAAAGTAGCCTTGGTGCTGATCGGTGTGGCGGTATCGGTCGCGGGCTGTTTGAAACAAGAGAAGTTTCCCGTAGAGCCGGTTATCGAGTACAAGTCCTTCGAGCAATTCGGCGATTCCGCATCCATGGTGTTCAAGTTCACTGATGGTGATGGGGATATAGGGTTGGATGAGGGCGACACTAATTCGCCGTTCGATACCGCTTCCACCTTTTACAACAACTTGTTCTTGGAGTATTTTGAACTACAGGAAGGCGTATGGACCCCGGTGGACTTGCCGATCAGATACCGCATCAAGCGGATCACCCCCACAGGTCAGAACAAGACGCTCGAGGGCGAGATCGCTATTGCCATGCAAGGTTTCCCTGCCAGTTTCGCGCTGTTGGACAGTGGACAGGTCCGGTACAGTATCCAATTGGTGGACCGCGCGTTGCACCTGAGCAATGTGGTGCAGACGGAAGCGATCTCCGTTCCGTGACCTACGGATAAGGTTCGCATAAGTTGGCCACTACCTTTGGCAACAACACCATGGGCCAATTCTCACCTCGACAAGTTGCTTTGTTCGCTGCCCTCCTTGTTGCTACCGTGGGTTGCGCGGTGCTGGTGATCATTGCCGATCTACTGCCTGGTCTGCACTGGTCCGTTCGTGGACTGATGTTCTTCGCACTGCTTTTCCTGTTGGCCTATGGCATCTTCTCGTTCGGGATCGGTCGTTTCATCAACAACCGGATCAATTTGCTCTACCGAACGGTGCATGATCTGCGGCGTACACCAAAGGACAAGGAAGATCCTGTATTGCGGGGCGATGTGATCGGCCAAGTCAACACCGAAGTTGCGGAGTGGGCCACCGAACGTGCCGCCGAGATCAAGGAACTACAACAACGAGAAGCGTTCCGAAGGGAGTTCATCGGTAACCTGGCGCATGAACTGAAGACCCCGATATTCAACATCCAAGGCTACATCCTAACCTTGTTGGAGGGAGGGTTGGAAGACCAGAAAGTGAACCGCGATTTCCTGAAGCGTGCATCGAACGGGGTGGACCGATTGATGAAGATCGTTGAGGACCTTGACATGATCACCAAGTTGGAAAGCGGAGTAATGGACCTGCGCATCACTCGGATGGACCTCAACGAAGTCGTTTCAGAATCCATCGCAAGCATGGAGATACTCGCGAAGGAAAAGGATGTGCGCTTGATCAATGAGCTGGGACCTCAGCTCCTCGTCAAGGCCGACCGCAATCGGATGGTCCAAGTGTTCATCAATCTGTTCAACAACGCGATCAACTACGGCAAACCCGGAGGTACCTGCACGGTGCGCAGTTTCCCGTTGGATGATAACGTGCTGGTGGAGGTCACGGATAATGGCATCGGGATCAGTGAGGAGCATTTGCCAAGGCTCTTCGAGCGATTCTATCGCGTGGGAAAAAGCCGTGCACGGAACGAGGGCGGCTCAGGTCTTGGTCTGGCGATCGTCAAACACATCATCGATGTGCATGGTGGTACGATATCAGTGAAGAGCGTTGAGGGAAAAGGAACCACCTTCAACTTCACACTTAGAAAGGCGCCTTGAGCCGGTTACGTTGCTTGGCTGCCTTCCATTAGGGTGCGGCGATCGCATCTTCGTAAAGCATCAGCTCCTTCTCATTGTTGATGCTTATCCGCGGCACTTCATCGAACATGGTGACCTTGCCCGTTACGCATATTTTCTTGTTGAGCAGCCAAGTCTCCGGATCATAGCTGAAATTCACGGTGTTGTTCTGCCAGATCGTGGCGTAGAAATCTTCGTCGGGATTGGCCGTATCGAAATTCAAATACACGGCCTTCGCCTTTACCGTGGTTCGCGAGCTTACCACTGTTCCGCATACGGTAACTGTCTTGCCAACGTGGTATTTCGCTTGTGTGCTGTTGAACATGCCTTTGGGCAAAGGTGCCTTCAATGGAGCTACTTCGCCTGCTTTTGGATCGTTGTCACTATACCAATTACTTGTGGTTGCCAAGGCTTCGATCCGGTCTTCGAGCGCATCATCCAGATCAGGGAAGAAGTCTATCCCGGTCAGCTTCTCCACACTATCAACGGGCACTGCGTAACTGATCACGGGATATTCTTGTTTCGCATTGCTCATCACGAATGCTATCGCCTTCGGTGCATCTCCGTCAAGGTCCGCATAGATCTTCCAGAAGTACTCCGGAATGCTCACCTCGTTCTTGCGATCGGCCTTCTGCATGGTGGGCAAGCCATCGCGCAATACCGGTCCGGTTGCCACGAAGACCCTGCGTTTGGTATGGTACACATAGCGGCGGCCCCAATCCTCCAGTTCGGCCCAACGCCCACGGTTCAGATCGGCCACTTGCGGACTTATGTTCGAATACAGATAGGTGCCTTGCAATGCGTCGAAATTCCAACGCATATCTGCACTGGGAACCATGTGCCCGCGATCGAAACCACTGTACCAGTAATCCGCCGTAACTGCTGTTCCGGTCTTTACCAAGGGATCGGGAAGGAATGAATCGATCCGTGCCAAACGACCTTCGATCAGATCCGGTGTCGCAATGTGCGCCGTCCATTTCGGTTGTTCGTGCTTTTCGCTGTACACCAACATGTGTCCGGGATGAACGATCACCTCTTCGCCTTCAACCAACGCCGGTACGCCCCATTTCACCAGATCGCGCCGCACGATCGCCAGTTTCGCAGAATCGACGCGCGCTGTCATACTTACCTCTTTGGACTGAAGATCGGTGCGCTGTTGTTCAAGCAATTTCAGCTTGCTCTCCAGATCGGCTTGCGCAAATGTGGCTGCGGAAAAGAGCGTAGCCGCGAATAGTGTGAAGCAGTATTGTGTTCCCATGGAAGGCTAAATGTAGCGGACTTGTTCAAAGCAACGTCGACAAGTCCTCCATTGCATCGTCCAAAAGCGTACCGTTGAACAAGATCTTGTTCGTCTTCCGGTGTCGCACTGCCGCCAAAGCGGCATTCAGATCAAGGTCGTTCTGGTTTTGCACAATGAAGAGACCCGTACTCCGATGAAGGCGTGCCAGATATTCTTGCTCATCCTGTCCCGGTGTCGGTATCACCAAGGCAGTTCGATCCAAGGCCACCAGGTCCATCAAGGTCGTGTATCCGCTACGCGAAATGATCAGCTCGGCATCACGCATCACGGCGCTTAGTTCTTTCCCCGAAAGGTGCGGCACAAAGCTCACGTTCCCTTGCTCCGCCAACCTTGTATCATCCGGCAAGCCACGGACCAATAAGTGCATTCCTTCGATCCGTTGCAACGCTGGTAAAAGGATGTTCTCAAGTATTGTGCGCTGTGGCTCGGGACCGCTGATCACGGCCACGATGCGGTACTTCTTTTTCGGAACTGCTTGGGACGATCCATCATCGACCATCCTACTTGAAATGCCGATGTAGCGTGCATTCTTCGGTAAGTATTCTCCATGCGAGAGTTCACCGGCCAGGCCCGTAGCTTCGGGTTGGTCCATGATCCAGCACCGATCAAAGTGTGTTAGTTGCCGCAGGTTCAATTTGCGCAACGCACCTTGGGCAAATGGAGTGAATGGAAAGACTTGGTGGGTGATCACAATGCTGGGCAAGGACGAGCTGCGGATCCCGAAGCGTTGGTCGCTGATGACTGCATCCAGCTTCAGCTTTACCCGCGTGCGCTCGAATGCTGCATGTTCTTTTTGAACGCTACGCGCCATGGCTGGGAATTGCCGGGCCATGGTCCACAGCTGACTGGTTCCCTTTCCGTAATGAATGGCGAGGCCCGGGATGCGAACATTTTCCAATTCCGGGAACTCCGCCGAGAGCAATGTCAACGGACCGCCATCGGCACCGATCACGGGCACGGCACCGTGTTGCAAGAGCCTACGGATGATCGGTATACAACGGGTAGCGTGCCCCAAGCCCCAATCGAGCGGAGCCACTAAAATGCGCGCACCATTGAACATGTCGGTGGTAAAGGTCCGGAATGGAGCGTTAATTCTTCGTCCACGTTGAATGGATCCGTCCTACTCGTGAATTCGGACGCAGAGGAGAAACCAGAAGGATGAACGGATGCTGCATCCCAAAGTGTGGCGTCCTTCCTACTTTCGCGACCCTTTTAACAATGGGCAAGAACAAGATCGCACGCTTCGAGGAGAACCTCACCTTCTCCAATGTGGTGCAACCGACGTATACTGAGCTGGCACTGACCGGGCTTCCCTTGAAGGGAAAATGGAACAGTGATCAATTCCATCGTGATGCACCGCTCGTTCTTGAGCTTGGCTGTGGTGGCGGAGAGTACACAGTTGGTCTAGCGCAATTGGCACCCGAGAAGAATTATGTCGGCGTTGATATCAAAGGTGCAAGGCTTTGGCGTGGGGCCAAGTTCGCAAGGGAGCAAGGCTTGGAAAATGTTGCCTTTCTGCGTACACATGTAGATCATCTCCTGAAGTGTTTCGGAACACACGAAGTGGACGAGATCTGGCTCACCTTCAGTGATCCGCAGATCGGAAAGGCCCGGAAAAGACTGACGAGTCCGCTCTTCCTGGCCCGCTACAAGGAAGTGCTGAAGCCGGGTGGCATTATCCACCTGAAGACCGACAGTCCGATCCTGTACGAGTACACACAGGAGCAGATCGCCGAATATGGCCTTCCTGTTTTCGAGCAAAGCGCTGACGTATACACCGATCTTGTGGATCGCGTTCCGGAAGAAGAGCAAGCTGTTTTGAACATTCGCACCTACTACGAAAAGCGGTGGTTGTCAGAGGGGCGTAAGATCCACTACGTTAGGTTCGGGGTCGAAGGGTTCAAGTGATGGTTATATTTGGAAACAGACTATCATAGAATGAGAATGACCGAGATTCATAAGTCGCTTGTTTGCGTTGCTTTTTCGGCGTGTTCTCTTTTGCCTTCTTCGGCACAGGATACGTTGACCTTTAAGAATGGAAATAAGGTCGCTGCGTTAGTGAATGAGATCCTTCCCACAGAGATCAGATACAAGAGGTTTGATAATCCCGATGGGCCGTTGTATACCGTGCTCAAGGACGAAGTGGTCCGGGTAAAGTATGGCAACGGGACATCGGAGGAGTTCGCGAGTGAAGCTCTTCGATCAGATGGTCATTCGCTTAGCACGTCTTCTGCTCCACTCCCGGAGAACCGTTCTTTCAAAGGAATAGTAGCGCGTGGAAACTGGGTGTACATTGAGGCGCGAAGTCCAGCTTCCGTGGATGGTGCGGCGTATTTGATCGAAGCAATTCAAGATTGGAAGTATTGGAAGGTTGTTCCGAATAGTAAGGATGCGGACATGATCATCGAATTGAAGGTGGACAGTGATGAAGGTTTGGAAAAGTCCGCATTCGTAGAGGTAAAGGACAGAGAGAATAGACTGTTGAGCAAGTCTGTTTCCTATCGGTCGGGCACGGATGGATACAATGGATACAATGCTTATAGGGGTATTGCAACGAAACTTGTAAATGAGTACTTCAAAAAAGAATTCCACTAAACACTCGTTGCATGAGTTTCTAAATTTGTAAGCGTTGTTGAAAGAAACTGATTCCGAACTAGCCTCGTCTATTGGATCGTTGACCGTTTAGAGTCGCTCTTGTGGAATGTCGAAATTGGAGAGAGCTAATTCATCACAGAAACGATTGAGAGGAAGTGAACGCGACTTCTTTATCGATGTCATGGATGTGGTGCGGCAAGTGCCCAAGGGAAGGGTTACCAGTTACGGTGCGGTCGCGAAGTATCTGGGTGCCGCCCGAAGTGCCCGCATCGTTGGCTATTGCATGAACAACGCACATTCAGTGAAGCCCACGGTCCCTGCCCACCGTGTGGTGAACAGGATCGGGATGTTGACCGGCAAGCACCACTTCGAGACCCCTACACGCATGGAGGAATTGCTGAAGAAGGAAGGCATCAAGGTGAAGAAAGACCAGGTCCAGCAATTTCAGAAGCTCTTCTGGGATCCCGCGCTCGAATTGGCCTTGTGATCCGAGAATTGAACCCGTTCCAACAGGATCGCACGATATTTGACGTTCTTATAGCATGTCCAGCGCAAGTCCAAAGATCATCCGCGATGACGACAAAGTGAGGATGGAAGTGGACCTCCGTCGTTCACTGATCAGTATCGTCTGGCAGGGATATGTACCAAGTCCTGATTACAGGGCTATTTTGCTCCAGGCCCTGGACCTGATCATCGTACACGGACTGAAGTCGTGGGTCTCCGACTCTACAAGGATGGGGGTGATATTGCGGAGCGATGAAAAGTGGACCTTGGATGTGTGCACTCCGATGCTCGTGAAAGGTGGCTTGCGGCGCGTGGCCATTGTTCGTAGCATGGATTTCTTCAGCCAGACGGCCTCGGAGAGAATGGTGGAGGCCACCACCGGCAAGGTGCCCTATGTCGTGGAGTTCTTCAACGATAAGGAGGCCGCTCTGGCTTGGTTGGCAAAGGAGTTGAAGGCCTTGGTTTGAAGTGCATATTCCACTTCCGGTCGAGATTGCTCCACGTATTTCCAGCTTGTATACACCGCACTACATCCGGTTGACAGCAGCTTTGCGGTATTGGGCCTAATTTTGCGGTCCAATTGAACGAATGAAGATCACTGAAGAAGCTGTAAGGAACGTATTGGCCAAGGTGATCGAACCGGACCTGAAGAAGGATATCGTGACCTTGGACCTGGTGAGCGTCATTTCCGTGGATGCCGATCGGATCTCACTTTCCGTCCAGGTCAGCAACCCTGCCATGCACAGTCGTAAGCGCATGGAAGAGGCGGTCACGTTCCATTTGAAGCAAGCTTTTGGAGACGCCATCAACGTAAACGTGGATGTCAAGCCTTTATCCGGTGAACTTGGGAAATTGCGCAAAGTGCTGCCCGATGTGAAACATATTGTTGCCGTGGCAAGCGGCAAAGGCGGTGTTGGTAAAAGCACGATCACAGCGAACTTGGCGGTGGGCTTAGCGCGGCTTGGTTGGAAGGTGGGCCTTGTCGATGCCGATATCCATGGACCCAGCATGCCCATGATGTTGGATGTGATCCACGAGAAACCGTCCACGGTGGAACGGAATGGGAAGCATTGGATCGTACCGGTGGAAAGCCACGGTGTTAAAATGCTGAGCATCGGTTTCTTTGCGGCGCAAGACCAAGCCATCGCATGGCGCGGACCCATGGCCAGCAAGGCGCTTGAACAACTTTTCAAGGATGCGGAATGGGGCGAACTTGATATCCTGCTGGTGGACCTTCCGCCCGGTACCGGCGACATCCATCTTTCGTTGGTGCAAGCTATTCCGTTGACCGGTGCCGTGATCGTGAGCACCCCGCAGCCCGTGGCATTGGCCGATGCCCGTAAAGGAGTCGGCTTCTTCCGATTGCCCAGCGTTAACGTTCCGGTGCTCGGGATCGTGGAGAACATGGCCTGGTTCACACCTGCAGAATTGCCTGAGAACAAATACTACATCTTCGGCAGAGGTGGTGCGGCTGCGTTGGCCGAAGAATTGAAAGTGCCACTGCTCGGTGAAGTGCCCTTGATCCAAAGTATTCGCGAGGCGGGAGATGTGGGGAGACCGGCGGTATTGCAGAGCGACACGCCATCTGCGGCCCTGTTCAACGAACTTTGCATTGCGTTACAGAAGCGCTTACACGATCTTCAGCTGGATACCGCAGGGGGAAGTCGTCAACACGAACAAGCACATGCCTGAGCCGCTTTTACCACAAGAATTGCTGGACTACACGCAACGTGTGCAAGAAGTGCTGGCGGACCTGCGCCCATTTTTGGAGGCGGATGGCGGCGATATCACTTTGGAAGAGATCACGATCGAAGGTGTTGCTCGGGTGCGCCTCCACGGTGCATGCCAAAGTTGTAGCATGAGCCCTATGACCATGCGGGCCGGCGTGCAGGAAGCCGTGAAGCGAGTTGCGCCAAGGATCGTTCGTGTGGAGGCGGTGAATATGACTATCGCTGTTTGATGCTCCTGCACCCTAGTTAGCATGCGGTCGCTGGAATACCGGATCTACGCAGAGTGAGATCATCGGAATGCACAGCAAGACCCACCCCGTACCTTTGCACCCGTTAATAAATGACCACAACGCTTCAACCCAAGATCGTTGAACAGCGCCAAAACGTTGTCATCCTCTTCGCTGGCGACAGCGGCGATGGTATCCAATTGACCGGCAGCCAGTTCACCGACAACAATGCGCACTTCGGCAACGATGTGAGCACCTTTCCGAATTTCCCTGCCGAGATCCGTGCACCACAGGGCACCTTGGCCGGTGTGAGCGGTTACCAATTGCAATTCGGTAGCGTGGAGTTGTTCACACCTGGTGATCAATGCGATGTGCTGGTGGTGATGAACGCCGCCGCGCTGAAAGCCAACATTGGGAAATTGAAACAAAGCGGGACGATCATTGCCAATAGCGATGGTTTCGATGCGAAGAACCTGAAACTTGCAGGCTATATCGATAAGGATGATCCGCTCACCAATGGTAGTTTGACGAACTATTCGCTGCACGCGATCGACATCACCAAAATGACTCGGAATGCCCTAGCGGAAACGACCCTGGGCATGAAGGAGAAGGACCGGTGCAAGAATATGTTCGTGCTCGGTTTCATCAATTGGATGTACAGCCGAGACCTGAAGAACACGGAGCTCTTCCTGACCTCCAAATTCGCGAAGAAACCGGATGTGTTGGATGCGAACAGGAAGGCGTTGTTGGCAGGTTACAACTACGGTGATACAAGCGAAACCTTCACCACACGTTTCGAGGTGTTGCCTGCGCCTATGCCAAAGGGTGAGTACAGGAGCATTACGGGGAACCAAGGCGCTGCCTTGGGGTTGATCGCCGCTGCGCAAAAGGCCGGGTTGGATCTGTTCTACGGGTCCTATCCCATTACGCCGGCAAGTGATATCCTGCACGAACTATCGCGCCACAAGAATTTCGGCGTCAAGACCTTTCAAGCCGAAGATGAGATCGCTGCTATCTGCTCGGCCATTGGTGCCAGTTACGGTGGCGGTCTTGGGGCAACAGCGAGCAGTGGGCCCGGTATTGCGTTGAAGGGCGAGGCCATGGGACTTGCGTTCATGTTGGAGATCCCGCTGGTGATCATCAATGTCCAACGCGGAGGGCCGAGTACCGGTCTACCCACCAAAACGGAACAGGCGGATCTGTGGCAAGCTGTGCATGGAAGAAATGGCGAGGCACCGATCCCGGTCCTCGCCGCAAGCAGCCCAACGGATTGTTTTGAAGTGATGTACGAAGCCGTGCGTATCGCCGTGGAACACATGACACCAGTGATCTTCCTGAGTGACGGATACATCGCGAACGGTGCAGAACCATGGCGCTTCCCCAAGGCTGCGGACCTAAAGCCGATCACGCCTCCGTTCGCCACGCCGGAACTTGCAACCAAGAACGGTCCGGATGGAAAATTCCTGCCGTACGAACGCGATGCGAATGGCGTGCGACCTTGGGCGATCCCGGGCATGAAGGACCTGCAACATCGGATCGGTGGGATCGAGAAGCAGGACGGTACCGGCAACATCAGCTACGACCCGTTGAACCATGAGAAAATGGTGCGACTGCGCGCAGAGAAAGTGCGGAAAGTGGTGGAGAATGTCCCGCCCTTGGACCTCGCCAATGGAGTCGAAAGTGGCGAATTGCTCATACTGGGATGGGGCAGTACCTACGGCGCGATCAGAACGGCGGTGAGTGCGTTGAATGATGAAGGCCATCAAATTGGACATGTGCATTTGCGCTACCTCTTCCCGTTCAGACAAGAGTTGGAAGGTATCCTTTCCCGATTCAAACGTGTGTTGATCCCTGAAATGAACGCTGGACAATTGCGCCAACTGATCCGGGCTGAGTACCTGGTAGATGCACAAGGCCTTAACAAGATCCAAGGCATGCCATTCACCTCCGAGGAGATCAAGGCGGCTGCTCTGAAATTCCTTAAGAAATGACGACCGCAACGGAAGTGGTACAAGGGAACGCAACGCCGCATCCCGGCTATGCCAGCGATCAAGAAGTACGCTGGTGTCCTGGTTGTGGCGATTACAGCATTCTGAAGCAGATGGAGACCGTGCTCAAGGAGCAGGGCAAAGCAAAAGAGGATATTGTGTTCATCAGCGGTATCGGTTGCAGTTCACGTTTCCCTTACTACTTGGATACGTATGGAATGCACAGCATTCACGGTAGGGCACCTGCGATCGTAAGTGGCTTGCGCGTGATCCGTCCGGAACTCAGCGTGTGGATGATCACCGGTGATGGTGATTCGCTCAGTATCGGTGGTAACCATTTGATCCACCTGTTGCGCAGGAATGTGGACGTGAACGTACTGCTTTTCAACAACGAGATCTACGGGCTTACGAAAGGTCAGTATTCTCCTACTTCGCCGGAAGGATCCGTAACGAGGAGTACGCCTATGGGCAGTGTGGACCACCCATTCAATCCGTTGGCACTTTGCAAAGGAGCCGATGGCAGCTTTTTGGCCCGCGCCATGGACCGCGATCCCAAGCACCTTCGTGAGATCCTCGTTCGTGCCGATGCACACCGCGGTACAAGCTTGGTGGAGATCTACCAGAACTGCAATGTGTTCAACGACGGAGCCTTCGAGGTATTCACTGAGAAGGCTAACAAGCCGCAGCACACCTTGTTCGTGGAACATGGAAAGCCCCTCGTCTTCGCCAATGGTACCAAGGGCATCAAGTTGGATGGCATGACCCCTGTGATCGTGGACCTTGCTGAAGGTGCTTCAATGGACGATCTCTGGATACATGATGAACGCGACGGGTTCAAGGCCAGCATTCTCGTTCGCTTGTTCGATGATCAGGGCCATGAAGGCGCTATGCCACGGCCGTTCGGTGTGTTCTTCGTCTCGGATCGCCCAACGATGGAAACCAAATTGAACGCCCAAGTGGCGCTGGCCAAAGAGAAGAAAGGCGTTGGTAACTTGGATGATCTGTTGAGCGGGGGAAGGACTTGGACGATCGGGTGACCTCCGCTACTTCACAGTAACCTGCACCGATCCTGCGGCTGTGGACGCCTTATCTCAGTCAAGCTGTTGCAAATGATATCCTCTAGGTCTGATCAAAAGGCAATGCCGAACAGCATACCACCGCTGAATGCGAGTGCTACGAATGCATCTACCTGTAAATGGGAATATGCATAAGGATTGAATCGGATGGAGTAGTTAAGATCTGACCTATCCGTATGGTCCTGAAAACCATAGCCAATACCAAAGAACACATCCAAGGTTACCGCGCCGCCAAGGAGGATCTGCCTTCCGATCACCAAATTGAAAGCTGCTGAGTTCACGGTTCTGCGTACTTCCGAAGTCGTGTAGCTATAAGGATAAGGACCATATAAGTTCTCCATCCTCGTGTCGGACCATTGGCTGTATATCAATTCCGGTTTCAGATACCAACCTGTCAAGGGATGGTCGTTCGAGCGCTCCAGGCGATGGATGAACTTGATGCCCACCTTCGCCAGGAATCCAGAGGTATTCTCGCGATCATAGATGTTGTCCTTGGTTTGAATGCCGATGTACTCCAGCTTTATCTCCAGTGCCGCCACTCTGCCCAACCCATGTTAATAGCCCATCGTGAAGTGGTTCAATGTAGGTGCTATGAAATCAATTTACAACGCGTGGGTTTTCTTGAGCACTGCTTCCGATTAGCTTGATCGCGTGATAGCACCAGATCCGGATCTTCCTGTGGTCCCATTGAATTCCAGCACTTGACCACCTTCAAGTACGATCCGGGACAGATCGCGTTTCTCCACGGTGATCTTTACTTCAGAAGCTCCCGAGGTGGTCCGATAGTGGACTTGGTCAATACCGATCTCCTCCACAGTGCCCACAATGCTGGAACCGTTCGCGTAGAACAAGATGTCGTGGGCGTACACGGTAGGACCCAATAGGAACGCAATTGAAATGAGGAAAAGGGGACGCAGCAGACCGCTGATGTTGGCTGGAGTTGCCATGATGGTGGGCTGGTGGATCCATCCATGTTGAGTCGTCAAATGTTCATCGTGTTACCATGCATTGCGAAATGAACCGTGGTGCATTAATGCTGAAAGTAGATCGGTAACGAACAGTACGGACAATGCTTCAACGGAACTCAGCAGGGATCACGCAAACCGGGATCGGGGCCATCTTGTGTTTGTTGGCATTGTGCCGTTGATCGTAAATAGCCAAAACCGCCAGCTGTCTTTGGTCCAACGCATTGAGATCCACCCTTCCTGAAGCGCGCAGTTCCATGGCCCATTCCAGTTCCGGATACGTTGCACCGATCTGGTCCGCATCGGTCCTGCTATCTCCGAACAAGCCATCTGTGGGTGCCGCATCCTGTATGCTTTGCAAGTTCCCCAATTCCTTGGCCAGCTCGTATACTTCTGTCTTGGTCAGGTCTGCGACGGGAGAGAGGTCAACGCCGCCGTCTCCGTATTTGGTGAAGAAGCCCACACCAAAGTCTTCCACCTTGTTCCCCGTGCCTGCTACCAAATAGCCATGCAGTCCCGCCATGTAGTAGAGCGTGGCCATGCGGAGGCGAGCGCGTGTATTCGCTCGTGCGAGTTCGATCACTTCCGCGTTCGCATCGGTGGGAAGCGCTGCGACCATGGTTTCGAACGTTGTCGTAAGGTCGACCACCGTATTGCCCACGAGTGGATAGTGTTCCTTCAGCCAAGCAATGTGCTCCTGCCCGCGGGTTACTTGGGTCGCGGCCTGGTGTATCGGCATCTCCACACACAACACGGGCGATCCGGTCTGCGCACACAAGGCGCTGGTCACGGCACTGTCAATGCCGCCACTGATCCCGATCACGAAGCCTTTCTGCCGATTTTCAAGGCAATACGCCTTCAGCCAATGGGTAATGTGATCGATCACGCGCGCAGTATCCATGGTACAAAAATGCGAAGCTCCGGTCAGTATGCTGGCCGGAGCATCGTAAGATGTGGTGATAGGGTCTTAGAAATAGACCCCCAAGCACAATTCGATGTAGTCAGCGTAGGTCTTTCCACCGGTAATGTTCTCGTAGAAGTCCTTCTCCAGCAATTTCGTGAAGGAGCTATGATAACTGACTCCGACCATGGCGGAAGTACCGCCGCTGAAATTGTATTCGAAGCCGGCACCGATCACCAAGCCCAACTTCACCGGACTTACCATCTTCTTGAAATCCACATCCGTGAGCTTCTGGTCAGTGGTCCTATTGAGTGAAGTCGTTATCCGTTGGGCATCACCCTTTGCACGGATGTTCACACCCGCGTCGAAACCCAATTGTCCGAAGTAGCGCATATAACCGATCTCATTGGTCATCAACTTGATCGTGAGCGGTAGATCGATGTAGCGCAAATTCACAGAGGAAGAGTTCTCGACACTGGTTTTCACACCAACTGTATCAACTGCAAAGCTCTCAACCACTTTTCCACCAATGTTGTTCAGCATCAACCCCGTTGCGAAACGGTAGTTCCCATTGGCTCCGAAAGGAAATTCAGTCATAAGGCCGAACGTGTAGCCTACTTTGGAGCCGTCCGATTCCACTCCTTTGGTATCTGCCCGGATCCAACTCAAGTTGGGTGCAAGCTTGATCCCTAAGCGGAATTTGGTGGCATTATCCGATTGTCCATGGGCCACTGTGCCGGTCATGAGGGCGATGGCGAAAATGGCGAATACCTTCTTCATAGTTTTGGGGCTCGTTTTGAATGTGCAAATGTAACGCCTTGATCAGACGCGATCTTAAGTCCGTGCTAGTTGCCACGGCAATACTTATGACCGGTTGTACCCAAGAACGTCACACCAAGGTGGAGACGGATGGCGTGCAGCTGCATGTGGAGATCGGCAGGCTCGACCGTGCCTTGTTCCGCGCGCCACCCGATAGTTTGCAGGTTGCAAGCCGAGCGGCCTATGCCCAGTATGGCGAGTTCTACAGGGTGTACATTGAGGATATCCTTCAAGGTGCACCCCTCGGCGACCCACAGTTGACCATGGTGCTCGGGCGCTTTGTGCAGGACCCCGATTGGCGCAGCACCCAACAAGCTGTGGACAGCGTGCTAGGGGACATGGAGCCGGAACGTGCCGATCTGGAAGAAGCGTTCAAGCGATTGAAGGTCCTTTTTCCGGACAGCCTTACCCCCAAGGTCGTGGCCTTCAATTCCGGCTTCAATTTCGGGATCTATCCCACGGACAGTGTGCTCGGCGTAGGCGTGGAGTGGTTCATCGGTGCCGATCACCCCATGATCGGCATATTGGCACCGGAGGCCTTCCCCAAATACGTGAAGGACAGAATGCGTCCGGATATGTTGGTGCCCAGTGCTGTGAAGGGCTGGTTGCTGGTTCACTACACGCGTGACATTCGTGGCGCCGATGTGCTCACCAACCTGGTGGAGACGGGAAAAGTGATGGCATTGCTCAATGCACTTCTGCCGGATGCGGAACCGGCTTCGCTTTTCGCTTTCAGCAAGGAGCATCTGGCATGGTGCGAGGCGAATGAGTACGCCATTTGGAAGGAGATCGTTTCGAATGATCAACTCTTCAGTAAGAAGGCAGATGACATCGGGAGGTTGATGAACGATGGACCGTTCACCAACGGGTTACCGCGCGAAAGTCCCGGACATATTGGGGAATGGATCGGTTACCGCCTGGTGGACGCATACATGAAGGAGAACCCGAACGTTTCCTTTGCGCAGCTCTTCGCGTTGGATGATCCCCGAACGATCCTCAAGAACTATAAACCGCGTTGAACACTATCTCTAACGATCCGCCATCCCCTCATCGATCCATGACCAAGACTTCCGATATCCGCCTGACCGTTCGCACCGATGAGAACAACGTACCCGAACACATCGATTGGGAGGCCGAAGACACCGGGAGCAAGAGCAGTACGAAGGCGGTCTTGTTGTCGCTTTGGGATGCGCAAGAAAAGAACACCTTGCGTATCGATCTCTGGACCAAGGAAATGACCGTGGAGGAAATGAAGGCCTTCTTCCATCAGAACATTCTTACCATGGCCGATACATTCGAGCGCGCCACCAATGAAGGGAAAATGGCTGCGCAGATGCGCGATTTCGGAGCCTATTTCGCGGAGCACATGCTGCCGGAGTTGAAGTAAGTGAAGTCGTGGTTCGTTAGTCGTGAGTCCTGACTCCCGACTCACGACTCACGACCCCCAAACTCCGGAGGTATTCAACTGTAGAAGGTCCACGCCTTGTTCACCTTTTCTATAAAGTCGAGCAATTCATCCCGTCCCTTGGACTTTTCCGCTGAGGTCTCGAACACGTCGGGCAGCGTTTCCCAAGTTGCCTTGAGCTCGCGCTTCAGTTTTGCCACGTTGGCTTGCACCTGTGGCTGGCCCAATTTGTCGGTCTTGGTGAAGACGATCGCGAATGGGATCTCCTCTTCGCCCAACCACTGGATCATATCCAGGTCGTTCTTCTGCGGTTCCAAGCGTGAATCGACCAAGATGAAGGTGCACTGGAGATTCTCCCGTCTGCGCAGGTAGTTGCGGATCATGCTTTCCCACACGGCGCGTTCCGTCTTGCTCACTTTGGCGAATCCATACCCGGCAAGTCGGCCAACATCCAAGGGCGTTCGCTTTTCAATGTGCCTTCTACCCGGAAGTGCTCAACGTTGCGCGTACGGCCCGGTGTATTGCTCACACGTGCCAGCTTGTTGATGTGGCACAGCATGTTGATCAGCGAGCTCTTGCCCACATTGCTTCGCCCTATGAAAGCATATTCGGGCAATGTCGGCTTCGGCCAATGCTCCGGGGCACGACCGCTTCCAAGGTGTTCGGCTTGTAAAGCTTTCATGGGTGGAGCAACT
Organism: Flavobacteriales bacterium; assembly: GCA_016717305.1. Lineage (GTDB taxonomy): Bacteria > Bacteroidota > Bacteroidia > Flavobacteriales_F > PHOS-HE28 > PHOS-HE28. Next base: position 519,052 of record JADKFY010000001.1, read on the forward strand.
GTTCAATAGTGGCGAGTGAACGAACGTGTTCCTGGTGCGAAGTTGAAGGGAAGCACTCGCTCGCTGGTCGCAGCTTCCCGCTCAAGACAGGTTTCATGCCAATGTCTTCGCCAACCACTTTTCCAAAATTGCATTGAACTGGTTCGGGTGTTCCATCATGGCCGCATGCCCGCATTCATCGATCCAATGCAACTCGCTATGTGGGATCAAGGTGTGGAACTCTTCGGCCACATGCGGCGGAGTAATAGTATCCTGCTTTCCCCAGATCAACAACACGGGCATTTTCAGTTTGGGGATCTCTGTGGCCATGTTGTGGCGGATCGCGCTCTTGGCCAATGAAAGGATGCGGATCAGCTTTGCCTTGTCATTGATCGTTTCGTAGCACTCTTCCACCAACTCATCCGTGGCATGCTTCGGATCAAAGAAGGTCACGGCCACTTTCTTTTTAATGAAGTCCTTGTCCTCACGGCGTGGAAAACCACCGCCGAAGGCATTCTCATACAAACCGCTACTACCGGTGAGCACCAAGGAACGGACCATCTCCGGCTTGCGGCTGCAATAGACCAGCGCTACGTGACCGCCAAGCGAATTACCGATGATGTTCACATACTTGAAACCGGTATGCTGGATGAAGCGGTCCAGGAATTTCGCCAGGTTGTCCACATTGGTGCTCAACATGGGCAAGGTGTACAACGGCAGGATCGGCACTAGTACATGGTACTTGTCCTTGAAGTGATCGAACAAGGGACCGAAGTTGCTTAAAGCGCCGAATAAACCATGCAGTAGGATCAGCGGCTCGCCCTTTCCCGCTTCCAAATACTGGAATTCGCCTTCCTCCTTCAATGTGCGCTCGTCTGCCATGTTAACCTCACGGTCCGTCCAAAGGTAAACGGAACCCGGAACGGTGTCCACGGGTTCCATCCTTTTGTCAAAAGATCCATGGTGTATAAGTAAGTGGACCAGCTCGGACCAACGAGCGACCATGCTTTTGGCCTCGTTGAGGTGCTTTGATAGGAGCTTGCACCGTTTGATCGGTACACTACTGCACATCTCCAAACGGAAGTTCGGCCTTCGTTCAACTTCATTCTATGCTGCTCTTCTGATCGATGCCGCAAGATCCATCAAGTTGCGAGTGTGGTTCGTGTACGCACTTGGATCTTATTTCCGGTCAAGTCTCCCACCGTTGTCCCATTTGGTCCTTTCTCAGGGGCAACCACTTCTTACCACCACGCCGATCCCAGGCGTTCCACACATCGCCCTGTTGATCGATCTTCCCAATAAGGGCGAGGGTGCGGGGTTGCCGCATCGGATCTTTCAGGTCCCTTAAGTGCAAGTGCGGTTAGAGCAAAAAGGAACTGGGAGTGTTAAGAACTGCCCACTTTCACCCACTGTGTTTTAAGGTCGTTTTCTTCACTGGTTGCGGCTGTTATGCAACATTTGGCTACTTTCGCCGTTGAAGAATTATCAACAATCGGCTTTTTGGAATGGAAAGGTGGGAGGAAGTGGGAGCCTCTGATCTACTTTCGCCGCCATTCCGACGAGCATGAACGATGCTGGATCTATTAGGAGAATATCAAAGCACCTTGGATGCCAAGAGCCGCGTGCTCTTGCCCGCCGCGCTGAAGAAGCAGCTCGGTGGCGAGGCGGTCAAAGGCTTTGTGTTGAACCGCGATCCAGCAAGTGCATGCCTCGTTCTCTATCCTCTTTCGGAGTGGCAACGAACAAGTGCAGAAGTGCGCAAGCTCAACCGCTTCGATCCCGAAAGTGTGGAGTTCCAACGACGTTTCCTGAATGGGGCAACACCGTTGGAACTCGACCCGAACGGACGATTGTTATTGCCCAAACACCTGATGCAGTACGCTCAACTGAGCCGAACAATCTTGTTCACGGGCATGGGCGATCGCATCGAGGTTTGGAACGAGGACCTGTACAAACAGGCGCTCGACGGGAAAGTGGCACTCAAGGTATTGGCGGCAAAGGTGATGGCACCTTCTAAAACCAATGGCCAATGAGTATCACGACCCCGTTCTTTTATCTTCTTGTCTCGAAGGATTGAACATCCGACCCGACGGCGTCTATGTGGACGTTACGTTCGGTGGTGGTGGTCACAGCAAAGCCATCTTGGAAAGGCTCGGTCCGAAAGGTCGACTGATCGCGTTCGATCGTGATCGCGATGCCTGGAAGAACGCAGCCGCGCTTTCGCCAACCGATGGAGGAACAGGGGATCCACGCTTCACCTTGGTGAAAGCCGACTTCCGCTGGTTCAAGAACCACTTGCGGTACCTGAATGCGCTACCAGTGGATGGGCTTCTTGCGGATCTCGGTGTAAGCAGTCACCAGTTCGATACCGGTGCGCGAGGTTTCAGCTTCCGTTTCGATGGCCCACTGGACATGCGCATGGACCACCGCGCAAGCCGCACCGCCTCGCAGTTGTTGCGCGACCTGGACGAAGCTGCATTGACCAACCTGCTGCGGATCTATGGTGAGGTGAACGGCGCCCACCGCGTGGCCCGGCAATTGGTGAATGCCAATGCGCACACATCGATCGCAACCACCTTTCAATTGGTGGAAGCGTTGAGGCCGGTAACGCCTCGGGGTCGTGAAAGCGGTTTCCTCGCCCAAGTGTTCCAAGCCCTGCGCATTGCAGTGAACGATGAACTGGGCGCGTTGGAAACGCTGTTGCGACTGAGTACCGATGTGATCGCTCCCGGCGGAAGACTTGTGATCATGAGCTACCACTCGCTTGAAGATCGCTTGGTGAAGAACTGGATGCGCAGCGGAGATCTCGGTGGTGAAGAGGAGAAGGACCACTTCGGTAATCGTACACGACCATTCAACCCTACGAGCAATAAGGCGATCCAACCAACGGATCGCGAAACAGCAATGAACCCGCGGGCACGCAGTGCCCGATTGAGAATAGCAACACGCACGTGAACAAGCTACGCGACATAAAAGAAGAGCAGCCGGAAGAACCGACGAAGGCCGCGGTTTCGGGAAAGAACGCGCGCATGCCCCGTGGCCTGATCAGCGTGTTGAACGGTTCGTTCCTCACACGTGAGAACGTGTTGGGCAACATGCCTTTCATACTCTTCTGCGCGGCGCTCATGATCATGTACATCGCCTATGGTTATCAAACGGAACGTATCGTACGCAATCTCAATAGCACGGGCACCGAGCTGAAGGAAATGCGTTCGGAGTACATCACCGTGCGTGCTTCACTGGAGAAAAAGGAACAGCAAAGCCAAGTAGCGGCGGGCATCAAGGAGTTGGGTTTGCACGAGAGCCGGGTGCCGCCAGTGAAGCTGGAATTGTCCAAGAAGGAACTAAAAGGCACAAGCACAAAGTGATGGAGAACAAGCAGCTCCGCGCGCGTGCAAACATGGTCTACTTCAGTGTAGTGCTGTTCGCCATGGCCATTGCTGTTAAGCTCTTCACCATCCAACTGGTGGAAGGCGACAAGTGGCGCGCCCGTGCGGAAACCGTTTCGACCACCTACCGGATCGTACAGCCGGACCGTGGACATATCTATAGCGAAGACGGAAGGCTCTTGGCCACCAGTGTGCCCGAGTATGACGTGCGCATGGGACATGATGCCGAACGGCATGACCGATGAGCTCTTCCGCAGTAAGGTGGATTCGCTCAGTGTGCGACTGGCAGACCTGTTCAAGGACCGGACGGCTTCGGAATACAAACGAGACCTCACCGATGCCCGTTACCGAAAGGAGCGCTACTACTTGGTAAAGCGCAATGTGGACCACACGCAAGTACAGGTCCTGCGCACCTTTCCGCTCTTCGATCTAGGCCGCTACCGGGGCGGGTTGGTCACCGAAAAACGCACTGTTCGCATGCGCCCATTCGGAAGATTGGCATCACGTAGCGTAGGCTATGTATTACGGGACAGCAGCAAGGTTGGCTTGGAAGGTGGATACGACCAGTGGTTGCGCGGCGTAACCGGTCGAAGACTGGAACGTCGATTGACCGGAGGTGTGTGGATGCCGATAGACAATGGTGATGGTGTGGACCCCAAACCGGGAAGTGATATCCATACCACCATCGACATGAACCTGCAGGACGTGGCCGATGCCGCTCTGGAAGATCAGTTGCGCAAGCACGGTGCGCAGTACGGAACGCTTGTGGTGATGGAGGTGGCGACCGGATACATCAAGGCCATCTGCAACCTTACGCGTAAGGACAGTTCGTATGTCGCAGACCTCAATTACGCGATATCACAGTCCACCGAACCGGGGTCCACGTTCAAGCTTGCCTCATTGATGGTGGGGTTGGATGACGGGTTGATCAAAGCCACCGATACCGTGGATACGCAGAAAGGCCAAGTGCGATTCCGCGATCGCATCATGCGGGATTCGCATGAAGGTGGCTATGGACGGATCACGGTGCAACGGGCCTTCGAGCTTTCATCGAATACAGGGATCAGCCTTGCGATTACCAAGGCGTACGAGAAGGATCCCAAGCGATTCGTTGATGGACTTCGACGCATGGGTCTGGCCAACAGAACGGATATCATGATCCCCGGTGAAGCGACACCGACAATGCGTAACCCTGGTGAGAAGGGCTGGAGCGGCGTGAGCTTGCCGTGGATGAGCATCGGATATGAGGTGGCCCTTACGCCACTTCAAGTGCTCACCTTTTACAATGCCGTTGCCAACAACGGACGTTTGATGCAACCGCAGTTCGTCGACCACGTTTCGCGCAACGGAAAGACGACCGAGCGATTTGAACCGAAGGAATTGAACCCTGCGATCTGTTCCAAGGCCACCCTCGACATCGTCCATGGTTTCCTGCAAGGCGTGGTCGACAGTGGAACCGCCACGAATTTGAAGAACGCGCACTTCGCCATCGCGGGGAAGACAGGTACTGCGCAGATCGCGCGCAACGGATCCTACAAGAGCGAAGGACTCAGTTACCAAGCTTCGTTCGTTGGGTATTTCCCGGCCGATGCTCCGAAGTACAGTTGCATCGTTGTGGTGAACGGACCTACCATGAGCGGCTATTACGGCAATGTAGTGGCAGGCCCCATTTTCCAGAACATCGCGGACAAGATCTACAGCAACCGTTTGGAGATGCAGCAGGACGTGCTCCTTGCCGAAGTGAAGGGGCCGCGCACACCCATTACACTGAGCGGACACACGGGTGACATCCGCAGGGCAATGGAAGGCTTGAACATCCCCGTGATCGTGGAAGGAGAAGGAGAATGGACAAGCACCGCTGCCGGTGATACTGCCGTGGTATTGAGTGCACGGGGGATCCCCACCATGGCCATGGACCGTGTGCCGAACGTGTTGGGCATGGGCTTGCGCGATGCGCTGTACATACTCGAGAACCGCGGCCTTCGCGTACGCTTCCAAGGGAACGGGATGGTGCGCAAGCAGTCCTTATCGCCGGGCACGAAAGCGCCCACGGGATCAACCATCACAATCGAACTGACGTGAAATTGCTGAAGGACATATTGTACAGGGTGCGTCTCGAACAGGTCGAGGGTTCGACGAATGTGGCCGTGGAACGGATCGCGTTCGACAGCAGGAACGTGGTACCCTTCACCGCTTTCGTTGCAACGCGCGGTACACAGGTCGATGGTCATGATTTCATCAACAAGGCGATCGAAAGTGGAGCCAACGCGATCATCTGCGAAGAGTTGCCAACGGAACTGAAGGAAGGAGTAACGTTCGTGCGTGTGGCCGATGCGGCCTCCACGCTCGGCATCATGGCCGCCAATTTCTTCGACCTGCCGGCTAAGCAATTGAAGCTCGTGGGCATCACCGGCACCAATGGAAAGACCAGCGTTGCCACTTTGTTGTTCCGCCTATTCCGTGCATTGGGCCATAAGTGCGGACTGATCAGTACCGTTGAGATCCGGATCGGTACGCGAACGATCCCGAGCACACATACCACGCCCGATTCGGTTCGCCTGAACGAGTTGCTTGCCGAAATGATCAGCGAGGGTGTGGCCTATTGCTTCATGGAAGTGAGCTCGCACAGTGTCGTCCAAGAACGGATCGCAGGCCTCCGCTTTACTGCTGGTGTGTTCACCAATATCACGCACGACCACTTGGATTATCACGGCTCCTTCGCGGAGTACATCAAGGCCAAGAAACGCTTCTTCGATCAACTGCCCGCGGATGCCTTCGCTCTCGTGAATGCGGATGATCCTAACGGTGCGGTAATGGTGCAGAACACCAAGGCCACGAAGCACTCCTTCGCTGTCCGCAATATGGCGGACCACCGTGCGCGCATCATCGAGAACCAGTTGACCGGCCTACACCTCAACATCGATGGGCACGACATGTACTCGCGCTTGATCGGTGAGTTCAATGCAAGCAATCTACTCGCCGTTTACACAACTGCCGTCCTACTCGGAGAAACACCCATCAATGTATTGACGGCCTTGAGCGACCTGCAACCACCTGTGGGACGTTTCCAAGTGGTGCGCAGTACCGGTGGTGTTGTGGGTATCGTGGACTATGCGCACACACCGGATGCGTTGAAGAACGTGCTCTCCACGATCAATGATGTCTGCCAAGACAATGGAAATGTGATCACCGTAGTGGGCTGTGGTGGCGATCGCGACCGCGCCAAACGCCCTGTAATGGCGCGGATCGCAACCGAACTGAGCAGCCACATCGTGCTGACCAGTGATAATCCAAGGACCGAGGAACCCATGGCGATCCTGGATGAAATGCGCAGTGGTGTTGCAGAAGGCGACCGGAACCGTGTATGGGTGAACAGCGATCGTCGCGAAGCGATCAGGCAAGCCGTCGGCATGGCAAAACCGGGAGATGTGGTGCTTCTGGCCGGCAAGGGACACGAGACCTATCAAGAGATCAATGGCGTGAAGCACCCGTTCGATGATGTCGCCGTGCTGAAGGAAACCCTTGAACTCCTGCACAAATAATGCTGTACCACCTCTTTGATCAATTCGGTTCGGGCATTCCAGGCGCAGGCTTGTTCGGCTTCATTTCATTCCGTGCGGCTTTGGCGGTGTTCGTATCGTTGCTCATCTCGCTCTGGTGGGGCAAGGGCATCATCAACCTCTTGCGTCGCATGCAGGTGGGTGAAACTGTCCGCGACCTCGGTCTGGAGGGCCAGATGAAGAAGCAGGGCACACCAACAATGGGCGGCCTGATCATTCTTTCAGCAACCATCATTCCAACACTCCTATTCGCCCGCCTGGACAACATCTATATCCTTCTCTTGCTCGTGGCCACCGTGTTCCTCGGGGCGATCGGTTTTGTCGATGACTACATCAAGGTGTTCAAGAAGGACAAGAGCGGACTTTCAGGGAAGTTCAAGATCGTGGGCCAAGTGGGTGTGGGCATCATCATCGGTGCTACGGTGTACTTCCATCCGGAGATCCGCACACGCGTGGAAGTGCCGGAAGTACTCGCTTCCCAATTGGCCGAGAGCGAGTTGCACACGGTAACGGAAGAGGATGGAACGGTCCATTACATGTTGAACCGTAAGTCTCCGAACACAACGATCCCATTTATCAAGGACAACGAATTCAACTACTCGTCGGTACTTGGTCTCTTTGGTCGTAACGCACGACAATACACGTGGTTGGTGTACATCCTCGTGGTCATCTTCATCATCACAGCGGTGAGCAACGGCGCGAACATCACGGATGGGCTTGACGGATTGGCGACAGGAACTTCTGCGATCATCGTTCTCGCCTTGGGTGTGCTCGCGTACGTGAGCGGTAACGTCATCTTCTCGGAATACCTCAACATCATGTACATCCCCGGCAGCGGTGAATTGGCGGTGTTCATTGGGGCCTTGCTTGGATCGTGCATCGGGTTCCTCTGGTACAATGCCTATCCCGCTCAAGTCTTCATGGGAGATACCGGGAGCCTTGCACTTGGCGGCATCATTGCAACCATCGCGATCCTGGTGCGCAAGGAATTGTTGATCCCCGTTCTATGCGGCGTGTTCCTCGTGGAGAACCTCAGTGTAATGGTACAGGTCTCTTATTTCAAGTACACACGTAAACGTTTTGGTGAAGGTCGTCGGGTGTTGCTGATGTCGCCATTGCACCACCATTTCCAAAAGCTCGGTATCCACGAAAGTAAGATCGTCTCACGCTTCTGGATCGTGGGGATCATACTCGCGGTCGTATCCATCGTAACGCTCAAGCTGAGATGAGCAAGTTGGTCATACTCGGAGCTCAGGAGAGCGGGGTTGGTGCCGCGCGTTTGGCCCAACGCCAAGGGGTTGATGTGTTCGTGAGCGATGCTGGTGCGATCAAGCCGGAATACCGTCGGGTGTTGCAGTCCAATGGCATCGAATTCGAGGAAGGCGGCCACTCAGCGGCCCGCGTATTGGAAGCGCACGAAGTGGTGAAGAGCCCGGGCATTCCCGATACCGCATCCCTCGTGGTTGCAGCGAAGAACAAGGGCATCCCTGTGATCAGCGAGATCGAATTCGCGTATCGCTATTGCAAAGGGACCATCGTGGCCATTACTGGCAGTAACGGAAAGACCACGACCACCTTGCTCATGCATCACATCCTTCAGAAAGCAGGTGTTGATGTGGTGGTGGGTGGCAATGTGGGAACAAGTTTCGCCGGCCTTGTGGCGGATGGTGACAACGACGTTTATGTGCTCGAGCTCAGTAGTTTCCAACTCGATGGGATCCGGGAATTCAGACCGCACATCGCCATGTTGCTGAACATCACTCCGGACCACTTGGATCGATACCAGCAGCACATGCCGAATTACGTGGCGAGCAAGTTCCGCATCACCATGAACCAAACGGCACAGGACCATTTCATCCATTCCGCCGATGATCCCGAGATCAATGGATGGATGCGCCAACACACCATCAAGGCCCGGCATTGGCCATTCTCCATTGAGCGATCAATGGACCAAGGGGCGATCATCAAGAACGATCAATTAACCATCACCACGGACAAATCCACCTTCAGCATGTCGATGATAGAACTCGCCCTCAAGGGAAAACACAACATCTACAATTCCATGGCGGCCGGTATTGGTGCGCGGTTGTTGGAACTGCGGAAGGAACCCATCCGGGAAGCGTTGGCCGATTTCCAGAACGTGGAACACCGGCTGGAGCACGTTGCAATGGTGCATGGGATCGAGTTCATCAACGATTCCAAAGCGACCAATGTGAACTCTGTTTGGTATGCGTTGGAAAGTATTTCGAAACCCATGATCTGGTTGGTCGGTGGCGTGGACAAAGGCAACGATTACACCATGTTGCGCGATCTCGTGAAGAACAGGGTGAAGGCCATCGTGTGCATGGGAACGGACAATGCCGCGATCCACGCAGCGTTCGATGGTCTGGTGCCCACGATCACCGATACGAACAGTGCCGAACAAGCTGTACGAACAGCCTACGAGATGGCAGAGGCAGGTGATGTGGTGCTGCTTAGTCCCGCTTGTGCAAGCTTCGATCTTTTTGAGAACTACGAGGACCGTGGCCGCAAGTTCAAAGCTGCGGTCAGAGGACTTTGAACCAATACCTGGAACGAACCATGGAACAGCAACATTCCAACCCCACACTTAGACTGGTCGGTGGCCAATTGATGGAGGCACGGCTCAAGTCGTTGGCAGAACAAGCGCACGGTCCACACCACATGGAGCTTGTGGCAACAGTGAACGATGTCGCGTACATCAACGATTCAAAAGCCACTTTCCTTGATGCCACGTTGGAATCACTCGGCCAAATGGAAGGACGTGTGGTATGGATCGTTGGTGACCTTTCCAACGAAATGAACGGGAACACCGTGCAGGACTTGATCAAGGAGAAGGTCTCTGCGATGATCGTTTTCGGCCGTTCAGCAGAGGCCGTGGAGCGCGGAGGCAAAGCACCGGTGGAGCATCTCTACGTAGCCGAAGAATTGAGGACTGCGGTATTCCTCGCAAAGGAGATCGCGCATCCAACGGAAAGTGTACTGTTCAGTCCAGCGTGCCCGAGTGGGAACGGCTTTGCCAACTACGAAGAACGTGGTGCCGAATTCAAACGCGCGGTACGGGATCTATGAATTGAAAAAGGGCAAGAGCAGGGGCAATAGCAGGGGCAGGAAACAAAAGCAATCAGCAGGGGCAGGAAGCAAAAGCAAGATGCAAGTAACAAGACTCGCCACTAACGACTCACGACTTGATCCAACCAACGACTAACCACTGATCACTACCTACTAACGACTACACCACCGTGACAACCCTTCTCCATAAACTTAAAGGCGATCGTGTGATCTGGATGACGGCCCTGTTCCTGGGCTTGATCAGCTTGCTCGCGGTCTATAGCTCCATCAGTTCTCTCGCTTTCAAGCGGGAAGGTGGTAGCACCCTTCATTTCCTTATGAAACACGGGTTCTTCCTTGCCACCGGCGGGGTGATCATGTTCTATGCCTCCAAGTTGAAGTACAGCATGTACTCGCGGCTTTCACAATTGGCCATCGGTGTGGTGGCCGTGTTGCTCCTGCTCACTTTGGTGCTCGGCAGCAACATCAACGATGCCAGTCGCTGGATCACGATCCCCATCATCAATCAAACCTTCCAAACGAGTGATCTCGCCAAGTTGGTGCTGGTGGTCTACCTCGCACGCATGATCAGCAAACACCAAGGGAATGAATGGTCCTTGCGCGATGTGATCGTCCGATTGATGGTGCCCGTTGGTGTGATCTGCGGATTGATACTTCCGGCCAATTTCTCGACCGCTGCACTCTTGTTCGCGCTGTGCATGGTGATCATGTTCGTTGGAGAGGTTCCTATGAAATGGCTCCTGTCCATTGTTGGTTTGGCGATCGGTTCGTTCTTGGCCTTGGTCATGGTGAATGAAGCATTGGGGCTGGATGTTCTGCCGCGTGTGGAGACCTGGGAGAAGCGGATCTCGAGCTTCGGCGAAGTCGACCACGAAGCAAATTACCAAGTGGAGCACGCCAAGATCGCGATCGCCTCAGGAGGTCTTTTGCCGAACGGACCGGGCAGTGGTGCTTCCCGCAATTGGTTGCCACATCCGTATTCCGATATGATCTATGCCTTCATCATTGAGGAGTATGGAAGTATTCTTGGTGGCCTCGGTCTACTGCTCCTTTACCTGATCCTCTTGTTCCGCGCGGTGCGAATTGCAGGCAGGTGCGAGAAACAATTCGGTTCATTGGTCGCCGTTGGCCTCAGTCTTATGCTCGTGTTGCAGGCCATGGTGAATATGGCCGTCGCTGTGAATCTCGTCCCTGTTACGGGCCAACCATTGCCTTTGGTAAGCATGGGCGGAACCAGTGTTTGGTTCACCTGTCTTGCCATCGGAATAGTGCTCAGTGTGAGCCGCAGTATCGATACACCTTCAACAGAAACGGATGTCAAACGCCCACGCACAGCACTCGCCTGATAGCGCCTTACGGGTGATGATCTCCGGTGGTGGTACCGGTGGTCACATCTTTCCGGCCATCGCCATCGCCAACGCGGTGCGCGAGCGGGAGGCTGCGACCCAATTCCTATTTGTTGGGGCTGAAGGAAAGATGGAAATGGAGAAAGTGCCTGCTGCCGGATATGCCATTGAAGGACTTCCCATCCGGGGCTTCCAACGCGGTTCCATCATGGGGAATATCGGCTTGCCATTACGTATCCTCCGGAGCATGTTGAAAGCACGGAGGTTGGTCAAGTCCTTCAAACCCCATGTGGCCGTTGGCGTTGGTGGCTATGCAAGTGGACCATTGTTGGCGGCTGCCCAACGCATGGCCGTTCCCACATTGATCCAAGAACAGAACAGCTTCCCCGGAAAAACCAACGTGTACTTGGCCAAGCGTGTGGATCGGATCTGTGTGGCATACGCCGGAATGGACAAATATTTTCCGAAGGAGAAGCTGCTAATTACCGGTAACCCCGTGCGTCAAGACGTGGTTCGCCTTACTGGAAAACGACCACGCGGCCTCGAACATTTCAACCTGCAAGATGGAAGACCGATCCTTTTTGTGACCGGTGGATCCCTCGGCGCACGCGGAGTCAATCGCGGGATCGAAATGGCATTGCCAATGTTCAAAGAGGCCGGCCTACAAGTGATCTGGCAAACAGGAAAACCCTTTCTGGAACAGGCCCAAGCCGCTGTTGATTCGCTCGGATATACCGATTGCAAAGTGATGCAATTCGTAGACCGGATGGATTACGCTTATGCGGCAGCGGATCTTGTCGTGGCGCGTGCCGGGGCCATCAGCGTGAGCGAACTCAGTTTGGTGCAGAAGCCCGCGATACTGATCCCGTTGCCCACTGCTGCGGAGGACCATCAAACGCACAATGCAAGAATGCTCACGGATCAAGGGGCTGCGGTGCTCGTGCGCGATGCCGATGCTGTAGCGGAATTGGGCAGGACCGTGGTGGGGTTGATCACCGATCGACCTGCCTTGGACAAACTACAACATGCTATCGCATCGTTGGGTACGAACAACTCGGCAGAGACCATCGCCGCCGAAGTGATCCGTTTGGCGAAACGTCCTTCAACCCGTAACACTACGCGTCCATGAGCACGCTCCGCGGAAATAAGATCTTCTTCATCGGTATCGGGGGCATCGGTATGAGCGGCCTTGCGAGATACTTCAATCGACATGGCGCTGAAGTGGCCGGGTACGACCGTTCACCAAGTGAACTGACCAACCAATTGTTGCGTGAAGGGATCGCAGTACAGTTCAATGAAGATGTCGCCCTTGTACCTGAGAGCTTCCGCACTGCAGACCCAAAGAATGTGATGGTGGTGCGCACACCAGCCGTCCCACTTGGAACACCGCTGCTGAACTATTGGAAGGAGGCAGGTGCGCAGATCCTGAAAAGGGCCGATGTACTTGGCATGGTGACCGAAGATCGACGGACCGTGGCAGTGGCAGGAACCCATGGGAAGACGACCGTGAGCACCATGGTTGCGCATCTGCTCACCGTGGGCAAGATCAAGTGCAACGCGTTCTTGGGAGGTATTTCCGCGAACTACGATACCAACGTGCTTTTGAATGATGATGCCGTGGTGAACGTTGTGGAAGCCGACGAATATGATCGCAGCTTCTTGAAGTTGTGTCCGAACGAATCCATCATCACCGCAATGGATCCCGACCACATGGACATTTACGGAACCCCGCAAGCCATGTTCGATGCCTACACCGAATTCGCGATCCTTTGCGATGGTCCGTTGTTGGTGCATGAACGTATCGCCTCGCACTTCACCGAACGGAGCAACGTGACCACTTATGCACTGGGTAAGACCGGAACACCACGTGCGAGCGATCTGCGTGTTGTGGATGGCGTTTATGAATTTGATCTCTTCGCAGAGGGCTTGGAACTGAAAGACCTTCGCTTGGGAATGCCCGGCCGACACAATGTGGAGAACGCCATTGCTGCCAGCACGGTCGCACTGCGGTTGGGAGTAACACCGGAGTTGCTGCGCGAAGGATTGGCTTCCTTCAAAGGTGTGGCGCGCCGTTTCCAAACGCGGGTGAAGGGACCGCGCGTGGTCTTCATCGACGACTATGCGCACCACCCGAAGGAATTGGACGCCTGTATCAGCAGCGTGCGCGAGATGTATCCCGGCCGATCGATCACCGGGATCTTCCAACCACACCTCTTCTCACGTACCCGAGACCATGCAACGGAATTCGGGGACAGCTTGGCAGCATTGGATGAGCTGCTTATGCTCGACATCTATCCGGCGCGCGAGGAACCGATCACCGGGATCAATTCAGCCTGGCTATTGGACCACGTCAATATGGCGGCGAAGACCTTGTGTACACGTGCCAGTCTGCTGGACGAACTCGCAAGACGCGACTTGGATGTGGTGCTCACGTTGGGCGCAGGGGATATTGACCAATTGGTGGCGCCCATCGAACGCCTGATCAACGAACTGTATAAGCCATGAAGAAGCTGAAGAAATTCCTTCGTCCATTGGGCATCGCACTGCTGGTGATCGGCGTAACGCTCGCACTGGGTTTTGTGGAGCGTACCACCGATCGCACACCGATCGGCGATCTACAAGTGCATGTAGAAGGGGGTGAAGGTTTGCATTTCATCGATGAGCAAGCGGTACGCGCTGAGATCCTGGACCATGGCGTTGCCGTGTTGAATGCACCAACTTCTGATGTGGACGTGGCGGGTATCGAAACCCGGTTGCGCAACATTCCGGCCGTGGCCAAGGCCGAAGCCTACCATACCATGGATGGTGTGTTGCATGTGGATGTGGTGCAGCGCGAACCGATCGTCCGTGTGTTCAATACCGATGGGAACAGTTTCTACATCGACCGTAAGGGGTGGACCATGCCCGTCTCTTCCAAATACACCGCACGCGTATTGGTGGTTACCGGTAACCTCAACGAAGCAGGCGCAATTGACGGAGTGCATTATGTACATGCTGATGACAGCTTGGCCCATGCTGCACTTTCCGATGATATTCACAGGCTGGCGACCTTCATCGTGAACGATCCTTTCTGGAACGCGATGATCGATCAGGTCTTGGTGAACACGGACCATGAGTTCGAATTGATCCCACGTATTGGTGCACAACGGATCCTGCTCGGCGATGTAACCGCACTTCCACAACGCTTCGAAAAGCTTCGGCTCTTCTACCAAAAAGGAATCCCTAAAGCCGATTGGAGGCGATACGACCGCATTGACCTGCGGTTCGCTGATCAGATCGTCTGCACAAAACGAACAACGCCCTAACTCAGACACATGGAAAATTCACAAGACATCGTAGCCGGCCTGGACATCGGCACAACCAAGATCGCCTGTATCGTGGGGCGTAAGAACGAACAAGGCAAGATCGAGATCCTCGGAATGGGGAAGTCCCGATCCGATGGTGTTACACGGGGCGTTGTAGCGAACATCCAAAAGACCGTGGAAAGCATCAAGGCCGCTATGCGCGAGGCCGGTGATAGTGCGGGTGTGGATATCGGCACCGTGAACGTGGGCATCGCCGGGCAACACATCCGAAGCATGCAACACCGCGGAATGAAGATGCGCGAAAGCCTCGAAGAGGAGATCACGCAGGTGGACATCGACATGTTGATCGATGAGACCTATCGTTTGGTGATGCCACCGGGCGAAGAGATCATCCATGTCCTGCCCCAGGAATACATCGTGGACAATGAGCAAGGCATCCGTGACCCGATCGGCATGAGCGGGATCCGTTTGGAAGCCAACTTCCACATCATCAGCGGTCAGGTGACGGCGGCACGGAACATCAACAAATGTGTTCATCGTGCGGGTTTGAACGTGACCGAGCTGATCCTTGAGCCTTTGGCAAGTGCGGATGCAGTGTTGAGCTTGGAAGAGAAGGAAGCGGGGGTCGTGTTGGTGGACATCGGCGGGGGAACGACCGATATCGCGATCTTCTTCGACAACATCATTCGACATACCGCGGTGATCCCGTTCGGGGGCAATGTGGTGACCGAGGACATCCGCCAAGGATGTGGGATCATGCGCGACCAAGCGGAATTGCTGAAGACGAAATTCGGTAGCGCGCTCGCTGCGGAGAACAAAGAGAATGAGGTCGTATGCATTCCTGGTCTGCGTGGTCGCGAACCGAAGGAGATCAGCTTACGCACCTTGGCGGAGATCATCCAGAGCAGAATGGAAGAGATCCTCGAGCACGTCTATTTCGAGATCAAGAACAGTGGCATCGAAAAGCAACTGATCGCGGGTGTGGTCCTTACCGGTGGTGGGTCACAACTGAAGCACCTGAAGCAGCTGGTGGAGTACATGACCGGCATGTCGACCCGGATCGGTTACCCCAACGAACACCTTGCGAAGAGCAATGTGGAGGCGGTGACGAGTCCCTTGTATGCTACCGGCGTTGGCTTGGTCATGAAAGGATTCGACTACTTGGAGCGGCACCGCCCGAAAGTGGCCAATGGTCATGTCAACCCGACCAAAACCGTCGTTAAAGGCCACTCGAAAGGTATGCTCGGCGGGCTCTTTACGAATATCCTTAGCGGGGCAAGTGACCTGCTGAAGGACGATGATAACTGAACATATACCCCGTTGAACGGGACCATAGATCGAACCTTCCCCAATACAATACCACCTTCCAAAAACCCACAACAATGAAATTCGACCTTCCCAAAGAACTCGCTTCGATCATCAAGGTGATCGGCGTAGGTGGGGGTGGCAGCAATGCCGTCAACCACATGCATGCCCAAGGTATCAAGGGCGTGGACTTTATTATTTGCAACACCGACCGACAAGCATTGGACATCAGTCCGGTGCCGGTGAAGCTCCAGCTCGGGATCGGACTTACCGAAGGCCTCGGTGCTGGATCGATCCCCGAACGTGGCAACATGGCGGCACAAGAGAACATCGACGAGATCAAACAACTCTTGAGCGAACGCACCAAAATGGTTTTCATCACCGCTGGTATGGGTGGTGGTACCGGCACCGGTGCCGCTCCTGTGATCGCCAAGATCGCTCGTGAAATGGGCATTCTTACCGTGGGTATCGTTACAAGTCCGTTCCAATGGGAAGGACGCAAACGAAAGTTGCAGGCCAGCACAGGCATTGATGAAATGCGCGATGCAGTGGATACGCTCCTGGTGATCAATAACGATCGCTTACGTGACCTCTTTGGAAACCTTTCACTCGACAACGCATTTGAACATGCCGACAATGTGTTGACCACCGCAGCTCGTGGTATCGCTGAGATCATTACCAAAACAGGTAAGGTGAACGTGGACTTCGAAGATGTGAAGACCGTGATGACCAAGAGCGGCGTGGCGATCATGGGCATGGCCGAAGCGGATGGAGAGGACCGTGCGTTGCGTGCCGCCCAAGAGGCATTGTCGTCCCCACTTTTGAACGACAACGATATCCGCGGAGCCAAGTTCGTACTGCTCAACATCTCCCACGGTACGCGCGAGGTGCTCATGGATGAGATCAATGAGATCACCGACCATATCCAGCAAGCAGCAGGTAGCAGTGCAGATGTGATCTGGGGCTATTGCAAGGATGAAGCATTGGGCGACAAGGTCCGGATCACGGTTATCGCAACAGGTTTCGATACCAATCCGGAGACCGGTGAGATCGCCACCGAACGTGATACCCGTACAGTGATCCCATTGAGCGCCGATCTGCCAACCATGATCACTCAACCGATCCTGAACCCCGTGGAGGCAAGTGCCCCAGCAGCTCCGGTGGCACCACCGGAATGGAATGAACCTGTTGTACAGGAGCCCTATTTGAAGCCCGTGGAAGCGCATAAGGAGCCAACACCTGCCCTCGCCGCTCCTCCACAACGCAAGATCGAATTCGAAGTGGATCGGTCAGCGAACCAGCGAAGTGAACAACCGTCCAAGCAGCCGGAGGTTTCGGAAAAGAAGGTGTTCGACCTCTACGATAGTGCCAACAACGAGAACGGATCTGTTGGCGATGGGAACGAGGTGCCTGAAGTGCAAGAAGCGAAATGGTCCCAAGCCGAGCACCTGAACCGGGTGGAACAACGGATCTCCAAAGTACGCGAACTCAACCAACGGTTGCGCACACCGAACGGATTGAACGATCTTGAACGGGAGCCTGCATATAAGCGCAAGAACATCACCCTCAACGAAACGACGCATAGCACTGCTTCGGACATCAGCCGTTACACGCTCAGCGAAGGGACCGATGAGAACGGTGATCGGAAAGTGGAACTGAAACGCAACAACGGATACCTGCACGACAACGTTGATTGAATTCGGATCGGAACCTAACTTTCGTTCCAGTTGCAACCGAGATCAACATGGCACATATGAAGCTGCAAGAACAGATAGATGCCGACATCAAAAAGGCGATGTTGGCGCGCGATAAGGTCAAGCTTAATGCGTTGCGCGCGATCAAAAGTGCGATCCTCCTCGAACTGACCAAGGAAGGGGCACAGGGAGAGTTGGAGGAGTCCGTGGGCATGAAGATCTTGCAGAAGATGTTGAAGCAACGCCAGGAAAGTGCAGCCATCTACAATGCCCAACTTCGACCGGAGCTGGCCAGCGAAGAGGAAGCGCAGGCCTTGGTGATCGAACACTACCTCCCTGCTCGGATGAGCGAGCAAGAGATCGGTAAAGTGGTCCAGGAAACGATCGAAACCATGAAGGCAACCTCCATGGCCGATATGGGCAAGGTGATCGGTGCGGTGAACAAGCAGTTGGCAGGGAAGGCCGACGGAGCTACGATCGCTGCCTTGGTCAAGGATGCCCTAGGTAGTGCCTGACATTGCTTCATTCATTTATTTGAAACGCGCGCCTTGGTCGGCGCGCTTTTCAATTCTAGGCAACATAGGTCCCGAACCCATATCACACTACATCGTTCGGTCGGCAATTAGCGCGACAGTGGATCATATACTGGTCGATCGACCCTTGAACGGTAGTTCTGGAAAAGCGAAAGGCCCCGATCACTCGGGGCCTTCCACGCGTAACTTGAACGCCGCTTACTTCTTCGTAGCTGCCTTCTTAGCCGCTTTCTTCGCTGCTTTCTTAGGAGCTGCTTTCTTAGCTGCTTTCTTAGGAGCGGCCTTCTTAGCTGCCTTCTTAGGAGCGGCCTTCTTTGCACCAGCTTTCTTAGCTGCTGCTTTCTTTGGAGCTGCCTTCTTGGCAACTTTCTTGGCACCTGCCTTCTTAGCGTTGGCCTTCTTGGGCGCTGCTGGTTTCTTGGCGGTTACCTTTTTCACTGTCTTCTTTGCTACTTTCTTAGCCATGGCGAAATGGTTTTTGTTTGCGTCAAACGTAATCGAGTGCGCGACATGCATACGCAAGGTCCATGTAAATAGTTCACACTTCGCATTGTTAATATCCTGAACGAGACATCCCGACGATCCCTCAATGTCCGTCCTGAACAACAGGACATCATGTTCATTGTACGGTAAGTGGCTCCTTCATTTGAAATGAGGATACCTTCTACAACCCCATTAATACTTGGGATATTCTCACGCCCATTCGATGGGTTGAACGATCATTCAGCCGACTTGCAATTTGAAACCGACACCATGTACGTTCACGATCTGTACTTCGGGATCATGCTTCAAATATTTTCGAAGACGACTTATAAATACGTCCAAACTGCGGCCAAGGAAGTAGGTGTCATCTCCCCAAACCATGTTCAAGACCAGTTCGCGAGCAAGTACTTGGTCGGTATGCATGCACAAGAGCCGCAATACCTCCGCTTCTTTTTTGGTGAGCTTTCTTTCTTCGGTCGGATGGCTCAGCTGAAGATTGCGGTGATCGAACGTGTACTCGCCCAATTCGAACTTGTCCCGGTGGCGTGGGTCGTCCGTGCGACCATGCGTGCGGCGTAGTATGGCTTCTATCCGCAGTACCAATTCCTCTTGGCTGAATGGCTTGGTCATGTAATCATCTCCACCAGCTTTGAATCCGGCGATCCGATCTTCGGTCTGCGTCTTTGCAGTGAGGAACACGATCGGTACTTCCGCATTCACGGTACGGATGTCCTCGGCCAAACTGAACCCGTCCTTGTGCGGTAACATCACGTCAAGCACACACAAGTCATAAGGGTGCTCGTTGAATTGCCGAAGCCCTTCCTTGCCATCACGACACAGGTGGACGTTGTATCCCTTTCGCTTCAAGGCATCCTGTACCACGAAACCCAGGTTCTGATCATCCTCCACCAAAAGGATACTCGCTTGCTTTTCGTCGATCTTCATCGATCACTTATTTGTTCATGTCCGAGTTACCGGTAATGTCAATGTGAATGTACTACCCTTCCCCAGTTCGCTTTCAACGGTTATCGATCCGTGATGGGCCCGTGCAATATGGTCCACGTAATGAAGGCCTAAACCGAACCCCTTTACGTTATGCACGTTGCCGGTATGCACCCTGAAGAAGCGCTCGAAGATGTACCGTTGATCGTCCTTCCCGATCCCGATCCCCTGGTCTTGTACAGAGAGGGTCATATTACTTGCACGATCCGCGGTACGCACATATACCTTAGTTCCGTCGGGCCCGTACTTCAATGCGTTGTCCACCAAATTGGTCACCGCGTTCACCAAGTGGACCCGATCACCGATCACGATGCGATGGATGGCCCGCAACTCCAGATCCAGTTCGCAATTGCGCTCCTTGAAGGCCAATTGGAAATGCTCTCGTACCTCTTCCGCGATCTCGTGCATATCCACAGGCTCGCGTTTCAGTTCCAAGCTGTCCTTGTCCAAAGTGGATAGCTGTAGCACCCGTTCAACCTGAATGCGCAAACGTTCATTTTCGCTTCGAATGATCCGTGCATATTCCTTTAGACGCTCCGGTTCTTTCACAATGTCCGGATCACTGATCACTTCACTGCTCAGCGCAATGGTGCTGATCGGTGTCTTCAGCTCGTGGGTCATGTTCCCGATGAAGTCGTTCTTCATCTCGCTCAGCTTCTTCTGCCTCAGGATCACCCAAACACTGTAAGCGAAAAAGCCGAACACGATCAGAGTGACCACCGCCGGAAAGATCCACGTCCAGGTGCTGTCGTTCCCGGTTTCCCACAAGGTGCTCGTGCGATTCGGAAAGAAGATCCCGAAGTAATGCCCGTCCTTGTCCAGCTTCTGCAATTTGCTGTGGTGTACCGTGTCCGCGATCGCGGTGTCCAATGAAACATAGTTCCCGTAAACGATACTGTCCGTGAAGCAGTCGTAGATCCCGTACTCAAAATCCTCGTGGATGTTCCGCCTGCTGAACTCCTTCCGTAACAACGATTCCAACAAGTAGGGATGCAACGTGTCATTGATCGTTACGGCAAAGTAGTTCGGCCGTTCCTGCTTCACCGCATCATAGAGGTCCGTGGGGTCCTGCGTGATAGATAGGATCTGCTCGGTGACATCCGTGAGGGCGATCACGACCCGGTCATTGAACTGTTTCTCCAGTTGGATCGCTTGCTCCTGGTTCAATGCTGCCTGTTCCAGCTGGTAGTGCGAGGCCTGACGCAACCACAACAGTTGGATCACCAAAACACCGACCACGCTCAACGTGGCCAACAACATCAAGGTCCCGATCGCGCGGCGTCCCATGTCCTATCTCTCTAGCGCAATGTTACGATCAACTGGGCATAAGGCCGTACCAACTTAACATCCATTCTATTTTCGCCCCGTGTCCCAACGCTCCTTTCTAATTGCACTGTTCGCGGTTCTCGCCGTTGTCCTGCTCGGCATGGACCTCGATATCATGGAAGTGGATGCCGCTCAATATGCCGGTATGTCCAGGGACATGATGCTCCATGGTAATGTACTGGAGCTCTTTTTCAGAGGGAACGACTACTTGGACAAACCCCCTTTGCTTTTTTGGGTTTCCGCCATCTCCTTCAAGGTTTTCGGTGTCCATACTTGGAGCTATCGACTACCCAGCGTGCTCTTCGCATTTCTAGGACTGTATTCCACGTTCCGGTTCACGAGACTTTATCATGATATTCAAGTTGCGAGGCTCGCCACGGTGATATTCGGATGTAGTGCGGCCTTTTTCCTAATGACGAATGATGTGCGCTGCGATACGCTGCTCACTGCCATGGTGATCACGGCTGTTTGGCTCGGGTGTGCTTGGTTGGAGACCGATGCATCGCGCTACCTCATCTTGTGTTCGTTGGCTATTGGTGCAGCAATGCTGGCCAAGGGTCCGATCGGTGCCATCGCTCCCTTATGTGCGTTGGGAGGTCAACTACTGTTCACAGGTAGAGTGAAGAAGTTGTTCCAAATGGAGGTACTGCTGGTTCCACTTTTGATCGCAATGTGCTTGGTCCCAATGTGCATTGGCCTCTATGGGCAGCATGGGGTCCATGGGCTACGCTTCTATTTCTGGGAACAGAGCTTTGGTCGCATTACGGGCGGCAACC
Organism: Flavobacteriales bacterium; assembly: GCA_016717305.1. GTDB lineage: Bacteria > Bacteroidota > Bacteroidia > Flavobacteriales_F > PHOS-HE28 > PHOS-HE28. The sequence goes on from JADKFY010000001.1 coordinate 540,840, forward strand.
GTTGGAAGGATGATTCTTCCGTGTTCTTCTTCACCCACGAATTGCTCTGGCAGCTCTTGCCGTGGATCCTCTTTGTACTTATAGGGCTTTGGAAGGGCTTGCGCGCAATGATCAAGCACAAGGAACTGCCGGAGTATGCCAGCCTTTCAGGCGCTGTACTCGTATTTCTGGCTATCTCACTTTCCCAATTCAAATTGCCGCATTACCTCTATGTTGCGCTACCATTCTTCGCCGTGCTTGGCGCTGGACCACTGGCGGCGATCAACAAGACCTTGGCAGTTGCACACTGCGTAATACTATCACTGCTGTGGACGTTGAGCACCGCGCTTTTGATCGTGGTTTTTCCGGATGGAAGATGGCCGTTCGCGGCCCTGTCCTTATTGGTTATTCCCATTACCATCCTTCTCTTCCGGCGGAAGGAATGGCTGCATGCTCTACCATCCACTTCGGTGGTCGTCATGGTCAGTATTGGGCTGGCAATGAATGGTCACTTCTACCCGAACCTTTTGCGGTTCCAAGCCAATGCCCAAGCCGGCCAATGGGCTGCTGCCAACAAACTGGACCAGGACCATTTCTTCGGCATGCAGGTAAGTGGCACCGCCATGGACTTTTATGCGGGTTATCCGGTGAAATGGATCAGCAATGCTGACGAAGCACGTTCGGTGATCGCGCCGGGCGTTGTGATCTATACCGATGGTCCCCATCGCGCAGAGTTGATCAATGCCGGTCTGGTGCCAAGTGAGGAAACGATACTGAAGAATTACCCTGTACAAGTGCTGGGTGTGGATTTCTTGTTGCCCAATGACAGACCTGCATTGTTGGAAGATCGATTCTTGCTCCAGTATTGAAGCATCCAGCTTGTTGCAGTTCCATGACGATAGGGGACCACTTCACATGATCATGCTATTGAACGCGGCTACGGTGATAGGTTCCTTTGCAGTCCCAAAAATGGGAACCTGATGAGATCAACTCTACTCCTGGGCGCAATGCTCATTTCTGCCTCGATGACTGCACAAGAGACGGTTACCGTTTCTACGGCTCCCGGCAACTCAGAACAACGGTATTACAGCTTGCAGAACGGTACACAGGCAACAACGCTATTGTCCGATTGGGACCTGGCCTTCGAAAGCACGGGGATCACCGGTGCGATCCTGCTGAACACCGCGAAGGGGCATCGACTCTACAAAGCCCCTTACGCCATTGGCCAGTGGGCCAATTTGGATACGGTGGGACTAGCGGCGAGCTGGCCAGCACAGTACAACAGCACTACAGATTGGAGTTCCGGTGCATTCAACCAAGGCCTTACCAGCAACCCGTTCGATCTGGGCTGGGGGATCTACAACTTCTCCACCCATAACATCACCGGCGATAGCTTGTTCATCCTCCAAACTGCGGATGGTGCATGGAAGAAACTCCGTGTGGATGGGTTCGCAACAGTGACCACCTCCTTCACCTTCACCATGGCCGATCTTGATGGCGCCAACGAGCAGGTAGGCACGATCAACCGCAATGCTTACGTGACCAAGAATTTCGGGTACTACTCTTTTGCTACAATGAGTGCCGTTGATCTGGAGCCTATTGCGGACGATTGGGACCTGCTCTTCACCAAGTACAACGGCTTCGTTCCACAACCCGTTCCTTCGATCTACCCTGTTACGGGTGTTCTTCAGAACAAGGAAGTGGGTGTTGCCCAAGTGGATGACATCGCTACCAACCTCGCGGCGTGGGCAGGACAGGAATTGGTGACGGACATTGACGTGATCGGCTACGATTGGAAGGAATTCAACATGACCACCTTCATGTATGATTATGCAACGGATCGTACCTATTTCGTTCAGGACCGAAACGATAACATCTGGAAACTCATCTTCACCGAGTACGGTGGTGGGGCGAATGGTGATATCACCTTCACCAAAGAACTGGTCAGCGCCACTTCCGTGGAAGAGACGAACGCACCGGCTGATCTGGTGGTCTATCCCAATCCTGTTTTGAACGGCGAAATGCGGATCGTGTTGGATGCGGATGTGCGCAACGCCCGTCTTTCGATCCACGATATGAGCGGCAAGCTCGTGCTTCAGGAGCAAGTTTCCGGAAGCGGTTCGTTGGCATTGCTGCCTGTGGATGTTAGCGCTTTGCAACAAGGACTTTACATGGTGCGGTTGAATGCCGGAACTCGCGTGTTCATGACCCGTGTGGTCATCGGCGGATAAATGAACGGTACGGATGCCGCTCACGAGGGGCGGCATCCGCTTTACCTTTTGAAGTGCTATGACTTGGACATGACATTCGCTCTCCGCGGTGTGCGGTCCTTTGCAATATCCAATTTCGGTGGTACTTCCATCGGTGGCATGCGCGCGATACGTTGTGTTCTAATTGTTGGCCATTGCTTGGTTGCGGCTCCATTCACACTGGACGCCCAAGTGGACGTCACTGTGCGGGATGAAGAAGGGAGGCCGGTACAATACGCACACATTACATGGCAACCATTGGACGGCAATGCCGGTGGTTTGGTGGTGATGGATACCGAAGGCAAGGCAACGATCCCTGCCAACGAGCAACAACTGGAGGTTGGGGTAGCGGTTCGCACCAGCTTCGTTGGATACTCCACCATACAAGATACCTTGAGGTCCGATAAACCGACCTTCTTCACCTTGTTCCATTCCGCAACTGCCTTACAAGAGGTGGTGATCACTGGGCAGTACGCACCCATTGTGCCTGAAAAGGCGGTCCAACGAGTTCGCGTGTTGGACGGAACATACTTCAAGCGGATCGCTGCGAACAATCTGGGGGATGCCTTGCGCAACCAACTGAACATCCGGTTGGCACAGGACAATATCCTGGGCATTTCCATGAGCATGCAGGGAATGGGCGGGCAAAATGTGAAGCTCTTGATCGATGGCGTTCCCGTGATCGGGCGGCAAGATGGGAACGTGGACCTCGCCCAGATCGATCTTACAGGGATCGAACGGGCAGAGATCGTGGAAGGACCGCTCTCCGTGAACTACGGTACCAACGCATTGGCCGGCACCATCAATCTGATTACGAGGAAGGGAGGAGGAACTCCGGCTTCGTTCAAGTTCGTGAGCTATGTAGAGCACATCGGTCGGTTGAATACGACCCTTACCGCTACAAGACATTGGGGAAAGCATGACGTGGTGTTGACGGCCGGTCGCAATTTCTTCGGCGGCTGGGACCCTAGGCAGAAGGGGATGCCGCACTTCGATGCCGCTCTTGCCGACACTATGCGTTACCAACAATGGAAGCCGCGGCAACAATATTTCGGAAGGCTCAACTACCGTTGGTCCTCGGATCGATGGACCTTCGGATACAAGGGTGAAGTGATGCACGACGTGATCACCGATCGCGGAATGCCACGAGCACCTTACTACGAAACAGCATTCGATCAACGCTTCCGGACCATCCGGTTGGACAATGCCGTATTTGCTGAAGGACGCTGGGCGCGTGGTCGTCGGTTCAATGCCTTGCTTGCGCACAACAGGTATGACCGTGTACGCAACACTTGGTTCCGCGACCTTACTACGATGGGTGAAGAGCTGATCGCAACGGAGGGTATGCAGGACACCACCCGCTTCGCACTGACCAATTTGCGGGCCTCTTTCTCCAGTGCACCGGACAGCGCGAAACTGGCCTACGAATTGGGCGTGGACCTCAACCACGAAACCGGTTCCGGCCAAAGGCTTGGGATGCAACAGCAAGTGATCGGGGACTACGCGGGGTACGCTAGTTTGGAATGGAAACCCTTGTCCAAATTCACGTTACGACCCGGCTTGCGCTATGCTTACAACACACGGTTCGCAGCGCCACTGGTGCCATCGGTGAACCTTCGCTGGTTGTTGAACGAACGCTTCACCGTGCGTGCCTCTTATGCGCGCGGTTTCCGAGCACCTTCGTTGAAGGAATTGTATTTCCTTTTCGTGGACGTGAACCATGATATCGCAGGAAATGCCGAGTTGGAGCCGGAGCGTTCGCACAACATGAACTTGGGCATCAACTATCGGCACGCCAAGGAAAGGACCGTGTATACCAGCGAGATCAACCTCTTCAATAATGTGATCGACAACCTGATCACCTTGGCACAGATCTCAGGTACGCATTACAGTTACGTGAACATCGGTCAGGTACACACCATGGGCGGTAGCGCCGGGGCTGGTTGGGATAATGGGCACTGGACCGTGACAGTTGGAGGGTCAATTACCGGACGATACGACGCACTTTCCAAAGAGCGGAATGAAGAGATACTGTACTCTCCAGAGTTGCGGGCTTCGATCACCAAACAATGGCAAGGCAGTGGTTGGAGCGCTTCGGTCTTCTGGAAGTACCAAGGCAAGTTGAACAGTTACATCGCCGTGAACGATACCGAAGTCCAACGCAGTTTCATTGCACCGTTCCACATGGCCGATGCGTCCATTTCGAAGAGCTTGTTCGCCAAACGGTTGGATCTTTCGTTAGGATGCAAGGACTTGTTCAATGTCCGCAACGTGACCGCTTCGGGAAGCAGTGGTGTCCATTCCACAGGAGCTACAAGCGTTCCTATGACCACCGGCCGAACGGTTTTCCTAAGGCTCGAATTGCAGTTGACCAAGAAATGAACAGGCGAGTGCATCGGTCCTTTTCCCAGATCCTACTTCCGACCCTCGGAGCGGTGGTGTTGCTATCCAGCTGCTTGAAGGAAGAGCTGCCTGTACCAACGCGCGCACGAGGTGAAGGCCGCACGTTGGATTTCTGTTTGGGCACCGGATATCAGGACCAATTGTGGATGGACCTTTCCGCAGGTACGATCGTTAGCACCAACCCGAAAGCCGCATGGGATCTGGCTTTTGAAAGCGCACCACAGGGCTGGCACGTTATGTTGAACGGGTCTCGCATGATGACCAGTTGGAACATGGGGCCGATATCCCTCGCAGCAGCTTGTGACACTTCCGGACTCTATGCCGGGCGGCGGATCGATGCCCCAAGTGGCGTTCCGGACAGTACCGCGATCGGTGATTGGAGAAATGCTGAAGACGTGTACATGATCGATCTTGGCTACGGCCCACTGGGGGAATGGCTCGGGGCAAGGAAGCTGCGCATCCTTTCCGTGGACCAGGCACAGTATGTGCTCCAAATAGCGGAATTGGATGGTGCCAATTTGCATGAAGTGGAGATCCTGAAAGACCCCGTACGTTCGTATGCAAGTTATTCCTTCAGTCAAGGAGTGCTGCCGATCGAACCGGTTATTGGCACTTGGGATCTCGTACTCACACAGTTCACGCACCAGTTCTTCGAACCTTGGCTGCCGTACATCGTTACCGGTGTGCTATCGGCCCCCAATACGCGGGTTGCGGAGGTCCATACCAGCGACTTCGCAAACGTCTCACTTGCGGATACCATGGCGCATCCCTTCAGCAACCACCGTGATGCCATTGGCTATGATTGGAAGACCTACTCCTTCGTTACCTCTTCCTATACCGTTGATCCGAATTTCGTGTACATCGTACATGACGCGGAAGGCTATTTCCATAAACTGAGGTTCCTGGATTTCTATGGATCACTTGGACAAACAGGCTGTCCAAGGTTTGAAGTGGTCGGCTTGTAAGCAAGCGGCTTGTTCAAGGTTCCATCTCATCACCGCCACCAGGTTCCCGTCTTGGAGCACTGCCTTTCCTACGGAACAACGAGTCGCGCTGCTCGCCGAATTTCCACGTGAGCGTAAACTTGAAGAACCGCTGTTCCCTGCGGCTGAAGTTCTCTTGGTAGAGGAACGGCGTGTCAATGATGTTGCCCCACTTGCGGGAGTAGAACACATCGTTCACGGAAAATACCCCGGTCAACTTCTTCGTGAAGTCATGGGCGACCGAGGCGTCCAATCCATACTGGGCGATGCTCTTCCCTTGGGCACGTATTTCCGGGCTTTCGTATTCGCCGTTCAGCTGTGCGGTCCAATCGCTCTTCTTTCCGAAGCGATAGCTCACGATCGCTTTCGCTTCCCAGTTGAACCCTTCATTGCGCGACCCACCTTGTGCGCTCGAGAGCGCAACATTGGTGTATTGCAACGTATTGCTCAAGGTTACTTGCATTCCTTTCACGGGATCAAGTTTCAAGATGTTCTCCCAACCGCCACCAGCGCTGTAACTGCCATTCACGTAGGTGGTCAAGGTGATCTGACCGGTCGTATCCCCCGGCAGCGGGGTTGCATAACTGCTGATCACACCCGTGGTGTAACGGCCGTAAACGGATGTGAGCCACGTTGCTTTTCCGCCCAAGAAAGGGAGCAAGTGGTTCATTTCCGCCAGGTTGCTCATCTCCGGTGCAAGGGTGGGGTTGCCAATGCGCACATTTCGAGCATCGTTGAATTGGATGAAAGGGACCACTTGCCAATGCCGTGGCCTACCGATCTTCCGCGAGAAGTTGATCTGGAATTCCCGTTCACTGTCCTTCCAACGACGTACGATGTAAAGGGAAGGGAAAAGGGCCTTGTCCAGGTTGCCGAAACCATCCGGGTATTTGTAGCTGTATTGCTCGTCCTTGTCACGCAACTTGGCCTCGAACCACGATTGCTCGAAGCGAAGGCCCGCCATCAATGACCAGCTCTCGGTTAGTTTCCTGGACCAATTGATGTACGCCGCATTGATCATCTCGGTGATATCGTAATCATTGGAGAGTTGTGCATCGCGTACATCCGTACCTGCACTGGGGGTGGTCAAGAAGACTTCGAGGTAGGTATGGTCCAAACGCACGTTCCCTTTGATCCCATATTCCAATTTCGAGCGTTCACTGATCGGGTTCACGAAGTCGCTTTGGACAGTGTATTGGCTGTTTTGACTGCCACCGGTGTTGCGTTGGGATCGAGGCACTAGAGGTACGGTAGCATCATCGACGTTGCTGCCGGAAATATCCTGCGTGGACCAACTTTCGCGATCGTTGTTGTTGTAAGTGAAGTCCACCGTGTACTGCTTGCCCTCTTTAGGGGACTTGTGCAAGAACAGCAATTGCGAGGTGAGTCCGCCGAACTCCGTGTCCGACGAGTTGAGTTGTAATCCAGTGTTCAATAGTTCACGCCCCGGCCCGTAAGAGCTGAAATCCTGATGGTCGTACCCATCGCGTTTGAAGGCACGATACGATTGGTTGAACGTCAATGTGCTGCGGTTGCTCACTTGGAAGTCCACCCCCAACCGGCCCCCGTTCATGCCCCTCCCGGACCGGCTCCTTGCATCCTGATCGAAATAGCCTAGGATATCCCCATCCAAGAGGTCCGTTCTGCGTGTATCCCCATTCGTGGTGTTGCGTCCGGTATTGAAATTGTAGGATAAGTTGAATCCCCAACGGCCCTGCTTCAAATTCAAATTGGCGCCCGCTTGGTAGCGATCATTCGTGCCAACCCCGGCTTGCAGTTGTCCATTGTAACCGGGTTTCGTGTTCTTCTTCAGGATCACATTGAGGATACCGCCCGTACTGCTGGCATCGAAGGCCACTGAGGGATTGGTGATCAATTCGATGCGCTCGATATCACCGGCGGGAATTTGGTCCAGCACCATGGAAGTGGGCCTGCCATCGATCAGGATCTGCGGGTTGCTGCTGCGCATTTGCACGTTGCCGTCAATATCCACACTGAGCCCCGGTATGTTCTTCATCACATCCACCGCCGACCCTCCTTGTGTGCTCAGGTCTTTGTCCACATTGAAAACGCGACGGTCAACTTGCATGATCGTGGTGCTCTTTTCGCCGGTGACCTCGAACTCCTTCAACAGCTCGGCATCGGGTTCCAGCAACAAGTTCCCCAAATCTTGTTCCACGCTTTCCCGGGTCAGCGTCACGGTTTGTGAAAGTGGTCGATATCCGATGAAACTGATCGTGAGACGTAGAGTACCCAACGGGAGCTTCTCCAAGGAAAAATCGCCGTTGGGTCGCACGGTGGTGCCGTTGATCAAACTGTCGTTGCTGGCGGTGTAGACAGCCACAGTGGCGTATTCAGCTGGTTTCTTGGTGGTCGCATCCAACACTTTGCCGATCACTGTTCCGATCGCAGGAACTCCACTTGGTCGTTGGGCCATACCGGGCAATGCCAAGTATGGTGCGATCAATAGAAGCATAACGCGAAGTGTTCTTGAAAGTCGTTCGTACATAAAAGCGGCTTGGGAATACGGTGTGCAAAAGTACCCGGCCGGACCGGGCTTTGTTCACCCTTCGATGACCCAATTGGCTGGAGGTTCAATGGACTGTTGGACTTTTCACATTTGTTGGCGGCACCACGGTAAAAAGAAAAACCCTTCCACTTGAGGTGGAAGGGTTCCTAGGAAATTCGTTGTTTGCTCAGTAGTCGTCGTTGCGGCCACCACGATCGCCGCGGTCACCACCACGGTCTCCGCCGCGATCACCACCACGGTCTCCACCACCGCGATAGCCTCCACGATCTCCACCGCGATCTCCACCACCTCCGCCGTATCCTCCGCGATCACCACCACGGTCACCACCGCCACCTCCGCGATAGCCTCCGCCACCGCCGCCACCATATCCTCCGCGTGAGCCGCCACCGCCGCCGCCAAATCCACCACGATCACCTTCGGTGCGCGGGCGTGCCTCGTTCACCACCAGATCACGGCCATGGAAATTCTTCCCATTTGTGCCTTCAATAGCAGCACGACCACCTTCATCTGTTGCCATTTCCACGAAACCAAAGCCACGGCTGCGGTTGGTGGCCTTGTCCATAATGATCTTGGCCGAAGTAACCTCTCCAAAAGGTGCAAAAAGTTCCTGGAGGTCTTGGTCCTTTACGGTGTAAGGGACGTTGGCGACGTAAATGTTCATGAGTTCTACTGACGTGGGTTTGTGTTTGTTTGTGCCTGTACCCCCATGGTCTCGCCAAAGCACAGGGGGCCGGTGGGCGAGGCGAAAGTAGGTGGAATTTGGATCGGTACAATACCGAATGAGCCAAATCCATCTGCAATACCTAATCGTGTACGAGCGGCCTTAGGTGAAAAACAGGCAGAAACAGGGGTTTTGGAACGACATCCTTGTGTTCTAGCGTTCGGATCCCCGTTTCGTCATCCCTTAACCGGTCCGTCACAGGTTATGACGTTCCCCCGTTCAAGGTGCCCCAGATTCGCATGATGGATCGTGCCCTCGACCCCCGACTTGGCCAACGGAAACGCCTGTTCCTCTTCACTGGCATCACCGTCATTGGCCTATTGCTGGGATGGCTGCTCCTTAGCGGACTGGGCAGTGGAGGTGTTCGAGTGGATGCGGCCAAACTGAGCATCGGAACGGTGGAACGTGGTGTGTTCCGCGAATTCATTCCGGTCACAGGCACTGTGCAACCCGTGCAGACCGTGTTCTTGGATGCCCCCGAAGGTGGCACGGTGAAACAACGATTGGTGGAAGATGGTCATTTGGTGAAGGCCGGAGAGGCGATCATCGAACTGAGCAATCCGCAATTGCACATGGACGCGATCAATCGAGAGGCGCAGTTACTTGATCAACAGAATAACCTGCGCAACACGCGCCTCGCCATGGACCAGCAGACAACACGGTTGAAGGATGAATTTCTCAACTTGGGCAAAGACCTTCTTCAACTGGAGCGAGATGGCAAGGTCGATACGCGATTGATGCGCGATTCATTGCTTGCAAAGAACACCTACCTCAGCAATCAGGAGCACCTCGCATACATGCGTGAGAAACGCATCCTGCTGGCCCAGAACCTGCGCACAGATTCCATCTTCCGGCAGTCGCAAGTGGGCCAGATCGCGAGCTCGTTGGACTTGATCCAGGAGAATTTGCGCTTCCTGAGAGAAAATCTCCAGAACCTCGTTATCAAGGCACCTATCGACGGACAACTTAGCGGCTTGAACGCAGAGCTAGGCCAAACGAAACAACGCGGTGAACGGATCGCGCAGATCGACGTGCTCGATGGCTTCAAGGTGCGGGCGCGCATCCCCGAGCATTATGTGTCACGCGTGAGCACCGGACAACAAGGCACGTTCGCACATGCCGGTGGTACGCACACGATCGAGGTCTTCAAGGTGTACCCGGAAGTGAGCAATGGCGAGTTCGATGTGGACCTGCGCTTTGTTGGTGATGCGCCGATCGACATCCGACGTGGGCAGACCTTTCAGGTGCGCCTACAACTGAGCGAGGACATGGAAGCGGTGATGCTTCCCCGCGGACCTTTCTTTCAAGATAGCGGTGGTCAATGGGTGTACGTGGTGGATGCCGACGGGAAGGCGACCAAGCGCGGAGTCCAACTCGGCCGCCAGAATCCAGACCAGTATGAAGTGCTCAATGGACTACAACCCGGAGACCGTGTGGTCACCAGCCGATACAATGCTTTCAACGACGCCGACGAACTCATCATCCAGTAGTATGGGCCGGAAATTTCCCGCACCGACAAAATCGAAAAGAACATGAGCCTACTAAGAACAACCGCCCTCTCGAAAGTCTACCGTACGGATACCGTGGAGACCACTGCTCTCAACGCTGTTGATATCGCGATCGCGAGAGGCGAATTCGTGGCGATCATGGGACCCAGCGGCTGTGGAAAATCCACCTTGTTGAACATCGTTGGTCTACTGGATGCACCCAGTAGCGGAGCCTACTTCGTGAACGGCGACGACGTGAGCGGATTCAACGAACGCAAGCGTGCCGAACTGCGGAAGAACACCATCGGCTTCGTGTTCCAGAGCTTCAACCTGATCGATGAACTCACTGTGGAACAGAACATCGAACTGCCGTTGATCTACACGAACCTCCCGAAGGCAGAACGTAAGCAGCGTACACAGGAGGCCATGGAGCGCATGAACATCGTGCATCGAGCAAAGCACTTTCCGCAGCAACTCAGCGGTGGTCAGCAACAGCGGGTGGCCATTGCACGCGCCGTGGTGAACCGACCTCAACTGATCCTCGCTGACGAACCGACAGGGAACTTGGACAGTGCCATGGGTGAAGAAGTGATGGACCTGCTCACGGAATTGAATAAGGGTGGCACAACGGTGATCATCGTAACGCACAGCATGCGTGATGCCGGTTACGCCCGAAGGACGATCAAGCTATTGGACGGCAAGGTGGTTGATCCCGGAATACCTGTCAGCACAATACTCTGACCCACTTCACATGCTTCGCAACTACCTCCTGATTGCTTGGCGCAACCTGAAGCGCGACACCCTGTTCACGGCACTGAACGTGATCGGCCTAGCGATCGGCATCGTGGCCTGTCTGCTCATCTATATCTACATACAGGATGAACTCAGCTACGATGCGCACCATGCGAAGGCGGATCGGATCTACCGCATCCAAGCGCATTACACCTTCGGCGATACGCAGGATGATTTCGGCATCACACCCTACCCGATCATCGGTGCATTGCTGAACGAGTATCCGGACATCGAGAGCGGGGTATCCCTATTCCAACTTGGGCAAACGACGTTGGAATACAAAGGCGCATCGTACACCACAGAGGACGGATACAACGCGGACACGGCGACCTTCCGGGTCTTCGACTTCACCTTCACACATGGTGGGCCGGATGCGCTGGACGAACCGGACAACATCGTGATCATGCAGGAAATGGCCACGCGCATGTTCGGTATGGAAGACCCGATCGGCAAGTTGGTCACACGTGCCGGACGCACCCTGAAAGTGGCTGGTGTGATCGACGGAAAGGCAGAGAACACGCACATCCCGATGGGTGTTTTCATGAGCCGACTGGGCATTCCGCCACAAGCCCATGAACAGCTCTCCCAGAGTTGGGGGAACAACAGCTGCTACAACTACCTCGTGCTCGCGCCAGGTGCGGACGAACAAGCATTCCAAGCGAAAATGGACGCTTTCGTCACCAAGTACATCATACCGGCATGGGGTGGTCAGGACTTCCAAGGGAGCATTCGTTTCAACTTGGAGCCTTTGCGCGAGGTCCACTTCAACAACGCACTGATCTACGATACGCCGAAGAAAGGCAACAAGGCCTACGTCACGCTCTTCGCCATCGTGGCGATCTTGATCCTAGCGATCGCGTGCATCAACTACATCAACATGAGCACCGCCGATGCCACACGACGTGCCAAAGAAGTAGCACTGCGCAAAGTGAGCGGCGCACAACGCGGCCAGCTTGTCGCGCAATTCATCGGCGGTAGTGTCCTCATTGCGTTGATCGGCATTTTGGTGGCGCTCGTGTTGCTATGGCTCTTTCTACCGGCCTTCAACGAACTCACGGGCAAGACCATCAGCATGGGCTACGCGATGCGCGGTGGCTTCCTTGCTGTCCTCCTCGGGATCGTTCTGGTGATCGGTGTGCTCGCAGGCAGCTATCCGGCCTTCTTCCTCAGTCGTTTTAGTCCGCAACTGTTGCTGAAAGAAGGCCTGGCCAGCGGAGCAGGAAGTGGTCGTGTGCGCAAGCTGCTCATGGGTGTGCAATTCGCCATTGCGCTCTTCATGGTGGTCGGTACGCTCGCTGTATTCGCACAACTGCACTGGTTGCGCACCACGGACATGGGCTTCCGAAAGGAGAACCTGGTCAGCATCGCCATGCCCGAACCACGTGGCGAAGACACACTTGCGTGGGATGCCTTACGCACCGTGAAGACCGAGCTCTTGCGCAACAGTTTCGTCATGGGCGGTTCCTATACACAGAGCATTCCAGGTCAGAATGGCGGTCGTTGGGTATTGGAAGTGAACACCGCGGAAGGGCGGATCAACAAGCCCATGCCCACCATGAGCAGCGATGCGGATTTCCCAGCACTGATCGGCGTTGACCTCGCAGCCGGGCGATACTTCGACCCGACCATTCCGAGCGATGCCAACAACGCCGTGATGGTGAACGAAAGCGCGGTGCAGGCATTTGGGTGGAAGGACCCTTTGTCCGAGCACATCTACGTTGGTGGTGATGATGAAGCTGATCCACCGCAACCGGAACAAGCCCTTACTGTGATCGGCGTGGTGAAGGACTTCCACTACACCAGCATGCATACGCCGATCGAGCCACTTGTGATGTTCCAGAGCAACCGCCGCTACGGAGCGCGCAACTTGGTTCTGCGCATGGCACCCGGCGATGTGGCTCAGCAGATGGGCACATTGGAGGCAGAGTGGAAGCGCCTGTTCCCGAACGACCCGTGGGAAGCAACCTTCCTCACCGACAGCATCGCGCAACTGTATCAAGCCGAAGACAAATTGTTCCGCGTCTTCACCGGCTTCGCTGTGTTGACCTTGCTGCTCACCATCATGGGCCTATACGGCCTTGCTTATTTCACCGTGAAGCAGCGCACGCGGGAGGTCGGCATTCGCCGCGTGATGGGAGCGCCACTGTCGGACATAATTGCACGGATGAACAAAGAGTTCGTCGTACTGCTCGGACTTGCGATGCTCGTTGCATTTCCGCTCGCGGTGTACGCCATTGGTCGTTGGTTGGAGAGCTTCGCCTACCACACGCACATATCCCCGCTATTGTACGTGGGAGCCTTGTTGGTGACGCTGGTCGTTACCGTCCTCACCGTTACCGTCCAAGCGTACAAGGCCGCATTGGCCGATCCCGTGAAGGCATTGCGCCATGAATGACCGTTTGGCTCATCACTTGATCTTCCGATCATGTTGAAGAACATCGTTCTCACTGCCTTGCGCAACCTCGCACGCAACAAGTTGTACACGCTCATCAACCTGCTGGGCCTGGCCACGGGTATTGCGTGCTTCGTGTTGATCGGCTTGTACGTGCAATACCAACGCAGCTTCGATCGATCCGTGCCGAATGCCGACCGGGTGTACCGCGTGGTTGGTGAGATCGAGATGGAAGGTCAAGGGGAGCATTCAAGCAGCATGGTGTTCGGTCTCGGTCCTACGTTGCTGGGTGATCATCCGGAGTTGATCGAAAAACAATGCCGCTGGTTCGATTTCCAGGACCCACAACACACCTTGAAAGTGGGCGACACTACCAGCACCGACCGTATGTTCACCGAGGGTGGCTTGTACTTGGTGGACAGCACCGTGTTCGATCTGTTCAACTATCCATTGTTGGTGGGTGACCCCAAGACGGCACTTGCACAGCCCGGCAGCATTGTGCTCTCGCAAGCGTTAGCGAAAAAGTATTTCGGCGCGGCCGATCCCATGGGGCAGCTAATGAAGTGGGATGGCTCTATGGATGTGCAGGTCACGGGCATTCTCGGAGACATCCCGAAGAACTCGCACATCAGCTTCGAAGGGCTCGTGAGCTTTGGAACGATCCTGCAGTACTGGCAGAACATCGAGCGCAACAACTGGGTGTGGAACCCCTGCTGGACCTATGTGCGCTTGAAGGAAGGCATCACAAAAGCAGAGGTGGATCGCGTGTTCCCTGCTTTCATCCAGAAGTATTATCCGGACTTCCTCAAGGACCAGATCGGGCACGAGTTGCAACCGCTAACGGACATCCACCTGACAAGCAAACTCGATTTCGAGATGCACCAGAATGGCGATGCGGGCAGCGTGAACATCCTGTGGGCGATCGGCTTCTTCATCTTAGTGCTCGCAGCAGTGAACTTCATGAACCTCGCCACGGCGCGCAGTGCGTATCGAGCGCGTGAGGTAGGTGTGCGCAAGAGCGCTGGCGCCACGCGCGCTCAGTTGATCGGTCAGTTCTTGATGGAGAGCGTATTGATGAGCGTGATCGCCGCTATAATAGCACTGCTGCTGATCCGCCTGCTGATGCCTGCGTTCAACGCCCTCGCGGGCGGTGACATCCCGTTGCCGCACCTGCTCGTTCCGGGAGTACTATGCATAGCCATCGTCGTTGGTCTGTTGAGCGGCATCTATCCGGCCTTCTTCCTTTCCAGCTTCCAGCCCGCTGTGGTGTTGAAGGGGAACAGCGGCGGCACATCGCGTGGACAGACGTTGCGCAAAGCACTCGTAGTGGTGCAGTTCGCCATCGCTTTGGTGCTGATCATCGGCACCGTGTTCGTGAAGAAGCAACACGATCACCTTCGCAGTGTGGACCTCGGCTTCACCAAGGAACAAGTGATCCTCATTCCCGTGCGCGCTCCCATGGCCAACGTGTACCTCGCCGTGTATCCGGAGCTGAAGAAGATAAGTGGCGTGAAGGCTGTGAGCTGGGCGAACGACATCATCGGCAAGAAGCACAACACCCACGAATTCAACTGGGGCACCATGGAACAGGGCAAGTGGACCTACCTGCCTTCGCTCTATGTGAACCCCGAGTTCCAAGATGTGATGGATATCGAACTCCTCGCTGGTAGATGGTTCTCGCGCGAGTTCCCCGGTGATGACTCACTAAGCGTGATCGTGAACGAGACATTCGCACGGCAGACCCATCCCGATGATCCCACACAAGCCATCGGTGACCGGATGGATACGCCACATGGCGAGGAGCGCATCATCGCTGTAACGAAGGACTTCGCGTTCGATCCGCTCTTCAAGGCCGTGCAACCTTTCGTATTCGATATGACGAACAAGGACCAAGTGACGCAGTGGTTGCGCTACATCTATATCCGCACCGAAGCCGGTGATCCCGAGCCGGTGATCGCCGCCGCGCGTGACGAGTGGAACGCACGCACGACCCAGTTCCCGTTCGAATACCAGTTCCTCGATGATCAACTCGATGTTCAGTACAAAGAGCAAGGTCGCCTCGCGGAACTGATCGGTATCTTCTCTTTGCTTGCCGTATTCATCGCCTGCATTGGACTCTTTGCACTCGCGAGTTGGACGGCGGAAAAGCGCACACGCGAGATCGGTGTACGAAAGGTAATGGGTGCCGATACGTTGCGGATCACCTACCTCATCACACGTGATTTCCTTCTGCTCGTTCTGATCGGCGCAGTGCTCGCCATCCCGTTGGCGTGGTTCGGTGTGGGCCGTTGGTTGGAGAACTTCGCGTTCCGCACGGCTATCGAACCACTGGTATTCGTTGGTGCAGTGATCCTGCTCCTGCTTATCGCTGCATTTACCGTGAGCTTCCGTGCTGTGCGCGCTGCGCAACTGGATCCGGTGAAAGCACTACGTCACGAATAATGGACCATCATGAACCGTAGAAATTTCGTTGCTGGAACCTTGCTCGGCCTCCCGTTCTTCGGGTCAACATTGCTAGCGTGCGCAGGACGTGACCAAGCCTACGGGTCCAGGAAGGCTGCCCGATGATCTGGTAAGGGAGTTCGTGCGGGTTGGCCATAACGACCTCGAAGCTGTCCAGCGGATGCTGAAAGAAGTACCCGGCCTGCTCAATGCCTCTTGGGATGTGGGCGGCGGAGATTTCGAGACCGCTTTGGAAGGCGCTGGACATGTTGGTGATCGCGAGATCGCCGAGTTCCTGATTGGACAAGGAGCACGCGCGAACATTTTCGTGCTTACCATGCTCGGAAGGACGATGGAGGTGAAGGCGTTGTTGGCCGCATTCCCCAACTTGTTGCGTTCGAAGGGTCCACATGGTCTTACACTGCTCCATCACGCGCAACGTGGGAAGGAGGCGGCTGCGGAACTGCTCGAACATGTCACGAAGCTTGGATTGACCGAAACGAAGTTCAAGTTGCCATAGTCAGTTATCATTTGTGCGCCGTGGTCCAGGTCCAATAACAAGATCCGTTGAGTATACTTCCTTACTGTAGGGGGAATTGCTTTTGGTGAATTGACGTTTGTCGTTCGACCAAAGCGATCTTACTTCGCCCTGTTAGTAACCTCCTCCTGGAACCAGAAATAGGGTGCATTCCCCGAACCGTACCTTTGCATGCGCTTTGCGCAAACGCACCTCTATGAATCCGACCACGTTCTCTAAAACACCTCCCGTCTTTTTCCAACGTCTCCGTGAAGTCACCGAGGCCTATTTCAAGGAGAACAACCTGCGAAAGACGGGCGATGGGCGGCTGTATTGGAAGACCGGGATCCTGATGACCGCGTTGGTCTCCCTATACGTGGTGCTGGTGTTCTTCACACCCTCGAACGGCTGGGTCTCCCTTGGGTTGTGTTCACTGCTTGGCGTGGTGGTGGCCAGCATCGGGTTCAATGTGATGCACGATGGTGCGCATGGCAGCTATAGCCGACGCAAATGGGTGAACGAAATGATGGGCCACTCACTGAACATGCTCGGCGGCAGCGTGCATTTCTGGAAACAGAAGCACAATGTGAACCACCACACCTTCACCAACATCGAAGGCATGGACGAGGACATCGACATCAAGTTCTTCATGCGCGTTCACAAAGGCCAGCCGAAGCATTGGTTCCACCGGTTCCAGCACATCTACGGGTTGCTGCTGTACGGGTTGACCTACCTGTTCTGGATCACGCTCAACGATATGCAGAAATACTTCACCGGTAAGATCGGCGAGAATACGGTGATGAAGCCGCTCTCCGTGAAGGAGCATGTGATCTTCTGGGCCACCAAGGTGGGCTACTTCGCTTTGTTCGTAGTGCTGCCCATGTTCTTCGCTGGCGTGGTCCCAACGTTGATCGGTTACGGTGTCATGGTCTTTGTTACCGGCTTGGTGATCTCCGTGATCTTCCAGTTGGCGCACGTGGTGGAGGACACCGACTTCTTCCATCCCGAAACGGACGGCCATCATATCGAGAACGAGTGGGCTGTTCACCAGGTGGCCACCACGGTCAATTTCGCCACGCACAATAAGGTGTGGAACTGGCTTTTCGGCGGACTGAATTTCCAGGTGGAACACCACCTGTTCCCGCGTATAAGCCATGTGCATTATCCTGAGTTGAACAAGCGCTTGAAGCAGGTATGCGTGGAGTTCAACATCCAGTATCGCGAGTTTCCGACTTTGCGCAGCGCGCTTTGGTCGCACCTGATGCACCTCCGCCAAGTGGGCATGGCTTGAAGGTCGACCTCGACACGAACCGAAAAGGCTCCCTGACGATCGCAGGGAGCCTTTTCGCCTTTGATCACCATGGGTGCCGATCACTCCAGCGCCACCGGCATCTCCTTGGGGTGTTTCACGGAGTAGCTGAACCCGAGTTTCTTCGTGCCCTTCGGTTCCAGCTTGAAGTTCCAGGTCAACAAGCCTTTCTGTTCGTCGACCACGGCGTTTCCATTGTCCTCGAGCTTCACCCAGATCTCGCTTTGCGGGCTCAACGGGAACTGGTCGCGTACTTCAAGGTCAACAGAGGTGCCTTTGGAATTGCGAATGCTGAGGTCCCAGCCGATGGTCACCGTGCGGCTGCTGCCGACCACCGCTTTCTCATTGCTGGTTTTGCGTCGAACGCGCTCCACCACCACGCCTTTGTCGCGCCCCAAAGAGATGTCCAGGGTGTCCTTGGGTACATCCAATTGCAGGATGCTCTGCCCCACGAAGGTCCCTTCGAAGAATACATTGGCTTCACCGGATAACAGGTCGATGTCCTCCCAGCCCGTGGTGCGTGCGTAGAGGAAGGCGTCCTTATCCAGTTTCGGCGTAGCGTAGTGCTTGTAGGTGGCTGGGATGCTGTGGTTCTTCACGCCCACGGTGTGCGCCACGCCGTCACTCGGCACACTGAACGGGACTTCGATCGCGAATTCCTTGGTGGTGGTGCGGTAATTCACCGTATTGGCCACCGTGGTGTTGGCGGCACGGTCCTCGTCCTCCATTTCCGCTCCACCGAATGCTACGCTGGGTGCCGCAACCACCCTGGCCTTCCGGCTTTGCATGGTCACTTCCTGCAACTGCATGGGGCGGGGTTGGTACAGCGTCCATGGGTTCAGGTTCGGCATCACCCCGCCCAACGTGGGGTTCCCGCTGCTCAGGCTCAGGTCCAAGTTGTTCCAATCTTCGCCGGTATTGTTCGTCACTTGGGCTTTCATCATCAGCTCAATGGGTTGGCCAACACCTGTTGCTCGTAGGTCATACGCCGGTATCCATCCGGCATTACCAATGAAATAGTCCAACGTGAAACTTGCATTCACTTCCACTTTGCTGCTGATCTCCACCACGATCTCGCTGGTGGGACGCGGTGCCTGGCTTTGGAGTTCCTGTGCCTGCTTCCTCAATTTGTTCGCTTCTTCGTCCAACACCACCAATTTTTCCTGTTGCAATAGCCAATTGGTCTTGATCGCCTTCAACCGTTCACGCACATAGTCGTTCACAGCGGTGAGTTGGCTCGCCGTAATGCCGTTCTGTTGGCCGCCGATGCTGGCATTGTTCTGCCAATAGCTGCTCTTCGTTCACCCAAACATCCTGCATGGCTTTTTCAAAGGCATAGTCCTTCTCAATTTCTTGATCCGCGTTTGCAGGTCCTCCAGTTCCTTCTTCTTCGGACTTTCCGTGAGGTAGTTCATCCGGTGGTTCACACTGAGGATGCTGTAACCGCCTTTGCCCGTTACTTGTATGCTCTGTGGGTCTATGCCCTGTGCCAAGCCGGTGAAGACGAACGTGCTGGAGCCGACCGCGACTTTCGCACTTGCCGTACGCGATACCTGCGCACCGCTCAAGAACACCTTAGCGGAACCGATCTTGCTACTGATGGGTGTTTCTCCTTCAGCTGCGAAGGTGTTTGTGATCAAAAGGGTCGCAAGGAATAGGGTGGTGGCGTATTTCATGGTCGAGGGGAATGGCAACTGTTGTGCCGAACAGCTAAGGTCGGAATACTGAACCGGTACACCGTTCACCGTGAAAAGTTCAAAGCACATACGAGCTATATCCATTCAACGCCGTCCGTACCTGCAGTTAACACCGAACACAGTTCGACTTCGGGACGGAGTCGGGATCGAACCTGCATGCGCGATCGGAACGAACAAAGAGGATCGACCCATGCACTTTTGCCAGTGCATAAGACTTTGCTTTGCTGTTGATCATTGATCCTCAATTCTTCACGAAGGATGTGGTCCAATTGCTGGATCCTTCGCTTATCCGCAGGAAATAATTCCCGGATCGCAATCCTTCCACATTCCAGCTTCGGTTGGCCGTGCCCACCACATTGAATTCTGCAGTATTCGCCATCAATGCCTCGATCCCATCAAGGATGATCGACTGGTCATCTACCAAAAGCAAGGTGCTGGGGAGGTTTGTTTGCATGATGGGGGCAAAGATGACCGGGATATGAAGCCGTGAAAATACCGGAAAACCGGTATAATTCATTCCACATCCATATTCCCTGCACCCCCCGATGAAACAAGCCCCCGATCATCGCTGACCGGGGCTTGCCCTTTTCTATTGCTTTTGAAGCTTACATCATCCCACCCATGCCGCCCATATCGGGGCCATGGCTGTGGCCTGCTTTCTCTTCTTTCTCGTCGCTGATCACGCACTCGGTGGTGAGCAACATGCTGGCGATCGATGCTGCGTTCTCAAGTGCCACGCGGGTCACTTTGGTCGGGTCTATAACTCCAGCGGCGAGCAGGTTCTCGTATTCTTCGGTGCGAGCGTTGAAGCCAAAGTCGGCCTTTCCGTCACGCACTTTCTGAACGATGATGCTACCCTCCAAACCAGCGTTGGCTACGATCTGACGAAGTGGCTCTTCGAGCGCACGACGCACGATGCCCATACCAGTGGTCTCATCGGCATTGAGACCTTCCATCTTGTCGAGCACCTTTTGTGCACGGATGTAAGCCACTCCACCGCCGGGTACGATGCCTTCCTCAACGGCTGCACGGGTTGCGTGCAAGGCATCATCAACACGGTCCTTTTTCTCTTTCATTTCCACTTCCGTAGCGGCTCCGATGTAGAGAACGGCAACACCGCCGGCCAATTTGGCCAAACGCTCTTGCAACTTCTCCTTGTCGTAGTCGCTCGTTGTGGATTCGATCTGTGCTTTGATCTGGTTCACACGACCGGTGATGTCGGCTTTCTTGCCTGCACCATTTACGATGGTCGTATTGTCCTTGTCGATGCTGATCTTCTCAGCGGTACCGAGCATGGTCAGATCGGCGTTCTCCAGTTTGAAGCCACGCTCCTCGCTGATCACTTGACCACCGGTAAGGATCGCGAGATCCTCCAACATGGCCTTGCGACGGTCACCGAAACCAGGTGCTTTCACTGCGCACACTTTCAAAGCGCCGCGGATCTTGTTCACCACCAAAGTGGCCAACGCCTCGCCATCAACGTCCTCGCTGATGATCAACAGTGGCTTGCCGGTTTGCGCGCTCTTTTCCAATACGGGAAGAAGCTCCTTCATGTTGCTGATCTTCTTGTCGTAGATCAGGATGTAGGCACCTTCCAGTTCAACGGTCATTTTCTCCGCGTTGGTCACGAAGTAAGGACTGAGGTAACCACGATCGAACTGCATGCCTTCCACCACTTCAACAGTGGTATCGGTCCCTTTCGCCTCTTCAACAGTGATCACGCCTTCTTTCTTCACTTTGGCCATGGCCTCGGCGATCAGGGCACCGATCGTGTCGTCGTTGTTCGCGCTGATCGAAGCAACCTGCTTGATCTTGGCGTTATCGTCGCCAACGCTCTTGCTCATCTTCTTCAGGTCGGCGACCACTGCGGTCACGGCCTTATCGATGCCGCGCTTCAGGTCCATCGGGTTGGCACCTGCAGCAACGTTCTTCAATCCAGCGGTAACGATCGCTTGTGCGAGCACGGTAGCGGTCGTTGTACCGTCACCGGCGATGTCGGCGGTCTTGCTGGCCACTTCCTTAAGCATCTGGGCGCCCATGTTCTCCACGGGGTCCTTCAGCTCGATCTCTTTAGCGACGGTCACACCATCCTTGGTCACTTGGGGTGCACCGAATTTCTTGTCGATGATCACATTGCGGCCTTTCGGTCCGAGGGTCACCTTCACGGCGTTCGCGAGGTGGTCCACGCCACGCTTCAAGCGATCGCGAGCGTCTACGTCAAATTGGATGTTCTTTGCTGCCATTGCAGTTCTGATTTTTTAGGGATGAGAGAAGGGCGATGCATGCATCGCCCGTTACCAACTAGTTGAGGATCGCGTAGATATCGCTTTCGCGCATGATCATATACTCCTTGCCGTCCAAGGTGAGTTCCGTGCCGCTGTATTTGCCGTATAGGATCTCGTCGCCCGCCTTAACGCTCAAAGGGGTCACTTTGCCGTCATCGGCAACGCGGCCGGTACCAACAGCGATGATCTTGCCACGCTGGGGCTTCTCCTTGGCGGTATCAGGAATGATGATGCCACCTTTGGTGGTGGTCTCTGCGGCTGCGGCTTCAACGAGCACGCGGTCGGCCAGTGGTTTTACTTTGTTTGCCATGGTTCTTTGTTCGATAGTGTTTGGGTCGTCTGTCGACGTGCCCGCTTCGTCAATCCGTATGCCATTCGAATTGGCAGTAGGTATACCTGCCAAGTTTGCCGAGGGGGTAGGGTTATGAACAATTAGGCTGTCAGGACGCTGCCATCCTGACAAGGACAAGTGCGCGATGCTGCGCTTGAAGAAAGCACGTCAGCAGATCGACGGTGGGATCTACAGCGCTCAAGACTGCTCAAGCGAGACGCATAGCACGAGGGTAAACCACGCACATATTCAGGAAAGGAATTAGAAACTGTAGCCTTACTGGCCTTCCTCCTCAGGTGCAGGAGGTAGGTCCTCAGCCGGAGCTTGCTCCAGGATCGGGCTATCCAAGTCGTCCATTGCAGAGGTCGCTGTGCCTTGCAGGGCGGTCGATACCAAACAAAGGACCATAAGGGCACCAGCAAGTGTCCACGTGCCTTTCTCCAAGAAGTCGGAAGTGCGTTGCACACCACCGATCTGTTGGGCACCGGTAAAACCCGCTGCGAGCCCA
This sequence comes from Flavobacteriales bacterium, assembly GCA_016717305.1. GTDB lineage: Bacteria > Bacteroidota > Bacteroidia > Flavobacteriales_F > PHOS-HE28 > PHOS-HE28. Next base: position 563,465 of record JADKFY010000001.1, read on the forward strand.
CCTCCCTTAGGGTTCTGGGCCAATACAACAAGGGCCAAAAGGCCACAAACGATCAAGATGATAATGGAGATGGCGACCATGGTCTAGTGGTTCAATTGACCCTCAAGCTCTTTTGCAAGGGCCGCAAAGAAAGCGCTTTTTGCTGGATATTTGATCGCCAACCGATGGTATGTGTCTATTGCCTTAGGCAGGTTGCCCTGTTTGACATAGATCCGTGCCAAGGTTTCCGTTACCAATCCGGTGCTATCATCCAAACTGCGCTTGGCCGCTTGTTGTGGCGTGTAGAATGCAACCTTGGTCGCGGCAGCTGGATTTTGCTGTTGGATGAAGCGGTCGATCAGGTCTTTTGTGCCAATGGGCTCTTTGGGAAATACCGTTGGTACTGTGACTTCGGATATCAATTCCGTGGTCTCCAGCCTTTGATCTTCAAGGGTTTGTCCTTTTGGGGCCGGAACCGAAATGTCTTTTTCTGAGGTCCCCGTTCGGTCCTGATCCAACCAATCAGTGAAGCGTAACTTCCTTGAACTTAGGTCCACTTGTCCAAGTGGCGCCAATTTCACCTCTTCCTTTTCAGTGAACGGTTCGGCTTCCTCCTCAGTCCTGGAATCTACTTCCGGAGGCAGTTCCCGGTCAATACCCGAATGCTTATAGATGCTTTCCCCCGATCCCGTGGAGGTAAGGTTTTCAGGAAGTTCTGTCAAAACAGTATCCCTCGTCAGGTCATAAGCGCTGGCACGGGCGACCTCCATGATCTGCAATTCCAAGGGGTCGGGTCGAGTGGAAGTGGGTTCTGGAATTTCCTGCAACGGGACAGGAACGGTGAGAGGAGCTAGAAGCTCCGGCGGGAACACGCTGGCAGGGCGCAGAGGTTCATCCTTTAGCTCGTCCGTATTCGTGTCCGTGGACAACGGAACTTCCGTTCTTACCACCACTAATGGTGCTCTTTCATCTTGCCCTGTTTTCGCTACAAGATCGAACAACACACGCCGTGAAGGAACATGCACCGCAGCGGTGTGCAGGGTCTCTTCCGAGCGGACATCACCTGCGCGCTGTTCGCCAATGGACCGTAACAATTGGGCGCCAGCGAACCAAGGGTATTGCTCCGCCAAGGAATGCAGGTCCTTCAAGTCCGCACGTGCCACATCTCCGGGCTCGGCCACCAACCGTGTCAATCGTTCGCGTTCCAAATCGAGGGGGAAATTACAGGATCGATCCCAACATGCTTGAACTACCAATTTCCCAAAGTGCGGTCGAATATGTCCTGGGCCAATTGTTTGCCGATCTCACGCACCAGCCCTTCCTCCACGGTGACCAGGTCCTGCGAGCTGTCGTAATCGGAGAATCGGCTCACGCTGAATTCGAGGTTCTTCTGCGTGTCAAGGGTGTTGATGTAGGTCACTGAAACAGTGATCGTCAATCGGTTGAGGGCTGCCGTTTCATTGGCTTGGATATTCACCGGTTGCACGTCATAGCCGGTCAGTGAACCACTGTACTGCACATCGGCTTGGCTGGTCTTTAATTTCAGAGGTGTCTGGGCCAAGAGGAGGTCTCTCAAACTTTCCGTGAATAGTTGAACGCTAAGTGGCGTGGCAAGTGGCGCGCGGGCTTCGAAAAGTTCAACACCCACGGTGCGCGCATCCCCCACATCGCCTCCTGTAAAGGAATAGTTCACTCGGCAGGAAGCCAAGAGCAAAACGATCAATATGGGGAGCAAGTGCCGCAATGGAACAAATGGAATTCAACGTTCAACCTAAAAGGGAAGGATCAGGTTGGGGATAATTCTAAGAACGAACAACATTTCAGGAACTATGGTATTCCGTATTCTTTGATCTTCCGATACAAGGTGCGTTCACTGATCCCCAGCTCCTCGGCGGCATTTTTCCGCTTGTTACGGTGTTTGGTCAAGGCCTTGCGTATCATCTCTTTTTCCTTCTCCTCCAAGCTCAGGCTTTCTTCAACTTCGGTATGGTCCACGTCCTCGTCATCACTGTGCTTGGGCAATATGCTTACCGTGCCTTGTGGTGACCGAGAGGCAGTTGGGTAGTATTCTTCACGGTAACCAACGGGCAGCGCTGTCGGTAGGGGTTGGCCACCGCTCAAGGCTTGGACTTGGGCCTTCAGAGCATTCAGGTCGCTTTTCATGTCGAAAAGGAACTTGAAGATCAATTCCCGTTCGTTAATGGCATTGCCTTCTTTTTCATTGCTTCCACCCAACGCGACCAATGCGGTACTCTGGTCCGGCAAGTATTGCCGAAGTGTTTTGGCATCCACCTCGCGTTCCTTTTCGATCACGCTCATCTGTTCCACGATGTTGCGCAACTGCCGCACGTTGCCAGGCCAACGATAAGCCGTCAGCAGTTCCATGGCCTCTTGGTCCAAGACCAATGGTGGGGCCTTGTAACGGGTGGCGGCCTCTTGGGCGAAATAGCGGAACAGGAGGTGAATGTCCTCTTGTCGCTCGCGCAACGCAGGTACTTGGATCGGAACGGTATTCAAGCGATAATACAGGTCTTCACGAAAGGTGCCGCGTTGGACGGCCTGTAGCATCTGCACATTGGTTGCGGCCACCACGCGGACGTTGGTCTTCTGTGCCTTACTACTGCCAACTCGGATGAATTCGCCGGTCTCCAAAACACGTAGAAGTCGCACTTGGGTGGTCAATGGCAACTCACCGACTTCATCCAGGAAGATCGTTCCCCCATTGGCCACTTCGAAGTAGCCCTTCCGTGCCTCATGTGCGCCGGTGAAGGAACCTTTCTCGTGCCCGAACAATTCACTGTCGATGGTGCCTTCCGGTATCGCCCCACAATTCACCGCGATGTAGGGACCATGTTTCCGCCCACTATACGCATGTACGATCTGCGGCATGGCCTCTTTTCCACTGCCACTTTCCCCGCTGATCAACACGCTCAGGTCCGTGGGAGCCACTTGCGCGGCAATTTCCACAGCCCGGTCCAATAGGGGAGATGCCCCAATGATCCCGAACCGCTGTTTGATGGGTTGTACGTTCATGCTTTCACTCCTTCCTTCGTTTCGCCCCTTGAAACCACTTCCAGCACTTGTCCTTTCAATGAACCCGCCGTGCTGCTCGCGATCCGCACACGGATCATATCACCAGAGATCAATTCATAAGCGGTCGGGGAAAGCGAAGTCTCCGAAATTGCTTCCAGTGTGCTTTGTACCATTGTTCCGCTCGCTCCCATTTCGCCCACCTTCGAATACCGGTCAACGATCACCACAGCATTCTGCGTATTGCGACCGAACATGTGGTCGGGACTTCGCTTACTTACACCTTCGATCAGGACGTCATGCACCTGACCAACATAGGTCGCCATGTGTTTTGCTGAACTTTTCTTCTGCACCTCAATGATCTCGGCGAGTCTTCTTCCTTTCACATCTTCGGGCACATCGTCTTCGTATTTCCGTGCCGCCAAGGTCTTCGGACGTTCGCTGTACTTGAACATGAAGGCCATTCCATAGCCGACCTGTTCCATTAACGTTACGGTGTCCTTATGGTCTTCTTCTGTTTCACCGGAGAACCCCGCGATAATATCCGTGCTGATGGCACAGTCCGGCATGATCCGGTGGATGCTCGCAATGCGTTCCAAGTACCAAGCACGGTCATATCCCCGGTTCATGCGATGTAATACAGCACTGCTGCCGCTTTGCACAGGCAAATGGATGTACTTGCAAATGTTGCTGTACTTGGCCATTACGTGCAGCACCTTGTCCGTCATGTCCTTCGGATGGCTGGTACTGTACCGGATCCGAAGGGTAGGGCAAGCCACTGCGACCATTTCGAGAAGGTCAGCGAAGTCGGATCCAGCAGCTTTAACCTCTCTTACCAGGTCGATCGGATCACTTGGTCCGATGTTATTTGGAGAGGTGATTTCTTCCCCTCTTCTTGGGAGAGGCGCTGGGGGTGAGGCCCATTTGTACGAATCCACATTCTGTCCCAACAGCGTTACTTCCTTGTACCCTTTGCCGCAAGGTCCTTGCATTCCTCAATGATGGTATAGGGGTCACGGCTCCGCTCTCTTCCTCGGGTGAACGGGACCACGCAGAACGCGCACATATTGTCGCAACCACGCATGATCGTCACGAACGCGGTTACTCCGTTGCTGTTCAAGCGCACTGGTATCACTTCACCGTAGGTCTCTTCACGGCTAAGCAGAACATTTACCGCTTTTTGACCGGTGCCTACTTTTTCGAGCAGGTCGGGTAATGTGCGGTAGGCATCAGGACCTACAACAAGGTCAACGACTTTCTTTTTCTCCAGCAGGTCTTCACGCATGCGTTCGGCCATGCATCCCAATACCCCCACCTTCAGCCCTTTCTTCCGGGCCTTCAGGCTGTTCATCTCATTGATGCGCTGAAGCACTGTGTACTCCGCCTTTTCGCGGATACTACATGTGTTCAGCAGCACTAGGTCGGCATCTTCGGCCGTTTCTACAGTGGTGTATCCATCCGTGGCCAAAATGCTCGCAACGATCTCGCTGTCGCTGAAATTCATAGCGCAGCCATAACTCTCAATATAGACCTTCTTGTTCACCTTTCTGTTCGGAATGGGCCGCAAAGCTACCGGATCTTGAAGAGGAACTTTCCCAATTTGTGACAAGGTGACAGGTTTTCCCCGCAGATGCCGCCATTGCAGCCTGACAGTTCAATTACATCTACTTGAACCTGATGGGTACATTAAGAATACACCCCGGTCCACCATGAGAGGCGGACCGGGGTGCGAAATTGTCTGTCAACAGCAGGTCTAGAACTTGAAAGTCAGGCCGCCGTTCAAGTAGGTTATGCCATGGCCCGCCTCAGCGTAAACACCGAAGTTCGGGGAGAACAAGTAACGGATCCCAACATAGACATGGTGACGGAACGGGTTGTTCAGGACAGGGCTAATTACAGTGTTACTTGCCTCGGAATACCGATCCGATACCCGAACACTTGCGCCAACCATTACCCCCGCGTAGGTGTCCAACTTGTCGTTATTGTGCCATTCATTCCAATGGTAATTCCCACGGACACCGAAGAGCAAGTTGGTGGATCGATAGTATCCGGTATTGTATCCATAGAAATAACTACCGTACGTGTACGACGACCGCGTCGTATTGAAACCGACCAAACCACCAATACCGAGTGTGCCAGGGCCGATCTCGGCAACGCCCACGTCCATGCCCACAAGGACCGTGGGAATAATACCGACCGGGTTGTATGCCGAGCCCAGCCCATAGCCGCCGCCGATACCAAAACCCAGATTAATGGCCTTGGTGCCTTTTTCAAAGGATTGTGCATGGGTAATTGTCGGGGCCATGGCTGCTGCTGTCAAAAGGATCGCAGTGAAGTAATTGATCGTTCTCATTTGTCTTAGGTTCATGTGGTCTCCCTACTCTACGACTTGTCGTTAGCAGAGGGTACCAAGTTTTGTGTTCAGGTTGTGTTGATCGGTTCGGGTAACCCCAATGGAACTAGGTATACGTCCTTCTGAGGCAATTTAAGTCGAGGCGAATCTAAGGCAGCTCCGGAAAAGCAAGCAACGATCAATTATCCACACCAAAGGCAAAGACCTTTTCGCCGTTCATGAATGCGTACTCTCCAGCCCCGATCTCATCATCGATGTGGATCTCATAGACCTGGTTGCCGATGTTCTTGAAAGAGATGCGGATCCGGTTCTCGGTCACTTCATGACTGTTCGTGCTATACATGGCATGGCTGCTTTTGGACAGGTCCACAAAACGGTCTTGTGATCTTCCGCGCACCTCGAACCGGGCCAATTTGATGATGTCCGATGGGTCTTGTCCCTGATACACCTTGACAACGAAATGATATTGACCCTTTGGGACGCGGAAGTTCGACTTGCTCCCGGGGATCTTCACTGAATTCGTTTTGGCACCGAACCCACCATAGCTGCCTCCTGAGGAAGAGTTGACGGCCTCGTTCTTTTCCAATTGGTTGTACCCTCCACTAGCATCTGCCGCATACACTTGGTTGTAGAATTCCGGGCCGCCTGTGTCTTGTGGCTCGGGCATGTAAACGGCATCTCCCGGCTCATATTCATAAGGATGCTGCAATGCATTTTGTAGCGCCATCATCTGGCCCGCATCCTCATTTTCAATGGCCCGCTTGAACGCTACCCAATTGTTCCGATCGCGTGTGAGCCCGGCCACGGCAGCACCATTGTTTTCCGCAGCAGCTTGGGCGATCTGTGCATCGAGTCGTCCTATCTGTGCATCGAACACATCGGTTTGCGCCATGGCCGTTACCGGCAAGCTTGCGATCTGGAGTGACATGAGAACAAGGAGGATAATTTTTGTCTTGTTTCGCATTTTGGTGGGGTTTTGGGTTTGGGAATTGGCTTTCGGGGGGCAAAGTGAACTATATCGTGGCAACGGGTCCAAAGGTGGAACTTACCTGGTCCAGGGTATAGCCAGCCTGAGAATTCGGATGGGTTGGGTGTGAATGCGGCGGGTTTCCCTTGTTCGGTAAGATGGTCACTGCGGAAGTTCGTTCAATGACAAGCATATTTCGGTCGGAAGGGACCATGCCCGTTCCGATCCCAATACTATGGGATCGGTTTCAATTGGACAAAGCGGTTCCCCGCAAAGGGGGCAGGCGAGATGTGAAGGGATCGGCGTGTTTGCCATGGAACCCCAAAAAAGAAACAGTCAGTCCTATGCCACTTAAAGATTTGTTCGCCCTATTGAAGCGGTATCAGTACGCCTTGGCTTGTGACCACTCCGCCCTTACCGGGTCTAGCGGCATTCGGCTCCTGATCATTGAAGTACAGCTTTCGCCCGCCATCATAGGCCACCATATTGCAGCCTGCGGATCCGCAATAGAACGAACAATCTTCGTTGCGCACCAAAACCCCAGGCTTGCCATCGCCATTCAGGTCATGTTGCGCTAGCAGCACACTACAGCCCTCTTCCATTGCCTCCAGCACGAGTTCATATCCGGTGCCTTCGTTGCCCGATCGTACCTTTTTCAACGCATTGCGCATGATTTCCGGCGCACGCTTCCATTCCACCCAAACGAATTTGCCAGTAGCAACGGTATCCTTTACTCCACCTGTGGTCTTTCCAATCTTGATCAGATGTTTCCCAGCCCATTCCGTGAACGTTTTCGGGTACTGGCCTTCTACCAAGGGGTGCTCATTAAATGCTGAAACGAACCCGTCCTGCAAATAACCGACAAGGATATTCTCCGTTGCCAGGTCCACATAGACCATGGTTTCGACCTCTCCGCAGTTGTGCGGTCGGCAGCCGTGTACGGAAACCGTTCCGCCCTCTGCGGCGATCGGACCCTGCACGCTAAGATCGCGCAGGATCGCTTTGTGTTTGTTGCCGAGCAGGGCCTTCAGGCGTGTGTTGAACGGCTCGGACTCAAAGAAGTCCGTTTGAAAGGACATTTTTCCGCCGTATTCCTTCAGGTAGGCGAGGGGGCTGTCCGCATCTTCCGAACCCAACGGTTGTTCACTGGAAACCGTGTCGGTTGCCGTTCCATCGTCATCACTTGTTCCACTTGGACCTTGTGTGCATGCGGTGAGCAACAGGCAGATCAGAGTTGTATGGAGTTTGTTGCGCATGGCGTTGAAGATTGGTAAAGATGACCACGGAGTGCAACTATCAATGAACCGAGTTGAAGGAGGGTTCCATGACCCGGTCTTTTGAGGCTGTTGGGCTATCGCTTCACAAGTTGCACCCGGTGTATCCGCTCCAATTCCTTCCAGAAGAACGCGGTGTACGCGCCATTGGCCAGTCCCTGGAAGCTGACGAGAGTTTCGCCACGCACAACTTGATCATGGACTTGTTTGCCTTGAGCATCGTAAAGGATCAATCGGACGGGTTTGCCATCATCGGTCCTTATGGTGACTCCTTCCGTAAATGGGTTGGGGTAGGCTGAGATGCCGGTCTTTAAAGCAATCTCATCCACGTCGGTGCTGCCCTCAACTACAACATGGTTCGTGAGGCTCCACTTTCCATGGGAATCATGGGATCGGATCATGAGCGTGTCCATACCCAAGAAATCCGGTGGAATCGGTGCTGTGAAGATGTAACCAGGCATGTCACTATCCGGCCCAATTACCGGGTGTTGATCCGCATTTCCGAATCCAGGGTCAACACCTGGCAGTGCGAACGTTTCGATGCGGTCGATGACTCCTGTCGTTGTATCGGCCTCGATCACCACGATCGGCGAATGGTTCGTCAAGCTCCATCTTCCATCACTCGTTCGGCTGCGGAGAAAGAGCGTGTTCACCCCGACCACCGCAGTCGACAAGTCGGGTTCGAAGGTGATCGTCCCATCCAGCGAGTTCCCGGCCCAAGCTATCAGACCTTCGCCAAAGTATGGGTCCTGGTTCAGGAAGTATTCCACTTCCACAATATCATCCAAAGGTGGTGGTGGAGTGGTGATCACTGCTCTGGAGAAATTCGTCAGGCTCCAACGCGAACTGTCGTTGTAAGTACGAATGCCAATAGTATGTGTTCCTGGATCGTATCCGGCCAGGTCAATGGCTACGTTGAGGTCCGCCACCTCGGAAGCATCCGTGATCTCGAAGGCGATGTTCTGTCCGAAACCTTGGTCCTGATCGATAAAGTACTCGCCCCGTAAAATGTTCTGGGCCTGTGCACCGCCAGTTAACGCCAGTGCGGCCAACGATAATGTTGCGCGTATCATGGCCGTTCAGTTGTTGGTACGTGTACTGAGCGTGACTTCCACCGAACCACCGGGTGAAGTGTTCAGTGTGGACTGGAGGGTGTAGATCGTCGGAATATTTGGGATGCCGCTAAGGCGGTAGGGGGAAATACCGCTGAAAGCGCCCCTTTCCTCCGAACCACCTTCGTTGTATGGGGAGGAAGATAGGATATCATACTTGCTGTCGTCGGTACCGATGTTCAGATTGTACACATTGCCCATGTTCACCACCTGATTGCTGGCATCACCTCCGGTCAGCGCTGTTGTGCTGATGTTGTCGTGGATGGTATTGCTCGTCCCCGCGATGTTCCCTTGGTAGAACACGTTGTAAGCTACTTCCGCGTTCTTGAGTCCATGGTTCCCATCGTCGAGCAAGGTGTTGTTCAGTACCAGCAGATTCTCGATAACGTCCTCTGCACGGTTGAAGTACAGCGCGCCTCCGATGATGTTGTTTCTGATGGTGAGGTTGACGACGGTTTGTACGTTGCTGTTGCTTGCCACGCCAATGCCGCCTTCGATGTAGTTCTCTCCGATCAGGACATCCGACACGTTCCCTCCGCTGGGGAAACCGATGCCTTGGCCATCAAAGAAGCAACGCCGCACCGTGATGTTCGAGGCGGCCCCCTCGATGTCCAGCCCATGATTCCCGCCGCCGGAGGTCATGAAATGCAAGCCCATGAGCACCGTGCCGGAGCCCAGGGCGTTGATGGAGAGGTAATCCACCTTCGAGGTTTGGGTATTCGCCTGTAGCCCACCGTTGTTCGGTGCGGCTCCGAGCTTGTACCCGGCGCCGATGATCACCAACCTCTTTTCGATGGTCAGGTTCCCTTCATAGTTCGCATCGGAGGGTTCCAGGTGGATGGTGTCACCATCCTGCGCCGCGGCTTCATATGCGCTGGAAAAGGTCTGGAAACAATCGTTGCACGTAGTGGCGAATGCCGCCACACTGTTCACGCGGATAATGCGTGCTTGGCTCTTTACTGTGGCCAATATCATTAATCCTGTTAAAAGGACACTTTGGGCTTTCATGGTAATTCAGGTTTTTGTTTCCCCAAATCTCAACACATAAAAGCACTCCCAAAACCCCAAAATAGAATTCGGCGGCAGCGATCGAGAATTCGGCAGAGATCCTACAACTTCTCCAAGGCCTCCATCAATTCCGGCTTCTGTCGGCGGCTCACCGTAAGGTTGCGGCCATCACACATGACCACCTCGCCGCCTTCGCCCTTTACGTAGCGCTTGATGTGCTTGCGATTCACCAAATGGCTCTGGTGGATGCGCACGAAGCCTTGTGGCCCTAGGAATATATCGAATTCGCTCAGCGGCCTACTGATCACATGTGGTTTCTTTTCGCCGCGCACGTAAACCTCCGTGTAGTTGTTGTCGCTGTTGCAGTACATGATGTCGTCTAGATGCAGCACGGCCAAACCATCGGCCAAGGGCAGCGCGATCTGGCGGTCGCTCACCATGGTGCCCAATAAGCTGGGCAGGTCGCCGCTGCGCTTGCCATTGCCCAATTCGTTCAAGGCTTTGTTGATGGCATCATCCAATTCCTCGGGTACGATCGGTTTCAGCAAATAGTCCAATGCATTGAAGCGAATGGCACGCACGGCATACCCTACATGTGCCGTGGTGAAGATCACATGCGGTTGCTGTGGAGAAATTGCCTTCAACAGGTCGAAACCGGTCATGCGCCCCATCTCAATGTCCAAGAAAAGTACATCCGGTCGCTTTTCTTTTACCAAGGCGATACCAGCAGGTACATCGTGCGAAATACCGATGACATCCAGCGCCGGATGCCGTTCCGTAAGCAAAGCTTTCAAGTTGTCACGGGCTTGTGCTTCGTCATCAATGATCAAGGCGGTGGCACTCATTCGGGAGATGTTGGGCTCCCAAAATAGGCATTTGGGCATACAGAAATCGGCCTCCTGAGTATTTTCCGGCGATCAGATCGGAACCGTCAATTCCACCCGCGTGCCCACTAACTGTTCCAAATATTGAAAACCCGCCGGGCGCCTTTTCTGTTTTTGCAGCAGATCCAACCGTTCTCGTGTGATGGTGGTGCCCAAGGATCCTTTTTGTGAAGTGTCTTGAACAGGAACGGTCATTTTGCGACCAACGCCGTCATCGCTTACGGCCATGATCAATTGGTCGCCCAACTGCTTGATGGAAAGCTCAATATGTCCTTGCCCTTCTTTGCCGTCCATACCGTGCCAGATCGCATTCTCCACAAAGGGCTGCAGCACCAGCGGGGGGACCATCACGTTCTTCACATCGATCCCCGGATCGACCGTAATGCTGAACTCGAATTTCTCGTTCGTTCGTGCTTGTTCCAGTTCCATGTAGATCCGGAGTGCTTCAAGGTCTGTTCCCAAAGGAACTTCGGCCTTGCGGCTGTTCTCCAGCACCAACCGCATCAACCGCCCAAAACGTGCAATGAAACCATGGGCCTTTTCCGGCTGCTGTTCACGAATGAATGCACTGATGCTGTTGAGCGCATTGAAGATGAAGTGAGGGTTCATCTGTGCCCGCAAGGCCTTTGTTTCCAGAAGGGCGGCCTGTTTGGCGTAGCGTTCCTTTCGGCGGCGGCGGTCCAAGCCAAAGAAGACAGAACCCGCACCAAGCAACAGAATTCCGCCTCCTGCGATCAAGATCGTTCGGGTCTCTGCACGCTCTGAACGCAATTCCGCAATGGCCCTGCGATCCTCTTCTGCCTGCAACTGTTGGGCACCGGCAATGCTGTCGGCCAACTGTTTGCGGTCGAACTGCCACTTCAGGTCATGCGACACGATCTCCTGCCGTTTTGCTTCACTGGAGGTAGCTTCGGTCAATGCCCTGGACCGAAGTAAATGGGTATAAGCCTTTGCGTACAGACCCATATCACCATACAAGGCTTGAAGGGCTTCGTGCAAAGCCATCTCGTTCTGGACGTGAGGCGAGGCTCGTACTTGTGACAGGCCAGTAAGGAACGCACTCTCTGCAGCTTTGAATTCGCCCTTTGCGTGTAAGGACTTGCCAAGGTCAACATAGGATCCGGCCGCTCTGCCGGCCAAGTCGGAGCCCCTCACGGATCAGGATCGCTTCCTTGGCATGCGCAATGGAGCTGTCCAATTCGCCATTGATCCGTTCCATGTCGCAGGTGGCATCAAGAATATCCGCCAATTGGTATGGATAATTGAACGTTCTTGCCTTGGCCAGTCCTGTGCGACAATGGGTCATTGCCAATCTATTCCGCTCCACGATGTCAAGCCCCGTATTTGCGCACCGAGCACTGTCCAGATCGACGAGGAACCTGCCCAAGGCGCTGTGTGCCGCCATGCTACGATGTGGCATGGCCAAACTGTCGAACATGGTTATAACCCGTTGGTACGTGTGGATCACTTGTTTAGGAAGTGATACGTGTTGATGACAGTAAGCCAGGTAATACAGGCAGGCGGCAACTTCATACTGCATATTGGATCTAGCATACTCATCATGTGCCCGTTGCAACTGGACCTGTCCTGCCTCGTAATTTCCTTGCTCGATCAGTACAGTGCCCAAATTCATGACATTCCAAGCCAACAGGTCCTTGTTGTCCTTGTTGCCGATCGCGGCTATTGCCGCATTGTGGTAAAAGATCGCCGAATCCGGTTCTTCAGCCCATGCCAGCGCTTGCGCCAGATTGCTCAATGCACGAATACGCGGAAGACTATCCATCCCTATACTATCAAGTACCGCCAACGACCGGCGTTGAAAGGTTATCGCCCCTTCCACGCTTCCGTTCTCCAATTCAAGACTGCCAATGGAGGAATAGGTTTCTGCCAATTCACTTCCGGCGCGTGCTCTAAAGGCACTTTCGAGCGAGCGTGCGTAGTAAGCTTTCGCTTCTGTACCTTTTCCTTTCCGGTAGTGCGTATCGCCCATCCTGCGCAAATGCCTTGCAAGAGGGGCACCGTTACCCCGTTGCTCAAAGAGGTCAAAAACCACTGGCTCCATTTCGTTGAAGAAAGTGATGGAGTCCAACTGGAACGCGGCGTACAACAGGACACTCCCGGCTTCGCTCTGGTGCAATAGGTCATTCGCTCCATTGGCCATCCGCCACGCCGAATCAGCCAACTCGAAGGATGTTTTCGAGTTCACGCGTTCCTGCGCCTTGGCGTGCGCGATCAACGTGTCCAATGCGCGCTGCACGTTGTTCCCTTTCCTGCCGTTGGCTTCAGGTTGGTCCGACGAGCTACACGCCGCTAGTAAAAGGCAGCTGAAAATGAGGGTCGAACGATGGTACACGGCTCGAAAATACGCACCTCCAATATCCACTTACCAAATGCTTCGATTACCCTACTCCAACTCCAAGCTCACCGCGTTGATGCAATACCGCAATCCCGTCGGCGCAGGCCCATCGTCGAAAACGTGGCCCAAGTGTGCACCACATCGCGCGCAGATCACCTCGTCGCGTACCCTGCCTGCACTGCGGTCCGCTTGGTCCGCTACGCGCTCTTTGTCCAGTGGCTGGTAAAAGCTTGGCCATCCCGTGCCGCTCTCGAATTTCGTGTGCGGATCGAACAACGCATACCCGCACACGGCACAGCGGTATTCGCCATCCTTGCCAGCTCCTTCGAATTTTCCTGTGAATGGCCGCTCTGTGCCTTTCTCAAAGGCCACCGAGTACAAGTCCGCCGGAAGGATCTTTTTCCATTCAGCCAATGACACATCCAATTTCTTGGTGTCCGTAGTGGAGTAGTATGGATTCTTTGTGGTCATGTCCTGTCCTTGGGCCTCTGCCATATGGCCTTGTCCGGTGCTGCTGCCGCAACCGAGCAGGAATAGGGATGCCGATATCGCGATGGTCGTGAGCTTGTGCATGTCCATTGGTCGGTACGTTAGGTTTGGTCCTGACGCGAAGTCAATGTACGATGAAGTTGAAGGACTCGGATCAATGATCATTTGACCGAAGCGGAAATAACTGGACGTTCGGGCAAATAGAGGTACCGGACCGCGAGGATAACATTCCAACCGCGCTTGAAAATTTCCTTCCCCTTAGGGGAAGTATATATAGGAAGCGATCCGATTTGCTCCTTTCACTTTTCTTACCCCTTTCTTTGCGCCCCGGGATCGACACCCGGCGATGTCGGTCGTACATAAAGTGGAGTGCATATGGCAAAGAACAGCGGTGATCTAGTGATCGTGGAGTCTCCGGCGAAAGCCAAGACCATTGAGAAATTTCTTGGTCCCGGTTATACTGTACTGAGCAGTTTTGGACATGTGCGTGACCTGCCCGAGCGCGACCTCAGCGTGGACGTTGAGGGCGATTTTGAACCCACCTACATTGTGCCGGACGATAAGAAGGACAGGCTGAAACAACTCCAGCGCGAAGCAGACAAGGCGAACATCGTTTGGCTTGCGACGGACGAAGACCGCGAAGGAGAAGCCATATCCTGGCACTTGAAAGAAGCATTGGGTTTGAGCGACGACCGGGTGAAGCGGATCACCTTCCATGAGATCACCAAGCAGGCGATCCTGGATGCTATTGCTAAACCCCGGACCATCGACCTGCACCTCGTGGATGCCCAGCAGGCCCGCCGTGTGCTCGATCGTTTGGTAGGCTATGAGCTTAGTCCGATCCTATGGCGCAAAGTGAAACCCAGCTTGAGCGCCGGTCGGGTGCAGAGTGTAGCAGTTCGCTTGATCGTGGAACGGGAACGGGAGATCCTCGATTTCAACAGTACGAGTGCATTCCGAATTACCGCACAATTGTTCACCAATGGCAACAGCTTGGTGAAGGCGGAACTACCAGCCCGCTTCAAAACGGAACCGGAGGCCATGGCCTTTCTGCAAAGCTGCATCGGTGCGAATTTCGTAGTGAATGCCGTAGAAAAGAAACCCGGTAAACGTTCGCCGGCAGCTCCGTTCACAACGTCAACCTTACAACAAGAGGCCAGCCGCAAACTGGGCTACGGTGTAGACCGCACCATGCGCATCGCTCAAGGGTTGTACGAGCAAGGGAACATCACCTACATGCGTACCGATTCGGTGAACCTGAGCGAACAGGCGATCGCAGCGGCAGCCTCGCAGATCACCGACCAATACGGTGATCGCTACAGCAAACCGAGACGCTTCACCAGCAAGAGCAAAGGAGCACAAGAAGCCCACGAAGCCATTCGGCCGACGGACATGTTGGTGCGCAATGCGGGTGCCGATCGCGATGCCGAACGGCTCTATGATCTGATCTGGAAACGCACCCTGGCCAGCCAAATGGCAGAGGCCGAATTGGAGAAGACCGTGGTGGACATCGCCATAAGCACACGCCCTGGCGAACCATTGAAGGCACAAGGTGAAGTGATCCTGTTCGATGGTTTCCTAAAGGTGTACATGGAAGGCCGCGATGATGAGGACGGAGAAGAGCAGGAAGGATTATTGCCCGAAATGAAACAGGGTGAAGCCCTGCGGTTGCAGGACATGATCGCCACGCAACGTTTCGACCGTGCCGCACCGCGCTACACGGAAGCCTCTTTGGTGAAGAAATTGGAGGAGCTGGGTATCGGCCGTCCTTCCACCTACGCCCCAACGATCAGTACCGTCCAAAAGCGTGGTTATGTGGTGAAGGAGAACCGTGATGGAACACCACGCCCTTACCGCGTCCTAACATTGACGGCAGATGCGATAGTGGATGCCACCGCAACCGAGAATGTGGGTGCGGAAAAGCAAAAGCTCTTTCCGACAGACATCGGAATGGTGGTGAACGATTTCCTCGTCGAACATTTCCCAACGATCGTGGACCTGCATTTCACAGCGAAAGTGGAGGAGGAGTTCGATGTGATCGCCGAAGGCAAGGAGAACTGGCGCGTAATGCTGAAGCGGTTCTACACCCCGTTCCACGAAACGATCGGTATTGTAAAGGAGACTGCGGAAAAGGCCACTGGCGCACGGCTGCTCGGAACCGATGCCGTTAGTGGGAAGCCGATCAACGCACGCATCGGCCGGTTCGGACCTATGATCCAGATCGGCGAGGCCGAGGACGAAGAGAAGCCGAAATTCGCCAGCCTGCGGAAGGACCAGAGCATTCAAACGATCACGCTGCAAGAGGCTTTGGACCTGTTCAAATTACCAAGGACCTTGGGTGAACGTGAAGGAGAAGTGTGTACCGTGGGTATCGGCCGGTTCGGACCTTACGTGCGCTTGGGCAGCACCTACGCTAGTCTCCCTCCCGACGATGATCCACTGGAGATAGATCTGCTTCGCGCAGTGGAACTGATCGACCTGAAGAAGATCGCTAACGCAACACGTGACCTCGGCGAATTCAAAGGTGAAATGCTCGTGGTGGGCCGCGGTCGTTTTGGACCGTTCGTGAAACACGGTAAGACCTACGCCAATATCCCCAAAGGTGAGGAGCCAAGTACGGTAACGTTCGAGCGTGGTGTGGAACTGATGGAGGCCAAGCTTGCAGGCATCCGCCAGAACATCCTGAAGGAATTCGAAGGAAGCGAGATCCAGGTCCTTGACGGGCGCTATGGGCCGTACATCACCGATGGTAGCAAGATCGCCAATGTGCCAAAGGAGAAGGAACCCAAAGAGGTGACCTTGGAAGAGGCAACCGCGTTGCTTGCCGCCGCACCCGAACGGAAAGGAAAAGGAAGGAAAGGCGCGAAGAAGAGCGCACCAGCCAAAGCGGCACCTAAAAAGTCGGCGAAGAAGAAGGCAGCCAAGAAGGCAGCGCCCAAAAAGGCGGCCAAGAAAGCTGCAAAGAAGGCACCCGAGAACTGAGCCATTGGCTGTGACCGTAGGGCTTCCGGGTAATTTGTCACCGCGCACGGTCGCGTTGCCAACACACACCTGTGCGCACTTACACGAGGCTATAGCTTCGATCCATCTACCTGTCCCGCAATTTCGCAGCACCGGTCGTGGATCTCTATTTTCCTGATCGTTCGTTCTGAGCAGAGTAGAAATGCCGGTTACTCTGATCATCCAATAATCCGATCCACATGGATATCAGTATCTACTTCAAACCCTCGGAACGCTTTGGGGGCACACGGCCAGAATGGCCGGCGAACTCCATCGGCGATAGCCTAGTGAGCCATACCAAGAAGGGTTTTCCTTCGCTTGAAGGGGCACAAATAGCCTTGTTCGGTGTGTTGGACGATCCAGGCCACGCCCGCCCGAGGGCTTGTGTGCACGCACCCGATGCCATTCGCGATGAGCTGTTCCAGTTGTACATGCCCAACGGGAACCTTCAGATCCTCGATCTGGGCGATATCCACCCCGGTGCAAGCCAAGCCGATACGCAACACGCCGTTGCTGAATCCATGGCTGAACTGATGCGGATGAATATCGTGCCCATCATGCTCGGCGGCGGACAAGGCCATACCTTCTCTCAGTACTTGGCGTACGAAATGCTCGAGCGTACGGCGAACTTGGTATGCATCGCTGCGCGCTTCGACTTGGGCGATCCAGGACAAGGCTTGGCAGAAAGTAGCTACTTGAGCCACATCGTACTTCGGCAACCCAACTACCTTTTCAACTACAGTAACCTCGGCTATCAGACCTATCTGGTGGACCAACCGGGCATAGAGCTTATGGAAAAGCTCTACTTCGATGCGCACCGATTGGGAGAATTGCGGGCCAACATGGCCGATGCAGAACCCGTTATGCGAAATGGTGACTGCCTGAGTGTGGACCTTACTGCCGTGCGTCGCAGTGATGCACCGGGAACCACACGCCCCGGACCCAACGGCTTCCATGGTGAGGAGATCTGTCAACTTATGCGTTATGCGGGCATCAGTGAAAAGATCACCAGTGTGGGATTGTATGAATTGGATCCTACGACAGATCAGGATGGGGTTACTGCACAATTGGCCGCCCAGATGGTATGGTGCTTTCTGGATGGTTTCCACAGTCGCACGAATGACCTGCCCTGGTTGGACCGGAAGCGGTTCACCCGATTCCGGGTCCCGATCAAGGGACACGAACAGGAATTGGTGTTCTACAAGAGCATGGTAAGCGACCGTTGGTGGATGGATATCCCCTATCGGGCCGAGCAGGAGGCAAAATTTGAGCGCCATCATTTGGTTCCCTGCTCGTATTCTGATTACCGAATGGCCTGCCGTGAGGAAGTCCCGGACCGCTGGTGGCGCACCTTTCAGAAACTTTCTTGACAAAGCGACCAGTATCCGAACGCCTTGGGATCCCTGTTCAAGAGAATTGTTGAAAAAGTTGTTGGGATCGGAATGTTCTTATATTGGCACCGGTTTCTGAATGGGACTATTGGGGCTTTGGCCCCGGAACTTGCGGATCTGAACGAACAACACGAATGAGGGGGATACTTACCGCTATGGTCGGCGTGGTCTTTGCCAGCGCATCTTTTGCTCAGCAAGATCCACAGCTTAGTCAATACATGTTCGACCGGCTGTCCATCAATCCGGGCGTGGCCGGTACCACTGGCCAATTGTGTGCCACAGGTTTCTTTCGCCAGCAATGGACAGGATTTGATGGCGCACCGAAGACCGGCTTGCTTAATGTCCATATGCCGATCAAGAAGATCAGTAGTGGTGTTGGTCTTAGTGTATATGTGGACCAATTGGGTCAGCAGAAGAGCACCTTTGCACGGTTCAGCTATTCCTTCCATCGGAAGATCGGCGTGGGAACATTGGGGATCGGCTTGTCGGCCGGCATCTTGAACCATAGCTTGGGCAATGATTGGGTCGCACGTGACGGGATCGCAAATGATGATGCTATTTCTGCGGCGAGCAGGAGTGATATGGGATTCGATCTGGGAGGGGGTGTCTATTACACTAGCCCAACACTGTGGATCGGGTTGAGCAGCACCCACCTTTCGCAAACTGAGCTCAGTGAGGTAAGTATCAAGTCCGTACGTCACTACTTCGTACAAGCAGGATACAATTGGGCGATCAAAGGCAACAAGAAGTATGTTTTGCAGCCTTCACTTCTTGTGAAGAGTGATGCCAATTCAACCCAGTTGGACGTCAATGCGACTTTCCTTTACAATAACCAAGTTTGGCTCGGCGTTAGTTACCGGACCGAGGATGCCATTGCACCCATGGTCGGTTACCAATACGAGTTCCCAGACAAGAAGTCGATGCTTAAGATCGGCTATAGTTATGACATCACTACGTCCAAACTGAAGAATTATAGCAGCGGTTCGCACGAGATCATGTTGAACTACTGTATTCTCTTGGAGAAGAAACCCGACCTACAGATCTACAAGAACGTACGATTCCTTTAAGAGACCGAAACCATTAACCCGATCCGACGTATTCAAGCCTTGTGCCGCATGTCAGCCCATCCGTCATGTGCTACAAGGGTCCCTGCAAGGAACGCCGGAAAGGAATAACAGGAAGATCATGGAACGTCCCATAGTGTATCTCTGTGCCATCGCGGCCGTAGGCTTATTGGCTGGCTGCGGCAGTGGCGGCCAGGGTCAACTCGTAGGAGCCCTTGGAAGACCGGGCTGGTATGACGTGGACCCCTACGGCATGAATTACATCCCTATGGGTTCCTTTATTATGGGACCCAGTGATCAGGATGTGCCGTACGCCACGGTCACCAAAAGCAAAACCGTATCGGTGCAGGCCTTCTATATCGATCAAACGGAGATCACGAACAACGAGTACCGCCAGTTCGTCTATTACGTGCGGGATTCGATCGCAAAGCGGATCCTCGGTGATGAGGATATCGGCGAACACGTGCTGACCGAGGATGAATACGGTGAAGAGATCGATCCCCCGGTGATCAACTGGAGGGAGCGGATCAACTGGTACGGAGAAGAGGAACGTGAAGCACTTGCGGACCTGTTCCTCAGCGAAAGCGAACAATTCTATCGTCGTCGTGAGGTGGACACTCGGAAGCTCATGTTCGAGTACTACTGGATCGACCTGAAGGAAGCGGCACGGAAAGCCAATAATGCACGCGATCTGGACTTGAGCTACACCAACGTTAAAGGACAGAACAACGCGATACGAGGGCACAGTGACCGTTCCAAGTTCATCATCAAAGAGGTGATCAACGTTTACCCGGATACGCTTGTTTGGGTGCACGATTTCACCTACTCGTTCAACGAGCCTATGACCGAGAATTATTTCTGGCATCCGGCCTATGATGAATACCCATTGGTCGGTGTTACTTGGGTCCAGGCCAACGCATTCAACGTTTGGCGCACACAATTGATGAACAGCTGGTTGGAGCAGAACGGAGATGCCTTTGTGAATCGTTTCCGGTTGCCTACTGAAGCCGAGTGGGAGTATGCCTCACGCGGCGGATTGGATCAAGCGCCGTTCCCATGGGGAGGTCCGTATGTACGTAACCGCCAAGGTTGCTTCTTGGGCAATTTCAAACCTCTGCATGGAAATTATGTGGATGATGGTGGTTTCCACACTGTTCCAGTGGATAGCTATACGCCGAACGATTATGGCTTGTACAGCATGGCGGGTAATGTTGCTGAGTGGACGAGTACGGCCTATGACGAAAGCGTGTACGATTTCGATCATGACCTGAACCCGGAGTACAGCTATGATGCCCTGATGAACGACCCTCCATCTCTGAAACGGAAGGTGATCCGCGGTGGATCTTGGAAGGACATCGGGTATTACATGCAGACCGGAACGCGCAGTTATGAGTACCAGGATACGACCAAGGCCTACATCGGCTTCCGTTCGGTAATGACCTTCTTGGGTCGCGGCAAAGCGATCAATGCAGAAGACCTCTAGACAATTGGAATCAACGACCGTTACTTTTTAGCGCCGGTCGCATTCATACGTAGAACCACTCCCCGAAGAACCTCAAAAAGCAAGGACGAATTATGAAACCAGGCAGCAAGAAGTGGAAGAATTTCATGGCCAAGTTGTACGGAATTGGTGCAGCCGTCGTGATCATCGGTGCCCTTTTCAAGATCCAACACTGGCCGTTGGCAAGCTTTTTCTTGGTCATAGGTTTGAGCACGGAGGCGATCATCTTCTTCTTCTCTGCATTCGAACCACCCCATGAAGATCCGGATTGGAGCTTGGTATACCCTGAACTCTCAACCGGTGAACGTGCCGAGGGAGATGACTTCAAAAAAGAGGATCAACGTTCGATCACCGAACAGTTGGACAACATGCTTGAGGGTGCCAAGATCGAACCAGAACTGATCGCAAGTCTGGGTGATGGAATGCGCTCCTTGAGCGATCAGGCCAAGCAAATGGGAGAGATCACCGGGGCCGCATCGGCAACGAATGAATATGCAACCAGTTTGAAGGATGCCTCTGTGAAGGTCAGTTCCTTGAGCGAGAGCTATGAAAGAGCGAGCGAAAGTCTTGTTGGTCTTACCAACAACGTTGATGCAGGTAGGAATGCAGGTGAGAGTCTCAAGAAAATGAGCCAGAACCTCAGCGACCTGAACGAGATGTATGAGATGCAATTGCGTGGGTCACGTGAGAAGCTCGAAGCCGCGAACCAAATGTTCGAAGGAATGGGTGAGATGATGACCAACCTGAAGAATTCAGTGGACGATACGCGCCGCTACAAGGACAACATCGCCGAACTCAGCGACAATTTGGCCAAACTGAACACCGTGTACGGCAATATGCTGAACGCGATGACCGTCCGGGGCTGATCTTCTGATCGACCCGAACTACTAGGAACCTGAAATACCTGTTGGAACAACATGGCAAGCGGTAAACAGTCGCCCAGACAAGCGATGATCAATATGATGTACTTGGTGCTTACGGCGTTGCTTGCGCTGAACGTATCCAAGGAGATCCTCGACAGCTTCGTTACGGTGAACAATGGCTTGGAGAATACCAAACTCTCCTTGAACGACAAGATGACGGCACAATATGCCAGCTTCGAAGCGTTCGCCAGTGAGAATCAAGCCAAGTATGGTGCTGCATGGAACGAAGCCAAGAAGATCAAAGCGGCAGGGGCCGATCTCGTGGCCCATATTGATTCGATCAAGGCAAGGGCGATCCAAAAAGCAGAAGGATGGCCCATGGATAGTATCGTTCTCGGCGACGGCCGCATAGTGGACCTTATGAAGGTGACCAAGAAGGACAGTCACGATGAATTGACCAACATGATGGTTGGAAGCGAACCTGCAAAACCGATCGAGGGACCTTTCACGGCACATGAGCTACGTGGTAAGTTGGAAGCCTTCCGGGACATGGTCAAAGGAAGCCGACCAGACGATCAGACTCTAGCATCCACTGTTGATAGGTTGTTCGATTTTTCGGACAAGCCAGATGCTTCAGGTACGATGAACAATTGGTCCAGCTTGAACTTTTACCATGTACCGATGGCTGCGGGTATTACGATCTTGAGCAAGATCCAAAGCGATGTGCGCAATGCTGAAGGTGAAGTCGTGAAGCGTATGATGGACGCTGTGGAAGGCAAGAGCTTCAAGTTCAACAAGCTCACTACGATCGTTAAACCATTGAGCAGCTTCGTCACCATCGGTAGCAAATACCAAGCGGAGATCTTCTTGGGTGCTTACGATGACCAGAACGCTCCTGAGGTATACATCGCTGGACCCGGTGCGACCGTTGATACGGTTGCCAAGAAGATCGTGGGCGAATCCATCAAACTGCCTATGAATGGGGCAAAGGCACAGTTGGAGCAAATGGCTAGTGGTGCCGGTATCCGTACCGTTAAGGGGATCATCAAATTCAAACCTGTTGGCGGCGAAGAGACCACAGAGGTGTTTGAAACAACGTACGAGGTGGCGGCACCTAGTCTTGTGGTAAGCCCAACGAAAATGAACGTGTTCTACCGTGGTGTGGACAACCCGGTGGATATCAGCGTTTCCGGTTATAGCCCCGGCGATGTAGCTGCATCCATGAGCAATGGTACCCTTTCCAAAGCGGCCAATGGCTGGATCGTGAAACCAGGGAAGGATACCGAGGCAACGGTAAGTGCAACAGTCACCAATCCCGATGGGACGAAGAAGGCGATGCCGGGCATCAAGTTCCGCGTGAAGAACGTGCCGAATCCCACGCCCTATTTTGGTGGAAAGAGCGTGAACGATGAGACGATCAAGAAGACCGACCTCACTGCTGCTGCAGGTGTGATCGCCAAGATGATCGACTTCGAATTCGATCTGAAGTTCGACGTGGTCGAGTACAAAGTGACCATGGTTGTGAATGGCGTTCCATTGGAGAAATCAACCAAGGGACCAGCTGTAAGCGGCGACATGAAAGAGATCTTCCAAAAAGCGAAACCCGGCCAAAAGATCTACATCGAGGGCATCAAGGCCCGTGGACCTGACGGCACAGTGCGTAATCTGGGTGCGCTTTCCTTCAAGGTGACCTGATAAAACCAGAACCAAGATGAGGACCTGCAAGAACCTATTGACCACGGCCGCAATTGCGTTCACCGGTCTGTTCACCGCCCCTGTTGCGCATGCGCAAACGGTGTTGGACGGGGCCTACATCAAGGAACACACCAAGACCAAACGCGTGGTGCCATATACCCATATCCGTGAAGCGGATGTGATGTGGGCCCGCCGCGTTTGGCGCACGATCGATCTTCGTGAGAAGATGAACCATCCGTTCTATTACCCTACGGAGGCCATCAACGATCGTAAGAGCCTCTTCGATGTGATCCGTCAGGGACTACTGGTGGACGGTTCCATTACCGCCTACGATGTGGGCGCTTTGGCGGACGACGATGAATTCACCAAGCCATTGCTCACCTCCGACATCCAAGCCATGATGTTGAAGATGGATACGGCTTATACCGAAGACCTCGAAACTGGCGAGATCGTGCCCGTGATCCAAGAAGTGAAGCTCGAGAGCCGCGACATCAAGCAATATTGGATCAAGGAGGACTGGATCTTTGATAAACAACGGTCCACTATGGACATACGCATCATCGGTATTGCACCCTTGCAAGAGAAGAAGGGGGAAGATGGTGAGGTGCGCGGATACTCCCCGCTGTTCTGGCTCTACTACCCGGAATGCCGCTATGTTTTTGCGAATTGGGATGCATTCAATCGTGAGAACGATGCTGAGCGACGCAGTTTCGAAGACCTCTTTTGGAAGCGCCAGTTCAGTAGCTACATCACCAAATGGAGCAATGTCTACGATCGGAACATCAATGTCTATAAGACCGGTCTGGATGCACTTTTGGAAGGGGAAGAGATCAAGCAGCAGCTTTTTGAATTTGAACACGACCTGTGGAACTTCTGATCCACGGAACAATATTGCGAGAAGCCTCGACGTTGTCGGGGCTTTTTTGCTTTGTCCGGGAAGGTGACTTTCTAAGTTGAATGGCCGTGCGAAAATGAGTTGGTAGTAACGATCCCAACAATTGTGCAGATCCTGATGACCATCGCGTTCTTGGTTGGAATCCGTTTGGTCTTATCGGTTGCATCGGTGTTTGTGTTGCCTTTGGAATAGACCTGAATGCCCAGGACAATTCCGTCCTTGATCCGGGCAGGTCACCCTGTTCTATCCACACACTGGTCGAGCCGTATCCAACATTGCGCGAAGCCGATGTGATGTGGAGCAAACGCGCATGGAGATCGATCGATCTGGCACATCCGACCAACCGGATGTGAACGGGAGGGAGGGGGGACTTTGAATGGCCTGTTGGATGAAGGAGGTATTACCGCCTATGATCCCGGGCCATTGGAACATGAGATGCCTTCACGAGCCGATAAGGGCCTGACCGCAGACGACCCCGGTTGTTATCAGGCATATGATCAAGGAAGATTGGATCTTTGATAAACAGCGCTCCTAATGGAGGTTCGACCACGGTCTTGGGCGGAAGTCCGGGAAGAGGGTGGATATCGCATTCTATGCTGGCTTTACTATCCGGAGTGCAGTGATCCTTTTCTCGCGTTGGGCTGCCGAAACCACGATCAGAAGGTCATTCTGTTTCCTTCGAAGAAATTCTTTCAAAACGGAAGTTCATCAGTATCGTTACCAAAGGACCAATACGTATAAGGCCGGCCTAGATGCCTTGTTAGAAGGAGAAGGGGTGCGGGAACAGTTGGACAAATTGGGGTTCGACCTGTGGGCTTATTGAATGGCGATCCGACTTTCCTGGGATATTTCATCTCGTTCTCGCGTCCTTGGATGGACTTTGACCCAAGAGTTCATTATCGATCAATTTCCGTTCGTCCCAGTACTTTTGCGGTCTTTTTCCGCAGTAGCTAGGCATACAAAATGATCACGGTACAAGGACTTACGCTCCATTTCGGCCAACGGCCCATGTTCGACGACATTTCGTTCTTCATCGGTAACGATGATAAGATCGGATTGGTAGGACGAAACGGTGCGGGAAAGAGTACCCTGCTGAAGATCATGGCAGGCCAGCAGCACTACGATAAAGGAACGATAGGCAAGCCCAAAGAACTCACGATGGGTTATTTGCCTCAGGAAATGGCGCACAACCTTACGCTAACACCGTGGGAAGTGGCTATGAAGGCATTCGAGGAAGCGCTTACATTGAATGC
The DNA here is from genome assembly GCA_016717305.1 of Flavobacteriales bacterium. Taxonomy (GTDB): domain Bacteria; phylum Bacteroidota; class Bacteroidia; order Flavobacteriales_F; family PHOS-HE28; genus PHOS-HE28. Next base: position 588,579 of record JADKFY010000001.1, read on the forward strand.
TACCCTGGAGCGGATCGAACGGGAACTACACACCGCCACCAGCGACGACCATGCCATGGAATTGGCAACTGAACTGGCCCATGCCCACGAGCGTTTGAACGCAATTGGTGCCGCCGATCACGATATGCAGGTGGAGCGTATGCTGAAAGGGATCGGTTTCGTGGAGGAGGACATGCACCGCAAGATGAGCGAATTGAGCGGCGGTTGGCGCATGCGTGCGGAACTTGCACGATTGCTTTTGATGCGCCCGGACCTGCTGCTCTTGGACGAGCCAACGAACCACTTGGACCTCCCCGCGATCCAATGGTTGGAGGACCTGTTGCGTACTTATCCCTCCGCAATAGTGCTGATCTCCCACGATAAGACATTCTTGGATAGCCTTACAAAACGCACGTTGGAAGTGCTGGGTGGAAAGATCATCGACCGAAAGGTGCCATGGAGCCAATACGTTGAGTTGCGCAAGGTGGAACGCGAGCAGCAAGCCAGTGCCGCAAAACAGCAGCAGCAGTACATCAAGGAGACCACTGATCTGATCAACAAGTTCCGCGCAAAGGCCAGTAAGGCCGCATTCGCGCAGAACCTGATCAACAAGCTGGACAAACTGGAGCGTATCGAAGTGGACGATGAGGACCTGCGGAAGATGCTCGTGAAATTCCCGCCGGCACCGGCCAGTGGCAAGTTGGTATGCGAAGTGTTGGGCGTGAGCAAATCATATGGCGACAAGGAGATCTTCAACCATGCGGAACTCACGATCGCGAAGGGTGAACACCTCGCCCTAGTGGGTGCGAATGGTACCGGCAAGAGTACGCTGGTGCGCATGATCATGAAGGAGGAGCCGTTCGATGGAGAGGTCCGGTTGGGACACAATGTGATCATCGGTTATTACGCGCAGGACATGCCGGAGCGCATGAATCCTTTGTCCACTGTTATGGAGACTGCGGAGTCGGCAGCGAGCGAAGAGAACCGGTTGCGTGTCCGCGCCATGCTCGGTGCATTCATGTTCAGTGGTGATGATGTGGACAAGAAGGTGAAAGTGCTCAGTGGTGGCGAACGTGCGCGTTTGGCACTCTGTTGCATGCTCCTGAAACCATTGAATTTCCTGATCCTTGACGAACCTACGCACCACCTTGATATCCAAAGCAAGGACGTGTTGAAGGAGGCCTTGAAGAACTACGATGGTGCGTTCCTGCTCGTAAGCCACGATCGTGATTTCCTCACCGGGCTCACAACACGATTGCTTGAACTTGATGACTTCCGCATCCGTGACCAACACATGGATATCCTCGAGCTGATCGAAAAACGAAAAGCATTGCAGGGTGCCGACATAGGCAAGTCTTCAGCTCGTGCCAAAGAGGAGAAAGCTTTGAAGAACACCGACCAGCGGGATAAACGCGATCGCGACAAGGAACGTCGCAAAGTGCAGAACCAAGTGGAGCGGTTGGAGAAGCAATTGGCCGACCTCGAGAAGGAGGAGAAACAACTCCAATCTGAGGTCATGAAAGGCGGTATGCCTGCGCAGCAATTAGAGAAGGGCTATGAGAAGCTCGGTGATCTTGCGAAGCGTATTGCTTCCGTGATGGTGGAGTGGGAAACCGCTTCCGGGCAGTTGCAGGAGATCGATGCATAGGCGCTCGATCGGATAACGCTTCTGTTACCTTTTTAGTGCTTGTGCATTGGGTTATGTAAGCGTCGCATGCTGCGCGCTTCCCAAGATCCACACACATGGCCAGCACGAAATTGCCACCTAGGCAGATGATGATCAACATGATGTATCTCGTGTTGACGGCGATCCTAGCATTGAACGTGAGCAAAGAGGTGCTCGATGCATTTGCTGTAATGGACACCGAGTTGGTCCGCAGCGGACGAGCCCAAGAACAACGATCAGCGGTCGAATACACGATCTTCGAAGATGCGGCAGATCGATTCCCCGAAAAATTCGGAAAGGCCCATATGCAGGCGTTGGAGGTGAAAGCACAGGCGGATTCTCTCGTTGAGCAGATCGAACGGATCAAGGTGGACGCTGTCGCAGAGGCTGATGGTATACCCGGATCGGACCTGGTAGGAAAGGATGCGGAGGGACGTGATACGTTGCGTGGCTTGCTCGCATTGGAAGCAAAGGATGATCGTGAAACATTGACACGCATGCTCGTTGGCAGCGAGCCCGCGTCACCGAAAAAAGGACCGGGGTCAGCCTTTGAGCTTAAGGAACGCATAAGCACTTTTCGTGATAACTTGAAGATGCTTTTTGGGACCCAAGCCCCCGAAATGACCATGGCATTGGACCTGCTCTACGACTTCAGTGAACGCCGTGATGCATCCGGGACCTTGAACAATTGGGAGAGCACGAATTTCTACGATGTACCGTTGGCCGCCGGTGTCGCCACACTTTCCAAATTACAAGCCGATATCCGGGGCACGGAGAACGATATGGTGAAGTGGCTCTACCGGTCGGTGGGGAGCAAGGACCACGGGTTCAGCGATCTCACGGCCGCCGTGATCCCCCAGAGCACCTTGATAATGCAAGGTGATTCGTTCCGCGCCGATGTCTTTCTTGCAGCTTATGACCCCAAGAACAGGCCGACCGTTACCGTAACGGGTGGAAGCGGGCTACCCATAGGGGAAGATGGAAAAGCGAAACTGCGCTTATCCGGTGATCGGATCGGTGAGCAGATCGTGGAAGGCCTGATCCGCTTCGAAGGACCGGATGGACCCGAAGAGATACCGTACACAACCTCGTTCCAGGTAATGGCCCCGCTGTTGGTCGCATCGCCAACGAAGATGAACGTGTTGTACCGGGGCGTGGAGAACCCGATCGACCTGTCCGTGCCAGGCGTGCCGGCTGATCGCGTGCAGGCGAGCATCTCCACCGGTAGGATAGTTCTCACTCCTAGCGGTTGGATGGCCTCGGGAATGGCGGGCACTTCTGCAGAGGTATATGCCAATGTGATCGCTCCGGATGGAAGCTCCCGGAGGATCGGGCCCGTTCGATTCAGGGTGAAGGAACTGCCGCCACCCACCGCCTACATCGGTGGCACTGTCCCAACGGATGTCCGCGTGGGAAAGGCCGTACTCGCCACTTCGCAAGGGATCGCTGCCAAGTCGTTGAACTCGGAATTCAATGATCAGTGGTCGGTGGTGCAGTTCGAATTGTCCATCGTTCGGCGCGGTGGCACCCCCATTTTCCTGAAAGCGAACGGTAATCGGTTCACCCAAGATATGCTGACAGCATTGGCTGCATTGCGGCCCAATGATCAAGTCTTTGTCAATGAGGTGAAGGGGAAATTGACGAATGGGGCTGGCCCGGCCAGAGACCTGAACCCGATAGCCTTAAAGGTCAAGTGATACCTACAAAACCCAGGATCCGTATTTTCAACTATCTTTGCCGCCCATTGCGGGGTGGAGCAGATGGTAGCTCGTCGGGCTCATAACCCGAAGGCCGTAGGTTCGAGTCCTACCCCC
>JADKFY010000002.1 GCA_016717305.1 Flavobacteriales bacterium
CGGGATCTATTCCCAAGATGATCCGTTCCGCTACGGCAACCCTACTTTTGGCCGAACGCCCGTCTTGGGTGTGATCCATGTCCGTAGGTCGTGTCTTGCTCATTGTTTTCCGCTGGGGGATCTTCCTGCTGGCGTGTGCTTTCCTGTACACCCGTTTCTCCGGGTCCAAAGGTATCGAAGCCCGGTCGGCGATGCATTCCATATGGCAAAGTGCCGAGAGCTGGCCCATGTTGTGGGCAGTGTTCCTGATGATGCTTCTCAACTGGTTCCTCGAATCGTACAAGTGGCGCATGCTCATGGTCCCGGTGGAATCAATTCCTCCTTGGCGCGCTTTCCTTGCCACTATAGCGGGAACAAGTGTTGGACTGGTCACGATCAACCGCACGGGAGAGCTTTTGGGCCGTATCCTTTTTCTTTCTCCCGGGAACCGGATCCGTGGCGCCTTTTCCACCGCGTTGGGGAGTATCGCACAATTCGTGGTTACGCTTTTTGTGGGTGGAGTGGGTCTGATTCTCCTGATCAATTCTGGTTTGCCACTTGCGTGGAACAGCCCTTGGATGTCACGTGTTCTGGTCACGCTCACGGCGTTGTGCGTGGCGGCGGCATTGACGCTGTATCTCTCGCCGGGTCTGTTCCGGCAGGTCCTGGTACACTTGCCCATCCTCAGACGATTGGAACGAGCTTCAGTCGTATTGGACCAGCACACCCCACGCGAGTTGCGCGTGGTGCTGTTGTTGAGCATGGCGCGTTATGCGGTCTTTGGTTCGCAATTCATTTGGTTGTTGATCGGGTTCGGTGCGGGTTTGCCCATCGCATCATTGGCCATTGCAATTACAGTTGTCTACCTGATCGCCACCTTGGTGCCAACAGTGATGCTTACGGAGTTGGGCGTTCGGGGCACCGTGGCCGTTTCGGTGTTGGGCCCAATGGGCGCTGCGGATCCGGCGGTATTGCTCGCGGTCACGAGTTTGTGGGCGATCAATGTGGCATTGCCCGCGTGCGTCGGAAGCGTGATCCTGTTACTGGCCCGTGTTCGTACAAATTCGTTTGGGCAATGAACGATCCATTGGTCCCCGTGTTGGCCATTTTTGCAGCATGTTTGGTGTTCGCGTTGCTGTTGGTGGCTTGGCGAGAACAATGGAAGCTCGCTGCGGTAAAGAGCAGAAGATCATCGGCATTGATGCACACATCGCAGCCATTCACATTGGTGGTTCCGGCGCGCAATGCGGGAGCAACTTTAGGACCTTTGTTGCAGGACCTTCATGGGCAAACCATCTACAAGGAGAAGAGCGAAGTGATCGTGGTCGACGATGATAGTGATGATGGAACCGCTGGTATCGTTCAAGGCATGTCCAAGACTTGGTCCCAACTCCGAGGGTTGAAGAATAAAGGGATTGGAAAGAAGGATGCCATCACTACGGGCATCAACGGATCCCATGGCGAGATCATTATCCTTACTGATGCCGATTCCCGCTGTGGCCCGGAGCGTATCGGCCGGATCCTTCAAGAGATGGCATCCGCTGAACTGGACCTTTTGCTACTACCGGTGCGCATGGCGGATCCACGGGGCTGGCTGGCCTCGATCCAACAAATGGAGTTGGCCGGCATGGTCGGTATGGCCGCGGGGGAAGCATTGATGAAGAGACCGGGTTTGGCCAACGGGGCCAACATGGCATTTTCGCGCAAGGCCTTCGAGCAGGTTGAAGGATACATCGATGACGATCATGCGAGTGGCGATGATGTCTTCTTGGTGGAACGTATGCGAAAGTCAGGCTTGCGGATCGGTTATTTGGTGGACCCCGCAGCGGCAGTTACCGTGGAACCGGAAGACCTGTGGAGAGGCTTTGTACAACAGCGTTTGCGCTGGGCTGGCAAGATGCGCGCGTTGCGCGGCCTCTTTCCATGGCTCGGTGTACTTGCGTTGTTGTTGCCGTGGGGGTTGATATATGTTACGAGTACCACAGAACTGAATAACAGTGAACACCAATTGGAAGCCACTTTGTTGTTGGTCTTGGCATGGCTGCTATGGCTTTATCCCGTACCCGCACTGGTAGGGGAGGTTCGTGCCACTTTCGGCCAGAGTCGATCACCATTCGCAGCGCTGCTCTCCTTTTTGGCCTTCAGTATCTACGCACCGATCATCGCAGTGTCGGCCATCTTCGTTCGCCCCAAATGGAAAGGCAGGGTTGTGCTGCGCTGAACGATCGGTCCAACGCACGCGCAACTCTATGGGATCAACTAGAACGGTAGATCGTCGTCGTCACCACCAACAGGCGGCATGTCCGCAGCGGTGGGTGCGGGTACGCTTTGGCGGGCACCAGCACTTGGTGCAGCTGCCGTAGCTCCGGTACGCTCGATCCGGTTGCCACTAAGGCTCAGGAAATACTTGGCAACGCCATCTTTCCCGGTCCATTCACGGCCGTTGACGAAAGCGGTAATGGTCACCTCCTCACCCTCTTTGAAACCATCCACAAGACTGCATCGGTCTTGGGTGAATTCCACTGGGATATGTGCGGGATATTGTCCTCCGGGTTCCGTGATCACGCATTCGCGCTTCCTGAATTTCTCACTGATGTCCTGGGTCTTACCGATCATTTTGATCGTACCGGTAATGCTTACCTGTGCCATGTTCGATTTGGTTGTTATCGTTCGTTGAAAGCGAGCAGTGTCTTCCAAGCATCCTCCACGCGGCCTTGTGCCAGTAGGTCGTGGGCGTGCAGATGCAGGGTCTCCAACAGCTTGCCGGGTTGGTGGTTCAAGGTGATGAAGGTATCACTCAATTCGGTCAATTTGTATTCGTTCACGGCGGTTTCATCGGGAACTGCAACAATTCCGCCGAGCTTGCCCAGGTCGTTCCCAGTAAGGTGGTGACTGTTCCGAACGGAAGCGGGCAAGGCATCTACACCGACACCGATCGTGGTATTGGGTTGTGCCAACTCGAAGAGCGCGTCACCGTGGGCACGAGCGTAGAAGTTACCACCCATGCGACCTACAAGGTCGATCTTTCGTTGGTCGATCCTGCCCCGCTCATCCAAAACGGTTTCATCCACATGGACCATGACCACTTCGCAGATCACGAGATTCCCGGCGCCACCGCCAGTGCCGGTCTCGATCACTTGTTGCACGTTGCATTCGAACTGCACCGGGCTTTCCTTCACCCTGAAAGGACGCACCTTCACCGAGGGGATCGGTGTGAAACCAGCCTTTTCGAATTCGTTGACCCCTTCGGGAAATTCCGTGCTCGCCAACGAGATCTGTTGCACCATGGAGTAGGTAACCACGTTGATCACGACTTCCGGAACGGCCTTCACATTGTGGTAACTGTGCTTGGTGGTATTGTCCCTTCCGCGCCTCGCTGGACTGAAGATCATAAGAGGAGGGTTGGCCCCGAACACATTGAAGAAACTGAACGGGCTCAGGTTCGGCCGACCCTGCTCATCGATCGTACTGGCGAATGCCACGGGTCTTGGACCGATAGCTCCCACCAAATAACCATGCAGTTCAGGGATACTGAGTTCCTTGGGGTCGAAGTGTTTCATCCAATGGTTGGCCGTAAAGAGAACGAAAGGCACAAAGGAAGCGATCTATCAGGAACAGTTCGAAATGAAGATCATCGCTCCGTGTCCATCAACTTCAATTATCTTGAACATGGATCAATGGAACAACCACTATCTTTGCAGCCCTTTTCCAACACGGACGTGGCGGAATGGTAGACGCGCTGGTCTTAGGAACCAGTACTGCAAGGTGTGGGGGTTCGAGTCCCCCCGTCCGTACAACCGCCGGGGCTCTTTCCAGGAAGAGCATCGGCGGACTTGTTTAATGGCCTGACAGCGATCCGGACAAAAAGACCGGAAGCTGATACGGCCCATAAGTTGCCTTCAACAGGATCCAGAGACCATGAACATTGAACGCGAAGAAACGGGTACGCTCACGGCGACCTTGAAGTTGAAGCTGTTGCCGGAAGACTACGCTCCCGGAGTGGAGAAGGCTTTGAAGGAACAGCGCAAGTCGGCGGTGTTGCCGGGCTTTCGGCCCGGCCAAGTTCCCATGTCGATCATCAAGAAAAAGGTGGGGAGAGCGATCTTGGTGAACGAAGTGGACCGGCTGATCGACGCGAACCTCAAGGACTACATTCAGACCAACGCGATCAAGGTTTTGGGGCAGCCGCTACCGAAAAAGGAGGAGATCGCGGCGAACAATTGGGATGAGCCGGGCGAATTCACCTTCGCCTACGAATTGGGTATGGCCCCAGCCGTGGAGATCGAGCTGAATGACAAGATCGGTGTTGCATATCCTGTGGTGGATGTGAACGATGAATTGGTGCAGAAGGAGATCGACGACATGCAGCGCCGTTTCGGTTCGGTCGAAGATGCGGAAGTGAGTGAAGAGAACGACCTGTTGCTCGGCGACATGATCGAGCTCAATGCTGATGGAACGATCAAGGAAGGTGGCCTGATGAACAGCGCCACGATGAGCTTGGAATTCATCAAGGACGATACCACGCGTCGGTCACTTGTCGGAAAGAGCAAAGGCAATGAGGTGGTCCTGGACCCGCACAAGGTGAGCAGGGACCATGAAGACCTTGCTCGCATGTTGGGCGTGGAACATGAACAGGTACACGCTATCACGAGCCAATTCATGTTTCGCATAGCGGAGGTGAAGCGGATGGCACGGGTGCCTGTGGACCAAGCCCTTTTCGATCGGGTATACGGCAAGGACGCAGTCACCGATGAAGCATCGTTCCGTGAGAAGGTGCGTGAAGGTCTGGGCAACATGTTCAAACGTGACAGTGACCGGATCTACCAACGCATGGTCATGAAGAAGTTGTATGAGAAAAGCCAGGTCGACCTGCCGGATTCCTTCTTGAAAAGGTGGATCCAGGAAACCAGCAAGGAGCCGCTCACTTTGGAGAAGATAGAAGCGGATTATGGGAACTACGCGGATGGATTGAAGCGTCAGCTCGTCCAGGACACGGTGATCGAGAAGTACGGACTTGAGGCCAAAGGCGAAGAGATGGATGCGTTCGCTGAACGATATGTGACAGATCAATTCCTACAGTATGGAATGCCTGAACCGGATGGCGAGCAATTGCAGCAAATGGCCGCCCGTGTCCTAGGAGATCGCGAACAGGTGATGCGCATGCGCAATTCCATCGTGGAACAGAAACTGAATACCCACCTCAAGGCATTGCTCAGCCCCAAGGAGAACAAAGTGAGCTTCGATGCGTTCGTAACCTTGGCCAAGAACGGTTAACGCACATCACGGGCCGCACTTTCTTTGTACACACAACAACTCACCGATGTTCCCAAAAGACGAATTCGAGAAGTATGCGGTCAAGCACCGCGGCATGCAGTACCATGCTGGGCAATTACATCAACGCTTCTGTAACACCGTACATCATCGAAGAGCGCCAGCTCAATGTGGCGCAGATGGACGTGTTCAGCCGACTGATGATGGATCGCATCATTTTCCTTGGTACCGGGATCAACGACCAAGTGGCGAACATCATTCAAGCGCAGCTGTTGTTCTTGGAAAGCGTAGACCCGAAGAAGGACATCCAGATCTACATGAACTCACCCGGCGGTAGTGTCTATGCGGGTCTCGGGATCTACGATACGATGCAGTACATCAATTGCGATGTTGCAACGATCTGCACCGGGATGGCCGCAAGCATGGGAGCCGTCCTATTGTGCGCCGGCACCAAAGGGAAGCGCAGTGCATTGAAGCATGCTCGCGTTATGATCCACCAACCCATGGGCGGTGCCGAAGGACAGGCGGTGGATATGGAGATCACCGTTCGCGAGATCCTCAAGCTCAAGAAAGAACTTTACGATATCATCAGTACGCACAGTGGACAACCCTTTGAGAAAGTCTGAGAAGAATGGTGATCGCGATTATTGGATGACCTCCGAAGAAGCAAAGGCGTACGGCATGATCGACGAATTGTTGGTACGGAACACCAAGTAGTGTCGAAGCATGCTTCGACCTGCGAGGTGTTGATCGATCGCCAGTGAAAAGGTTTCCGTATAGCGATCGAGCCAACGCACAGAGCGCGAACCAACGTGTAAATTGAAGGCCGGGTGGACAACCACCCGGCCTTCGTCGTATCTTGCGAAGCTATTCGAACATGCAGCGTTCGGATACATCCCAACCCAATGGATAAGAAAGACATCAAGTGCTCATTCTGCGGTCGCGACAAACAAGACACCAACGTGTTGATCGCAGGCATCACTGGGCACATTTGTGATAGTTGCATTGCACAAGCGCAGAACATCATATCCGAGGAATTGAGCCAGCGCTCACGTTCGGAGATGGAGGGCAACCTGATCATTCAACGACCACCGGACATCAAGCGTTTCCTTGACGAATATGTGATAGGGCAGGAAGATGCGAAGAAGGTGTTGAGCGTTGCGGTCTACAATCACTACAAGCGGTTGTTGCAGAAACCCGTGAGCACCACCGATGATGTGGAGATCGAGAAGAGCAACATCATTCTTGTGGGAGAGACAGGAAGTGGAAAGACCCTGCTCGCCAAGACGATCGCACGCATGTTGAACGTGCCGTTCGCCATTGCCGATGCCACCGTGTTGACCGAAGCGGGCTATGTAGGTGAAGACGTTGAGAGCATCTTGAGCCGGTTGCTGCAAGCCGCCGATTACGACGTGAGCAAAGCCGAGCGTGGTATCGTTTTCATTGATGAGATCGACAAGATCAGCCGCAAGAGCGACACGCCAAGCATTACGCGTGATGTGAGCGGCGAAGGTGTGCAGCAGGCATTGTTGAAACTATTGGAAGGCAGCATAGTGAGCGTTCCTCCCCAAGGTGGTCGCAAACATCCCGAGCAGAAGTTGATCCAAGTGGACACCAAGAACATCCTGTTCATTTGCGGCGGTGCATTTGATGGCATCCAAAAGATCATCGCGCGCCGTGTAAAGAGCAGTGCCGTTGGATACAGTGCGAGCAAGGAGCAGCGCATCAACGATGAACATCTGTTGCAGTATGTTGGCCCGACCGACTTGCGTTCCTTTGGTCTTATCCCTGAATTGATCGGGCGTTTCCCTGTGCTCACCTATCTCGATCCTTTGGACCGTGAAAGCCTGCGACGGATCCTCACCGAACCCAAGAATGCTTTGGTGAAACAATACGTGAAGCTGTTCGACATGGACAAGGTGAAGCTCTCGTTCGATAAGAAGGTCCTTGATTTCATCGTGGAAAAGGCTTTCGATTATCGTCTTGGTGCTCGTGGCTTGCGCAGCATCTGCGAAGCGATCATGACCGATGCGATGTACGAGATGCCCGGTAGCCAAGAACGACCAGCGGAACTGCGCGTTACCCTTAGCTATGCGCGTGAGAAGTTCGAACGTTCGCGTTTGAGCAACCTGAAGGTTGCTTGAGCGCTTCGAGCCGTTTACCAACGCTCATTCCGGATCTATTCGAGTTTACGGCATGTGACGTCCGTTTCACAAGAGGCTTGCTTTTGCGTTGTTGGATCCGTCCGTAACCTATTGCACGCGGGCTGTTTGGTGATCCAATTTACTCGTGGGTGATTACCTTCGTGCTCCATTTCAAACCACTAACGGCCACTTGGCCCAGACCGATACGATCTCAACATGAAAGCAATTGCATTACCACTGGCTGCGCTGCTCACTATTGCAGCAACCGCACAAGATCTTCCACAACCAAGCCCTCTTGGGAAAGTTGAACAGGTCGTTGGACTGACCAATGTCTCAGTGACCTATTCACGCCCAAGCGCAAAGGGTCGCACGATCTTCGGCGAACTCGTTCCCATGGATGCGGTTTGGCGCACGGGTGCGAACAAGGCAACCTTGTTCACCACGGATGGAACCATTATGATCGATGGTCAGAAGCTGGAGAAAGGAGAGTATTCGCTCTTCACCATACCTCACAAGGAAACATGGGAGATCATTTTCAACAAGAATATGGAGTTGTGGGGTGAAGACGATCGCAAAGAAGAAGAGGATGTGTTGCGTGTGAAAGCACCAACTGCGAAGTGTAATGACACGGAGACCTTCACTATTGAAATTGCTGATGTGAAGGACGATAAGGCCAGCTTGGTATTGCGTTGGGCGAATACGGAAGTGCGTCTTCCCATTGAAGCACCAGCAACCGAGCAAGGGATAGCGAACATCCAGAAAGCGCTGGCCGAACCTGATGTGAAATCAGGCGGATACAACGGCGCAGCTCGTTTTGCACTTGATCGCAATGTGATGACCAAGGAGGCGTTGGAGTGGGCCACGAAGAGCGTAGCCATGGAGAAGAAGTTCTACAACGTACACACACTTGCTCGCGCACAAGCCGCGAACGGTATGAACAAAGAAGCAACGGCCACCGCCGAGGAGAGCATGAAGTTGGCACAAGAGGCAAAGAACGAGGCCTATGTGAAGATGAATCGTGAGCTCATGGAAAAGACCATGAGCGGCCAAGGAGGGAAGTGATACTTTCTTCCGTTAGTGTTGAACGCCCTTTCGGAGATCCCGAAAGGGCGTTCTCTTTTCTGGGACCCTTTGGAGAAAGTAGGATCTGCCTAGATGGCAGACTCGATCCGCCCTGGTGGTAACAGGGCTTGCAAGAGCAAAGCCAACACCACCACGATCGCCGGTGCGATCAGATTGTACCACAAGAAAGCTACCTCGATCGGGTCCTGAACGGTACCATCAGGAAGTATCGTCGCGAACACGTCCTTTTGGTCCAATCCGAAATGCAGCAGGATCAACAACTGCGCAACGATGCCTGCTACGAAGACCGCCGTGCCACCCACGCGTTTCACGAAGAAGGCCACCAAAAAGATCCCAAGGATCGTACCATAGAAAAGCGAGCCGAGGATGTTCACCGCCTGGATCAGGTTCTCAAAAAGCGAGAAGATCGCGGCGAAACAGAGCGCCATCACACCGAAGATCACCGTGGCCCATTTCGTAGCGATCACTTGTTGGCCGTCGCTCCGTTCCTTGCGCACGACGTCCACTACGCTGGTAGTTGCCAAAGCACTGAGTTCCGCACTGGTACTGCTCATGCCTGCACTAAAGATCATGGCCAGCAATAGGCCTACTATCCCGATCGGCAGGTGGTCCATCACGAAGCTGATGAAGATGTAGTCCTTGTCGTTGGTCTCTCGATCGGGGAATTCATTGCGGAGCAAGGCCGTTGTCTCTTCGCGGAGCACTTTGTCCTGCTCCAAGGCCTCGTTCAACCCTTTCTGGGCACTGGCCATGGCGGGCTTGTTCCCACTGCGCTCAGCATCCACCCATGCGATGGAGCGTTCCTTCACGATGCCTTGGTTGGCCGCTTGCATGGCGTTGAGGTCGGCGAGCTCAGGACCCACCGGCGAGCTTTCCATGGCCTGCATGTTCGCTGCGTTCCAATGCAGCGGGGAGGAATTGAACAGGTAGAACACGAACACCAGAACACCCGTGAGCAGAATGAAGAACTGCATCGGGATCTTCAGCGCTGCGTTCATCCACAACCCTTGTCGCGCTTGCTTCACATCCTTTCCGCCGAGGTAGCGCTGCACTTGGCTTTGGTCCGTGCCGAAGTAGGAAAGCTGGAGGAAGAAGCCTCCGATCAAGCCGCTCCAGAGCGTGTACTTCGTGGTCGGATCCCACGAGGTGTCCACGATGTTCATTTTGTCCAAGGAAGCGGCCAATGCAAGGCTTTCCATAAAGGACACGTCGCCACTGAGGTAGTACACCGTGAACCCGAAAGCCGCGAAGATCCCGAGGAACATCACGGCCATTTGCTGTTTGTGCGTAACCCCCACGGCCTTTGCTCCTCCCGACGTGGTATAGAGGATCACCAAGGCGCCGATGAACACGCACGTCCACGAGAGCGGCCAGTGCAGCACTTTGCTGAGGATGATGCTCGGTGCATAGATCGTGATCCCCGCTGCGAGGCTGCGTTGCAAAAGGAAAAGCCCGGCAGTGAGCAATCGGGTGCGGCCATCGAACCGTTTGCCGATGAACTCGTAGGCCGTGTACACCTTCCACTTGTAGTAAAGCGGGATGAACACGAAGCCGATCACCAGCATCGCCAGCGGCAGTCCGAAGTAGAACTGGATAAAGCCCATGCCATCCAAAAATCCTTGGCCGGGTGTGCTGAGGAACGTAATTGCGGAAGCCTGTGTGGCCATCACACTGAGTCCGACCGCCCACCACTTATTATCGGTACCGCCGCGAAGGAAACTGTCGCTAGTGTTCGACGCGCGCGTTTTCCACACGCCATAGCCGACGATGAAGCCGAGGGTGCCCAACAGGATCAGCCAGTCGATCAAGTGCATACTGTTGGAATGTAGAATGTAGAATTCAGAATGAAGAATTTAGAACGGCGGCTTCGACTACTATTTCTTCTTGTCCCGGTTGCTCTCGGCGGTTTTCACACTGGCCGCGAAAATGGCAACGAGTTCAACCGCTTCGTTCAAGAGCCATGCGTTTTCCTCCTTCGCTCCATCCATCAACTTTGCCCGGAATTGAACGCGAAGATTGTTCCGCGATTCGCGCAGCTCCTTGAGCGCTCCTCGCATCTTGTGGATGAAGTCGGCTTGTGATTCTGCACCCTGTACTTCACCGTAGTGTAGAGCAGGAGCAGTACCACTGCGTAGAAGCTGGCGACCCATGTGGCGCCCGGCCTCACTCTTGGGTATGCGATTTGTGTAAAGGATAACGGCGGCGCTAAAAATTTCGCAACGCAAATCAAGATCGTACTTCCGTTCCATGTGAGTGTTCGGTTCTATTCGGAATGTATGACATTTCGCGGCTCGCGTGAGTCTGAAGTGTAGACACTCGAATTCTGCATTCTTCATTCTGCGTTCTACATTCTTCATTCTTCACGGCCCTGCGTGAAAGCAAATTCGCCCAAAGCCGATACGCTCCCGCAACTCCCGCCGGTAATTCCCGGAAGAAACTGATGCCCGTGTACACATACCGTCCTTTGCCGTAGTCGCAGGTGACCAAGGCGCCATCCATCGGATCTTCGCCGGGATCATTCCATCTGATCAATGCCGTGTATTTCGGATCGCGTTCACCGACGAAGTAGAGGCCACGTTCCTGCACCCAGCCGTCGAAGTCGACAGCGGTGATCGTGTTCGGCGAGTTCAGCAGCGGGTGCTTTGGGTCCAAGAATGTTGGTGGTGCTTCTTCCACCGTAACACGATCTCGCGAAAGTTTGAAAGGGTAGGGACCGATCAGTGAATCAGGCAAGATCATGTCGCGGCTTTGCGTGTTGTATTGTGCCACCACGGTGCCGCCGTTCTCCACGAACTTCATCAGCACGGGATTGAATTGCGCCATGGCCTTCTCGGTGTTGTAGGCGCGAATGCCGACCACGATCGCATCGTACTTCGAGATGCTTTCCAAGGTCGCTGTGGAAGGGTCGATCATATCCACGGTGACACCGAGGCGTTCGATCGCTTGCGGCACATCATCTCCGGCGCCTTTGATGTAGCCGACGCGTGTGGCGTTCACTTTCACATCCAGCGGGATCAATTCCACCTCGGCGGGCGTGTAGTACACCTGCGCCATGATGTGCGGGTAGTCGATCTCGTGCAAGGTGCGATCCGCTTTTCCCTTGGGGCCACTGAAGTCGAACTTCACTGCACCGGCTTTGGCCTTGTCGCCTGGCATCAATTGGAAGGTGAAGGATTGCCGCTCGTTGCGCTTCGCGATGTCCACCAACTTCAAGTCTTTGGTGGTGCCCCAACCTTCGGGCAGCGTTACGTTCAGTTGACCGGTCAAGCTATCGGTGAGCGCTTCCACTTCGATCTCCACGGTCTGTGTGCCGCCGCGTGCGATCACGATCTCCGTCTTCGGAATGATGGAGGCGACGGGTGTGAAGTACACCGGGCGGATGCGTTCGCCGTCTACGCGATCGACCCAAGAAGCGGCACTTGAACATCACCCCCGAACGGGTCCTTAATCGTTGCTGATTAAATCCAGTAGAAATGAGCGGTTTGTGAGCAACTTGTTGGGTACTTTGATAAGACGGTTCTATCGCAAAGGTGCGCCATGTGGCCTTGTAGCCAAGGGTGGCTCTTCAGGGTCTACCTGGCGAACCCAATTAAATTTCCAGTCGTCGGCTTGATTTGGCCCAAGCGGCATTCAGGGTGAAACTCGAGTTGATCCGGATTACCGGCTCGTCGTCGGCATTATGTGAAGGAGTCTAATCCCGAACAAGGGAATATTGTTCCGCGCCATGCATGTTATATCCAAGAGCATTGTGTCATTAGGAGCGAAGGTGCGTATGGGGCATTCGCTTCCACAGCCGATCACCGGAACAAGCGTGCATAAGACCTTCTAAGGCTTCAAGCATACGATAACGATAATTATTTCTGACCGGATCGGACTTAACCATTGAGTACAGGTAAAATAGATCATCAACACTTTCACCAGGTTTATTAGGATTAAACCTCAGGATCAAAGCGAGCTAATTTCTTGGGTCATGCCAGAGAGTCGTACTGTTCCTATTCACTTCTTCACCCTCACCTCTTCACCCTTTCTCCCCCCCACGTCATATCGATCCCCTCAAAAATGTCATCGCCTTTCGGTCGGTCGCCTTTCTCGAAGTGGAGGTATTCCAATTGCTCACCACGTGTTTCGGCGGCACCGAAGCCTTGGCTCTTGTGCATGCTGCGGCTGCGCCCCGCGATCTCCGTGTAGCTCAGGCCCAGCAGCGGGTCGTAACCACCTACATCCACGCTGAACCAGTCGGGGTCGGTCTTTACGATGTCCGCAAGATCCTTGCGCCACCACGTGCTTCCGTTGTGGAAGAGGCGGCGTGGTTGCCATACTTCCAAGCCTTGTTTCAGTTGCTCTGGAAATGCTTTTGGGTCACCGGCCAGGTCGAAAGCCTCGTGCGCGAGGATGGCGCTCGCGGTATGGTGGCCATGCGTGCCGCCGGGCTCGGTGGAGAAGCGGGTGATGATCACATCCGGCCGGAACATGCGGATCACGCGCACCACATCGCTTAGCACTTCCTGCTTGCCCCACTTCTCAAAGCTTTCTTCAGCGCTTTTGCTATAACCGAAGTCCACTGCGCGGGTGAAGAATTGCTCGCCACCATCGATGCGCCGCGCTTCCATCAGCTCCTGCGTGCGGATGATCCCGAGCGCATCACCGAGTTCCGGTCCGATCAGGTTCTGTCCGCCATCGCCGCGCGTGAGGCTGAGGTTGCCGGTCCGCACTTTCTTGCCATTCGCGAACCACGCGATCAATTTGTGTTCTCGTCATCGGGGTGTGCCACGATATACAACACACTTCCAAGCACTTGGAGCTTCTGCATCTGGTGCAGGATCTCGGCGGCATTGGGTTGTGCGGGTGGGCGTTGGGCCGAGGTGTGAAGCGGTAGGAAGTGGATGGCGAAAGCGAGGAGCGCGACACGGGTAAGACGTGCGCGGAAATGATCGAAGTGCATGGGGCTAAGGTATGATCTGGTTGCTGGCTATTGGCTGCTGATCACTTGGCTATTTGCTGCTGGCTACTGACCCTTTGCCGTCACAGTCACGTTCGCAGAAATTGTAAGCTTTACCGGAAACAACTTGCGATGAGAGATCTCACGAAATTGGAGATGTGGCAATTGGGGATGGACATCGCCGTTGAGGTGACGGAGATCCTCGAATCCATTCCAACGACCAAGGCAGGTTTCAAGATCCGGGATCAAGCGGATGACGCTGCTTGTTCCATTCCTTCCAATATTGCGGAGGGAAGTTCCCGAAGAAGTGAGAAAGAGAAATACCGGTACTATGAATATGCCCTGGGCTCGGCCTTCGAATTGCAAACACGTATGTTGATCTTTCAACCCGGAATATGCAATAGGATTTCTACTACGGCCCAAAAACGCTGTGGTATCAACCGCTTCGCTGGTTTTCCTTTCGTCAACGTAGCTTAAGCACGCTTTCAACGCTCGATCCGGGTGCGTTTTGACCCGCGAACCCTATTGCATAATCTGGGTTCAACGAAGTTTGCAGATGAAGCGGTCTTGACCAAATTCCTAGAGAAAGTGGTGACCATTCAAAAGAAGATCGGCGCTTTCATGGGAGTGTTGAATGCTTGACGCTGGTTCCTAGCTCCCCGCTGCTGGCTACTAGCTACTGGCCATTTTCGCCGGGCTACGCCATCGAACCTGTAACCGCTATCGACACAGCGAACGGAACAACCGTGCATAGCTAGTAGCCAGCAGCCAATAGCGAGCCGCGCATTCACTTTTTGGCCGTCTCGTAACCTGTCGTATCCACGCCAAGCTTCTTCAAACAGCGAACGGAGTTCACACGGACATTCTCCGGCGGCGACATGCCCAAACTTTTCTTGAATGCCTTGATCGCCTCGGCATTCTTTCCAGCCATCATGTATCCTTCACCTAAGCTGTCGAATACATTCGGGTCCTTGGGATTTCGTTTGGTGTTCAATTCGAACATCTTCACGGCTTCGTCGGTCTTGCCTTGGTTGGCGAGTTGATAGCCGTAGGTATTCAGCTGGGCATTGTTGGCACCGTCGATCATGCCTTTGCGCAGGGCACTAGCTTCAGCCGTCTTGCCTTGTTCTTCAAGCATGGTGGCTTTCAATGCCTGGTTCTCGAAATTGGGTTGGCGGGCAATGCTCACATCTACCCATTTCATTGCGCGTTCCGGTGCGATATTTTCATCTTGGCAGTATCGGGCCGCTTCGTACCAAGGCTCCCAATTGAATGCTGTTAGTCCCCTTAGTTGTGCATCCAGTCCGGCGAGCACGACCGCGTGAACATCAACACCAATGTTGACCGGGACCTCCAGTTCGGCCCAACGGAGATTGAGCGTTGTGCTATTCGCTGTGCTGTTGGTGAATCCGTAGGTCAAGTGCTCGGTCATGGGGCAGGCCCGTGGCTTCACATTCACGCGAAGCGCGTCCATGTCCTTTTTGTAGAAAAAGGATCCCCACGCCGTGTGGTCCTTGCTCAGTACGAGCGTCCATTCACTGGCGGTTGGCAACAGGTGCAAGCCGTAGGTTCCTGCTTCCAGTGCTTGCCCTTCCACGGTAACAGGGCTACTGATCGTGATCGTGGTGTTCTCATTTGCACCGGCACGCCAGAGCTGGTCGTATGGGACCACATCACCGTAAATGGTTCGGCCTTTCACGGCTGGGCTACTGTAATTCACTGTGATATCCGTCGTGCCAATGTGTTGTGAAACACTCGCCGCCTGGCTTTCCACCGGAAGATCCAAGAAGGTCCATTGGGCCGGCATGCGAAACGGGTATGCGGCAAGTATGAATGCGGATAAGGTGAGTAGCGTGACACGCATGAGAGCAATTTGGTTTGGATGGTGAAGTTAGCTTTCCAAAGAGGCTCAAAGTGCATACAGCGGACGAGTCGTTGTTCATGTGATGGACGACGTTCTATCACGTTCGACCGCAGGCGGTTTGACCTTCAACATCAAGGCCGTTCGATTGCTGGGCGGATCCGATCCATTTCAGCTTGAACGCTCCATCCCATCCGGACAAAGGCGAGTAACTTTGAAGGCTACTTTGGGTCGGCATGTACACGCGTTCAGCAGGCATACTCTTCCGCACTTTAGTGCCCCCTTTGCTCTTGCTATTTGGCTTGTTTGTACCAGCTATCGTCTTCGCTGGCGCAGGTGGCCCCTTGCCCACGGTAGCTGATCGGATCTTGGAAGGTATCCAGCCGAGTGAACGGTTTGGCGCAAGTGTGGCAACTGCAGGGGATGTGAATGGTGATGGCTACAGTGACATCATCGTGGGGATGCCGGCCTACGACAACGGCGCGAACACCGATGCAGGTCGGGTGATGGTGTTCCACGGTTCGGCGACCGGTTTTTCGGGCACACCGGCATGGACCATGAACGGTACCATGGCCAACGCACGTTTTGGACATAGCGTATCCACGGCCGGCGATGTGAACGGCGATGGAATAAGTGACATTATCATCGGTGCTCCGGGCCATGCCGGACAAGGTGCCGTATTCGTCTATCATGGTTCACCAGCGGGCCTTCTACTCTTGGCGGCGTGGAGTGCGATCAGCGGGGAGGCAGGGTCGGGTTTTGGAACATCTGTTGCCTTGGCCGGTGACGTGAACAGCGACAACTTGAGCGATGTGCTCGTGGGTGCTCCTTTGATGAATGAACTTGGTGCCGATCGGGGAAAGGTGTTTTGCTACCGCGGCTCCTTGGGAACAGGGGTGGTAGCACTTCCTCTGTGGACCTGGAGCGGTTTGCAGGATTATGCCCAATTCGGCTTCAGTGTTGCCGGCAGGTGATTTGAATGGTGATGGAAGAAGCGACGTCGTGATCGGCGAACCGTATCTCGATGTGTCGCTCACGGACCGGGGCCGCGTCCATGTATTTCATGGCAATGGGATCGGTCTTACGTTCAGTGTTACACGCGACGGTCCTTCATCCAATGCGCATTTCGGCTACGCGGTTTCATCGGCGGGCGATATGAATGGTGATGGCTATGGAGAATTACTCGTTGGTGCACCCGGTTATAGCACAGAACGTGGCAGGTTATATGGCTTTCGCGGTGGAGCGAGCGGGATCGAGGCAACGGCAACGTCCATTTACACGGGTACGCAAGCTTCAGCGCGTTTGGGAAGTTCGGTATCCTTGGCCGGTGATGTGAATGTGGATGGCTTCGCAGATGTGGTGGTTGGTGCTCCCTTGTATGATGGTGCTTTCACAGATGGAGGTCGTGCCTTCTTGTTCATCGGTGCATCAGGTGCCGGGTCGCACTTTACCACGGCCTACCGAACCTACGATGGCACGCTGGCCGGCGCCCAGTTGGGTTTCTCAGTACAAACGTGCGGGGATGCGAACGGGGATGGTGCGAGCGATCTTCTGCTGGGGGGGCCTGAACATGCAGTAATAGGGCGAGTTACTATCTATCATGGAGGTCCCGATGTGCTCTCGCTGCCTACTGTTCCTGCATGGAGCCAACAACCGGATGTGGCCAACGCAAATATGGGATCCAGTGTGGAGCAGGCCGGTGACGTGAACGGTGATGGGTTTTCCGATGTCATCGTCGGGTTGCCGGGCGTGAATCAAGCGCGCGTGTATTTAGGGTCCGCTACTGGGCTCTTGAGCACTTATTGGTCCGCGACCGGCTCAGCTACCGATGAGCAATTCGGCTACTGTGTTTCCAGCGCTGGTGATGTGAACGGTGATGGCTATTCCGATGTGATCATTGGTGGGTATGCGCATGATAGCTTTCGGGGTCGTGCCTATGTTTACTTGGGTTCACCCACTGGTTTGGGTGCCGCGTACCATTGGCGCGTAACTGGTGCTGTAGCGGCCGGTCGATTTGGTGGTGCAGTGTCCAGTGCCGGAGATGTGAATGGCGATGGGTACAGTGACATTATCGTTGGTGCCTACCACGAGAATAACAGGGGTGCTGTACATGGATACTATGGTGGCCCTGCGGGGTTGTCTCCAACAGCATCATGGACCGTTGCCGGAGCGCAGGTGGTCGCAGACTACGCCAGTGTAATCACAGGTGGGGGCGATGTCGATGCTGACGGTTACGATGACGTCCTCGTTGGCGCACAACGGCACGACAACGCCGGCCTTGGGCAGTGTGGTGCGGTCTTCCTCTATCGTGGATCGGTCTCTGGACTTTCAAACACACCTGCTTGGGTGCAATATGGTGATCAGCACGGCGCAGAGTTCGGATACGACGTCAGTTATGCCGGCGATGTGAACGGTGATGGGTTCAGTGATGTCGTGATCGGGGCTTACCTATATGACAATGGGGAGGTCGGTGAAGGTCGATCGTATGTGTATCATGGTTCACTTTCAGGCCTTGGCACAACACCGGTTTGGGCTGCGGAGAGCGATTTTCCAGATGCGCAGTGGGGGAGTTCCGCATCGAGCGCCGGTGATGTGAATGGAGATGGCTATTCGGATGTGATCATCGGTGGTTTCCGCTATGCTCAAGCGTATTTGGGCGAAGGGCGAGCTTCTGTTTACTACGGATCCGCTGCGGGCTTGACCGTTGCATCAGCTTGGACCGCATTGGGCGGTGCAACGAACCGCAATTTGGGTTATTCGCTCGCCGGGGCCGGTGATGTGAACGGCGACGGGTATGGGGATGTGATCGTGGGTGTTCCCGGGTACAGCAATGGCCAATCGTTGGAAGGTTTCTGTGCGGTGTATTTGGGTAATTTCCAGCGGTCAAGACAAGCGCGGACGAGACAGTACCGGAGTGATCTGACCACGCCCGTTCAAACAAGTAACGGCACTTTCCAAACAGATTGTTCTTGGGGCATTGGACAGGACGCGTGGTCTTCCATGGGGCGGTCCAAGTTGAAGCTGGTCTGGGAGCATAAAGGCCATGCTCCGCCGTTCCAAGGTGCGCCGTTCTCCAATTGGACAGGCTACTCAGGTGAAGATGGTGCTTGGACGGACTCCGGGTTATCCGGATCGGAATTGAAGCGTGTGTTGAGCATCAACGATGGCTCAACTGCGCATCCGGCTTGGCGAACTCGCATACGTCATCATCCCGCGACCTTGTTGGACGGTCGTGTTTTTGGACGATGGTTCTATCACGGCATCCAAGATGATCAAGTCCCGAGCGTGAAAACGGAATTTGGCGGGTGCGGTCTGCTCCCGATCCAATTGCTCTGGCAGCACGTGAAGTGTACGTCTTCTGGGGCACTTTTGGAATGGTCGACGGCAACGGAGCAGAACTGCTCAGGCTTTGAAGTGGAGCGCTCGTTGGACGCGGAGCAATGGGAGCAGGTGGGCTTTGTAGGTGGAGCCGGAAATAGCGCTGTACAGCATGAATACAATTATGAAGATGCCATGGTCCCAAACGGTGTGGTCTACTACCGGCTGCGGCAGATCGATCTGGACGGCAGTTTTGACGTATTGCCTATCATGGCTTTGGATCCTTGTGCAGATGACCAACGGAGCATGGTGGCTTGGCCGAGCCCCGTTCAAGATGTGGTGAGCATTGCGGTGAATGGAGTTGATGAGTTGCACGGCTCATCAGTGGAATTGTACGATGCCACAGGACGCATGGTCCGGAGTGTGAGTGTTCGGACGGAAGGACGATCGGCGAGGATCGATATGGGCGGAATGGCGCCCGGCACCTACGCATTGATCCTGATCGGTGTTGACAATAGTAAGCTCGGCCACGTTCGGGTGGTGCGTGAGTGAGCAGCTTTGGTCAGAGATCATGCTGGCCTTGACTCGCTTTGCGCGGAGGGGTACATGCACCGCTCAGATGGCTTCGGTTCTTTTCGCTTTTGCTAGTTCTTGAAGGAGTTCTTACATGCACTATTCGTGCGGTTCATTTTCATTGATGACTCCGGGGGGGGGGCGGGGGGGGGGGGGGGGGGGGGGGGGGGACATCGAGTCGACAGCGCTTCACTGAAGTCTTCCAATACGCGCAAATGCACAGATCCATTTGTGCACGCACAATTGAACACCTTTCTTGGATCACTGCTTTTGGAAATGGTCGTAAGTAGGAAGGGGTAGTAAACGAAAAAGCCCCCGCCTCGTCGGAGGCGGGGGCTCTTCTACAATCGCTCCTTACTTCTGGATCACCAAACGCTCGGTATAGGTTTTGGTCCCAGCTTGGATGGTCACGATGTACATGCCACTGGCAAGTTCACCATCGAATATCACCTTGCTGTTCACGAAGCCATCTGCAACGGCGATGGTACGCGCGCTGATCCGTTGGCCAGTGAGATCATAGATGTCCACGCTAACGGAGCGGACACCGGTCTCCACTGCACTTAATGCAATGGTCAGTTCATCACCACGGTTCGGGTTCGGGTACATGGTAAGTGCACCGTGGTCTTGTGTTCCCATGCTGCTTGTGGCTGGGCCTTGGAAGCATGCACTGGTGGTCACATTACAGGTCTTGCCCCAAGTTGTAACCGTGTTCGGGTCGCATGCAGGGTTGGCACCATCCACGCACCAAGTTGCACCTTGGTCTTTGCTCACACGCACCTCCACCTCATAGGTTTTGCTGCATTGGAGTTGTGGGCCATTGGTCCAGTTGAGATAGATCGTTGGGCTGGTCTGAGGTGGGCGCACGATACAAACACCTTCACCTGGGATCCGGAAACGGAACTGGAAGCGCACACCTGTCCCACCTGCAAACGGAGCGGGCGAGAACTGAGGAGGAAGTGCAACCAACTTGTTCGCACTGCTGTTCGGGCCGCCAACTGTTCGGGAAACGCCGCAGCTAAAGTCGCTGGTGTTGGTCGGGTCGTCCTGCAACTTCACCATTGGGCACGCTGCACGTGTGGCATCGATCATCATTTTGCATGCTGGACCGAATGCACCGTTCACGCCATTCACCCGACCGCGCACACGAACGTTCAAGAGCACGTTGGTGGGGATAAGCGGCGTGCTTGGGCTGTTATACCATCCGTTGACCTTCATGCGGGCGGCACGTGTGGCCGAAGCAGGGGAGAAGCCATCGCTCACATTGTGCGCATGGAAACGACGGTAGCTGTAGGTCCCGTTCGGATCGAAGATCCAGAACTCATAACCGCTGTTCGCGACCTGTACGTTGTTCGCACCGTTCAGAACCCATTCCGCACTTACAGCAGGGTTGCCATGTGCGACCAGGTATTTGTAGTTCACCCAATCCATTTTATCGCAGCTGCTGAAGATCAATTCATCGTCGCTCAAAGGCACACAGAATGCACCGTTGTCCAGCACGTTCGAGATCGCACTGGTATTTCCGGTGCTGAAGTTCCCGAAGTTGTCGATGATGCGACGACCGTTCGGACCACTTTCACGTAACTGGTAGCCACCCGTGAAACCACCGCTCACAAAGCCATCGCCACCGCTGTCACTTACAACCAGTCGGTAGCAACCAACAGGAAGGCAGCAGTCGGCCGTTATCGGTGAGGTGATACCATCGTTCGGCACATTGAATTGGCAAAGTACTTCGTTGGTTCCCTGCGCCAGGATCTGCCATGATGCTTCGCTGCTCAAGTTGTCCGTGCGCAGTTCCATGGTCACATTCTCGGTGCAAGGAATTTCGTAGATCCATTCCAATGTGAATCCGCCTTCACTGCTTCCGTCCTGGATCCAGTAGATGTTCTGGGTGGATCCTGTGGTGTTCGTCCACATGAACTCAGCAAGATCCTCTTCGCAGGTCAAGGGCGAGGCGCCAGGGCAGGAACTGCCATAGCTGATGGACACAGCTGCCGCGTAATCATGGGCGGCGAAGAAGGTGATGGTGGCACCAGCGCCAACGGGATGGGACAGGTACAGGTCGCCACCGGCAAAGGTTCCGCAGGCGTGCACGGACAGATCATTGGCGGCGCCTGCAGTGGTGCCGTTGAACATGTTCGCCTCGCTGGAAAGATCGATCACGCGGGAGCAATCGTCGCCGTTGATGATCGTGAATTGCACGGGTGTGCCATTGCTGCTGAATTGACCAGCACCGCAATCGTTGCGTACGTACACATCGTAGGTAACGTCCATGTCCAGGTCGTGAGTGTCGTACTCGTTCCGTTCACCGGAACCGCAATACCTGCGCCGGCAGTGGCACCAGAGCCCGGGGTGAACTGGCTGGACCATATTCCACGATCACGTTGCCGCTGCATGTGGCGCTCCAGCTTACCGTGGCACCTGTGCCGCTGTTCATGGTATTCACGGTGCTGCCAGTGACCGCGTTGCACACAGGACCAGGTGCCGGTGTATAGGCGTAGTTGAAGATGTACACACGTCCAGCGCTGATCGCATCGGCCAGCAGGTACACACGCTCGGTGGTGCATCCATTGTTCGTCCAGATCAAGGTCTCGTAGTCGTTCACCAACTGTACATTGGCTCCTGCGAGATATCCGCCGAGGTTCGCACAGGCCAGGCTGGTGTTGCCGGGGCAACTACCGCCGTAGGCAACGGACATCCTGTTCACTGCCAAGCACCAAGGGAGAGGGTTGCGCCAGCATCGACGTCGTGGAAGAACACGACATCCGGCCAGGTTGGCCTACCTGCAGGCGGACGTTATGAGTCGTTGCTCGCACCCTTGGTGCTGCTGATGACGGACCAGTCCGCTTGTGGCACGGAGACGGGATCGATGGCGTTCGAACAGAAGTCGCCAGCCACGATGGAGCTTCGCTGGGGCCAGCGTTGTCTCTGATGCCATCGATCCCGCAATCCTGGCGCACGTAGGCGTGGTAGTTACCATTTGCCAGACCGGTGATGGAAGCTGGGCTGTTGGTGAAGGGTCCTGCCACCGTGCCGCTCCCCAACGTGAATCCAGTGGGGCCGTATTCCACGAAATAGCTGCCTGTGCAGGAAGCACATGTCCAGCTCACCTCTACAGCACCGGCACCGGTAACGGACGCGCGCAGTGCTGTCGGGGCGGTGCACGTGGGTGCAGGGATGATGCGGAAGTTGTCCACTCCGATGTTATTGCCTGAGCCGGGGTTGCCTCGCAAGCGGATCACCGTGGTGGCGCTGGTGGAGCCGATCGTGAATTCGCGCGTGACCCAAGTGTTGAAGCCTACCGGAGCCGTGGTAATGCCCAAGGTGGACCCGACCTGGGTGAAGTTGGATCCGCCATTGGTGGAGACCAATACGCCAAGGGTACCACCACCACGGAATTGATGTACTCGAAACGGAGGAATTCATTGCCGGTACCGGCGGACATGTTCACATGGAAATCCACGGATCCTGCCACGGAGCCCCTTGCTGCTGCGGAAACGCGCCGCAGGAAGGTACGGCCACGGCAACTGGATTGAACCGACCGTGGACAGAAGCCGGCTGCCGCCGGTCTGGTTGACCCGTCCCAGCAGGATTCAGCGGGCGTGGTATTGCTCGCGCGCCATGTACCAGCGCCCAAAGTGGGAGTGTTCGTCCAGTAGCTGGAGCCAACGGGGACATCACCGGTGCTGCAGCGATCGCCCAGCCGGCGAAATCCTCGGTGTATTGTGCACCGGCGTAGGTGAAATAAGTGAGGGCGGTTCTGCTCACCGTGAGTTGCACGGTGTACTCTCCACAGTGCTGGGCCGGTGCTGCACGTCACCAAGCACTGGAACCAGGTTGTTGCCGTGAGTGGTCCGGTGGTATGGGTGGCGCTGGCTGTACCTACGTTGGTCCAAGTGTCCACCCCGTTCGGACTGGACCGCCATTGGTAGCAAACGCCCCAACCCGATGTGCTGTTCTGCAAGCTCAATGCGCTGGAGAAACCGGAACAACCGGAGCTGATCGATGCTACGGTATTGCCGGGTGCCGGTGGTGGCGTGCATGGTGCAGGTGGGC
This sequence comes from Flavobacteriales bacterium, assembly GCA_016717305.1. GTDB lineage: Bacteria > Bacteroidota > Bacteroidia > Flavobacteriales_F > PHOS-HE28 > PHOS-HE28. Next base: position 23,222 of record JADKFY010000002.1, read on the forward strand.
TGAAGGTGAGGATGGTGCCAGTGCCCGGCCATGCATTGGCGACGTTCGTGCTGAACAGGGTTGTGTTGCTCGAGCTGGCCGTCAGGTCGGAGAGCACGTTCAGGTAGTTCGTGGCGGTGGCACCGGTGATGGCCACCTGCATGCCGCCCGAGAACGAGCCTGATGGCGCACCTGCGCCGTAGCGGAATTCGATCACATTGGTGCCTTCATACAACCACACTTGGTACAAGCAGTTGGTCGCTGCGACAGTGTAGTCCAAGCCGACGTTCCACTGGACCACGCGGACCCGATCCGGCGATGAACCCGTGAGAACCGTTGTCACACTTCCGTTCGCTGTGGTACCATCCCCACTGTAGGGCAGAAGCACCAACGGGTTCGAGGTGAGGTTGAAGTTGATGGCACTACCGCCGATCTGGGCACCTCCCAGCTTCATTCCCCCGTTGGAATTCACGGAGAAGTCCGTGTAGTTGGTTCCTTCGTAATTGAAGGCGAAACCGATGCCCGTGACGGCTGAAGGGGTATCGTCTTGGTTCGATCCAATGAGCACACTGGCCCCCGTCATGGCATCTAGCGTTGCACCGCCAGTGGAACTGAAGGAGTACAAGCTCACGTTCTGCGCAGTTGCATGGGTGAATAGCAGTGCGCTAACGAGGGTTACCGTTCCTATTCGCCTCACATGCCGACATAGCAAGTGATGGACCTGGTATATTATTTTCATGGTGATGGAAGGGTTGGTTAATGAAGAGGTGAAAGAGCCGTTAAGGACATGGAAGCAATGTAGATGTGGGTATGTAGCGCTTCGTGTAGGACGGGGTGGAACGTTGATGTTGACATGAAGGTCACCCGACGGATCGGACTATGTAGTAAGTGACCTCGGCCAAGAGAATGTAGTTCAGTTTTCTTCAGCTGACGTGTGCGAATTTTGGTCGTGTCGGCGATCAGTTGTCATGGGTCACTATCGGCCGTTGTCAAGGATCGTGAGCGTTCCGATCACGGGTTCTTTCGAACGATCGCTGATGATCTCATAGAAGTATGTGCCGTCCGGTACACCGGAAGCGTGCCACGTATTGTTGTAGTTAGAGGATTCGAATACCACCTGCCCCCAGCGATTGAACACCGTAACGGTATGCTTCGATCGGAAGAGCCCGTCGATCACCCATGCATCGTTGCTACCATCATTGTTCGGCGTGATCACGTTGGGCACGTTTATGCCACAGCCTGAATTCACATTGACCGATGTGGATACGGTGCGTGGGCAATCATCGGTCACCGTTATTTGGTACGTTCCATCATCCAGGCCGGACACGAATGTGCTCTCATCGGTATCGCCATTTTCCCATGCGAACGACACATTGCCAAGCCCGCCATTCACGCTAGCCTCCAGCAAGACACTATCCACATCACATCCCAATTGCAGGTCGGTGGAAAGGATCTCCATCGGCACGTAGTCCAGCAGTAAGAGCGTAACGGAATCTGAAACGGAGAACCCACAATTCGAGATCCAGGTGGCGACGATCGTTAGCGTCTCATCATTCTCCTGTTGTGCATCGCTCACGGCACTCAATGGAAATGTGAAGCTCGTGGTACCGGCCGGAATTACTACAGTTGGAATATTCCCGCTCAGGTCGTTCACACTGATGTTCGCCCCGTGATAGTGCAGTTGGATATTCGCATCGGCGCTGCGAGCTGGAACTTCAAGCATGACCATGGCTTCGCCGCACCCTTCGGTCAGCGTTTCATTGTTCTGTGGTGTTGTGACCGACGCCGTGATCGAGCTGTTGGAGGAGAAGCTACCTCCTTCAATGAATACTGCGGAATCAAGGCTTGCATCGCCAGCGTGCGCGATGGCGATCTTAATGTGGTAGGTCTCGCCGCAACGCACGGCGGCTCCGGTGCGGATCGGAACCGTGAATCCATCGAGTTCAACCGTAGCACCGCCTTGGTTATCGATGTAGTAAACGGAATTGAGCTGCCAGTTGGGATCCGATGCGGAACAACCCGAGGCACTACCGCCAAGAACACCTGGTGCTCCGCTGTTCACGGTATTGATCGCAATGGGTACCGTGGAGTTTGGTAGTACGCCGAGGTTGATCGCATTGTTCGTGAAGGACCCATCAATGCCGGGCCCGCTCAGGAAGAAGCCGAACACATCATTGTATTGTGAGCATACGTATTCGGGGTATTCTTCAGAGCCGAAAACAAAGCGGAAGCTGATGGAATCGCCCGTCGGAATGAAGTCGAATTCCAACACGGCAACGCAACGTTGCTGGCTTTCAATGAATGCCAAGTCGGGATCAGCAACGTTGATCGGAAAACTTGGCGACACAGTGAGGCTGGTGTTCTGGTTGGACCCCGTTACGCCCACAATTTTGCCAGTGCCCAGCACCACACCACCATTCAGGCTCAGGTTGGAGGAGGATCCATCAAATGCTCCGATCTGGTCGTTCAATGTGTTGGCCGGTGCTCCATTGAACGTTAGGTTGCTCACTGTTACCCCTTGGCCCACGAGGATGTCATTGACCAGTTGTGCAGGTGTGAGGCTCGTATTGACGTTGAGCTGCGCCTGCACCTGAACAGCGCTCAGCAAGGCTCCAAAAAGACAAAGGGCAATGTTCAGAATGGAACGATCCATAGGACAATTGAAATGTTGGAATGACTTACGGACCCTAAAGTGATGGATCTCTTCGGATCATTCGCCACGGACGGGGCGGTCCGTTCAACGCGGTGTGAAGGAGCTATCGAAGTAGGGTAACGTGGCCGGTATAGACGCGCATGATGCCGTCCACACCGTTCCTGGAACGGAGCTTCCACACGTACACATCGGTCTTTGGCTCAGCATCGTCCACAGCACCGTCCCAACCAATTGTCGGGTCGCTGGACTGGAATACCTCACTTCCCCAACGATCGAAAATGCGCAAGTCATGGTCCCGTGATACATCATCCCGGATGATCGGTAGGAACACATCGTTGATCGCATCGCCATCCGGTGTGAATGCATTTGGAGCATAAACGGAATGTACCCCATTGATCGTGACAGGTACCACGTACGTGTCACTGCATCCGAATTCATTGGTGACAGTTAGTTCTACCGGATATGTACCACCATCGTCATTGGGATATCGGATCAGTGGAGAGGTTTCGCTGGACGTGTCCGGTGCACCCGCAGGAAAGTGCCAACTCCAACTGATCACGTCATTGCTCGAACGGTCATCGAACATGATCTCGGAATTATAGAAGTCGGTAGGTTGTGGGCCGAATACGAAATTGGCGATGGGTGATGGGTCCACATGCACCAAGTGGTACAATGTGGTGTCGCCTTCACATCCAGCAGGCGAGTTCACGGTGAGGGAAACCGTGTATGTGCCTTGTGCTGTGTAGATGTGTTGTGACGTACAGTTATTTGAAGTACCACCGTCGCCAAAGGTCCAAGCGCAGCCACCGATCATACCGGGGTCGGTGGTGTTGGTGAATTGTACTTCAAGTGGTGCGCAACCCGAATCGGGTTCCACGAAAAAGGTGACCACCGGTAAGCCATTGGCGGTGATGGCATCGGTATCCGTGCGTGTAGCACTGCATCCTAACGTGTTGGTCATGGTGAGTTCCACTGTGTATACCCCGGGGGTGCTGTACACCGTAATAGCATCCATAGTTGTTGCTGTCTGCCCGTTGCCAAGGTCCCAAAAAGCAGTTTGGTCCTGCAGCCCGGGCGTATCGTTTTGGAACCGAACTTCCAATGGCACGCACCCATTGTTCACGGTGTAGGAAAAAGCTGGCACCGGTGTTTGGATGACCTCGATCACTTGGGACATGAGTGTATCGTCACTGCACCCGAAAGCGTTGGTCACAGTGAGCATCACATTGTAAGTGCCGGGAGCATTGTACGCATGCGAAGCCGGGCAGTCGCTGGTAATTGCACCATCACCAAAGGACCATTGGCAGTTGTACACGTCATTTGGTTGGCTCGTGTTCGTGAAATCGATCGGCACGTTGACACAGGCCTCTGTGGCACTCAGGCCAAAGGCCGCATCTGGTGTCGGGTATACCGTGATGAGGCCTTCGAAGAGGCTATCCTTCTGACAACCGAGGGCTGATGTGATCGTCAATCGAACATCGTATGTTCCAGCTTCGGTGTATGTGTGAAGTACGCTTGTCGATGCTGCTGAGCTCCCATCTCCCAAGTCCCACAATACGGTGCCGCTCATGCCGGGGTCGGTAACGTTGTTCAATACCACGTTCAGAGCAGCACACCCGGTTGCGGCGGTTGCGGAAAGCAGCGGCTCAGGATAGGCTACCTCCACTTCTTCTTCAACATAAGCGCAAGCCCCTCCCGGTCCCACCACACGAGCAGCGTAGATGCCTTCGCCCAGCCCCAGAGTCGAAGCGGGAAGCACAGCAGCATTCTGTCCCACGATCGCAACCCCGTTCAAGTACCACTGGTAGGTGTTGTTCACGGGGTCGTATGGAGCGGCGGTCAATTCAAGGTTATCCGTGCATGGATGGCCACTTGCGGAAATCACAAGGGTCACTTGCTCCAATGTGAAGCCGTCGAAAAAGAAGTAGGGTTCGCTTGAACCGAACATATTATAATCCTGTGGGATCGGGCAGGCAGGTCCGATCATGATGGCGCCGACATTGAAGGGGGCGTCGAATGTGAAGTTCACCGATTGCCAACTATTGCTAGGTGAGTAGGTCATATGACCTAGGTCGGTCCACCCCAGTTCGGTTGGGCAGTATTGCGCAGGCATCTCATTTCCGAAGACCGGATCGTAGAAGGTATATGGGAAATTGGGACAGGTGTCCAGCCCGAAAATGGCCAGGTCCATATCACCGAAATTTATCGGGAGCGTTCCGATCATCCCGAATTGCATGCGGACGGCTGCCAAGTCAAAGCCCAATTCGTAGGTCTCACCGGCCAACATGGGAGAGTTAAGGCACTGCGAAAGGAATTCATAGGAGGCACCGCCCGCCCATGTATGCACGACCATACCGACCACTGAAGAACCGGCGGGTACCGGTTGTGGAACCACATTGGGGAAGTACCCACAAGGGTTGTAATAGTCAACAGTGGCAGTGGACATATAATCCGTCCATCCAGTGGCGCAGTTGATGTAATCGTAAGGGTTTTGGCTTACGCCTGCGGGGCAACAGTTTTGGGTTTCGAAGGATCCGTTGGAGATCAATGACCCCATCGGTTGGGCCAACGTACACGGGCATCCCGCCACATCATTCAGGTCTACGAGCCCATTTCCATCGTCGTCGATCCCATTGTCACAGATCTCTTGGGCGGTGACCAATTGAACGGATAGAAGGAACACGAAAGTCCACCATGATCTTTTGGACCAGGTGGACTTCGTGGGATTATTTCTGTTTTCGGAGTACACCGATGTTATGTACAAATGTCAATCAATGGCCACTTGAGTACGCACCACTGCACCGTTCGATAGTTCGGTACGCACTACGTAGATGCCAGAAGCTAATCCGATCACCGTTACCTGATGTTGTTCAGTTCGCAGACCATCGAATCGAGCTACTTCACGACCTCCGGCATCCAAAAGCTGAAGACTGCGGATCAGAAACCCGGAAGCGCGAACGGTAAAGGCTTCAGTTGCCGGTGATGGGAACACATTCAAAGTGGAAGTGCCGTGGGCCTCATTGACGCCTACTCCGATAGAAAGCTGTTCGCAAGTGGTCGCTTCGCCACATTTTGCAAAGGCCGTAAGACATACCGTATAGTCGCCCGGTTCCGTGTAGGTATACACAGGTGATACGTCTTCGCTCACGTTGCCATCGCCGAAGTCCCATACATAGGAACCGGCACCTGTACTTGTGTTGGTGAAGGTAAGTTCATAGCCCGCATTCGATGAATTGAAAGAGGCGGCAACAGCGCAGCAGGGGTTGAATGTGCTTACCACCACTGATTCGGTACCGAGCGTATACGGAAACGACTCAAAACCTGAACCCGTGATGCTGGTGAATGGTGCTACGATGGCGACATCCTCGGTCCAAGGCAGATCCAGTTCGAGGTTGTTGCATTGTGCATTCAGTTCCGCATCGGTCTTGATCAGCAAGCCGCTCCATTCCGTTGTGCCGCTGTTGGTAAAGCCCAAGATCCCAAGGGTGCCTCCTGGAAGCTCGAACATGGCTGTGCCGTTATCTGATCCAGCACCACCGAAGAGCTTGGAAGTGATCAACGTGCCATCAGCGCCAAAGGTGCCCCATGCGATCTCGTAGTCACCAGCTGCTCCATCGACATATTGTGGATGCGCCAAATAGGTCACGCCGCCATTTGCTGCAGGGTTCAACGATACGGTCTCTATCCCTTGTTCCAGAACACGCGTCCAAAGGTGTGTTCCCGTGCTCGAAAGTTTCGTGATCCAGGCAGATACATCACCGGGGAAATAACCAAGGGACCGACCCCCAACGTAGATCTCACCGGTGGAACTTTCGGCCACGGTGTAACCCTCGTCCACGCCACCGCCGCTGCTGATGCTTCGTGCCCAGAGCTCGTTTCCGAGTGCATCGGTACGCACCAAGTAGGCTGAAGGTGAGTAGCCGGTCCCTAGGCTATCTGCATAACCGACGAGCGCAAAGCCACCGTCTGCCAAAGGCGTAGCTTGGTAGCCCCAATCCCATCCTGGGGTTCCATAGGTGCGCATCCACTGGATCGCGCCTGTCTCGTCCAGTTTCGCCAAAAGCATGTCGTAAAGGTTCCCTCCGGCATCGGACCGGCCGGTGGCGATGAAGCCGCCAGGTACTGCTTTCAAATAGTGGAAAGCATTGGAACTGCCAGCATCTACGCGTTGTGCATCAAGCAGCGTACCATCAAGGTCGATACGTAGCAAGATCCCGTCGCGGGAGTTTGTACCGAATCCGATAGTGTAACCGGCAACAAGAATGCCTTGTGGACCTACCGCGATACCATTGCCATAGAGCCCGTCTTCAGTGAACAACGGATATTTGTTCGTCCATAGATGGTCGCCTTCTGTGGAGAGACGGGTCACTTGGAGGTCGCCTTCGTTCACTGAAGCAACTACGAAATGATCCTCACTATCCATGGCCACCCCCGCGAGGTACAAAGCGCCAGGCATGGTGATGATCCTTTCGAAGGACTCTTGGGCGAGTACGGTGCTGCCAAGTAAGAGGCAAAAAGAGAGCGGAATGAAGCGCATACGTTGAGTTGTTTCGGCAAAGATGAGGAAGTGCATTCGGAACACGACGAACATTCACCACAGGCTGAACGGACCACCCCGTCCTAGCACTTTTAGTCACCGTTCTGGTGGGTAAGGAGCTTCGCGATCGACTCCTTATAACTACGGCCGCTAAGCACATGTTGGCCGTTGCTCATGGTGAAGAGGAACTCGTTGTTGCCACTATAGCGTGTATTCCGTACGTGCGTCATGTTCACCATAAAGCTGCGGTGTACTCTTACGAATACGGAAGGATCCAAGTCGGTCTCCACCATGTTCATGGTCATACGCAGCAGATAGTGCCGTGGCTTTGTTTGCAGAATGAGATAGTTGCCTTCGGCACGGATGAAGAGCACATCCTTCACGGGGACCCTGTATTCACGACCTTTTTCCTTGATCACTATCACCTGGGTGTATTCCCTACGGGTGTTCATGTGGTCCTGTACGAGGTCCATCAACCTGCCGGTCAGCATTTTGTTCTCGCGCATTTCAATGAAATCCTTTGCACGTGCCAACGAGGTGTAGAACCTGTCATCGTCGTATGGTTTCAACAAGTAATCCACGGCGTGAACGTCAAAGGCCTTGGTTGCATAGCGATCATGTGCGGTCACGAAAATGACGAATGGCGTCTGGCCTGAAGGGAATTTATCGACCACTTCAAAGCCACTCAATTGTGGCATCTGGACATCGAGGAATACCAAGTCCACGGGTTCTTGCCGAATGGTGCTGAGTGCTTCGATCCCGTTCCTGCACTCTGCTACTAAGCGCACTTCCGGGTCGGCGCCCAAAAGGGTTACGATGCGAGAGCGAGCTGCAGGCTCATCATCAACCACGATGGTGCGGATGTTCCTCATACCGTGCTTATTCCTTGGTCTCGAAAGGGATGCTGATCTTCACATGGAATCCATCCCCGTTCTCCGAGGTGATCTGAAGCCGGCCATTTGGACCGTGAAGTAAGGAAAGTCTCTCACGTACGTTTCCAAGACCGATCCCGCCAGCAGCCATGGCCCTGTTCACATCGGAGCACCCTCGTCCATTGTCGCTGATCGTGAGCACAAGATCATTTTCCTTCCGTTGGGCCTCAATGGTGATGCATACTTCGGCACTGGTGGCATCGAGCCCATGCTTAATGGAGTTCTCCACCAAAGGTTGTAGAACCATGCCGGGAACAAGTGCATTCTGGCAAGCTGATGGGATGTCGTAACGTACCTGTAAGCGGTCCTTGAATCGGATGGCTTCTATGCCAAGGTAATGGCCGACATGATCGATCTCGTGGATCAGTGTTACGCGTTCTTTCCGTTCCTCATCAAGTGTTATCCGGAGCAGTTGGCCCAGTTTGGAGAGCACCTTACGGGCACTCATTGTATCCACGTCCATCAAGGCGCTCACCGTGTTCAGGGTGTTATACAGGAAATGAGGTTGCAACTGCTTCTTTAGTGCGAGTAGCTGCGTGGTCTGCAACTCGTTCTGTAATTGGAGCACACGGGTCCGTTCCGCCTGCATCTGGCGATGGGTCTCCATGTACATCAGTAACACGAGCAACAAACCGTATTCCATGAAACGTTGCACCACACCACCGGGTAGGCTCAAGAGAACATTGTTGAGCATTTCAGGTTGCCAGGGCATGCGGCCACTGTAGTTAAGGACCAGCAAATAGAGCGTGTTGGAGAAGGCTTCGTGTAGCGTACAAAGAAGTAGGCCGAAAAGGATATGCAGAAGGATCGGTTTCCAAAGTGGGCGACCTTTCAACGGCCAGCGCTGGGACCACGCATGCACTAATGGAAGTACTAAAGCCCAGGTATAGAAGTTCAGGAAGGGGATCGGCGCTTGCATCCACCAGTCGAACAAATGCGGCTCCATGCCCAAATGAGTCCGACCGATGAAAGACGTGAATACGAAGAGCACCGATAAAAGACCGGCACTGAAAAAGACGGTCCGCATCGGCACTGGGGAATTGCCGAAATAGGAACGGCAGGCAGCAAGGAGCTTCATTTTGAACTGTGCCCTCCGACTGGAAGACGGGTATTCTCTAGTGACGGGGACATCCTCTTGGCCGAACGTGGATTCGTAGCGCCAATTTAGTGTTGTCCGTGGACTTTCGAGATCTTGAAGTACCTCGGGGGCTTCTTTTATCATACGATACCGACTCTTTGCTCAGTTCCAATCGGGTGAGGAACTGGAACGATGGTCAATGTATCGGGAGTGGAAGAGAGCAGTACTTAGGACGGGACGGTCCGTGGAATTCGGGGTGAAGTTGCGGAACGGAAGCCACTGTTGGACGCAGGCTTCAACTTCCAAAGGGCAACCGTACAATGAAATGATGCCCGCGCGTCTCAGTTCGTTGCCTCAGATCCCGTCAGCACTTTGGCTATTTGCTCCTTGTAACTGCGACCACTGATGATCCGTTCACCATTGGCCATGCTGAAGATGAATTCGTTGTTGCCGCTGTATCGTGTGTTGCGTATGTGCCGCGTGTTGACCAAGTAACTGCGATGAATACGAAGGAACCGAGAAGGGTCGAGCTCGGTTTCCACGGCGTTCATGGTCATACGATATAGAACGCTCCGCTCGGTAAGGACCAACTTCAGATAGTTGCCCTCGGCACGCAAGAAGATCACGTCATCCACATGCACCAGCTGATCCCTACCCTTGTCCCGTATAGTGAAAGCTTCGGTAAACTCGTTCTGTTCGTTCAAATGACCACGGACGAGTTCCATGAGCCTACCGGTGAGTTTATCGTTCGTGTTCATCGCGATCAGCTTCTTGGCCTTTGTGATCGCGGCGTGGAACCGGGTGTCATCATACGGTTTCAAGAGGTAATCCACGGCGTTCACCTCAAAGGCCTTCAACGCAAATTGATCGTAGGCGGTCACGAAAATGGTGAACGGCATCCGGTGTGGTCCGATGCGGCGTACCACTTCGAAGCCGTTCATCACCGGCATATTCACATCGAGAAGAACAAGATCGGGTTTGTGCTTCTGGATAGCCTGTATCGCATCCGTGCCATTTCGACATTCGCAGACCACCTCCAGTGTAGGGTCTTGCGCAACGAGTTCAACAATACGCTGGCGTGCGTCCGGCTCGTCATCCACGACGATGATGCGTGTCTGTTTCATGTTGTGTTGTGCCTAGTTCAAATGGAATTGTCAAGTCGACGTGAAAGCCACCTTCCAACGGGGATGTGGCGTTCAAGCTGGCGTTATCTCCGTACAAGGTGCGCAATCGTTCGCGTACATTTCGCAAACCGATACCACCTCTCTTCAGGGCATGGGCCACCTCTGGACAGCCAGGCCCGTCATCCACCACGCTCAAGATGATCGACCCATTAGAGCGGCGCGCCACAACGGAAATATGAACGCTTTCATCTTGTTTATCTAGTCCGTGCTTGATCGCATTCTCGGCGAGAGGTTGAAGGATCATTGAAGGCACCATGGCTTCGGACAGTTCGTCCGGCACATCGTATTTCACCGAGAGTCGGTCCCGGAAACGGACGGCCTCGATCCCCAAGTAGTTTCCTACATGATCCACTTCTTGTATCAACTGCACTTTTTGTTGGCGCTCTCCATCCAACGATACCCGCAGTAAATGGCCCAGTCTACCGATCATGGTTCGTGCTGCATCGGGGTCTCTGCCCACCAATGCACTAACTCCGTTCAGCGTATTGAAGAGGAAGTGTGGTTGCAATTGTTTCTTCAGGGCATTTAATTGGCTCACTTGCAATTCGTGCTGAAGGATCAGCAATTGTTCATGTTCCTGGCGTTGTTCCCGAACATTCTCCAACGCGATCAATACACCCATGAGCACCCAATACTCCATGGTGCGGGATAGGATCGCTGGGGCAAGCGCACTGTATGCCCAGCTTCGATTCTTGGGGTCGCTCAGGTCAAAATCACCAATGTGTTGCAGAATGGCGTAGTAGATGGCCGAAGTGACCACTTCGTGGAGGGATGCGATGAGCATGCTGAATGCGATGTGGACCAGCAAGGTCTTCAGCAATGGGCGTACAGAGTAGGGCCAACGGCGCAGGATCATGTACACCAACGGAGTTAGCAGGGCCCAGAAAAGGAAGTTGAGGTAGGGCACGGGAGCTTCGCGCCACCAATTGAAATCGCCAAGGTCCTTCAGGTCTGAATACACATAGTGGTGCATGTAGGCCTGGAACAGGAACAGCGTCGCGAGCACCCCTGCGGTGATCAGGATGATCCGATAATGGATCGGGGTGTTCTTGAAATAGTTCATGGCGGCGGAACAAGATCCTTGTTCACCGCACCGAAACTAGACCATCGACCGGGCCACTATCAACGACTACGTGATGAACGGCAAGGGGTGGGACGAATGGTTGGGCATACTAAGACGCCAATGGACGTGTATCCCGGATGAACGGAAAATGCTTCGCCGAGATACCGCTCGGACTAGCCGATCGTCACGTTGTACGTAGTGCCGTTCACCGTTACGCTGAGGCTTCCGTCACAAGCTCCTGAGCCGTAATCGATCGTCACTTCGGGTCGGCCCGTTGGTGTGACCCGCACTGTTCCCTGCATGATCCATGGGCAACCGACCTGCACGCGCAGAGCATTGGTGATCGTTAGCGTGTACGCCACACCATTGCGGTTCACACCGCTACCGTTCCCTGTGATCGAATAGACATCATCATGGATCTGTGCTGTGTTCGATCCTTCCAACCAGGTCCGAACACGCTGTGCTTGGTGTGTGGAGGTCCAGCTTCCATCATCAGCGGTAAGGGTGCCGTTGACCACTACGCTGAACGTCGGATGCCCTTGCGCATCGGGGCCGAGATTGGTCACGGTCTTGGTTCCTTGCACCAAAATATCGTTCACGTGGTAGTTGTCCGGCGTTATGGTGATAACGGTTCCGGGTTCGCGGTAGAGGCCCGTGTAGCTCACAAGGATCCGTCCTCGGCGTATTCGGCCGTTCGTAGCCGTGCAGTTCACATCACCGAAGTCGACTGTGATCGTGCGTGGTGTTGAAGTGGTGTCGAAGGAGACGATCGGTGCACAGAGGTCACGTAGGCCATTGGCATCAACAGCATTGTCCACTTGGAGGAGCATGTCATTGAACACGTTCTCTGCCTTGCTGTTGTCGCTGGCGCTGGTATAGTCCATATCGAGCGGTGTTTCCTTCTCCTTTCTGCAGGAGGAAAAAGCAAGTAGGGAAGAAACAGCAAATAGAAGGATGATCTTGGTCCGCATTTTCCGGTTTGTTTGGCTTGTTTGACGCGATCGGAGGCAAAAGGTTCAACTCTTTTCCACGAGTACAACGAAACGAAAGGCGAATTCGTGCCTTTCGTCGGCAGGATGCAATTCGTTGCTCACCTCTTTCCATTGGCGGGAGTCGAGCGCGGGAAAGGTCGTGTCCCCCTCAACATCCGCCTCCACTTCGGTGAGGTAGATCCGATCTACGAGCTCCTTCTCCAATGCTTCTTTGTAGATCTGTCCACCACCGATGATGAACACTTCCGTCTCACCTGCAGTGCGGGCAAGTTCCAATGCTGCTTTGAGTGAATGGACCACCATAGCACCCGGTGCTGCGTAGTTCGAGTTGCGTGTGACGACAATATTCACCCGATCCTTCAGCGGCCTGTATTTCGGGGGAATGGTCTCGTAGTTCTTTCGTCCGGTGATCACGTGATGCCCGATCGTCGTGCGCTGAAAGAACTTCATATCGTCCGGCAAGCGCCACGGCAGATCACTGTCCCGACCAATGACGCGATTTCGTGCCATGGCAACGATGGCCGAAACGATCATACGCTAACGGCGGCTTTGATATGCGGGTGCGGATCGTAATCGGTCAGTGTGAAGTGTTCGAATTTGAAGTCGAACAGATCGGTCACTGTTGGGTCGATCTCCAATTTGGGCAGTGGACGACAGTCGCGCGTGAGTTGCAATTGTGCTTGTTCCAGATGGTCGTTGTACAAATGCACATCGCCGAAAGTGTGGATGAATTCTCCTGGCTTCAACCCGCATACCTGCGCCATCATTAAGGTCAGCAACGCGTAGCTGGCGATGTTGAAGGGAACGCCGAGGAAGGTGTCCGCACTGCGCTGGTAGAGTTGGCACGAAAGCTTTCCGTCAGCAACGTAGAACTGAAAGAGGCAATGACAGGGGGGAAGAGCCATGCGGTCCACATCGGCAGGGTTCCATGCTGTAACGATGAGGCGGCGACTGTCCGGGTTCTTCTTGATCATCTCCACCAACTTGGCGATCTGATCGATGCTCTGACCGTTGGGAGCAGGCCAGTTGCGCCACTGGTATCCGTACACAGGTCCGAGGTTGCCTTGCTCATCGGCCCACTCGTCCCAGATCTTCACACCGTTCTCTTGCAGGTAAGCGATATTCGTATCACCCTTCAAGAACCACAACAGTTCATGGATGATGCTTTTCGTGTGCAACTTCTTCGTGGTCAGTAATGGAAATCCTTCCGCCAGATCAAAGCGCATTTGATAGCCGAAGCAGCTGAGCGTCCCGGTCCCGGTGCGATCGGTTTTCCGAGTTCCGGTATCCAAGATGTGTTTGAGAAGTTGGTGGTATTGCTGCATACTCTCGTGTTGGTCTTCGCTGCAAAATTACGGACCATGGTTGGTCCGTGGTTTGGTCAATTTTCAACAGCGCTATTCTCCGTCATTCCGGCAAACGACCCAAAATACCGTGTCAACGGCATCCTCCCCATTCCGAAAACCTGTCGCTGCCTCACGGGCGGATGATCATCCGCCCCTACAAACCGAACCCACTAACCGGCGGTTCCTCTTCTTCCGGTTTCTTCCCGAATCTATTCCCGCGCGGCGGTGTTGGCGGTGGCGGTTCCGCTGGCGGTCGATCCTCGATCGGCAATGCCTGCAGCAATCGCAATTTCATTCGCTCGTAATAACTCTTCCGGTCAATGGCCATGGCGATCAGGTAGCCGAAAGAAGCGGCATACATCAACTGGAAGATCACGCTGTGGCGATCGGTCATTTCCAGAACGAGGATCGCGCTGGTGAACGGTGACCGCGACACGCCGGTCAGGAATGCGGTCATACCTGCCAAGATCAACAGGTTGTGTTCGCTTCGGGTCGGATTGAACCATTGACCGATGTAACCGCCGATGGTTGCACCAGTGCTCAAGGCAGGTGCAAAAATGCCACCGGCACCGCCCGCGCTGAACGAGAGTATGTTCCCGAAGAAGCGCGCAGCGATCGCTTTTGCGGAAGGATCGATCACAGGGTCGAACAAATAGGTCTCGAGCGTGTGCTTGCCGGATCCGAGTGCTGCTGTTCCGAGCATGGTCACACAACCGGCGAACAACAATCCCAAACAGAACACGAAGGTGCCTTGGCCGATCATGGAGCTCATCCCTCTGCGGAGCCGATCGGTGATCAATAGTATACGGCAAGAGAAAGCACCCATGGCACCGGCCACCACGGCGATGATCATGACCTTGTACATGAAGGAGAAGCCGACCGTGCTCACGCTGGGGTAGCCCAAAAAGAGGTAGGGTCCCAACACCCATTGCGCGGTCATTCCACTAATGATCACTGCGGTAAGAACAGCGGTGCGGAACTGTGCAATGTGCGTCTTTGTCAATTCTTCCACCGCGAAAACGATCCCGCCCAATGGCGTGTTGAAAGCAGCACTTAGCCCGGCTGCACCTCCGGTTATCATCATGACCCTGCGGCTCACTTTCGGCCAGAATGGAGGGAGGAGTTTGTGTACGATCCGGTACACGCTACCGGCGATCTGCAGGGTGGGACCCTCACGACCTATGGCACCGCCACCAAGCACCATGGCCATGCTGCTCAGGACCTTCACGATGATAATGCGCAGGTTGAGGAAGCGCCAGGATCGATCCTCCTTCTTCTCGTTCGCCACTTCGATCGCGGCCATTAACTGCGGTATTCCGCTGCCACTGGCCATGGGTGAATACTTCTTCACCAGCCACCAAGAGAGCACGAAGCACAGAGGCGCAGCGGCGAAGATCAGATAGGGGTCCTTGTCGATCAACCACAGATTGAACCCTTCCATTTGCTTGAAGAGCCATGCATAGCCCACGGCCACCAACGCGGTGATCATGGCTGCCACTTGGTAGGGAAGTGTCAGCAGGAAGAGATCTTTCGTGCGGTTGCCACGCAATTTCAACTGCACGAGCTCCAGCCACCCTGTTAGCCTAGCCTGGATCCGCTCTAGAAATACATACCGCTTTTGTTCTTCGGCCATGGGTCCATCGGCAAATGTAGCCGGGTCATAATGTCCATAGCGCCATTCCTGACCAATGCATCAACAACGCGAAGGGGACACGTTGGCGCTATCACCGCTGGAGATCGACCGAAATGGCTGCGAACGGAGAAGTTACGTCGCGTCCTATTTCCCGACCTGGTCCCGATCGACCAAGGTGTACTGGTATGTGCCTTCCCCATCGAAGGATTTCACCACGTATTTTGAGCCATTGGTCGGGTTCCGTAGCGGGCAGGGCATCATGCCGTCGGGCAATAACACTGCTGTACCTTGGTTGATCACAATTCCATTTGGATCAAGTCTGAGCATCTTGAGAACGCCGGCCTCGGCAGGAGCGGTGGTCTTGTCGTTCTTCCCCTTTCCCACGGTGGCTTCGCTGTCTGTTTTGGACCCGGAGATCATGATCGCATCCAATCCTTTCGGGGTGTGATCATAGAGCAATGCGATCCCATTCTTGCCCACCTGCACTTCAACGCCTTCGTAGGCTCTTCCCGCGGTGGTCATGTGCGCCCGTTCCACGATGTGTTGCCATTGGATCGAATCGTTGGCCGCAACTTGCGAAACACGAATGTCCCCGGCCAAACGGCGCAAGGCGATGGCCCCTTCCATCGGGATCTGGAGCGCATCGTCCAAAAAGCTTTCCACCACCACTACACCGTTGTTCCAACTGGGTTGAATGTCCACGATCTCGTCTGGAACCTTGGCGATGCGTGAAACCGGCCCGCCCTTTTTTACGCCTACCTCAATGGATCCATAGGCCATCAATTTCGTTTTATGGATCGATGCGGCACGTTGGTCCACTACTGGCGTCGGCTTCAACTTGGGGTCAAGCGGAACGAATGTCATCACCAGTCCCGGTTGTCCGGTAAGCGCGCCATAGCGCATGGCGATGGTCACTCTGCCACTGTCGCGTTGGCAGAAACGTGCGGTCGAAACAAAGTCCTTCTCCAGGAGCAGGTCGCTTACCGTTTTCCCTTGATCCGCCAAGGTGATGAAGTGCAACTCATGGCAAAGTTTGTCCCGCATTTGTTCTTCCATTTCACAGCGGAAATTGTATGCCAGCAAGTGGATGGTGCCATCATCGGCCACGCTGATCTGGTGTATGCGGCTCTTCTCATCCACGAGGGTCAGTTCCGCAGCACCGCTCCACAGTTCCTTGAAATTCTTGTCCAGGTAGACGAACCAGAACTGTTTGAAGCCACGTGCATCGTTGGTGTAATTGTTCAGCAGAAAATGCTGCCCATCGGGCGAAGGGACGATGCGTTCGGTTTGTGCGAACTTCAATCCTTGGTTCAGCAGAACGGGATCCGGGTTGGGCCGAAAGATCAAGGAATTGGTGGGGTCGTTCACGTAGGGCAGTTCGCTCGTGGCGATCTTCCGCAAGCCGCTCAAGGTTGGGGTACCGGTTCCTTCCACCGTAGCAATGGCATAGGAGGCCGCCTTCTTTCCTTGGGCCACAAGCAAGCAGTGCAGTTTGCCATCAGACACCAACGAGGTAACGCCTTCATAGAGCAGTCCATCCAGCGCAATGTCCTTCAATAGCAACTCTTCCGAGGGCACCAAGTTGGCATCGAGCCGAACCACTTTGTGCACTTGCTCATCGTACACATGGATCACAGCGGAACCATCATCGGCAAGGACCCCATTGATCACGTTGTGCAGATCGCCGAACATGTTCTTGCCGCTGCGCTCGAACACTTTTCCTTGTTTGATCATTGCGGCTTGGCCGAATGCGCTGGACAAACAGAACGAGAATAGGACGACTGGAATGAAAGCGCGCATGATGATCGGGAATGTTGCGGAAAGGTAAGTTGCTCATCTCCTTTGATCTGTTCGGAGATCGAATTCACTCCAATATCCCTGCGATCAATAGGCTGAACCTATCCAGTCCGATGTAGATTTACCATCAAAGCCATCAAACATGAAAGCCCTGCCACTTGTCGTTGCCTTGACCTGTGCACTCATGGTGGGACTCGCCTTCGCGCAGGCGCCTCCCATACGCTGGCAACGGTCGTTGGGTGGTTCGAATATTGATCAGGGCAACGCTGTTCGGCAAACTTCCGATGGTGGCTTTCTTGTTGCAGGGGAGATCAGCTCGAACAATGGGGATATAACCGAGAACTACGGCGGTGTGGATTGTTGGGTGGTGAAGCTTGATCCAGAAGGGGCGATGCTTTGGCAACGCACATATGGTGGTTCGCATGATGACCATGCGAATGACATACGAACGACCTCCGATGGTGGATCGGTGTTCGTGGGATCCACTGTGTCCCCGGACGGTGATGTCACTGGATTGCATGGTACGAGTTTGGATATTTGGATCGTCAAGTTGGATAGTGCCGGTGCATTGGAGTGGCAGCGAGTGCTGGGCGGGAGTGGTGCGGATCTTGGCAACTCTGTGCTGGAACTAAGTGACGGCGGCTATTTGGTATCGGGATCCTCCCGTTCCGACGACGGTGATCTTACTTCGCACAATGGCACCCTGAACCAGTACGATGCTTGGTTGATCCGCTTGGACACTACGGGTAATATTGTTTGGCAGCGCACCTATGGCGGGACTTCGGATGAAACGATCCATGCCTTGGAACCATTGGAGAATGGCGGTTTTATCGTTGCCGGTGAAAGCTCTTCCAACGACGGAGATGTATCCGGAGCGCATGGTGGGATAGATGCTTGGGTGTTTGAAGTGGATGCCGATGGAAATTTGTTGTGGCAACGCGCTTTGGGCGGAACACTCATTGATCGAGCATTCGCAATACAACAACTTCCCGGTGGTGGTTTCATCGTGGCCGGAGAAAGTTCTTCGAACAACGGCGACGTCTACGCGGGCCATGGCATGTCGGATGTATGGGTGGTACACATCGATGCGATGGGTGCAGTCCTTTGGCAACGTGCATTGGGCGGTTCGGTACACGATCTGGCAAATGCAATGGAATTGACTTCGGACGGTGGTTCCTTGATCGCCGGTTTCACATATTCGAACAATGGGAACGTGGCCGGAGGTCATGGTGGAACGGACGCATGGCTGCTGAAGCTGAACGGAGAAGGCACAATGCTCTGGCAAAAGGCCATGGGCGGAACGGCCGATGACAAAGCCTTGGGCCTGATCATTACCGATGATGGTGGCTCGGTGATCGTAGGGCGGAGCAGTTCGAACAATGGTGATGTGACGGAGAACGCAGGTTTCGCCGATGTTTGGGTGGTCCGGTTGGATGTGTTCGTAGGCATCGACGAATTTCGTGGATCACCATTATCGGTCAGTCCCAATCCAAGCAGGGGTTTGGTGCGCGTTATAGATCCGACCATGGCCAATGGCGTCAGCACGATCGTGCTTTCAGATCTTTCAGGCCGTAGGTTGCTCGAACGTAGATGGGGCCCGACCGATCAGGTGCTGGATCTTGGAGAACAGCCTTCCGGAGTTTACGTGCTCAGCTTATTTGCTGAAGGTGTAGTATGGAATGCTCTGTTGGTACTGGAGTGAACAACGCGATCCCGTGCAATGCTCCGCATCCACGTTCTGGATCTGCAGGCATCGAAACGAACTGGATCTTACACCAACATCCCCACGATCGTCGCGCTCAACAGCGAAGCGAGCGTGCCGCCCAACAAGGCCCGGAAGCCGAATTCGCTGAGCCATTTCCGTTTGCTTGGTGCAAGTGAACCAATGCCGCCGATCTGGATGCCGATGCTTGCGAAGTTGGCGAAACCGCACAGGAAATAGGTCGCCATAACGATGCTTCGTTGAAAAGCGAACGCACCATTGGCGCGCAATGTGGCAAGGCTTTCATAGCCCACGAATTCGCTGGCGATCACTTTTTCGCCGAGGAGTCTGCCGGTCAACGTGATGTCTTCACTTGCCACGCCGATCAGCCACATGATGGGGGAGAAGAGGTAGCCCAAAATGAATTCCAACGAGAGGCCTTTGAAGTTCCCGTTCGTCACTTCCGCGATCCATCCATTGATCCCCAACAGGTTCCCGAGCGAGATGAACATGTAGTTGAACATGGCGATGAAGGCGAAGAACACCAACAGCATGGCACCCACGTTCACGGCCAGTTTCAAACCTTCCGTGGTCCCGTTGCTCATGGCATCGAGGAAGTTGGTGCCCACCTTGTCCATGGTTATTTCAACATTGGAATCGATGGGTTCGGTCTGTGGGAACAACACTTTGGCAATGACAACCGCGCCCGGTGCGGCCATCACACTAGCGGTGAGTAGATGCTTCGCGAAGAACAACCGCAGCACGGGGTCATCGCCGCCCAGAAAACCAACGTAGGCCGCAAGCACACCGCCTGCCACTGTGGCCATGCCGGCGGTCATCACCAAGAAGATCTCGGACCGGTTCATCTTGTCCAAGTAAGCCTTCACCATCAAGGGTGCTTCGGTCTGTCCCAAGAAGATGTTGCCCGCAGTGCTCAAACTTTCAGCACCGCTCAACTTCATGGTCTTGTTCAGTGCCAACGCCAAAACGTATACTACTTTTTGGATGATCCCCAAATAGAACAGCACACTGGAAAGTGCACTGAAGAAAATGATCGTGGGCAGGATCTGTAGGGCGAAGATGAAGCCCATGCTCTTCACATCCATCAAGCCGCGAAAGAGGAATTCACTGCCGATCCGTGTAAAGTCCAACACTTTCACGAACATCTTGCCAATGATCTCGAATGCACCTTGCACAAAGGGTACATAGAGGATCATCAACGCCAAGATCAACTGGAACGCGAGCCCGATGCCCACAACACGCCAATCCACGCTCTTACGCTTCGCACTGAAGATCCATGCGATCCCGATCACCGCGACCAAGCCCACCATTCCTCGTACTAGGCTCATCAAGGTAAAGCCGGTAAGAGGGGCTGGTGTTCCTTGCGCCATCATGGGCAAGGGCAAAAGCAACAGAAGCAATAGCAGGATACACGTGTGGGTCTTCCTCATGTTCGGTGGATGGAAGGGCGAAGATGGGTCACAGCGGCCGTAATGTGGACAATCTCTTCCAATTTGGGTTGGGAGTTGGGTCCATGGCTTCGAACCGAGTAACCCTCAACCTATTTAGTAGAGCGATCCTGGGCAACGATGTAGCCGAACTCGGCGGGGAGAAGCCTTTCCCCTCTTCTTGGGCGCTGTTCGAGCGCAGTCGAGAACGAGGGGCAGGGGTATGTCCCGTACGACTAATTCGTCTGTTCCCGGCGCTTGATCTCGTCGCGCAGCTTACTGGCACCTTCGTAATCTTCGGCGTCGAGTGCCTCTTCCAATTGCTCGCGGAGTTCTTCCACGGTCATGGTGGCGGCGGGCTTCTTATCACCTCTCTTACCGGCAGGGGCATCGCCTTGCGCTTCTTCTTCGCTTTCATCACCTTCTTCCACCTTCAGGCCCGCAGCTCCAAGGATGAATTCATAGGTGAAGATGGGGCAGTCGAAGCGCAGTGCCAAGGCGATCGCATCACTGCTCCGGGCATCGATCCCCACTTCGTTGGGGCCTTGTTCCAATACCAGCTTAGCGTGGAAGATCCCTTCAACAAGATCATTGATGATCACTTCCTTCAACGAAATGTCCAACGAATCGCTCAGGTTCTTGAAAAGGTCGTGGGTAAGCGGTCTGGCAGGCTTGATGTTCTCCACTTGGATCGCAATGGCTTGTGCTTCAACACCTCCGATGATGATCGGCAGTCTGCGGTCGCCTTCCGCTTCGGAAAGGATCAACGCATAGGCACCTGCGTGGGTGTGGCTGTACGTGATCCGCAGGAAGCGCAATTCGACCTTTTCCATTCCTTGCTAACGGGCCGTGAAGATAGTGGGTTGGCGGGAATGGTAGAGGGTATTAGGTCCAGAGTACCGAGTACCGCTCACAATGTACTCGGTACCCTGTACCCAATACTCATTACCCTGTACCCAAAACCTACCGTTCCGCATTCAACTTCTTCGCTGCCTCGATCAACTTGGGCATGATCTCGAAGGCATCACCCACGATCCCGTAGTCCGCTGCTTTGAAGAAAGGGGCTTCGGGGTCCTTGTTGATCACTGCGATCACCTTGCTCTGGTTCACTCCCGCGAGGTGTTGGATCGCGCCGCTGATGCCGATGGCGATGTAACAGTTCGGACGAATGGCAACACCGGTCTGACCCACGTGTTCATGGTGCGGACGCCAGTGCATATCGGCCACAGGACGGCTACAAGCAGTGGCAGCACCCAATTCCTTGGCGAGCTCTTCGACCGGGGCCCAGTTCTCCGGGCCTTTCATGCCACGACCGGCGCTCACCACGATCTCCGCTTCGGGCAAAGGGATCCCTTCACCGGCCTTGCGCAACTCCTTCAGGGTAACGCGTGAAGGACCCGGATCGCCGCTGTATTCCTCCACGGTCGCGGCGCCTCCATCCGTTGAAATAGGAATGGAATTGGCCATGATGCTGATCACCTTCACCGGGCTGGTCACTTCCAAATACGCTTGGGCTTTTCCGCTGAAGACATTCCTCTTGAAACGGTTCCCTTCCGGCAAGGCGATCGCACCGGCCACGGCTCCGGCCTTCAACTTGGCGGCCACACGTGGTGCCACGGCCTTGCCCGTACCATCGTGTACAAATACGATCGTGTTGGCGCTTTCCTTGGAAGCGATATCCGTTACCAACTTGGTCAACTGCTGGCTATCCAACGCGGTAACGCCACGTGCAACGATCACTTTGCTGGCTCCGTTGGCACCGAGACTTTCCAGTCCACTGCCGCCACCGAACGTGATTGCGGTAACGGGTGCCCCGGCCAATTTGCTGGCGTACGTAACGGCCTCTTGTGCGGCCTTGGGGATCTTATTGCCCCGGGTATCAATGAATACGATGGTGCTCATTTCTATCTTTTTGTTTGGCCCCTTGGTCGATCCAGTGGATCGACGCTACAGGTGCGCGATGCTGGATCCGGTGCGTTCGTTCAACGGTCAAATGACCTTCGCCTCGGTGTGTAACAATTCGATCAATTTCCCAGCGTCTTCGGCTGGGATCATCTTCACGGCGCCTTTTGGCGGTGGCAATTCGAACAATGCGGTATTTGCAACGTTGTCGGTCGCTGCTGCGGGTACCACGGTCAGCGGTTTGGTGCGTGCTGCCATGATGCCGCGCATGTTGGGGATGCGTTGTTCGGCCATGCCTTTTGCGGCGCTCAATACCATGGGCAATGCCACTTCCAACACTTCAACACCGCCAGGTACATCGCGTTCCACGGTCGCGGTGGTGCCACTGATGTCCAATTTGCTGGCCAGTGGGATGTAGGGAAGGTCCAACAGTTCGGCCACCATGCCGCCTACTTGCGCGCCGTTGTGGTCGATCGTCTCCTTGCCGGCCAGGATCAGGTCGAAACCCTTGTCCTTTGAATAGGCCGCCACTTGTTCAGCCACTTGCAATGCTTCAGTAGGTTGTGCATCCACACGGACCGCTTCATCGGCACCAATGGCCAAACCCTTGCGGATCGTGGCTTCCGTATCGGCACCGCCAACGGTAATGGTGGTAACGGAACCCACTCCGGCCGCTTCCTTCAGCTCCAACGCCCGAACCAAGGCGTACCATTCATCATACGGGTTCACAATGAACGTGACACCATTCGCGTCGAACTTGGTGTTGCCGTCGGTAAAGGCGATACGGGCTGTGGTATCAGGCACTTGGCTAAGGAGAACGAGGATCTTCATGGATAAGGGAACAGGTCAGGCGGCGAAACGTCCGCAGGGCGCAAACTTAACATGGGTGGATAAAAGGAAAGGCTGCGTTCAGATCGAAAGCGGACAAACTGGAACAATGAGCGGCCTACCTTTGCCCTTTAATTTTTCCAGACACCATGCGTACGATCCAATTCCGGGAGGCCTTGAATGAAGCGATGAGCGAGGAAATGCGCCGCGACCCGAACGTCTTTCTTATTGGCGAAGAGGTAGCCGAATACGACGGTGCTTACAAAGTGAGCAAGGGTATGCTGGCCGAGTTCGGCGAAAAGCGCGTGGTCGACACACCGATCTCCGAACTGGGATTCACTGCGATCAGCGTTGGCGCCGCCATGAACGGTTTGCGGCCCATCGTAGAATACATGACCTGGAATTTCGCGGTGTTGGCAAGTGACCAGATCATCAACCACGCAGCGAAGATGTTGCAGATGAGCGGTGGGCAATTCAACATCCCGATCGTTTTCCGCGGAGGCAATGGCAGCGCCGGACAATTGGCCGCAACACACAGCCAGAGCTATGAGGCGTTCTATTCCAACATCCCCGGGCTCAAAGTGATCACACCTAGCAATCCGTACGACGCAAAGGGATTGCTGAAGGCCGCGATCCGCGACAACGACCCGGTGCTCTTCATGGAAAGCGAGCGCATGTACGGCGATAAGGGCGAGGTGCCCGATGGCGAATACCTGTTGCCGATCGGCGTTGCACACGTGGCGCGTGAAGGCAAGGATGTCACCATCGTGAGCTTCGGTAAAATGATGAAGATCGCTTTGGAAGCCTCGGAAGAACTCGCAAAGGAAGGCGTGGATGCCGAGGTGATCGATCTGCGCACAATTCGTCCATGGGACAAGGCCACCGTGCTCAATAGCGTGAAGAAGACCAATCGGTTGGTGGTGGTTGATGAGAATTGGCCGATCGGCAGTGTGGCCAGTGAGATCGCCTACCGCGTGCAGAAAGATGCCTTCGACTATTTGGACGCGCCGGTACTGCGTGTGAACCAGGCCGATACGCCTTTGCCCTTCACACCCACCCTTATCGATGCCAGCCTACCAAGCGTTGTGCGCGTTGTGAAAGCGGTGAAGGAGGTGATGTATTTGGTGGCGTAGGGGCGCGTCCAGTGCTGCAACTGCATGCGTTGGTTGTGGCTGATCCTGTTCGCAAAGTCCAAAAGTTTCGCGGTAACCCATGGATCCCGGCCAGCAAACCCATTGATCAGTAAGGCTGAAATACTTGGAGCATCGTAAGAAATGCTCGTCCGGGAAGTATGAAAACGCATTTACCTTCACCACCCATGGAAACATTCATCGCTACACGACTTGCGGAAGGGAACCGGGTCTTCCCTTCACAGATCATCATTGACGCCAAAGGGGTTACGCTGAAAGTGCCCGGTTTCTTCAGCGGAAATGAGAAGACCATACCCTTCGCGCGGATCTCGTCCGTTGACATTGACTGTCCACTGGTGGGCTATTCCACCATTATCATCGACACCACCGGGGAAGGCAATATCCGGGCGCACGGCTTCACCAAAGCCGAAGTGATGCGGATGAAGGCCATGATCCTGGAGAAGATCTGAACGAACTGCGATGGACAGCGCGGCACCGACGGACCATCAGGTCTGAAACACTAGTCCAATGGCGATGGGACTTCAATTGATCTGATACGACCACACTCCAATGCTCGTGGATCTATCTGCGTTCTCCCGCAGCCTCATGCGGGATGCGTTCATCCAAATTATACCGCATGAGTCTGCGGGAGCGGTTCCTTTTCCAAGGCCGCCGTATGGCAGGCGCGGTTCGTAGAACCGATGGCCCTGTGCATCACCTCAACCTGCACCGCATCCATAACTATATTCGACCTCCATTCCACCCAAACCCCACCACATGATCGTATTGCTTGTGATCCTCGGACTCGTCGTGCTCGTGGCCTTCTACGCTATTGGCATCTACAACAAATTGGTCAAGCTGAAGAACTTGGTGGCCGAGGCGTGGAGCGGCATCGATGTGCAGCTGAAGAAGCGCTACGATCTGATCCCCAATTTGGTGGAGACCGTGAAAGGCTATGCCACCCATGAAAAGGAGACCTTCGAGAACGTGACCCGCGCCCGTGCGGCAGCGCAGCAAGCCACCACGGTGGAAGGCCAGCAAGCGGCGGAGAACGCATTGAAAGGCTCGCTCGTGAACCTGATGGCAGTGGCAGAACGCTACCCCGACCTTAAGGCCAACACGAACTTCTTGGACCTGCAGAACAAGTTGTCCGAAGTGGAAGGTGACATCGAAAAAGCGCGGCGTTACTACAACGGCAATGCGCGCGAGCAGAACACGTTGATCGAATCCTTTCCGAGCAATTTGGTCGCCAATTCGTTCGGTTTTGCGAAGTCCGTTTTCTTCGAGTTGGAGAACCAAGCGGAGAAGCAGGCACCTTCCGTCAAGTTCGCGTGATGCGGCGCTGGCTCTTGCTGGCTGCGGTGGTCGGGGTGCTTTCCGCACACGGCCAAACCGAACGGATCAATTCCTTCCACACGGACCTCACCGTGGCCGCCGACGGTCAGTTGACAGTGACCGAAGAGATCACCATACACGCGGAAGGCGACCAGTTCAAGCGTGGCATCGTGCGCAGGCTACCGCTGCGTTTCCAAGACCACAACGGACGGCAGCACCGGGTGAAGTACGAACTCAGCGCGGTGCAAGTTTTCGGGGCTACCTCGCCGTACCACACCGCTACTGAAGGGGACGACTTCGTGCTGTACGTGGGGTCCGAGGGCAATTTTCTGGAACCCGGCGATTATCCCTACCGCATCACGTACACCACCAAGGGCCAGGTCGGTTTCTTTCCCGAATACGATGAGATCTATTGGAACGTGAGCGGCAACGGTTGGGACTTTCCGATCGACAACATTTCGGCGCGAATTCATTTGCCCGCATCGGCGCAAGTGAAGCAGACCGCGTGCTACACGGGTTCCTACGGCTCCACGGAAAATGCCTGCACCGACTCGATCATCGATGCAAGCACTGTCACTTTCCAAGGGCGCACTTTGCGGAACTACGAAGGCCTGACGGTGGCCGTTGGTTTCCAGAAAGGCGTAGTGGCCGAACCACCGCCTCCGACCTTCTTCGAGCAACATGCCGTGGCGCTGGTGGGCGGTGGCATCACGTTGTTGCTCTTGCTGTACTACTTCGTAACGTGGAAGCGCTTCGGTCGTGATCCGGACATGCCCACCGTGATCCCCTTGTTCGAGCCGCCGGATGGAATGTCACCGGCATCGGTCGGCATGGTGATGGAGGGCGGTTTTGAGAACAGATTGATCACGCCTGCCATGATCGATCTGGCCGTGAAGGGACTGATCCGGATCGACGAGGTCCAGGAGAACCGATTGCTGGGCTTGTTCAACAAGGCGGTCTATACCATCGTGCGTTTGAAAGGTGGCACAGGCTTGCCCAAAGAAGAGCAAGAACTCTTTGGCCGTTTGTTCACTTCATCGCCCGAAGGCTTTGTTTTCGACGGCACCTACGACCCGCGCGTGCTCAGCATGGCCAACGCGTTCAAGAGCACATTGACCGCCCAGTGGAACAGCTTCCTCAACAAAGGCAACAACGTGAAGTTCTGGCTGATCCCGATCCTCACGGTGGTCTTTTGCATCATCGCGTTGGTGGTATTGGCCAACACGTTCTGGGGCGATCATGATGTGGTGTACATCGTCGCCTTCGTGGTGGCGAACCTTATCCTGCTCATCGGCTACATCTACCTCATCAAAAAGCCCAGCCTTGAAAAGCAGGCGCTGCGTTCGCGGTTACTAGGTTTCAAGATGTACCTGAGCGCAGCGGAAGAGAAGCAGCTCCAGCATTTCAATCCGCCCACGATGACGCCCGAGATCTTTGAGAAGTACCTGCCCTACGCTATCGCCTACAAAGTGGAAAAGATCTGGGGCGATCGCTTCCAGGACCTGATCGCCCACGCCCTGGTCGACCAGAGCTACCACCCCGGCTGGTACAGCGGTTCCATCATGAACTACGGCATGTTCTCCCAGCACATGAACTCATCGCTCTCCAGCAGCGTCAGCTCTTCGAGCACGCCGCCTTCCAGCAGTGGTGGGTCGGGTGGTGGTGGGTCGAGCGGTGGTGGGGGAGGTGGCGGTGGTGGGGGTGGGTGGTAGGGTGCTGCAGCACGTTCAAACCGACCAGTTCCAGACATAGTGAGAGCGGATGCAGGGACTCGAAACGACGATCCTGCGTAGGATTAACAACTCATATGATCATTCGTGGACGATGCGCAAGTTGAAATGACCGGCGGTCACTGTATCGATCGATATGGAGTAAACACCCGAAGCAGTATGACCCATGTTTACCTGAGCAATGCCAAATGCGTCCAGTCGGCCATAGGTTACGATACGACCGAATGGGTCAAAGACACGGTACGCAGCATTGGGATAGCGAGCTACACTTACGACGAAAGAACCGCTGCTTGGGTTCGGATAGATCATGGGTAACGCTGCTTGGTCATCCTCCTCTATCCCCACCGAAGTACATGGCGAACCCTCCACCGGCCCACCCACCCACTTGGCAATGCGGTTAATGGGCATGCCGTTCAACTCGTATCCGCTGGCCATGAACAGGGTATCGTCAAAAACCGTAAGGCTCTCACCGAACAACTCCCACTCGTCGTTGTTGCCGCACCAGTTCTCGCCATCCCATGTAGCGAAACGGCCAGCAGGAACACCGCCCGCATACCAGAAGCCACCGGCCACCAGCAACTTGTCTTGGTAAGGCAACAGGGCATAGCAACGGGCTTCGCCAATGGTGTCGTTGTTCTGATCGCGCAAGTGGCTACCTAGACCATGCCACTCCGTGCCGTTCCAGCGCATGATCATGTGGCCTGCATTGCCCGCGCTGCGGTGTATAGTGCCACCCAGAACCAATTCGTTGTTGTAAATGGCCATGCACAAGCCACCTGCATTACCACCTCGTATTCCTCCACCAGGTGCGGTCCATGAAGTGCCGTCGTATTTTACTATACCATTCTCACCCCCCGGTGCAATGCTCACCAAACCACAGGCATAGATCTCACCTTGGAATTCGATCACGTCGGTGAGTATGGGGTCAGAACTAGAGTCCGATTCCAGCAAACCGATATTCACCCAATGGCCGTTTTCGCGTTTCGCAATGCCGTTGCATAGATGGCCATCAACATATTCGAAACCTCCCACAGCGTAGAGTGTCCCATTTAGCACGCGCAATTTGCGAATTCCCCAATTTCCCAAGGTGTCACCAAAGGTGCCAAACGAGTGCCAAGTTCCATTGTAGCGTGCGGCTATTCTGCTCACCGGAATGCCATCCACTTCCCAAAGACCTCCTGCAATGACCAATGTGTCTCCGTAGCGAACAGCAGATCTCAACTCCCCCCTTCCTTGTTCAATGATCGACCAAGTACCGCGCTTGTAGGCCAAAAGGTTAAAACCACTAAAGTCATTAACCTCTGTCACCAGTCCAAGCGCTAATAGGCTGTCGGTTCCTGGGTCGGAATACACCTGTCGAAACCCGACCGAATAGTAGGGCATACCTGCATCTGCCCAATTGTCCTGTGCAGCACAAACACAACTGGAGAGCACAAATACAAGCCAAAGCGCACGCATCTCAACGAGTGATCATCAATTTCAGCGCTGAGATCTCTGCCATATTACTCACCGAAATAGTATACATGCCACTCGCCAGTTTCGCGAAGTCAATGTAAGTTGCACCTGACGGGGGGACGTTGATTAGTTCTTCTTGAACGACACGCCCAGCCGCGTCACATACACGGATCGTTTGTCTCCCAGAAGCGACTCCTCGCACAACCCACCGGTCGTCCCCAAGGGGAATAGCTGTCAGGTTGTTATTCCCCAATAACTGCTCCGAAAAGCCCACCGGGCCGCCAGTAATTGCTTGGGTACACAGCACGGCCACGAATAGATCGGTGTAATTGAATAAGGCCACTTCGTACTGGTCATCGTAGTAGGCTGGGTCGCCAGGGAAATAAAGTGGAAAGCTTTGGTCCAAAGGAAAACCCTTACTGGTAATACCCGATATGAACAGTTCACCCGCGCTGAACGAAGCCGAACGAATGCTCTCGCCTCTACCTCCTTGTGGTCCACCATAAAAGGAACTGTAGACCCATGAGGTACTGGCATCGAATGCCACCACGAGACCGTCCCTTCCGTTATCACTTCCTACATTATCCGCACCCACCAACGAAGGTTGATCGTATACGCCACCTACAGGAACGATCGGGAGGTCCGGGTCGGACGTAAAACCCACAGCGAATAAATGGTCGTTGGCCAGTTCCAGAGATTCGATCCCGGTTCTTGGCCCTCCTCCCAAATAGGTACACCATTCTTTCGCACGGTTCGATCCCTTGAACTTGACGATGTAGCCACAGCCATCGGTTGATCCAACGCTGTTGATGTAGCCACCCATGGATTGATAGGGCAGGTTCGTGCTTTGGGTTTTGCCAGCGAGGAATAGATCGCCATTAGTACGACAAGCAAGACTATTATAGCCTGGCTCGTCGATGCCGTTCCCCCCGAAGTAGGTTGCCCAGTTGCATGATGCGCCGCTGGTAAAGCCCAATATAACATTGTCTTTGTCGCCTGCATTACTTGTTTGGTCATAAGCACTGCTGCCACCATCGATCAGGACCAAGTTCGTGCTCGTTGTAGAACCGCTTACGTAGAAACCGGTTTCATGGCAAACCACATCCTCGCCAACATCAAGTCCAGATCCTCCATAGGATGTACACCAATCCAATCCATCTTGGGTCGAAAAGCGTGCAAAGAGAATGTCCCTTAAGCCGTTCCCTGCGGGCCAACTCGTAGCACCTGATAATGGTTGTTCAGGAAACGTCCCTGAGCATCGACCAACAATATGGAGCCTCCCTTGGCTGTCGAAATCCATACCATGGATCGCCTCGTCCTTATCCCCGAAGTAAGTGCTCCATTCTATTATTCCAAGGTTGTTGAATTTGCCAATGAATCCGGCATTGGTCAGGTTTCCTACGCCATTCTGGTTGTTATATGCACCAGTTTGGAACCAAGGGAACATGTCTGGAGTAAAGGTATAACCGCCAATATAGACCTTGGTAGGTTGATCTTTTACGGCTATCGCATAGGCGATCTGGTCCCCTGTACCACCGTAATAAACCGTCCACTTCAATTCATGCTCAGAACTGAAGCTTGTAAGGAGTGCACAACTCCCTTGCACCGTGATATAAGTTGAACCCACATTACCTTGAAATGTTATGAAATCGCTTTCCGTTGAGCCGGTAAGGTACGAATTGCCCTCTGAGTCTGTCTCTGTATCATAGATCTGGTCCGGTGCCGATCCCCCATAGTAAGAACCCCAACAAAGTCCGTCTGTAGGCGTTTGTTGTGGAGCCGGTGTAGGCCCGATCTGTAAAACCAAAGGCAGTTCGGGGTTGTAGTTTTCAAATCCCAAAGAGACAATATTTGCGCTTTCTATTTCCTCATACTGTGCGTTCCAATCCAATTGGATCACCTCATTGTTCGCGTCCACTTGGTAAGCGATCGCCTCATCCAACTTGATCCACTGTCCTTCTTTGTAGATCTTCAGGTAACCGGCTATATCCAGCTGTAAGCTATCCTGCCCGAAGAATTGCAATTTGATCTTGTTGGGGTCGCTACCCGGCCAACAATAAAAGGCCAATTTCTGTCCTGCACTTCCGCTGTAGAAGACCATGTCCACGTTCGTGTAAACGCTAGGATATTGCACGTAGTCGTATCCATAGACATGATCAATTCCATTTGGACCACACCACGGCAGGTAATAATTCTGGTAATGCGTTTTAACGACATTCCCGACAGGATTTACGAATGCGGCATCGTATGGGCGTATGTCTAAGCGGTGGCTCAACACGCTGTCGCTGGGTAATAGTCCTGTAGGCTGCTGCAATACCAGAGAAAATCGGCTGTCCTTCAGGAAATATGCCCGGGGGTAAGCTCCTTGAGAATAGTATTTCACATCACCCATGGGCTGACCTAATTCGTTTTTGATTTGCCCTCGGTTCTCCCAAAAGCCGATGCTCCCTTTACATGATTCGCCGTAATAGTCCGGCAAAACTGATTGCGCGAGTAGAGGGGGGCATAAAAGCGCTATGGTAAGGGTCAGGACTTGTTTCATGGTTACAAGATTATTTTTTGGTTTCAGGGGTTGTATTGAAAGTGTGAACGTATAGTCGAACTCTTCCGTTTCCAAATTATTCAACGACTATTTTCAGTTGTGCCACCTGGCCCGTTGGCATCAATAGCAGCGAAATCGCCTATTGTGGGCAGAAGTATACCTCCGATTCTCTCGATGCACCCGTGCTCCACATCAACCTGGCAGAGCCGCGGTTGCCATTCACCCCATCGCTGATCGATGCCGCACTACCCATAGCGGCGCGCTCATTGTTAGTTGTGAAGAGCTTGTTCTACCTGAGAAGGAGATCCGCCCAAAGGTTCTTGGCTCTACAGTTGGCATGATCGTTCACTGATAGGTCCCAAGTTCCAACCATTCGTCTATTTTTGCGGCCCCCGAAATGCGGGGCGATTTGTTTTTCGCCTGAAGAACAGAACGTTAACACTAGAACAACAGAACTGAAATGGGAAGTGAGATCATGTATTACATCCCTTTGATGGGAGTGGTCGGCCTGATCGTAATGATCGGCAAAGCGATGTGGGTGAGCAAGCAGGATGCGGGCGATGCCAACATGCAGGAGCTTGCGGGCTACATCGCGAAGGGCGCCAGCGCCTTCCTGAAAGCGGAATGGAAAGTGCTGGGCGTATTCGCGGCCATCGCTGCTGTCTTATTGGCGTGGAGCGGCACCTTGCATGAGAACAGCGACTGGGTGATCGCGATCGCCTTTTTGATCGGTGCCTTCTTCAGTGCATTCGCAGGGTGGATCGGTATGAACATCGCCACCAAGGCCAACGTGCGAACCACACAAGCGGCGCGTACCAGTTTGAAGAAAGCGTTGCAGGTCTCCTTCAATGGCGGTGCCGTGATGGGTCTTGGCGTAGCCGGTCTCGCTGTGGTCGGTCTGAGCACGCTCTTCATCGTTTTCCTTGGCATGTACGTGACCGATGGCAACGCCAACGGCCCACAGATGATGAAGTGCCTGGAGGTGCTGGCTGGCTTCAGCCTCGGTGCCGAGAGCATTGCGCTCTTCGCTCGCGTAGGGGGTGGCATCTACACCAAAGCCGCAGACGTAGGAGCGGATCTGGTGGGAAAGGTGGAGGCCGGTATCCCTGAAGATGATGCACGTAACCCAGCGACCATCGCCGATAACGTAGGCGATAACGTGGGTGATGTGGCCGGTATGGGCGCGGATCTTTTCGGTAGCTACGTGGCAACGATGTTGGCGACCATGGTACTCGGTCGTGAAGTGGTGAGCGCGGACAATTTCGGTGGCATGGCCCCGATCCTGCTCCCAATGGTGATCGCCGGCTTGGGCGTATTGTTCAGCATCGTTGGCACTTTGTTCGTGAAGATCAACAAGGACACCGACAGCGTGATGAACGCACTGAACCTGGGCAACTGGGGTTCTATGGTATTGGTAGCGATCTCCAGCTACTTCTTGGTGGATTGGATGTTGCCCGAGACCATGCAGTTCGTCCGCAACGGCATCTCCGTGGAGTTGACCAGCATGAACGTGTTCTGGGCGATCATCCTCGGCCTCGTGGTCGGTACGTTGATGAGCATGGTCACCGAATACTACACTAGCATGGGCCGTCGCCCGGTGATGAGCATTGTGAAGAAGAGCGGCACCGGCCACGGCACGAACGTGATCGGTGGTTTGGCCATGGGCATGGAAAGCACGGTGCTTCCGATCCTGATCCTCGCAGCAGGCATCTGGGGTTCCTTCGAACTCGCCGGTATGTACGGTGTGGCGATCGCAGCAGCCGGTATGATGGCCACCACCGCTATGCAGCTCGCGATAGATGCCTTCGGTCCGATCGCCGACAATGCCGGTGGTATCGCTGAAATGAGCGGCCTGCCAGCAGAAGTACGTGAGCGCACCGACAACCTCGACGCTGTGGGCAACACCACCGCTGCTACAGGTAAAGGCTTTGCCATCGCCTCTGCCGCCTTGACCGCACTTGCGCTGTTCGCAGCTTACGTGGGCATGTCCGGCATCACGGGCATCGACATCTACAAAGCGAACGTGTTGGCCATGTTGTTCGTGGGCGGCATGATCCCTTTCTTCTTCAGCAGCCTAGCGATCAGCGCCGTTGGTAAAGCCGCAATGGACATGGTGAAGGAAGTGCGCCGCCAGTTCCGCGAGATCCCCGGGATCATGGAAGGCAAAGCGAAGCCGGAATATGAGAAGTGCGTTGCGATCAGCACGGAGGCATCCATCCGCGAGATGATCGCACCTGGGGCGTTGGCGTTGCTGTCACCGATCATCGTTGGTTTCCTTGCTGGTCCAGAAGCGTTGGGCGGATTGCTCGCCGGCATCACGGTGAGCGGTGTGCTCATGGGCATGTTCCAGAACAACGCCGGTGGCGCGTGGGACAATGCAAAGAAGAGCTTTGAAAAAGGCGTGGAGATCGATGGTGTGATGTACTACAAGCACAAGGCCGACAGACCTTCATTGCCGCACCAAGCAGCAGTAACGGGTGATACCGTGGGCGATCCGTTCAAGGACACCTCTGGACCATCCATGAACATCCTCATCAAATTGACGAGCATCGTGGCGTTGATCATTGCACCGCACATCAACGAAGGTGGTCACAGCGCACCCGCGCCGCACGATCACGAAGGTCACGACCACGGTGCATTGCCTGTTGAGGATGCCGCGCCCGTTGCCGCTTCGACTTTGTCGCTGAACGATCGGTTCTAAGAGCACTCCACATTAAGAAGCCCCGGTGATCGTTGGATCATCGGGGCTTCTTCGTTTGTAGGGTAGATTCGAATTCTATACAGTTCAATTGCTATCAGTGCGACCTTCTAGCAGATGAACGATCCTAGGCATTGATCCATAGAAACTCGCCGGGGTGAGGGAGAATTCACTGGTCCACGAGCAAAGCTCAATGTTACCAGAAACAGCTCCAGATCCGCATAGATAGTCACCCCTCTCCCCTTGGAGAGGGGCCGGGGGTGAGGCCCTACTTCTTCCCCTTCTTCTTCTCCGCCTTTTTCGCAGCAGGCTTCGCGGCGATCACTTTACCTTTCGGTGCTTCCAATTCCATGGGGAACAAACCGTGGATCTCCGCATCGATCTTGTTGATGATGATGCCGAGGTCGCCGCGGTCGTTGTGGAAGCTGTTGCCTTCCACATCGATGATCAACAGTTTGCCCTTGTCATAGGTCTGGATCCACGCTTCGTAACGTTCGTTGAGGCGCTTGAGGTAATCGATGCTGATGCTGTTCTCGTATTCGCGGCCGCGTTCGCTGATCTGCTTCACGAGTTTGTCCACCGGAGCTTGCAGGTAGATCATCAGATCGGGAGGAGTGATCGAATGGTCCATGTTCTGGAACAGACGGAAATAGTTCTCGAAGTCGCGCGTGGTCATCAACCCCATGGCGTGCAGGTTGGGCGCGAAGATGAACGCGTCCTCGTAGATCGTGCGATCCTGCACCACATTGCGGCCACTGCGCCGGATCTCCAGCAACTGCTCGTAGCGGGAGTTCAGAAAGAAGATCTGCAAGTTGAAGCTCCAACGTTGCATGTCCTTGTAGAAGTCGAAGAGATACGGGTTGTTGTCCACAGCCTCCTCCAACTGGTCCCATTTGTAATGTTTGGCGAGGAGCTTGGTAAGTGTGGACTTGCCGGAACCGATATTTCCTGCGATCGCGATATGCATGATGTAGCCTTCAGAAAATTGATGAGGTGCGAAGGTATCCGTGCGAACGGATGAAAGGGGCGGTTGTGGAAAAGTCGTGTCCTTTCCAGCCTATTGCGCCAGGGTGTGGATAACTATCCGGTCGGCTGTCAGCAAGTATAACTTACCCCGTTCCACGCGCGCATCAATGACCAGTGAAGGTTCAATGGGCAGTGGGAAATCGATGATCCCGAACGACTTCATGTCATACACATGCATCGATCCTTCCGAGAAATAGTACAGCGCACCCTCACGCACTTGAAAACTCTGTGCACCCAGGATAGGGATCGTTTTGAAGTAGGTTCCGAACATGTCGAAGACGAGAATGCCATGGAGCGGATCGTTCACGTACAAGCGACTGTCATACTCCTGCATGGCCGCAGGTGCGGGAGTGATCCCGAGCAATTGGTCCAAGCGACCGGTATTCGCCAACTTCCGAAGTTGGGCATCAACGCGCACCAGGGCGAGTTCGCGGTTGTCGAACAACCAGAAGCTGTTCTGCACGCTCATGCATGCCAACACCACTTGCGGATATCCATCGCGCGGCAAATTGATCACACTGCCTTGCACACTGAGGGTGTTGTCCAGCACCGCGAGCTGACCTTGGTCCTTCGAAAAGACCATGGGCTTCAAGGAGTAGAACGCATCAAGCGTGCTGATCTGGCCGAAAGTCTTCACACTGTTCCTTAGCCACGACTTACCATTCGCATTGAAGAGTTCCAGTACATCACCGTGCAACACGTACACATTGCCCATTTCATCGGTGGTGAACGCATCGAACTTTCCTTCGATCACCAAGCTGTCCTGTCCAAAAGCGAACAGGTTCAGTGCGAGAGCAAGAGCTGCTATGGGGTTTTGGAGTTGCAAGGGATGTGTGGATGATCGGATGAAATGGTCAAGGCAACTTGTAGAATGCGGTTTGCCTCCTTCAAATGGCGATCGGTGCAAGCAGATCTTCAAGGATCGTCCGGTCATTGCTCAACCTCGGCACTTTGTTCTGCCCGCCCAATTTGCCGCGTTGCTTCATCCATGCATAGAACGTGCCGGAGGGCACGGCATGTACCACTGGCGCTACCATCGCCATGTCGCCTTTCCGTTTGGCATCGTAATCGGAATTGATCGAACGCATGGTCTTGTCCAGGGTATGGGTGAAGAGATCCATGTCCTTGGGTGGGGTTTCAAATTCGATCACCCACTCGTGCCCGCCACGTGCCTGATCTGCCATGTAAACGGGCGCCGCGGTGTATTCCTGTACAATGGTCCGTGTGGCCTCACAAGCTGCGGCAATACCGCGATCCGCGTTCTCCACGATCAATTCTTCTCCGAATGCGTTGATGAAGCTGCGTATCCTGCCGCTCACCTGTATGCGGTGCGGGGACAAGCTGGTAAAGCGAATGGTGTCGCCGGGCATGTAGCGCCATAGCCCGCCGTTGGTACTGATCACCAAGGCGTAAGAAGTATCCACTTGCACTTCGTTCAACAGGATGGTCCGTGGATCCTGTTTCCCGACCTGGTCCATGGGCATGAATTCGTAGAAGATGCCGTAATCCAACATCAACAGCATATCGTCGGCACCATGTCTGTCCTGGATGGAGAAGGATCCTTCGGAGGCGTTGTAGGTCTCCAAATAATTCATGGTGGGTGAAGGGATGAGCTCCTCGAATTGCGCGCGATAGGGCCTGAAGCTGACACCACCGTGCATGTACAATTCCAAGTTGGGCCACACCTCAAGTATGTTCTTCTTGCCCGTGAGTTCAAGGATCCTGCGGAAGAGCACCAAGGTCCAAGAGGGTACACCAGCGATGCAGCGCACATCCTCGCGCATGGTTTCGCGGGCCATTCGTTCGATCTTCACTTCCCAATTCTCCAAGAGCGCAGTTTCGATCACCGGAGTTCTTCGCACTTCCACCCAAATTGGAAGGTTGCGGATGATGATCGATGAAAGATCACCGCTGTATGCGTCCGGCCGAAATTGTTCAATGGTGCTGGACCCGCCCACCAAAAGCGTCATGCCGTAATAGAGTTTGCTTTCCGGGAATTGCTGGTAATGGAATGCGATCAGGTCCTTGCCTCCCTTGTAGTGGCAATCCTCCAACGCTTCGCGGCTCACGGGAATGTACTTGCTGCGTGAACTCGTAGTGCCGCTGCTCTTCGCGAACCATTTGATGTCCGTTGGCCAGAGCAGGTTCTGTTCGCCCTTTCGCAAACGCTCGGTGAAGGGTTTCACATCCTCATAATCCTGCAATGGAACGCGTTTGCGGAATTCATCCGGATCGGTGATGGAAGAGTAATCATACTTCCTTCCCCATTCAGTATAGCGCGCTTTCTGCATCAGGTCCAAGAAAACCTCCAGTTGGGCCATACTGGGGTTCGCACGGAACAGGTCGATCTGTTGCAGCCGTTTAGTGATCAAGAAAGAGACGAGCGTGTTCACGGGCATTCGGGGAGGCAACGAAGGTCGGACAAGCGTACCGAAGGACACCGTTGTGGTGGATCCGGCGCCGTTAAGGTAATGGGTCGAAGCAAAAGTCGAGATGACACCCAACAACATCCACTCGCAACTCGCGACTAACGACTAACGACTCCCTTCACTAACGACTAATTGCTCCGCAACAACCCAAAGAAGCTCTTGACCATTGTCTCGTGATGGATCACACGATTACCTTCAGCCCATTGAATTGAAAGTCGAATGACCGAGGGATCCCCATTGCGAAAAATGCTCGTCGGATTTGATGGAGCTGTGAACTATGCCTTGCCCATGGCGGATGGACCAGTGGAATTGGCACCCTTCCTCGGCAAGAATTTTAAGGTGCGAGCCACCGGTGTGCTCAGTTGCTGCTCTTGCGGAAGACGGGTGAAGAAATTGTTCGCACAAGGCTTTTGCTATCCCTGCTTAGTATCGGCACCAGAGGCGGCGGACTGTATCATCAGGCCCGAACTGTGCCGGGCACACTTGCATGAAGGGCGAGACCCGGAGTGGGAAGCTGCGCACCACAACACCGAACATGTGGTGTACATGAGCTTCACCGGTGGGGTGAAGGTCGGCGTAACGCGAAGCACACAAGTGCCTGTGCGTTGGATCGATCAAGGCGCTGTTTCGGCCGTGATCATTGCGCGTGTTCCGTATCGGCAATTGGCCGGTTTGATCGAGGTGGACCTGAAACGGCTCTTCGCGGACCGAACAAATTGGCGAGCGATGTTGAAGGAAGTGGCTGTTGATCATGACGCTTTACAGGAAGCACGTACCAAGGCGCGCAATGTGCTTCGTGAAGACCTGCAACAATACTTTTTGACCGATGAAGCACCGTTGGATATCACCTATCCCATGTTGGCCTACCCGCCGAAAGTGACCAGTGTCAATTTGGGCAAGGTGCCAGAGGTTGGCGGAATTCTATTGGGTGCAAAAGGCCAATACCTGATCTGGGAAGATGGTCGTGTTCTCAACGTTCGGAACCACAGTGGACATCACGTGGAAATAGGATGAGGGATCTTCTAATTCTACTGTTGTGTTGCTTTGGGCAACAGATCTTCTCCCAAGCGGATTGGCAACTGCGCGCGCCTATGCCGATGCCAACAGCGAACAACGCGGTCTGCGCTGCACAGGTGGACGGCGATGATCGGGTCTATTCTTTCGGAGGAATTGGGGTCGGTTTGGACAGGCTGGCCATCCACCGACGTGCATATCGATACAGTACACTTTTGGATGCTTGGACCACCTTGCCGGAAATACCGGACACGAGCGGAAAGATCGCATCGGCAGCGAGCGTAGTGGGTGGAGTGGCGTATGTTATCGGTGGCTACCATGTCCTGAACGCATCTCCGTTCGAGATCAGTTCCAACAAAGTGCATCGGTTCTATCTTTCCACAGAGACCTGGCTTACGGACGGCGCCCCAATTCCTATCCCGATCGATGACCAAGTGCAAGCTGTATGGCGAGATAGTCTGATCTACGTGATCACCGGATGGAGCAACACGACCAACGTATCAGCGGTCCAAGTGTATGACCCGGCTCTTGATACATGGTCGGTCGGAACAGCGGTCATAAATAGCAATGCGTACAGAGCGTTCGGCGCTTCCGGTACCATCATTGGCGATACCATTTTCTATTACGGAGGTGCTTCAATGGGGAGCAGTTTTCCGGCACAGGACAAACTGCGGATCGGCGTGATCGATCCCCTCTCTCCACTGACCATTCAATGGTTGCCGGTGGTGAATACGGGCAGGGCCAGCTACAGGTCCGGATGTGGCACTTTGCAGAACCGACCGTTCTGGGTAGGAGGAAGCAGCATGAGCTACAACTACGATGCCGTGGCCTACAATGGAAGTGGCGTGGTTGCGCCAGCCACTGACCTGGCCATTCTGCCCAACACGAATGCACCGTTCTCTTTGGAGAGTGCTGGTGCCGAGGTAATGGACCTCCGTGGCGTTGGGCAGTTAAGTTCAGGGGACATCCATATCTGTGGTGGCATAGGACCCAATGCCGAGGTATCGGCAACGAATTGGCTTATAACAACTTCCGTGGGGATTGGTGAATTGGATGCTACGGCGCCGCGCATTTTCCCAGTGCCAAGTTCCGGTTCGGTAACGGTGGATCTGCCGCAAGACCTTTTCCAAGGGCGTTACGCAGTGTACAATACGTTAGGCGCTATGGTGTTGGAAGGCAGGATCGAAGGCCCTCGGCTACAATTGGAAATGGCCGATCGGCCAAGAGGGACCTACACGGTGGAACTTATTGGGACCGGCCGCGTACTAAGTCTCAGGTTTTGGTTAGTGTAATGTTAGGGAAAGCAAAAGGCTCCGGGAAACCGGAGCCTTTTGTGATATTGTCGGGTCCTTCGTGGCTCAATGCACGTCCAGGTCGTATTCCATCCGGGCCTGAACGCCGATCATTTCCTTGGCCTGTTTCACCTTGGTGAATTGCTTCAACAAGTCCAGGTCCTCTCCCAGCATGGTGGCTGCCACCCAAGCACTGGCGCTTCCATTGAGGTCCGCCATGATCTGCTCGAAAAGGTCCTTTTGTTCGGGCATTTCAACAC
The DNA here is from genome assembly GCA_016717305.1 of Flavobacteriales bacterium. Classification (GTDB taxonomy): domain Bacteria; phylum Bacteroidota; class Bacteroidia; order Flavobacteriales_F; family PHOS-HE28; genus PHOS-HE28. Next base: position 63,207 of record JADKFY010000002.1, read on the forward strand.
GTTTGGGGTCTGAAAGGCCTGCTAGGTTCGCCGCTTCCGCAATTGCGGCTTCCAGCCCTCCCAATTCATCCACCAACCCGATCCGTTTGGCATCTTCACCGGTCCATACACGACCTTGGCCAATGCTGTCCACTTGGGCCACGGTCAGGTTACGTCCTTCAGCCACACGTTCCTTGAACCCTGTGTAGAAGTCGTCGATATAACCCTGTATGATGTCTTTTTCATGTTGCGTGAGCGGCCGGGTACCGGTAGGCATATCAGCATACTTGTGCGTCTTCAGCCCATCGAAAGTGATCCCGAGTTTGTTCTTGAAGAAGCCCTGCATGTTCGGGATGATCCCGAAGACACCGATTGAACCTGTGATGGTAGTTGGTTCTGCGAAGATCTTGCGCGCCGGAGCGGCGATATAATATCCCCCGGAAGCGGCCACATCGCCCATGCTCACTACAACTGGTTTCACATCATTGGCCAACTTCACTTCGCGCCAGATCGTTTCACTGGCCAGTCCACTACCACCGGGGCTGTTCACCCGCAGCACGATCGCTTTGATGGAGCTGTCTTCCCGTGCCTCACGGATCGTAGCAGAAAGAGAAGTGCTACCGATCGTGCCGTCTTCGCTCTCGCCGGAAGAGATCCCGCCCTCAGCATAGATCACCGCAAGTTTCTGATCACTGTTTCCTGTTGAATGGTCGTGTTTGAAGGAACGTGCGTAAGTGCCCAGTTCGGTCAGCTCAAGATCCTTGTCAGCTTCGATGCCCATCCGTTCACGCAGGATATCGAGCACTTCGTCGCGGTACTTAACGCCATCAACCATGCCCAGTTCTAGAGCGGAATCCGCGTTCCGCACCATAAGACTGTCAGCGATCAGGTCCAAGCGTGCGGGCTCCAGCTTGCGGTTCTCGGCAACTGCTCTGCGGTGCTCGGCCCACAGCCCAGTGAGCAGGGCCCTGTTCTGTTCCTTGTTGGCTTCGCTCATGTGGTCTTCGGTAAAGACCTCTCCGAAGCTCTTGAACCTGTTGTTGCTTCCGCGGATGAACTGCACGTCGATGTCAAGTTTCTCGAACAACCCCTTGTAGAACATGTATTCGCTCTGCAGCCCATGGTAGGTAAGGTCACCTTTGGGTTGCAGATAAATAGCATCCGCGGCAGTGGCCAGGTAATAGCTGCCTTGGGTATAGCTCTCGCTGTAGGCGATCACCGGTTTGCTACTCTCCTGTTTGAAGGCGATGATCTTCTCGCGGATCTCCTTCATGGTGGCGAATCCTGCTTGGGTACTGGTGAGGTCCAAAAAGATGCCTTTGATCTTATCATCCGTCTTGGCGTGTTCCAAGGTGGCCAGTATGGTGTTCATTCCCAATTTGCTCGCATCGCGGAACGGCCCGAAGTCCAACATGAATTGGTCTTTACTACCACGGTCCACGATCACCTTGTCCAACTTCAAATGCAGAATACTACCATCTTTCACGGTCGTGGGTTTCCCTTCCATCGAGAAACTGGACCCTAGAGCCGCCAACGAGCCGATGAACACCATGATCAATACGAAACCGATCAGGAAAGTACCCACCATGGAGGCGAGCATGAATTTGAGGAATTGTCTCATAGGGAAATGGATTTGACCGGTGCGAAACTAGTTGGAAGGCTTGGGTACGGACATGCAGATCACATGAACGGTGTTCGGCTCGTATGGAAGGGTCAGCGATCATGATCGAATAGCTTTGTCGCCATGCCTCTAGAAGAATTGGTGTTGCTATTGGGAGGTAACATGGGAGATCCCCCGGCGGAATTGGACAAGGCCCAAGACGTGATAGGCGCAACGTTCGGTGGGGTTTTGGCTCGGAGTAGGGATCACTGGTCCGAGCCGTGGGGGTTCACCGATCCGGGACTATTCTTGAACAGGGCCTTGGTCATAGGCACGGCACAACCATTGGAGGAAGTGATGCACGAACTTTTACGGATCGAAGTACGTCAGGGACGTACCCGTACCACGAATGGAAAGCCTGGGCCGCGGATCATCGACATCGACATCCTTTCAGCAGGACCCACGGTCATGCGATCAGATCACCTCATTCTTCCGCATCCGCGCATGGACCTGAGGCGTTTCGCGTTGGCCCCCATGGCGGATGTTGCTCCAACGTGGCTGCATCCTACCTTGCAGCGTACCACCCTCCAATTGCTCAATGCCCTGCCCGTTGGTTGAACCATGCGCTATACGTATATCGCCATCGAAGGATTGATAGGAGCAGGCAAGACCACGTTGGCTAAACGGCTAGCGCAGGAATGGAGCGGAAGGTTGGTGTTGGAGGAGTTCGATGACAATCCGTTCTTGCCCAAGTTCTATGAGGACCCGGCACGTTATGGCTTCTCGGTTGAGCTGTCCTTCCTTGCCCAGCGCTACCATCAGTTGAAACGCACCACGGAGCAGGACCTGTTCAGTGCCTGCACAGTTGCCGATTATTCAATTGGCAAATCGGTGGTTTTTGCGAACGTCACCCTCCAATCTGATGAATATGTGCTCTTCCGCGACCTGTACACGATCATGTATTCGGACCTGCCTTCTCCTGAACTGATCGTCTATCTGTATATGGATCTTGATCGGGTGCAGGCGAGGATCCGTTCCAGAGGGAGGAGTTATGAACAAAGTATCCACAATGAATACCTTGTGCAGTTGCAAGAACGCTACTTGGACCACCTTCAAAAGTTGAAGGATTCGCGTGTGTTGGTCGTTGATCTTCAAGGCCATGACCTGTTGAACGAAGCCCTTGTCTATGAAAAGCTCTTGAAGGAGGTGGATAGGGAAGTACCCTTGGGCTATCGGGTAGTAACACTTTGACTCACGCCGCGTTGTTAAGAAGTGGGGGATTCTTAGGATCCTGACCTCGCGTAGGCGTTCTTATGTTTGCAACCGAAATCAAGAAACAAGGAATAGATCCATGGAAAAGCGGCACCTTAAGGGCCTGACCCTAGCAGCCATTGTATTGATCCCATTGAGCGGATGCGGTGGTCTCGGGAAAATGAACAAGAAAGCGGATACCGTGAAGTACACGGTAGACCCTAACCCCTTGATCGTTCAAGGCGATTCGGTAGCGCTCACCGTGAACGGAAGCTTTCCGGAGAAATACTTCGCCAAGAAGGCCACTGTGGAATTCACCCCCACTTTGGTCTACACAGGCGGGGAAACTCCATACAAAGTAGCCAATTTCCAAGGTGAGAAGGCCGTGGGCAATGGCACTGTGATCCCTTACAAAACGGGAAAGTCATTCAACTATTCGAACAAGGTGGCTTACACACCGGCCATGGCGCAAAGCGAGCTCATGGTGAAGATCCTTGGCAAACAAGGAAGTAAGGAAAAGCAGTTCGATCCCGTAAAGATCGCCGATGGGGTGATCACCACACCGTACCTCATGCTCAGCGATGACAAGGTACTTATGGCAAAGGATGCTTTCCAACGGATCACGGATCACACGGAGGCCGCCACGATGAACTACTTGGTGAACTCTTCCGTGGTACGCCCTACCGAACTGAAGGATGCCGACATCAAAGCGATGGTGGATTTCGTGAAAGGGATCGCCAAGCAGGGCAACATCAAACTCACGAATTTGGCGATCGATGCCTGGGCAAGTCCGGAAGGGGAGTTGACCCTGAATGAGAATTTGGCGGATGATCGCGCTAAGAGTGCGAAGAATTGGGCCAAAGGCGAACTCGTCCGTGCCAAGATGGACACGGCAAAATTGGACGCGTTCTACAACCTTACAGCACGGGGCGAAGATTGGGATGGTTTCAAAAAGGCTATGCAAGCCAGCAGTTTGGCCGATAAGGATCTGGTGCTGCGTGTACTGGAGATGTACCCCGATGATACCAAGCGCGAGGCCGAAGTGAAGAACATGGCCGCCACGTACAAAGAGATCGCAGAGACCATCTTGCCCACTCTGCGTCGCAGCGAAATGAATCTGAATTACAAGCGCGTGGGCAAGACCGATGCACAGCTCACCGAAATGAGCCGCACGATGCCCGATTCATTGAACGTGGAAGAGTTGCTCTTCGCGGCCACCTTGAGCAACGATCCGAACGAGCAGTTGCGCATCTACAAGGAGACCGAACGCGTGCACCCGACCGATTATCGCGGAGCGAACAACGTGGGCTACATCTATATGATGCAGAACAAATTGGCCGAGGCAGAGACCCAGTTCCAAAAAGCCAACACCCTTCTGGACAATCCAGTAAGCACCAACAACCTAGGGGTGGTTGCACGCTTGAAGGGCGACCGCAAGAAGGCAGCTGAACTCTACACGAAAGCGATGGCTGCTGGTCCTGAAGTGAAATACAACATGGGCCTGATCCAGATCCAGAATGGTGATTACGCAAGTGCCAACAGCAGCATGGCCGGTAACAACACCTTCAACGCCGCCCTTTCCAAGACCCTAAGCGGCGATCCTGCAAGCGCAGCAACCACATTGGAAGCAAGTGCTGACAAGGACAGCGCAATGGGCCATTACCTCGCAGCGATCATCGCCGCTCGCCAGAACAACGGCGAAGGCGTGCGCGATCACTTGGGCATGGCCGTACAGAAGGACGCCAGCCTGCGCGAAAAGGCCATGAAGGACTTGGAGTTCCGTGCCTTCAAGGACAACTTGGGTCTCTGATCCAGAACGATAGATCATCGAAGCCCCTGCAAATACTGCGGGGGCTTCGTCGTTTCTGACCACATGGTCGGGGCAACCCGAAGGTGCGGGTCAACATCGCTATGACTTTGTTCAGAAGGAGTCCGGCTTCACAACCCGTGAACGTTTTTTACATGTCCAGTGCGAACACGATAGTGATCTCATTCATTCCGATCTCTTACCTCAACATCTGACAGCGGTCCAAGTTGCTGTTGAATAACCTTCCTCCTGCTTCGTCATCTGACCAAACGAGGATAAATGAAAGCACTGCTTTCAGTGCATCAGGAGTTCGTATTCTTCGCTGCCAAGTGGGGCACCTTGGTAAATGCAGATGGAGAGCAACTTATTCTGAGTAATGGAATTTCCCGGTGAATGCCGTCACCTTATCGGCCTATCCCTCGTGGAGTCTCGAAACGGAAACTCGGCAGCCCTTTAGTTCTGCTATTTATGCCTCGTGCGCTGGAACGGACAATACGAAGGATAGGCCGCATTTCCCCAATGTGCCATTCTAAAGAAGTGCTGCTACTTCGAGAGAACGCTCAAGTGAATTGCCGAATTAAATGAGACTGCCAGCAGCGATCAGAACACGATCTTCTGGCGACGTATACGGGTCCGGTACTTCTTGGAACCACTGCGGTATTTGACCAGCTTGTAGTGGACCTGCAATTTGAAGAACAAGTATGCATCGTTGTCCTTGGCATCGCCACGTTGCTGTCCGGCCGCGGTCGCGCCCACTATCCCTTCGGTCCTCAAACTGGGGTCGGCCAGAAAGGCACCTTCATCGCCATGGGCCTCAGCAAGCTTTTCATTGTCGTAATAGATCGTACTCACGTCGTCAACGTAATCGGTGAAGGTCTTCGTGTATTGCAGCTCTGCACCGATACTGATCTGCTTGGACAGTGCCTTGCGGAGTCCAATGCCCATGGGGACGCAAACTTGGAAATTGCTGTACTCACGTGCCCCCCCGGGAAGACCTTGTCCTTCAGTACCCAAAGGCTTAAGTCTTACCCATTTGTTCTCCAATTGTGCCTTGGGGTCGAAATAAAAGGCACCAATACCGGCGAATAGATAGAACCCCACCCGCGAAGATTTCGTTCCCTTTACACCTCTGAGGTCATACACGTGCCCAAGTTCCTCGGAGTACAGATGGAGCTCATAGACCAATGAGGCTTCATAAACATCGGACTTGAAACTTAAGTTCCTGTTCTGCCGGAAAACTTCGGTGGTAAGGTTGTCGTTGCCTGCGAGTATCCCATAGGTCAATCGACCGCGCAGCGCCATCTTCCGCGCGAGGAAATAGCGGTAATCAATATGCGCTGCAGGACGTGTTTTGCTCAATTCCAAGTCCCATACAAAAGGAGACCCAATTTGGTTCCTTCCTCCCAATTCACCAAGGAAGTTGGAGATCCCGAAGCCAAGGCTGATCTCCTTACGGTGCGTCTTCCAGTAGGAGGACTGCCGGAAATACTGACCATACGATGGAATGGCCACGAGGGTCAAACCGAGTATGAACACCACAAGGAAGAAGTGGGGGTAACGTTTTAGCATATGTGCGTTTCCGGTCGCAGCCAAATATAGTCGCTTTCAACGGTTCGTGGGATCAACCTTCCACTTCTTCATGTTAAGACCCCGAATAAACCCGTTGGTTGCCTGTATACGTTCATCAGTTAAAAAGTTTCGTTCCATGGTTCCGCGTAGATCATCAGGTTCGGGTTCCATGGTCCTTATCGACCGGAGGCAATGTCATCGCATACAATGCTACACCGGCACAGACGGATACATTCAGCGAATGCTTACTGCCATGTTGGGGAATGATCACGCAGGCATCGCACGCTTCGATGACGACGTCCGAGACCCCATTAAGCTCATTGCCGAAGACCAACGCAATTGGGCCGAGCGCCACTCCTGGTATTGATCCAATGGACAAAGCATTCAAGGTTTGTTCCACGCCAATTGTCCTGTATCCGGCTATTTTGGCGGCGATCACAGCCTCCAGAGCATTTTCGGCTGTTGTCCATGGCACCGATCGTGTGGCGCCCAATGCGGTCTTTTCGATCTCCCTATGGGGCGGTTGGGGGGTGAATCCACATAGAATGATCGATTCCACACCGAACGCATCCGCTGAACGGAAGATCGATCCTACGTTGTGCCGGCTGCGAACGTCATCGAGGATCAGCCGTATGGGGAACTTGGGTCGCGAACGATGGGTTTCCGGTGTGGGGCGGTCCAGTTCGGCTTGGGTCAGTTTTCGGTCTTGGAAAGGCATTGGGTCGATCTACAAGGTGCGGTAGGCCGCTGCATTGTTGGGAAAATGTGAAAACCAGTTGGATCTGAACGATAGAAACCCACGATCACGGTGGTACCTTGGCCTACTTGTTTGTTCGCTTTTCTGGCCGGATCGGCGGGTAAAATAAGCAGGTGGAAAAGATCATGTCCAAGACCCTCAAGTCCGAAACTCCGTTGATGCAACAATACAACGGTGTAAAGGCACAGTACCCCGATGCCTTGGTGCTCTTCCGCATAGGTGATTTCTATGAAACCTTCGGGAGTGATGCCATATCCGCATCCGGCATCCTCGGCATCACCCTTACCAAGAGGAACAACGGTGGGCAAGATGTTGAATTGGCCGGGTTCCCTCACCATTCCTTGGACAACTATCTACCTAAACTTGTTCGTGCCGGTTTTCGTGTAGCGATCTGCGATCAACTTGAAGATCCCAAGACCACCAAAACGATCGTGAAGCGCGGTGTTACCGAAGTGGTCACCCCTGGAGTGGCCTATGGCGATGATGTAGTGGACCACCGGAGCAACAATTGGCTAGCAGCTGTTTACGGTCATCAAGGGCGATATGGTGCCGCCTTCCTTGATATCAGCACGGGCGAATTTTTGGTGGCGGAAGAAACAGCCGAGGAGATCGGCCGTTTGATCGATCGTCATGCTCCTTCGGAACTCTTGGTGCCCAAGGGGGGCAAGGACGATTTCATCTTGGAACTATGCACGCAACGCAATACTTTTTCCTTGGACGATTGGGCCTTCACCGATGATTTTGCACGCGAACGCCTTTTGCAACAGTTCGGTACGACCAGCCTGAAGGGTTTTGGTATCGAAGAGCTCAAGTTCGGGCAAAGGGCAGCGGGTGCCGTACTGCATTACTTGGGTGAAACGCGCCATGATCGACTGGCGCATTTGGATCGCCTTGGCCGACTACGTCCCGATGCTTACGTGGGATTGGACAGATTCACGGTGCGGAACTTGGAGTTAGTAACACCGGTGAACGAAGGAGGGCGGACCCTCTTGCAGGCCCTGGATCGATGCACAACCGCCATGGGGTCCCGCTTGTTGAAGCGCTGGCTCCTTTTCCCGTTGGTCGATGCCGTAGAGATCACCCACCGGCTTGACCATGTGGAGGCCTTGATCGGGGATGGCAATTTGGTCGGAACCATGGGGGAGGAGCTGAAGAATGTTGGCGATCTTGAGCGATTGGCAGGCAAAGCGGCTGCGGGACGGATCAATCCTCGTGAAATGCTGCAGGTCCATTACGCGTTGGAAGCGGCGGGTCGTTTGCGCAATGCCTTTGCTAAATGCGCCGGAAGAATGGGGATTGCAGCGGATGGGATCCATGTTCCGGAAGGTCTATCCGTGCGCATTTCGGCAACGATCGAACCGGAGACACCGGTGAATTTGGCGAAGGGCGGTGTTGTTCGTGCGGGCGTGAACAGCGAACTGGACGAATTGCGCCATATCAGTAGCCACGCCAAGGAGCTTTTGCTGGAGGTGCAACGACGTGAGACCGATCGCACCGGGATAAGTTCACTGAAGGTCGGTTTCAATAACGTGTTCGGCTATTACTTGGAAGTTCGGAACGCTCACAAGGCAAAAGTTCCACCGGAGTGGGTGCGCAAGCAGACCTTGGTGGGCGCAGAGCGTTACATCACGGACGAGCTCAAGTCGCTCGAAGAAAAGATCCTGAGTGCCGAAGAGCGGATCATGGCTCTGGAAGTCGACCATTTCGCGACCTTGGTAGAGGATGTGGTAGCACAAGTGGGTGAGGTGAGAACACTGGCCATGGCTTTGGCGGAATGGGACGTTCTGCGCGCCTTTGCTGTAAATGCAGTTGCTTGGAAGTATGGTAGACCTGTCATCTCCATGGATCGCCAATTGGATATCCGTGGTGGAAGACACCCGGTGATCGAACAGCAACTGCCGCCTGGCACGGCCTATGTTCCGAACGACTTGCTCCTGGATCCGGAGGACCGGCAACTGGTCATGATCACTGGCCCGAACATGAGCGGGAAATCCGCCTTGTTGAGGCAAACGGCGCTCATTACGCTCATGGCACAGATCGGCAGTTACGTACCGGCATCATCGGCAACCATAGGCCTGGTGGATCGCATTTTCACACGGGTCGGGGCATCGGACAACCTGACGACGGGAGAGAGCACCTTCATGGTGGAAATGAATGAGACCGCTAGCATTCTCAACAATTTGAGCGAACGCAGTTTGGTGCTTTTGGATGAGATCGGCCGGGGCACGAGCACGTATGATGGAATCTCCATCGCATGGGCGATCACCGAATACCTGCACGACCATACCGGCCGCCCAAAAACGCTCTTCGCAACGCATTACCATGAATTGAATGAGATGGCGGCCACTTTTCCGCGGGTGCGCAATGCCAACGTGGCCGTGCGCGAGGCCGATGGCAAAGTTCTTTTTCTGAGGAAATTGGTTCCTGGTGGTAGTGATCGCAGCTTTGGGATCCATGTGGCCCAATTGGCCGGCATGCCTGCCCGGGTGCTTGCCCGTGCCCACAAAGTGTTGGCCCATTTGGAGGCTAGCCATAGTGGCGACTTGGGTGCAGCCCCCTCCAACGACGGACCCAAGAACAGTGGACGGGTCAATGCTGAAGGCATAACCCGTGACCTGCAGATGAGCATTTTCCAATTGGACGATCCAGCATTGCAGCGTATCCGGGAAGAGATCGAGACCCTGGACATCAATACGCTTACCCCAGTTGAGGCTTTGTTGAAGCTCAACGAGATCAAACGGATGGTGGTGCCGAAAAAGGCCAGGAAAGTTGAAGGTTGAGGTAGTTGGCAAGTTGGACGTTGAATGTCCACAACCTCTTCAACCCCTCACCTTCTCAACTCAATTTTGCCCATTCCTTAACTCCTACTATATTTGCCGCCCATTGCGAGAGTAGCTCAGTTGGTAGAGCACGACCTTGCCAAGGTCGGGGTCGCGGGTTCGAGTCCCGTTTCTCGCTCAAAGTGCCTTCTTCGGAAGGCATTTTTGCTTTACGACGCATAGGGACGGTAGAGTACCGTTCCTTTGTGTCCAGCTAAGGACCGTAGCGTTGTTCGTCTGGAATGAAAGACCAGAATAATGCCCGGGTGGTGAAATGGTAGACACGAGGGACTTAAAATCCCTTGGTCCGCAAGGGCTGTGCCGGTTCGAGTCCGGCCCCGGGCACCATGGTCCTGCTGATCGAGATAATATGGTTGACTTGAAAAGGACCGGAGCGGGGTCCACTCGGCTGGCCCCTACTCCCAGTGGTTTCTTGCACATGGGGAATGCCATCAATTTTCTATTGACGGAAAAACTGGCTCGAGCATTGGGCTGGAATGTCCGTTTACGCATAGATGACCTGGATGCTGAACGTGTACGGCCGAATTACGTGGAAGATATTTTCCGTTCGCTGGAATGGCTAGGGATCACTTGGGATGAAGGTCCATCCGGTCCGGCTGATCATTATGCCAGTTGGTCCCAGCAACTGCGTTTGGCGCGCTATGGGGAATTGGTCGAGGCATTGCACCATGGAGGGCACCTCTACGGATGCACCTGTACTCGCTCACAATTGCGAACAGTCGCAACTGATGGGCGCTATCCAGGAACCTGTCGAGAGGCGGGTCAAACAATAGACGATCCGGATAGTACGTGGCGGCTACGAATACCGGAAGGCACGATCGTAAGGGTGAATACGCTTCAAGGGGAAGTGTTGGAAGTGGACCTGGCCCTGACCATGGGCGATCCTGTGGTTCGGCATCGGATGTCCGGCCAGGCGAGTGGTCGTGTATCCTACCAGATCGCATCCTTGGCGGATGACCTGGACTTCCGGGATCACCCACATTGTTCGCGGTGCGGACTTGCTCCCATCGACGGCCTGCCAGTTGCACCTTGCTAAATTAGTGGGGTTGAAGTCGTTCGAGGCGGTCAGCTTCCATCACCATGACTTGGTCTTAGGCCCAACTGGCGATAAATTGTCCAAGACCGAAGGGGCTACTTCACTGAGCTCGTTGCGGGCACGAGGGGTCAGCACGAAAGTACTTCATCGCCAAGCCGATACGTTGGTAGAAAAGCTGCTCAACTCCTGAATCCGCGTACGATCTCCCGACGCGCGCGCACCCCCTCGGCAGTCCGTTGCAATGCACCGCGATCCACTAATGCGTCCACATCACGCTGAAGCGTCTTGTTCGACACTCCTGCGTAGAGACGAGCCAGTTCCGGGTCCAATTGGGAGATCATGCCTATGGCCGTCGGTTCCTGTTCCTCGTAAAGCCCAAGCAAAAGTGCTCGATGACGCTCCATGACCGGACCTTTTTCCCCAAGGAGAAGGTTTTCGACATGGGCACGCCATTGACCATGGGTCTGTGCATTCCGGATCGCTCCGACAAGTTCCTTTAAACCGTCCAACAGGCCGCGTAGGCTATAGGCCAAGAATGGAATGGGATCGCCCATGCCTTGGGCAGCATGGCCGATCTGTCGCAAGAACTCCGGACGTGACCGATGGTAATGGACCGCGGTCAAGTGGGTCCACGCACCGGCAAGTCCACCTATTGCCAAAAGATGCTGCCCCACGAGACCGGCAACCCGATAGCCCGCTGATCCAAAAGGCTGGATCCAAGCTAGATACAGTTCGGCGATCATGCTTCTGAGCAACGCGTAATGAGGAGCTTCTTCTGGTGCCGGCGGCGCTAGATCAGGGCTGGCCAACCAGTCACACAGCTCCATCATGAACAGCGGGATCATCTCGGACGGGACTCCGGGCAGTTCACCCGGACCCATGGGTCCATTGCGCCATGCATTTGTTGGTGCAACATTCGGGGTGCGTCCCAAAGCGGATCGGTAGCCCAATATCCTTTCTGGGGACAAACTCGGAACGGAGGTGGCGAATTCCAATTGAAGGCTTGTAAGAGCATCTCGGAAATGATCCACATCCTCGATCTCTTGTGCGCGAGTTGATGGCACCTTGGAACGACCCTCCACGTACATGAGCAGTTGTTCAGCGCGCAGTGTCGAGCCGTCCAGCGCTACGCGGGCCAAAAGTCCGTATGCGTTCAACTCCAGGTCCAAGGATCGGCTTTCCATAGGTGGCAATGGTGCCCCGCGAAGGGTTTGGACCAATGCCATGCATTCACCTAAAAGCAGCCAGAAAGAAGGCGGGGCTTGCTTAAGTTCGGTCTTGAATCGTATCCAAGTAATTGTCTCGTCGAATGGCCCCATGAATGTCCAAAGGTCCTGCATTTTGAAATGGTTGATTCCTAGTTGACTGGACTCATCATCAACATAGAAATGTCCATACCCATGTCCCCGTAGATGCCACACGGTATGTCGCCAGTGTTGGCACTGGTTCTGCCGACCATCATCCTATTAGTTATCAAGAGGTATGATCGCCTAGCGCTGCCCACCAAAAGTCAATCCGGAAACGGGGAGTGTTCGCAGTCCCGCAGTGCTGCCGGGACGGCCCCGGTTATCCGGAGTCTCCAATGCTTTTCGAAGCAATTCGTGGATCGAGCTTTCGCCAAGCTTGCCCCCCTTCGTGAAGAACAAAATTCCGAGCTCGTAGATGGGGCTCGGCGATCCATCGACCAGGGCATCACCCTATACCCTCCCGTTCAAAAGAGCGATCAAGGTGATCAAAGCAGCGAAAGTCCCAAGGATCATCGCACCCAATGCGAAGCCCTTCCCGGACCATTCGTACCGTCGTCCTTTTCGCAAGGCGATCGCGGCGATCACCAAGGTGGCCACAACGGCGATCACCAGGATCACCGCATTCGTTCCCAGGATCCCATAGGCAACAGTTGCCAAGGCGAGAATGAACGCGGGCACGGCCCATTTGTTCCACACCTTAGGGGGCCTTTCCTCTTGGGTTTGAGAGGCTGGGGTCACTTTGCTCGCATTGGTCTGTCGCTCGTTGCCGAGCGATCCACCCGACTGGCTGGACTGGACCATGGCAATTGGTTCATTTTGGATCGAAAGGTTCCTTTCCACCTGAGCAAGTTGCGCTCCTTCGGGAATGGCCATGGCCGATTTAGGTTTAGCTAGTCTCTTCCACGTAGCCTCACGTCGTCCTGCTTTTGGAATTTGCGTTTCTACGACTTTTGGGAGTGGGAAGGTGGTTTGGCGTAAGGTAGATTCCTTCGACCTGATGCCGAGGTCCACATGCCAACCCCCACGGTGTTGCCGCTTCTGGAAACGCCCTTCGTGGACCCGCGGTTGCTGGGTTGAGCAGGCCGCCAAGAGGAGGGCCATGAACAATACCCAACGCGATCGGACCCAATAGTTAGCCTTCATTTGCGGCTCAAGGTAGTTCGAAGGGTGGGGCGCACGACCGCGCAAGACCCCACGCTTCCCACACTAGCCGGTTCAACTTTCCACCAGTTGGAACAGATCACCATCGAACAATCCTTTGTCGCTCATTTTAAGGTGAGGGATCACGAGCAAGGCCATGAAGGAGAGGGTCATGTATGGTGCCCCAAGTTTGCTCCCTAATTCCTTCGCTTCCTTATCCATGGCCGAATATGCGTCGGCCACTGTATATGCATCCGCATCGGTCATGATCCCTGCAACCGGTAGGGGAAGGATCCGATGGTGTGCCCCGTTCGCTAAGCTGATCCCACCCTTTTCGTGGATCACGAGGTTGATCGCAGCACAGAGGTCGTTATCATTCGTTCCCACAGCAACGATGTTGTGGCTGTCATGCGCTACACTTCCCGCAATGGCCCCTCGTTGCAGCCCGAAATTGGTGATCCAACCTACGGCAGGCGCTGCATCGCGGTACCGGTTCACAACGGCGATCTTCAGTAGGTCCTTCGTTGGGTCGGCCACACAGGCGTTATTCTGGACCGTTGGTGGTATCCACAGCTTTTTGGTGATCAATTGACCATCCAGTGCTTCGATCACAAGCAAGTCCTTGTTCGTGGCCGCAATGCGGAATTGATCCGGTTGTTTTGGGCTGCAGGTGAAGAGGTTAGGTCGTTCACTGGAGACGCGTTCGATCAGCGAGCGGCCTTCTTCAGCAACCACTTGGCCTTGGATCCAGGTTCTCTTCACCTTGAAATTGACGAGGTCTTCCAAAAGGATCAGGTCCGCGTGATCGCCTACTTGCAATTGACCGACCGGTAGTTCGTAGTGGATGATCGGCGCCAGGCACGCAGCATGCAACACATCGAAGAGGTCGATCCCATGGGCAACGGCGCGCGCACAAAGGCTGTTGATATGCCCTTCAACTAAACTGTCCGGGTGTTTATCGTCGCTGCAGAACATCATGCTTCCGGCGTGGTCCACTAATAGCCCGATCAAAGCATCGAAGTTCTTGGCGGCACTGCCCTCGCGAATGAGGATCTTCATGCCATGGCCCAACTTATCCAAAGCTTCTTCCGCCGTGAAACACTCATGATCAGTGCTTATCCCGGCTGCGATGTATTGCTTGGCCATTTCACCACGAAGCCCGGGAGCGTGACCATCCACCGGTTTCCCGAGCCGGTGGGCGTGTGCGATCTTTTTCAGTACCTCCGGGTCTTTGTTAAGCACTCCCGGGAAATTCATCATTTCGCTCAAATACACGATCTCTGTTCGTTCCAACAGTTCGCCCACTTGGTCAGCATCCACCAGTGCACCGGCGGTCTCGAAGGTGGTGGCCGGCACGCAACTCGGTGCTCCGAAAAAGAAGTGGAATGGAACCCGTTTCCCGTTGTTGATCATGAAATCAACACCCGGTACACCCAGCACATTCGCGATCTCATGAGGGTCGCTGATGGTGGCTATTGTACCGTGCACCACGGCTAGCCGCGCAAATTCACTTGGAATGAGCATGGAGCTCTCCACATGCACATGTGCATCGATGAAGCCGGGTGTCAAATATCCATCGACCGGTCCAATGATCTCTGTAATGGAGGCGATCCGTCCATCTTCGATCACGACTTGGGCTGGAAAGATCCTTTTGGAGGGAATATCAACGAGGTTTCCGGTAATGCGCTGCTTTGCCATGTGCGGCGCGAAGGTCGCAAAGGGTTTGGAATTGCGATCCGAAGTAGTGCCAACTTTGAACGACCATGACCGATGGATCTTACAAGAGCAAATCACCATGAAGAGAAGCGGACCGTCACAATTTCAACTTTTCGCAGCGTGCTGTTCGCTATTGGGCTGAAGAGCAATTAAATTACCATCGTCCCGTGAATGGAAGCAACCATGCTGAAACGATCAACCATCCTGTTTTCCGGAATGATGTTCGGCTATGCCCTTCTAGGCAGCGTGGTGTTCACGGGCGTTTGCTTGAGCAAACAACTGGTCGGTAAATGGTTGGTGGTGCAAGTCTTTAGTGTCGACCTACCGGCTGCAAATCCTCCTATATCACTTGAATTGGACAAGTATGGTAAATTGATCGGTCGATCCAGGTGTGGTGTATTCACCGGCCAATGGAGCACGGGTCAAAGCGCTCTGCGTTTCAAGGGATTGATGCCATCTGCATGCGAATGCGGCGAGGCAAGGCAGTTGGAGCAAAGCCTGATCC
This sequence comes from Flavobacteriales bacterium, assembly GCA_016717305.1. GTDB lineage: Bacteria > Bacteroidota > Bacteroidia > Flavobacteriales_F > PHOS-HE28 > PHOS-HE28. The sequence continues at coordinate 78,654 of JADKFY010000002.1, forward strand.
GGGCAATGGGGACTGCGGAGCAACACAGGTTGGACAAGAACGGGCTCGTGCTAATGCACAACGGTAAAGCAGTGGCCAAGCTGGTTCATTCACGAACGTGAACCGAATTCCGTAGCTCCAAGGGCGCTTGCTCGTGCAACGTTACGCCCCGACCAGATCTGTGAACGTTCTAGCTGCCGAACATTTCCTTCACCCGCTCAAAGAACCCCTTGTCCTTCGCGGATGGTTTGGGTTGAAAGCCGCTGCTGTTGCGCAGTTTTTCCAAGGCCGCCTTCTCGTCCTTGTTAAGGTCGGTTGGGGTCCAAACGGCTACGTGCACCAACAGGTCGCCGTGACCGTGGTGGTTCAAATGCGGTAGACCCTTTCCCTTCAATCGCAAGGTGTGATTGCTTTGGGTGCCGGGCTCGATCGTCACTTTGGCCTTTCCTGTTACCAAGGGTACCTCGATCTTGGAACCTAGTGCTGCATCCACCATGTTGATGAACACTTCGTGATGAAGGTTCTGTCCGTCACGACGCAGTTCCGGGTGCTTTTCCTCCTCGATCACCACGAGCAGATCGCCAGGAATACCTCCAGCGGGTGCGTCGTTGCCCATGCCGCTTACGTTAAGCTGCATGCCTTCCTCAACACCGGCTGGCATCTTGATCGGGACTATGACCTCCTCACGGATCAGTCCATTCTCATCACTGCCGGGTGCTCGTTTGGTTACGGAACGGCCCATGCCACCACAAGCGGGGCAGGTGGTAACCGTTTGCATTTGTCCGAGGAAAGTGCTTTGTACCCGCCTTACCTGTCCATTTCCACCGCAGGTACTACAGGTGCCGTATTCGCTGCCTTTGGCACGGACCAGCTTGGTCACCTTTATCTTCTTGTCGGCACCGTGTGCGATCTCTTCCAGGGTCAGTTTCAGGCGCACGCGCAGGTTGCTGCCTTTCACAGTGCGGCCACCACCTTCGCCACGCTGGCCGAAGCCAGAGAACGCACCGCCTCCTCCGAAAATGTCGCCGAACTGGGAGAAGATGTCGTCCATGTTCATGCCACCGCCATGGGGGCCACCACCGAATCCTCCGGGTGCGTTGTGGCCGAATCGGTCGAATTTTGCACGCTTTTCGGGGTCGCTCAGGATCTCGTACGCACCGGCCGATTCCTTGAACTTGTCCTCCGCTTGGTGATCACCGGGGTTCTTGTCCGGGTGGTGTTTGATCGCCTGTTTGCGGTACGCCTTCTTGATCTCTTCAGCAGTGGCATTTCGGCCCACGCCGAGGACCTCATATGGATCTTTCTTGCTCATGTGTTCTACACTGGTGGTTCGTTGTGGCGTTTCAGTCGACGTATACGTCGACGTTACTCGCCTACTACGACCTTGGCATAGCGGATCACTTTGTCGTTCATGGTATACCCGTTCTCCACCACATCCAACACTTTGCCTTTTAGATCGGGGCTTGGCGCGGGTGCCTTGGTAATTGCTTCGTGCAATTCGGGATCGAACGGCTCGCCTTTAGCGTTCATGGCTTTTACACCCTGTGCGGAAAGCAGATTCATGAATTTATGGCGTATCAGTTCCATACCTTGCTTTACCGCTTCGGGATCATTCACGTTGGCATTGTTGGCGGACGCGCGATCCATATCATCCAAAACGGGCAACAGGTTGGTGATCGTCCCTGACCCGGCCATTTGCAACAGTTCCAATTTCTCTTTGGCCGACCGTTTGCGGAAATTATCGAACTCGGCGAAGAGTCGCAGGTTCTTATCGTTCAACACCGAGATCTCACTTTGTTTGGTTTCCAAGTCCAATGCGAGCTGCTCCAGTTCGGTAAGTTGGGGTGCCGTTTCGGCCTGTGGTGCATCTGCCGTGGTGTCAGCGTTGTCAGTGTCTAACTGTTGGTTCGCCATTTCGTCCAAGAAATTTGCGGTCGTTTCTTTATTCTGGTGTTCTTTCTCCATCGGGGTTTTCGCCTTATCGCTACTGCGGAACGGGTTCTTGAATGCCATAGTTGATCTCCGTGCCGCTGATCGGCGCAGCCGTGAGGCAAAGGAGGGTGCCGCCGATCTCCATGGACAGGATGGCAGTGTCTGTTCTACTTCAAATGGAAAGCCCTCGCATCGCTGCCAAGGGCTTCACCGAAGATCTAGGTAGTTACAAACTCTTCACGTGCTTGTCCAACTCCTGGTGCAACGCCATGCCTCGGAGATTCTTGGCGATGATGATGCCATTAGGGTCGATCAAGAAGCTCATGGGAATTGAACTTACCCCGTAGAGTTGCGCACCTTTGGATTGCCAGAATCCCAGATCGCTCACGTGGTACTTCCAATTCAAATTGTCCTGTGCGATCGCGGATTTCCATGCATCTCGGCTACGGTCCAAGCTTACGCTGTACACCTCAAAACCTTTTGCATCCGTGAACTTGGCTTGGGCGTATTTGTTGTATGCCGCAACAACATTGGGGTTCTCCATGCGGCAAGGGCGACACCAGCTCGCCCAAAAGTCGATCAGCACGTACTTGCCTTTTAGTTCCGAAAGCTTCAACACCTTCGAGCTGTCCGGGTTCATATATGCCAGTTCAGGTCCTTTGTCGCCGATGTTAGTGCCGATCTTGGCATCTCCTTCCTCAGGTGAACGATCCATTCGGTTTGTGAAACCATACACCGCCAGCAGGGTTATTGCGGCGATCGTTGCGATGCGTGTCTTGGACATGATCTTTCTAAATTCCATTGCGACAAAGGTAAAGAGTTCAAGTGCTGCAAAAGGCGAATACCATGCCGGAATGGGAAGGCTATTCCCCTATCTGGGGTGAAGGCATACGCTCAAACACGAACGATCTTGGCACCCAGAGCCTTCAACCGCGCCTCTATGTTCTGGTAGCCCCGGTCGATCTGTTCGATATTGTCGATCGTACTGGTCCCTTCGGCACTTAGTGCAGCAATGAGCAACGAAACCCCGGCACGAATATCCGGGCTTGTCATGCGGATCGCACGTAAAGGACTCTGAAAATCATTTCCGATGACCAAGGCCCGGTGCGGGTCGCAGAGCGTGATCTGGCCGCCCATCTCGATCAATTTGTCCACGAAGAACAAGCGGCTTTCGAACATTTTCTGGTGCACGAGCACGGATCCTTTTGCTTGGATGGCCGTGACAAGTACGATGCTCAGCAAGTCAGGTGTGAATCCTGGCCATGGTGCATCGCTCACCGTCATGTTGCTACCGTCGATGAACTTGGTGATCTTGTAATGCTCTTGTGCCGGAATGTGGATATCATCACCCCTTCGTTCCAACACGATCCCCAGTTTCCGAAATACATCCGGGATCACCCCGAGACGGTCGTATGCCGTGTCCTTGATCGTGATCTCGCTACGCGTCATGGCAGCCATGCCGATGAAGGAACCGATCTCGATCATATCGGGCAACATTCGGTGCTCCGTTCCGCCCAATTCCTTCACACCATCGATGTGCAACAAGTTGCTGCCGATGCCGCTGATCTTGGCCCCCATGCGAACGAGCATATCGCAGAGCTGGTGCAGGTAAGGTTCGCACGCTGCGTTGAAGATCGTGGTTCGTCCTTCGGCTAGAACGGCGGCCATAACGATGTTAGCGGTCCCGGTGACGCTGGCCTCGTCCAGAAGCATGTACGCCCCCTTCAACTTCTTGGCCTCCACTTTGAAGAAACCTTCCTTGGCATCGTAGGCGAATTGAGCGCCCAGTTTCTCGAATCCGATGAAGTGGGTATCCAGTCTCCTTCGGCCGATCTTATCGCCACCAGGTGTGGGAATGTAGCCGCGGCCAAATCGGGCTAGGGTAGGACCGACAACCATAACGCTTCCGCGCAGACCTCCGCCCAAAGCTTTGAATTTTTCACCCAAGAAGAACTCAAGATCGATATCCTTGGCCGTGAATCGGAAACTGCCATTGCCAAGTCGTTCTACGACCACGCCCATCATCTCCAACAGGTCGATGAGTTTGTTCACATCCACGATGTCCGGCACATTGTGGATGGTGACCGGTTCAGCAGTCAGAAGCACGGCACACAGGATCTGCAACGCCTCGTTCTTGGCCCCTTGTGGAACTACTTCACCTTTTAGCCGATGTCCGCCTTCGATCTTGAAACTTCCCATGCTGCGAAGCAACGAAGCGCGATCGCATGAATTTGTGTTTGGATCATCGGGGTTTCAACAGACCGTTGTCACCTTTGGGAAAGCAAGAGGCCTTCCGCAGTTCTACGGAAGCAGGTACAATTGACAATAACACTGGGCAAAGGCGATCCCGCCGTACCGCTTGATGTTAGCCGGGAGCAATTGCAGGAGCATACCTCAAGAGCAAAGGCAACAGGCAATTGCAAGCCGAAAGAGCAAAACCAAAGAGAAGACCCAATTTACAAAATACAGGTCGAAAAGGGTCGAAGACCAGATCCTGACTAACGACTAATGACCGGCTAACTAACAACTTCCTCAACTCAGTACCTCTTCTTCCGGCTCCTGTTCCGCTTTTTACCGCTTCCACCGCTATGGTTGTTGTTGCCGCTGTTGTTGTGCCGTTTCCGTGTGGTTTCCACCTCGTTGCGTGGGCCGGTCTGTTGGGTACGGATCAGATCGGCAGTGGCGGCAAGCTGTGTTTCTCCATTTAGCTTCAATTGACCCTTGCTCATGTCGCTCAGGTCCTTCAGGATCACAGGGTCGGGCACGGTGTCCCGGTTCCAAACGAGGAATTGCTTCTTCATCTGGTTGGCGATCACCATGGTATATAGGTTACGATCCGCCCCTTCTTCCATTGCAGCGCACTGGTCGATCATCCGTTGAACCATTTTACCGTAGTGGCCGAATTTGATGTTCGACTGCGGATAGGGTACGCTCTTGGGCTTGCTCACCAGCTCTTCCGGTGTTGGCATGGGGTAGGGGCTGTCCACATCAAGCTTCAAATTGCTCATGATGTAGAGATGGTCCCACAAGGTGCGTTCAAAATTGTCGCTGTTGCGCAACTGTGGGTTCAACCGGCCGATGACCTGAATGATGGCCTTCGCCGTCCTGGTGCGTTGTTCCCTATCCTCTAATTCCATGCAATGGTCCACCATGCGCTGCACGTGGCGGCCATATTCGGGAATGGGCAATTGCGGACGTTGCGTATTGTAGTCGTAATGAACTGTGCTCATGGGCGGAACGATGGGCTGCGGTGCGAAAACACCGAACTGGGCCGAATACTTGCGTTCTGAAGGACTCAGAGGGCCAAATCTAAGGCGGAGAAAATTGAGATGGCAAGAATTGGAGCGATGAATGAACGCTTGTCTATCCCCCGATCTGGTACAGCTGCACCCATTCCGGGTCTTGCATATCGCGCAAAAGTCGGAATGCACCTTCACCGAAATAGGGACCGTGCCAATCTTCGAATTGCGGTGGTCTATACAATTGAAGGAGCACTTGCTGACGTGCCGAGGGAGTGAATTCCTCATTTGCCCATCCTTTGCCTTGGCCGTCCACCATTTCCTTTCGATAGCGCAATTTCCATAGTTGAAGGACTGCGAGGCACTGGAGGTTCGTATGCACTACATCCTCTTCCATCCACGCACCACATTGGTTGATCCCGAACCGAGAGAACAGGTCGGCACCATCTTGGTTGGCACGACTTTCCTGCAGGCCCGCCATTTGAAGGACGTACGGTTCGGTTCGCATGGGCAATGCATCAACCACGGCACCATTGTACACGGTATAGATGAAAAGTGCGTGGAAATCGCCTTGCGCGTTCGGGTTAAGGCTGAATCCGAATTCCCGTATAGCCAATAGTGGCGCCGGGCCGGATCGGCTATCAGAAAGAAAGCAGAGTGCAAGTATGAGGGCTAGCGCAGAGCGGTACATGGCGAAAAGGGACACCGGCACCTCGCCGAAATGGACATCCTGACCCGCAATACGTTGTTAAACGCGTTGGGTTACCTTTTCTAAGCCACTACGGTAAGTTTTGCGAACCGCAAGAGCAATTGCTTTTGTCCAGTAGTAGGGAAGAACACTGTTGCCTTGATGTCCGGAGCCTTGCCTTCGATCTTCAGGACCTTTCCTTTTCCGAAGCGTTCGTGTGCCACGGTCATGCCTTCGGCCAAGTCCGGCGTTGCATTGCCCAAGGTTTGGGTGGCCTCAAGTGGTTTCCCCTCGGTGGAAAGCCTTTTCAAGTTGCCGGGCTTCGCCGTGGGAGTGGCCGTATTGGATCGTTGTTGGATAACGGGTGCTGTCCGTTCTCGTCCATAAACGGGTTTGGATGCGCTCCGGTCGTTCTCGTTGCTCGTCTTTTCCGCATAGCGCGGACTTGCCTGCGGAGCTTTGCGGGCCCAAGGCGGCGCACTAGGGCGTGCGTACTGCCCGGAACTGAACGCACCGCGTTCGTTCACGGCCGGTAATTCAAGATACTTTGGGTCGATCTCGTCGATGAACCGGCTGGGTTCGCTGGTGGTCAAGTTGCCCCACTTATAGCGGCTAATCGCATAGCTAAGGGTCGCCCGTTTCTCTGCCCTGGTGATCGCCACGTAGAACAAGCGACGCTCCTCTTCAAGGTCGGCGCGACTTTGCACAGCCATCAGGTTGGGGAACAAGTCCTCTTCGAGACCCACTACATGCACATAAGGGAATTCCAGCCCCTTTGCGCTGTGTATGGTCATCAAGCTCACACGGTCATTGTCGTTGGGGTCGGTATTGTCCGCATCCGTGAGCAAGGCAACATCGATCAGGAAGTCGCTGAGGGTCTTAGGTGTTTCATACTCGTCGGGAGCAGGTGTATCCGTGCCTTCTTCTGTTCCATCCACGCCGGGCCTTGCTGTTGGGTCACTGAACCCCTTCATGCCATTGAGCAATTCCTGGATGTTCTCATACCTGCTCACGCCTTCTGGTGTCTTGTCCACGAAAAGATCTTTCAGGATCCCACTCTTCTGAGCAATGTGTTCACCCAGGATATGCGCGGTGTGCGTTCCTAACATGGTCTGGAAACTTTGGATCATAAGCACGAAATCCGCGATGGCCTTGCGCGTTCCACTATGAAAGCCAAGGTCTCCAAGGTGCTCCAGGATCAGGTCCCATATGGATAGTTGCTTTTCACTGGCCGCTACCATCAACTTGTCCATTGTGGTTTGCCCGATACCGCGCACCGGGAAATTGATCACCCGCTTCAAGGCTTCTTCATCATTCGGGTTGCACACTAGTCGGAAATAGCCGATCAGGTCCTTGATCTCTTTTCGTTGATAGAAACTAAGGCCACCGTAAATGCGGTATGGCACGTTCAGTTTCCGCAGCGCCTCCTCCATGCTTCGGCTCTGCGCGTTGGTGCGGTACAGGATAGCAAAGCCCTTGTTCGGTACCTGGTTCTGCATCTTCGTTTCGAAGATCGAATGTGCCACGAACTGACCTTCTTCATTATCGCTGAGGGAACGATGCACGATGATCTTGTCCCCTTCGGCGTTTTCGGTCCAGATCGTTTTGGGGATCTGTTCCTTGTTCTTTTCTATCAAGGAATTCGCCGCACCCACGATCGTTTTCGTACTTCGGTAGTTCTGTTCCAGCTTGAAGATCTGCTGGTCAGGATAGTCGCTCCGGAAATTGAGGATGTTCTGGATGTTCGCTCCGCGGAAGGAGTAGATGCTCTGGCTGTCATCGCCAACTACCGTGATGTTCTCGTGTCGGGCGGCCAAGGTCTTTACGATGTTGTACTGGGCCATGTTGGTGTCTTGATACTCGTCCACCAACAAGTATTGGAATCGACTTTGGTACTTCAGCATCACCTCCGGATGGTCACGGAAAAGGATGTTCGTGTTGAAGAGCAGGTCGTCGAAATCCATGGCGCCTGCACGGAAACATCGTTCAGCATATGCCTTATAGATGTCGCCCATGCGTTCCCTGCCCACGGCGGCATCACCCCCCATCAGTTCGGTGTTCTCCAGGTATTCGAGCGGACCGATCAAATTGTTCTTCGCAATACTGATGCGGCCATGTACTTGGTTCGGCTTGTAGAGTTTGTCGTCAAGTTTCCATTCCTTCACGATACTGCGGATCAGGCTTCGGCTGTCATCCGTATCGTAGATGGTAAAGTCCTTCGGGTATCCCAGCTTATCGGCCTCTGCCCGAAGGATCCGTGCGAACACGCTGTGGAAGGTGCCCATCCATAAGTTGCGCGCCTCGTTGCTCAGGCCCGGCATATCGCGCAGGAGCACAGCGATCCGCTCCTTCATTTCCTTCGCCGCCTTGTTGGTGAAGGTCAACGCCAATATGCGGAAGGAGTCCACACCTTTGGTCATTAAGTGCGCGATCCGCACGGTAAGTACTTTGGTCTTTCCGCTACCAGCCCCCGCGATCACCATCATAGGGCCATCGGTGGCCTCCACGGCGGCGCGTTGTGCGGGATTGAGCCCTTTCAAATGGTCCATGAACCGGCAAAGGTAAGCTCGGAGGTAGTCGCTATTGGACGAATATGCGCAACGCTACGGTGCTCACTTCAGCGCATGAATGAACGTTAGCAAACCGACGGTTCCGAAAACCTGCCGATCACGTGATCTTGCTCGGCGTGTTCTGCCCTAACCACTTTTCCACCAGAACAACGCTGAAGCAAACGGCCAAGAGAAGGATCATTGGGAAAATATGCACCATGAAGCGGAACTCGGCCATTTTCAGAACCAATGGATAAACGAGGACCATGTACACAGCGACCAATGGTATCCATCTGGCCAATAGGGAGCGGGCTTTCCTCCAGTTCCAAAGCATGGTGAAGGCAGCGATGGTCCCGATCATGACAGCAAAAACGTAGAGCGCCATTTGGAATAGCTTGAAGAACTTCATCCATAAGGGTAGTTCGTTGAAGGGTGTTTCGAACAAGGTTTCGGCTCCCTTCTGCCCAACCATGTTCGGAACCATTAGGAACCGGCTCAGCACATGATGCATGAACGGGGCCCCTTTTGCATGGAGTTCCGTGTAACGGTCCAACGCAGCATCGGCCTTGGTAACGGCAGCTATGGAGTCTGCAGAACTCAATTGGCCGTTCAATGCTGCTCGGAAAAGTTCACTTACCATGACCAAACTGTCCAGGTCGTAACCGGGTGCGTAAGCGTAGCTGGGGGGTGGACCGGCCAAACGACCTTCGTTGTCCTTTTCAGCACAGCAGTACCATCGGCCAAACCAGCGAATGTCAGCTCCTGGATCCCACCAGATGTAGTTGCCTCCATAACCTTGAAGAAAACGCATCATGTAGCCCAAGTGATGCTTGGAGATCGCATCGGGCATCATGCCTTGGTTCGTTAGCGGGTTGAATTCGTGATTCGCCCGCCAATTGCGGATCACCCATGCGGTTTCGACCAAGGTGAAAGGGATGAGGAATATCAGCAACGCTCGAACCGCAAGCGTTTTGCCCCAATGGATGTAGATCAACACCACTGCCGGTATCAACAATAGCGATGAAACCGGACGAAGGAAAATGAGCCAAGCAATGAAGGCTCCGCACAAAAAGAGCAACCGGTGATCCCGCTTGTCCAAAGCCCGTTGGAACAAGTAGGCTTGTATCACTAGCACTGAAGGGGCCAAACTGTCGGAAGACAAGGCGGTGTCATACCAGCTCGTGTAGGTGCTCAGTAAGAATAGAATATAGGTGGCCAACGCTGCCCGGTGCGATCCGGTTAGGCGCAGTGCCAACAATGCAAGCAATAGCACACTGAGGCCAGAAAGGAGCCACTGTAGAGCAACCAGGGCTTTGTAACTCGCCGTCTGAGATAGGAATTGTCGAAAGATCCAATAGGGTGCACCAACACCAGGCATACGATAATCCGGACTATAATCCCCGCCATTAAGAATACTTTCTATAGGTTCGATATAGCCTGGGGTGTCGGTAACTTCCCAATACCATGTAGCAGGTGAGTCAGCAGGTTTACGATCATGTACTTGCCAAACCACAAAGAGCGCCCTGAAGACAAGGGCGATCAGCAAGAAAGTGAGCCACTTACGCTGGATGAGCATCGGTTCCCGATCGATCTGGTTCCCGTCGGTCATGTTCCGATCCGGGTGGTCTTGCAGGCTGGATAAGAAGTTGGAACTGACCATGACTAATTTCTATTCTGTTCAAGTCGTTCAGGGGCGGGGAACTGAAGGATGAAGCGTCCAGTGCAGATGAAGAAGGCATGCATCATTTGATCCAACATTCCGCTTTCAAGTTCATTTTGCCAGTTTCCGTAAATTCCAATGAATTGGTGAGCTTCCGTTGGAATCATGTTGCCTGTTCTTGGGGACGAGCAACCAAAGGATCAGCCATGGAACGTTGAATGGCGTGAAAGAGTTGTGGTTTCAAGAGCCGATCAATGAGGGTCCGAAGGTAATTGCAGGATGGATGAGAAGATGAGAAGGGTCATTTAGCCACTTTTGATCGAGTTGGACAACCCCTTGATCTTTCCTTTGCACCGCGAACAATGCGACGTTCATCTTAATTTTCTGTTAAAGAGGACCAGTGGTAGCGGCGCATCTAATTTTCGCTCGGTTTGGTATTGCTAAGGGCAACATGGAAGGAACGATCATACAAACAGCTGATCCGCGAGCGGAGTACAGAGCACTTCACGAAGAGATCGATGTGGCAATAAGGTCCGTATTGGAGGGCCCTTCCTACGTGTTGGGTGATGCTGTGCGCAGATTCGAAGAGGAGTTTGCCGGTCATGTCGGCGTGTCGCATGGCATTGGTGTGAACAACGGAACTGATGCGATCCATCTGGCATTGCGGGCGTTGGAAATTGGAACAGGGGATGAGGTGATCACAGTTTCGCATACCGCGGTGGCCACAGTAGCTGCTATTTGCATGGCTGGTGCAACCCCGGTCCTGGCTGATGTGGACCCTGTTTCAAGAACATTGGATCCCGACTGGGTAAAAGGGTTGATAACTGCTCGGACCAAGGCTGTTCTACCGGTCCATTTGTACGGTCACCCCGCAGACATGGCTGGATTGACCAAAATATGCGCAGATCATGGCTTGTCCATGGTCGAGGATTGTGCCCAAGCCCATGGGGCCAGGTTTCATGGCCAACGTGTGGGAAGGTTCGGAGTGCTCTCCACATTCAGTTTTTATCCCACTAAGAATTTGGGTGCTATTGGAGATGCAGGTCTGGTGGCCACAAATGATGCATCCCTGGCAGAACGACTGCGCATGTTGCGTCAATACGGATGGGAGCGACCTCAGTTCAGCGAAATCCAAGGATGGAACAGCCGTATGGACCCTTTGCAGGCGGCCATCTTGTCGGTGAAATTGAAACACCTCGATGCGCGAACGGAAAGACGTCGCGTTATTGCCGAGACCTATAATATCCGGCTCCGGGATCTTCCTCTTGTTCTGCCCGCAGAAGGATCGGGCTGTTTTCACGTCTATCACCTTTATGTTGTGGAACTTCCCGATGAAGCCACACGCAATGCCCTTCGTGATCATCTTGCCCGTTCTGGGATCAATGCCGGTATCCATTACCCTTATGCGGTGCATCAACAGCCGGCTTACCAACCATGGATCCGGACCAGTGCCATGGTGGTAACCGAGCGCTTGGCAAGCACCGTACTTTCTTTGCCGTTGTACCCTGACCTGACAGACCACGAGATCCACCGCGTTTGTGACGCTGTCCGCACCTTTTATGGATCCCTTGAATGAGGCATACCTCGATCGGGGCGCTTCGCAGGATCCGCCTACAACAACATGCACGAGCAGATGGCCTTTTGACCGTGATCCCGGATGATGGTCCATTGGGCTTGGGGATCACCGTGCGACGGGTATTCACAGTGACCGAAGTCCCTGTGGGCGGCGTACGTGGGGACCATGCCCATCGCGATTGCACACAAGTAGTGGTTTGCTTACGTGGTTCAGTATCGATCGTGATAGACGACGGCCGCGATTCCGTCAAGGTCAGGTTGGATCGGTCGGAAGAGGCCTTGTTCATTCCACCGGGATTGTGGAACCACCTCACGTTCGAAGGGCCTGATACGGTAGTGGCCGTATTTTGCGATCAGCCATTCATGGAATCGGATTATCTCCGCGACCGCGCTGCATATCAGGCATATAAAGGCGTCGGCACATGAAAGCTGGAATGGAGCAAGGGGAACACGGTCTTATGGAGCAGTTGGAAGGCACCTTGTGGTGGTACGCGGGCCTGCATGCCAATGTTCTTCACGCGATCGGCAAGTATGCTCAGAGAACGGACAAGTTGCTTGATGCTGGCTGCGGGACCGGGGGTATGCTTCAACGGATCGGCGCACGGTATCCGGATGTCAGATCACATGGGCTCGACCTTTCAGAGTATGCTTGTCAAGCCGCACGTACCAAGACAGGTGCTCTGATCGTGCAGGGTTCGGTGGATGCGTTGCCTTATTTGGACAAGGCCTTTGATACCCTGGTCAGTTTGGACGTATTGGGTTACGAAATGGACGTGGATGCCGCAGTTGCGGGCTTCCATCGTGTTTTGCGCCCCGGAGGGGTCGCCATCATCAATTTGGCAGCCTACCAATGGATGCTTTCATACCACGATAAGGCGGTGGGTCAATCTCGCCGGTACACCCGAAGCGAGGTGATCGCTTTGTTCCGCCAGCATGGCTTCGTCATCCGGTACAGTACATATTGGAATACACTGCTATTTCCGCTCATGGTCCTTCAACGCAAAGTGCTAGGCTCTGACGGACGAAGTGATGTTCGACAAATTTCTGGGGTCATGAACAACGCGTTCAAGTTCTGCCTCAGCATCGAGCGTTTGTTTACTCGGAGAGCGTTACCATTGCCCTTCGGTGGATCGATCCTCCTTATCGTTCAACGCCCAACGGAATGAAAACCCTTTCTATCGTGATTCCGGTCTACAATGGTGCGAATAGTATTGAGCGGTTGGTGAGGGAGTTGGCAGCCTTGAATGAGGTTGGTTGGGAGTTGATCCTCGTCAATGATTGCAGTCCGGATGATAGTTGGGCCATCATTGAACGGTTGGCCAAAGAGGCTCCAATGCCAATCATAGCGGTTGATCTTGCTCGCAATTTCGGCGAGCACAATGCCGTAATGGCGGGGTATGCAGTAAGTTCTGGAAACCACGTGATCAATATTGATGACGATTTTCAGAATCCACCGAGCGAGGTGATCAAGCTGCTCAAATTTGCCCAGGACAATCCGCAGTTCGATGTGATCTACACCAAATACAAGCGCAAACAACACAACTTCTTGCGCAACTTGGGTAGCCGATTCAATGATCGTGTGGCAACCTTCCTCTTGGATAAACCACGTGGACTTTACCTGTCCAGTTTCCGCTGTGTCAACCGCTTCTTATGCGATGGGATCTTGGAATATGGAGGTCCTTACCCTTACATCGATGGGATCATTCTGGAGCGTACCCAACGAATAGGAACCTTGTTAGTTGTCCACGCGCCACGCGTCGAGGGTCGGAGCAGTTATAGCTTCCGGAAACTCGTGAGGCTCTGGCTGTTCATGTTCGTGAACTTCTCGGTAATGCCCTTACGCATCAGCAGTATCATGGGCTTCGCGATCAGTGGCGCGGGGTTCCTATTGGCCCTTGTTGTTGTCTTCGAAAGCCTTGTTCATGGCACGCCGCAAGGTTGGCCTTCCATCGCCGCAGGCATCTTGGTCTTTGCAGGTATCCAGCTCGTCATGCTCGGTCTTATAGGCGAATACCTCGGCCGACTATACTTGATGCAGAAGGGCAAGCCGCAATTCGTCGTGCGCACTAAGGTGATCGGGGTGTGATCCATTTCCCCAACATCAGTGCAATACCAATGTCCGTCGTATCACCGTCGAACAGGGTTCAGCCCTGTGAGAATCGTTAATACTGTTGCCGATAGTGTGCTTGACGCTTCGTTCCAGTAAGAATGAGCACTTCTTTTTCCACCCCTTCTGCAAGGTCCCTGCTGGCCGTAGCTGTGCTCAATTCGGGGTAGAAATTCAGATAATCCTTCCTCCTGAAGGATCGGTCCGCACTGCCGCGCAGCGGGCCGTTCCGCAAGAACAGCCCTATCCGATCTGTCGCGTTGCGACCAGGGTCCGGGACATTTAGCAATTCTGCCAGGGCCTCATCGATCCGTTCCAAGAGGTAGGCGATGAATTCCCCGCAATCCCCCCGTCGGTCGGCATATTCCAATGCTGCGTAGTATGCAGGTTGTGTGTGCTGGATGAATGCCTCAACTGGGAGATAGGCGAATACTGGCCAATGCTGCATAAGCATCCGCTTTTGCCATAGGCGGGCCAGTCGTCCGTTCCCTGCTGTGAAGGGTCGTAGGTAAACCAACCCGAAATGCAGCACGCAACTCGTGATCAAAGTCGGAAAACTGTCCTCCTCCGCGTGGCGCAAGAGTTCTTCCACGTGTACAGGCAGGTCATGTGCGCTTGCCGTGCGCAAGGGTTCGGGTTCGCCGTACAGCACATCCATTGGGCCGGTCCTGAAGTGGCCGGCATCGAGCGCCAAGCCGTGCATTAACACACCATGTGCCTGACGAAGGTCTTGTGAAAGAAAAGGGTCCAACTGGTGTAACAGGGCATATGCCCGGTGGGTGTTCACGGCCTCCAATGCAGAAGAGCCTTCCGTTGCGCTGGTTGGTTTGTCCACCAGTTGTGCCACGGGTAGTGCCTCCAAAGCCGAACCCTCTAGTGCCAACGTACTGTGCACGCTACTAACATGGTAAGCTTTTTCGAGGTCGGGAGGTGGCTGATGCAGGTGTCGTGCATGCACTTCGCCCAAGCGTTGGTGAACTGTTGCCAATAGGTTCAGCATTCTGGGGCTTATGGAATAGTATGTGAGGCTGGGAACGTCCATTTATAGAATCAAATGATGCTAACAAAGATAATCACATCAGTTATTCGTCAGCCCTTCGTCTTCGATCATTCAACAATAATTCGGTGTTAGGGCGCGGGATCTGAGACGGTTTTGTAAATATTATCCGCTTGGATCGCAGTGAATTAGGTGCTGTGCAACCGCAAACCGGGATCCGTCGCCGATCCATAGAAGTTGGGTTATGAAAGAATATTTCAGTGAACAATGCTTGGTGGAAAAGGCTTTTCACTTACTTTTGCAGCCCGTTTTCCACTTCTACAGGACGAAAACACCTGAAAGCCAAGACGAAAAGTACCTCATGCCAACTATCCAACAGCTCATCCGCAAGGGTCGTCAGACTCCGCAATACAAGAGCAAGTCGATCGCACTGACCGCTTGTCCGCAGCGTCGTGGCGTTTGCACGAAAGTGTACACCACCACACCTAAGAAGCCGAATTCTGCGCTTCGTAAGGTGGCCAAGGTGCGTTTGGTCAACGGGTATGAAGTGATCGCGTACATCGGTGGTGAAGGACACAATCTCCAAGAACACAGTATTGTACTGGTGCGTGGCGGTCGTGTAAAGGACCTGCCAGGTGTGAAGTACCACATCGTCCGTGGTGTGTTGGACACATCGGGTGTTGAAGGGCGTAATCAGCGTCGGAGCAAATACGGCACCAAGCGTCCTAAGGCCGGAGCGGCACCAGCAAAGAAGAAGTAACCTTCACGGATAAGCAGCCATGCGTAAAAAGACGATAAAGCACACGATCCTTCCCGACCCAAAGTTCGGTGATGTGCAGGTGACCAAGTTCGTGAACAACTTGATGTACGACGGCAAGAAGACCAAGTCATTGGATATCTTCTACAGTGCCATCGACATCGTTGCTGAAAAGAGCGGTGAGGACGGATTGGAGATCTTCCGGAAAGCGTTGGTCAACGTTACACCTCAGGTAGAGGTACGTAGCCGTCGTGTAGGCGGTGCGAATTTCCAGATCCCCCAAGCGGTTCGTGAGGACCGTAAGAAAAGCTTGGCAATGAAGTGGTTGATCGGGTACGCCCGCAACCGCAACGAACGTAGCATGGCCAACAAGCTGGCCAACGAGATCCTCGCGGCAGCGAAAGAAGAAGGAGCGGCCTTCAAAAAGAAGGAAGAGATCCACAAAATGGCCGAGGCCAACAAGGCGTTCAGTCACTTCCGCTTCTGATAACGACGGTAGAGCAAAAGTAAAATGGCCAAAAGGGACCTAGCATATACGCGGAACATCGGCATCATGGCGCACATCGATGCCGGGAAGACGACGACTTCCGAGCGCATCCTTTACTACACCGGCCTTGTGCATAAGATCGGTGAGGTGCATGACGGTGCTGCTACCATGGATTGGATGGCGCAGGAGCAGGAACGTGGTATCACCATTACATCCGCTGCTACGACAACAAGCTGGAAATACCGCGACAATACCTACAAGATCAATTTGATCGATACACCAGGCCACGTGGATTTCACCGTTGAGGTGGAGCGCAGCCTGCGCGTATTGGACGGTGCCGTTGCATTGTTCTGCGCTGTTGGTGGAGTAGAACCACAGAGTGAAACCGTATGGCGCCAAGCGAACAAGTATAAAGTACCTCGTATCGGCTTCGTGAACAAGATGGACCGCAGTGGTGCAGACTTCTTCAACGTTGTGAAGCAGATCCGTGAGCGTCTAGGTGCGAACCCGGTGCCGTTGCAAGTTCCCATCGGTGCAGAAGCCGATTTCAAAGGTGTTGTCGATCTGATCAACAACCGCGGCATGGTATGGAACGAAGAGGACCAAGGCATGACTTGGAACGAAGTTCCAATTCCCGAAGACTTGAAGGAGACCGTAAAGGAGTGGCGCGACAAGCTTATCGAAGCGGTTGCTGAGAGCGACGATAAGTTGATGGAGAAGTATTTCTCCGATCCAGATAGTTTGACTGAAGAAGAAGTGATGGCTGCGATCCGTAAAAGCGCGATCAACATGAGCATCACGCCTATCCTTTGCGGCAGCGCCTTTAAGAACAAGGGTGTGCAGACCATGTTGGATGCGGTCATGGCTTACTTGCCAAGTCCAATGGACATCGAGTCGGTTACCGGTATCGATCCACGCACGGACCTTGAGATCCAACGTCATCCGGATCCAGACGAACCTTTCGCCGGGTTGGCATTCAAGATCGCAACGGACCCATTCGTTGGCCGTTTGGCATTCTTTCGTGCATACAGCGGTGTATTGAACGCTGGTAGCTACGTGTTGAATACCCGGAGCGATAAGAAGGAGCGCATAAGCCGCATCTTCCAAATGCACTCAAACAAGCAGAATGCTGTGGATCAGATCGCAGCTGGTGATATTGGTGCTGCAGTAGGCTTCAAGGACATCCGCACCGGTGATACCCTTTGCGCTGAAGATCATCCGATCATTCTGGAGAGCATGAGCTTCCCAGAGCCGGTGATCGGTATTGCGGTTGAGCCTAAGACCCAAGCGGATCTGGACAAGATGGGTGCAGCCTTGGCCAAATTGGCGGAGGAGGATCCGACCTTCAAAGTGCACACCGACGAAGATACCGGCCAAACCGTTATCAGTGGAATGGGCGAGCTTCACTTGGAGATCTTGGTGGATCGCATGAAGCGCGAATTCAAAGTGGAATGCAATCAAGGCGCTCCTCAGGTGAAGTACAAAGAGGCGATCTCTGGTACCATCGAACACCGTGAGCTGTACAAGAAGCAAACGGGTGGTCGTGGTAAATTCGCTGACATCCATGTGCGCATTGAGCCACAGACCGATCCTGAGAAGACCGGCTTGGAGTTCATTGACGAGATCAAAGGTGGGTCCATTCCGAAGGAATTCATCGGACCTGTTCAAAAGGGTTTCGAAGGTTCCCTGAAGAACGGTGTGCTTGCAGGCTATCCAATGGAAAGTCTCAAAGTAACCCTCTACGACGGTTCGTTCCACAACGTCGATTCCGATGCATTGAGCTTCGAGATCTGTGCGAAGTCGGCGTTCCGTACAGCTATCCCGAAGTGTAAACCGGTATTGCTCGAGCCGATCATGAAGATCGAGGTGATCACACCGGAAGAGAACATGGGTGATATCGTTGGTGACCTTAACCGTCGCCGTGGTACCATCGTTGGCATGGAAGACCGTTCCGGTGCCAAAGCGATCAAAGGCACAGTGCCGTTGAGCGAAATGTTCGGTTACGTTACCTCGTTGCGTACGCTCTCCAGCGGCCGCGCGAGCAGTACCATGGAATTCAGTCATTACGTACCTGCACCGAACAACGTGACCGAAGCCGTTCTGGCCAAGGTGCGCGGTAAGGTTTCAGCATAACCCGCAACAAAAGCGATGACCCAAAAGATAAGGATCAAGCTGCGGTCTTACGATCACAACCTCGTCGACAAGAGCGCCGAGAAGATCGTGAAGACGGTGAAGAGCACAGGCGCTGTGGTCAGTGGACCTATTCCATTGCCTACGCACAAGCGCATGTTCACAGTGCTCCGCTCGCCGCACGTCAACAAGAAGGCGCGCGAGCAGTTCCAACTGTGCAGTTACAAGCGCATGATGGACATCTATAGCTCGTCTTCCAAGACGATCGATGCCCTGATGAAGCTGGAACTCCCCAGCGGCGTGGATGTGGAGATCAAGGTCTGACGCATAACACGACACAGCAATGAGCGGATTGATCGGAAAAAAGATCGGGATGACGAGCCTGTTCGATGCGGAAGGGAGCCTTGTGGCTTGCACCGTGATCGAGGCTACTCCCAACGTGGTCAGCCACGTGAAGACGGTGGAGAAGGACGGCTACAAGGCCGTACAACTTTCCCATGGTGAGCGTCGCGAAAAGAATACACCTGCAGCGGCCATGGGCCACTTCAAGAAGGCCGGCACCACACCAAAAGTGAATTCGCACGAGTTCAAGGAGTTCGAAGAAGAACTCGCTTTGGGTAGTGAAATTGCTGTTGATCTTTTTGAGGAAGGTGGTTTCGTAACCGTTACCGGCCACAGCAAGGGAAAAGGTTTCCAAGGTGTTGTGAAGCGCCACGGATTCAGCGGCGTCGGTGAAGCCACGCACGGTCAACATGATCGTAGTCGCGCACCTGGATCATTGGGCGGATCCTCCTATCCAGCGCGCGTCTTCAAGGGCATGCGGATGGCAGGCCGGACCGGCGGTAACAAAGTGTCCACGGAGAACCTTCGGGTGGTTAAAGTGGATAAGGAAAAGAACCTCATTCTGTTGAAAGGGACCGTACCCGGTGCCAAAGGCAGTTTAGTGATCATCTGGAAGTAAAATGGAACTCGATATCCACAGCAAGGACGGCAAGTCCACCGGCAAGAAGGCCAAGTTGAACGACGCGGTCTTCGCGATCGAGCCGAACGACCACGCCATTTGGTTGGACGTGAAGCAACACTTGGCCAATAGGCGCCAGGGTACTTCCAAGACCTTGGAGAAAAGCGAATTGAGCGGCAGTACCAAGAAGCTTCATCGCCAAAAGGGAACCGGCGGTTCTCGTAAGGGTTCGATCAAGAGTCCATTGTTCAAAGGTGGAGCACGCGTATTCGGCCCCAAGCCACGCGACTACCATTTCAAGTTGAACAAGAAGGTAAAGGATCTGGCCCGTCGTAGTGCCTTGACCTATAAAGTGAAGGACGGTAGTGTGAAGGTGATCGATGGGTTGGCCATGAAGACACCGAAAACCAGCGAATTCGCGGCATTCTTGAAGGCTTTTGAATTGGGCAGCCGTAAGAGCCTTGTGGTTGTACCAAGCAAGGACACCAACATCGTGCTGAGTGCTCGCAACTTGCAAGGTGCGCGAGTTGTTGTGGCCAATGAGCTCAACACCTATGACATCATGAACGCCAATGGCCTGTTGATCATGCAGGAAGCTATCGCGCCATTGGAAACCATCCTCAGCAAGTAAGCCATGAGCCAGATCATCATCCGTCCCATCGTCACTGAGAAGATGACCGCCCAAGGCGAGAAGGAGAACCGCTACGGATTCGTGGTGGCCAAGACCAGCAACAAAGTGCAGATCAAGCAGGCTGTTGAGAAGGAATACAATGTCACGGTGACTGGTGTTCGCACCATGATCTGCCGTGGTAAGGACCGCACACGTTACACCAAGAGCGTCATTCTGAAGGGTCGCACGCAGAGCTACAAGAAAGCGATCGTGTCCTTGAAGAGCGGCGAGACGATCGATCTATACACCAGCATCTGACCCGTAAGGATCCAGAACAATGGGAATACGTAAACTGAACCCGGTCACCCCCGGCACCCGTCACAAGGTGATCACAGACTTCGAAGGCGTTACCACACGCATTCCTGAGAAGTCATTGACCAGCGGCACCGTGAAGAGCGGTGGTCGTAACCACACCGGAAAAATGACCATGCGCTACATTGGCGGTGGTCACAAGCAACGGTACCGCATCATCGATATGAAGCGGAACAAGCATGGGATCCCCGCTATTGTGAAAACGATCGAGTACGATCCAAATCGCACGGCACGCATCGCATTGTTGTTCTATGCTGATGGCGAAAAGCGGTATATGCTCGCTCCAAATGGTCTCAAGGTTGGCCAAGAGGTAATGAGCGGGTTGAACGGCGTTCCTCCTGAGGTGGGCAACACGCTTCCGTTGAGCGAGATCCCATTGGGTACGATCGTCCACAACATCGAATTGAAGCCCGGTCAAGGAGGCATCATCGCACGTAGTGCCGGCACGTTTGCTCAACTGAGTGCCCGTGAAGGCAAGTACGCGACATTGAAAATGCCAAGTGGCGAGGTCCGTATGGTACTTGTTACCTGCTTGGCAACTGTGGGTACCGTTAGCAATGGCGAACACATGCTGCAGAAGAGCGGCAAGGCAGGTCGTAGCCGCTGGCAGGGCCGTCGTCCACGGACCCGTCCTGTTGCCATGAACCCTGTTGATCACCCGATGGGTGGTGGCGAGGGTCGTGCTTCCGGCGGACATCCACGCAGCCGCAAAGGATTGTTGGCCAAGGGCAAGAAGACCCGGAAGCCGAAGAATACGTCGAACAATTTCATCATTGAACGCATCAACGCCAAGAAGGGCGCCTAGAATTGGATAGATCATGAGCCGTTCACTCAAGAAACCACCGTTCATTCACTACAAGCTCAATCAGCGTGTAGGCGAAGCCCAAACATCGGGCAAGAAGAACGTCATCAAGACCTGGTCACGTGCCAGTACCATCAGCCCTGATTTCGTGGGGTTGACCATCGCGGTACACAACGGGAACAAGTTCATTCCCGTGTATGTAACGGAGAACATGGTAGGACATAAGTTGGGTGAATTCGCCCCGACCCGCACCTACCGCGGCCATTCCGGTAACAAGAAGAACTAAGGAGCACCATGGGAGCCCGAAAGAAAATAAGTGCGGAAAAACGCAAGGAGGCCATGAAGACCGTGGCCATTGCGCACCTTCGCAATGTACCAAGCAGCCCACGTCGCATGCGGCAAGTGGCCGATCTGATCCGTGGAGTGGAAGTGGACAAAGCGTTGGGTATCCTTCGCTTCAGTACCCGCCACAGCAGTCGAGATCTGGAGAAGCTGCTCATTAGCGCGATCTCCAACTGGCAAGCAAAGAACGACGGGGCACGTGCCGATGAGGCAGGTCTTGTTGTGAAGAGCATTCAAGTGAACGAGGCGCGTGGCTTGAAGCGAATGTTGCCAGCACCACAAGGTCGTGCATACCGCATGAAAAAGCGGAGCAACCACGTGAGCTTGATCGTTGAACCCGTAAACCAGGAAGCATAGGACCATGGGACAGAAAGCACATCCGATAGGCCAACGCCTGGGATACATCAAGGGCTGGGACAGCAATTGGTACGGTGGAAAGGACTACGCTGAGAAATTGGTGGAGGACGAAAAGATCCGCGAGTACTTGATGGCCCGTTTGAAGAAAGCGAGCGTATCGAAGATCGTGATCGAGCGCACGTTGAAGCTGGTAACCGTGACCATCAACACTGCCCGTCCCGGTGTGATCATCGGTAAAGGCGGAACCGAAGTTGACAAGTTGCGCGAGGAGTTGAAGAAGCTCACGGGCAAGGATGTCCAGATCAACATTTTCGAGATCAAGCGCCCCGAATTGGACGCGCGTTTGGTAGGTGATAGCATTGCTCGCCAGTTGGAAGGTCGTATCAGCTTCCGCCGCGCCATGAAGATGGCCGTTGCAAGCACGATGCGCATGGGTGCTGAAGGGATCAAACTGCAAGTATCCGGTCGTTTGAACGGAGCGGAGATCGCACGTACGGAGAAGTACCGTGACGGTCGTGTGCCCTTGCACACCCTGCGTGCCGATATCGACTTCGCGATCACCGAAGCGCACACCAAAATGGGGCGTATCGGAGTGAAGTGCTGGATCATGCGCGGCGAAGTGTATGGTAAGAAGGACCTGAGCCCGAACCAAGGCCAAACCAAAGGTGGGCCAGCTGGCCCGCGCATGGGAGGTGATCGTCCTGATCGTCGCGGCGGAGATCGTCGTGGACCGGGAGGTGATCGTCGTCCAGGAGGTGACCGTCGCCCAGGAGGAGGAGGAGACCGTAGAGGCCCGGCCGCAGGTGGTCGTGCTGGAAATAACCGTAATAGCTAAGATCGATGTTGCAACCGAAGCGCAGTAGGCGCCGCAATATGCACAAGGGCCGTATGAAGGGCGAGGCCCAACGCGGACACCGTGTTGCCCTTGGATCCTTCGGACTGAAGGGTATGGAGAGTGTTTGGCTCACCGGCCGTCAGATCGAATCCGCTCGTGTGGCATTGACCCGTTACATGAAACGTCAAGGTCAAGTGTGGATCAAGGTGTTTCCTGATAAACCTGTTACCAGCAAACCTGCAGAGGTTCGTATGGGAAAAGGCAAAGGGTCCTTGGACCATTGGGTTGCGGTTTGTCACGCCGGCCGCATCATCTTCGCGATCGATGGTGTACCAATGGAAACAGCCAAGGAAGCTCTGCGATTGGCTGCTGCAAAGTTGCCTATCCCTACCAAGTTCGTGGTACGTGAAGATTATGACGGCCAATAAGAGCCAGCCATGAAAAAGAAAGGAACAGAATTGAAGGACCTTACGGTCGCCGAATTGCAAGACAAGCTGCAAGACGAACGCTCTGGTTTGACGAAGCTTCGCTTCGCCCACACTGTGAGCCCCGTTGAAAGTCCGGTGCAACTGCGCACCAAACGCAAAGAGGTTGCGCGGATCCTCACCGAAATGCGCAAGCGCGAGATCGCCAATACCCAAAGCAAATGAGCACTACATCTACCACCGAGAACGGCGCCGTTGAGCGCAACCTCCGCAAGGAGCGTGTCGGGATCGTCACCAGCGACAAGATGAACAAGAGCGTGGTGGTCACCGTGGAGCGTCGCGTGATGCACCCCAAATACGGGAAGTTCGTTAAGCTTTCGAGCACCTTCATGGCGCACGATGAGAAGGACGAGGCCCATGTAGGGGACACCGTGCGCATCAGCGAAACACGCCCCATCAGCAAGCAGAAACGCTGGCGCTTGGTGGAGGTCATCGAACGAGCCAAGTAATTCCGAACTGAGCAATGATCCAACAGGAATCCAGGCTGAATGTGGCCGACAACAGTGGAGCGCGTGAAGTGCTTTGCATCCGTGTGCTCGGTGGCACTGCCCGCCGCTACGCCCGTATCGGTGATACGATCGTGGTGAGCATCAAACAGGCACTACCGAACGGTGGCACCAAGAAAGGCACCGTGCACAAAGCGGTGGTGGTGCGCACCAAAAAAGAGACCCGTCGTAAGGACGGCAGCTACATCCGTTTCGATGATAACGCGGTTGTACTGCTTGATGCAGCGGGGGAAATGAAGGGAACTCGCATCTTCGGCCCTGTTGCCAAGGAGCTCCGCGAGAAGAAGTTCATGAAGATCATCTCACTGGCCCCGGAAGTGCTCTAGGACCCAAAAGAAAGGACAGTGCGTGCGCCGTCCAAGACAATGCAAAAGAAGACACACATCAAGAAAGGCGACCTGGTCAAGGTTCTGTCCGGTGTTGAGCGGTCCAAACAGGGGCGCGTGCTGGAAGTGGATCGCGACCGCATGGTGGCCATCATCGAAGGCCTCAAGTTGAACAAGAAGCACAGCAAGCCCACCACTGCTAATCCGCAAGGAGGGATAGTGGACAAGGAAGGGCCGATCCATCTGAGCAACCTTATGTTGATCGATGCGAAGACCGGAAAGCCGGGCCGTGTTGGACGCAAGGCCAACAAGGAAGGTGAGCTGGAGCGTTATGTGAAGACCAAGAAAACGGCAGCCAAGTAATCAAGACCATGAGCTACCAACCAAGGCTTCGTGCCAAATACAAGGATGAGGTGAAACCCCAGCTCCAAAAGGAGTTCGGATACACCAGCAGCATGCAGGTGCCTCGTCTCATGAAGATCGCGTTGAACCAAGGACTTGGGTCCGCGGTTGGCGACAAGAAGATCGTGGAGAACGCGATCACGGAAATGAGCAGCATCGCTGGACAAAAGGCGGTGCAGACGATCTCTCGCAAGGACATCAGCAATTTCAAATTGCGGAAGGGCATGCCTATCGGTGCCCGTGTTACCCTGCGCGGCGACCGTATGTTCGAATTCCTGGACCGGTTGATCGCGGTGAGCCTGCCCCGTACCCGTGACTTCCGTGGAGTTCCTGCCAAAGGTTTCGATGGTCGTGGCAACTTCACCATGGGTGTTAAGGAGCAGATCATCTTCCCCGAGATCGACATCGATCAAGTGAGCAAGATCCAAGGCATGGACATCACTTTTGTGACCAGTGCTAAAACGGATGAGGAGGCGAAGGCATTGTTGACCGCCTTTGG
Organism: Flavobacteriales bacterium; assembly: GCA_016717305.1. Classification (GTDB taxonomy): domain Bacteria; phylum Bacteroidota; class Bacteroidia; order Flavobacteriales_F; family PHOS-HE28; genus PHOS-HE28. The sequence goes on from JADKFY010000002.1 coordinate 103,251, forward strand.
ATTTCCATTCTCAGATAAGGACAAGAAATAATACAAGACCGAACGACCATGGCCAAGGAATCAATGAAAGCCCGTGAGCGCAAGCGCGCCAAGATGGTGGAGAAGTTTGCCGCCAAGCGTGCCAAGCTGAAAGCAGCCGGTGATTGGGAAGGCTTGCAGAAGCTTCCAGCGAATAGCAGCCGAGTGCGCATGCACAACCGTTGCCAACTGACTGGACGTCCACGTGGGTACATGCGCATTTTCGGGATCTCCCGTAACGTGTTCCGCAACATGGCGCTTGAGGGAAAGATCCCGGGTGTAACAAAAGGTACTTGGTAAGAAACGTAAGGGCGCGAAATTTCCCGCTCCAACAAGAAAAGAAATGACGACCGATCCAATCGCCGATTATTTGACCCGCTTGCGCAACGCCATCCAGGCGCGCAAGAAGGTTGTTGAGGTGCCAGCGAGCAATCTCAAGAAGGATATTACCCGTATCCTCTACGACAAGGGTTACATACTCTCTTGGAAGACCGAAGAGGACGGGAAACAGGGCATGATCAAGATCGCCTTGAAATACAACCAGCAAACTCGTCAGAGCGCCATTCAGGACCTTACTCGTGTAAGCTCCCCGGGCCTGCGGAAGTACGCCCATGCAGGGGATCTTCCCCGTGTGTTGAACGGTCTTGGCGTGGCCATCATCTCCACCAGCCATGGTGTGGTAACCGATAAGGAAGCCCGCACACTGAACGTAGGAGGAGAGGTATTGTGCTACGTGAGCTAAAGCTAGAAAATATGTCACGCATAGGAAAAGCACCGATCACCGTCCCCAAAGGGGTGGAAGTAACGATCAGCAACAAGAACCTGGTCACCGTAAAAGGACCCAAGGGCACATTGGAGCAGGCCGTTGATCCGGATATCAGCCTGAAACAGGAGGGTACGGAGATCACCTTGGCGCGCCCCAGTGATGCCAAGCCACACCGCTCCAAGCACGGTCTTTACCGCGCGTTGGTCGCCAACATGGTCAAGGGTGTGAGCGATGGTTTTGTGATCGAGCAGGAATTGGTCGGCGTGGGTTACCGCGCAACGGTCAAAGGCCAGCAATTGCAAATGTCACTTGGCTTTTCACACACGGTTGTGATCGAACTGCCTGCGCAGATCAAGGTCACTGCAGAGCAGCAGAAAGGAAAGAACCCCATTATCCGCATGGAATCGGCGGACAAACAACTCATCGGTCAGGTGGCCGCCAAATTGCGTTCCTTGCGGAAGCCTGAGCCGTACAAGGGCAAAGGTGTTCGTTTCGTGGGCGAAGTGGTACGTCGCAAAGCTGGTAAAGCAGCCGGTAAATAATCAACCCCATGGCATTCGATAGGATAGCACGCCGCCAGAAGATCAAGCAAAGGGTCCGCCAATCCGTACATGGTACGGATAGCCGCCCACGTCTTTCGGTCTACCGCAGTAACACGGGCATGTATGCCCAGATCATCAATGATGAAGAGGGGCGTACGATCGTCAGCGCTTCATCCTTGAAGGACAAGAAGGCCAATGGCATTCCGAAGATCGAACAAGCCAAGCTCGTTGGGCAGGCCATTGCCGAGAAGGCGAAGGCGGCCGGTATCGAAAAGGTGGTCTTCGACCGCAGTGGTTATTTGTACCATGGCCGTGTAAAAGCATTGGCCGAAGCAGCTCGCGAAGCTGGCCTCAATTTCTGATCATAACGCACACATGTCTGAATCGAACATCAAGAAGGTAAAGAGCAGCGATCTGGAGCTTAAGGACAAGCTCGTTGCACTGAACCGTGTTACCAAGGTCACCAAGGGTGGTCGCACATTCACCTTTGCTGCCATTGTGGTGGTGGGGAACGAGAATGGAGTTGTGGGCCACGGTTTGGGAAAGGCGAAAGAAGTGCAGGAGGCGATCGCCAAAGGCATTGACGACGCCAAGAAGAATTTGGTGAAGGTGCCCGTGTTGCGTGGTACGATCCCGCACCCGCAAGAAGGCAAGTTCGCCGGTGCCCAGGTATTCCTGAAGCCAGCAGCGCACGGTACCGGAGTTATCGCTGGTGGTGCCATGCGAGCCGTATTGGAGAGCGTGGGTATCACGGACGTTTTGGCCAAGAGCAAGGGCAGCAGTAATCCGCACAACGTGGTGAAGGCCACGATCGGAGCGTTGATGAGCTTGCGCGATGCCAACGCTATCTCGCGCCAACGGGGCATCAAATTGGAGCGCGTATTCAACGGATAAGAGCATTGACATGAGCAAGTTGACCATCACCCAGATCCACAGTCAGATCAAGTGCCCCAAGCGCCAAAAGGATAACCTGAAGGCATTAGGACTTGGCCGTATTGGCAAATTCGTAGTTGTGGAAGGCACCCCGCAAGTCCGCGGCATGGTGGAGAAAGTACATCATTTGGTATCCGTTAAGGAGGCCTGAACCCAATAGCAGAAACGACAATGGACCTGAGCAAATTGAAACCCGCCGAAGGAGCTACCAAGAAGGAGAAGCGCATCGGTCGCGGCCAAGGCAGCGGACGTGGAGGTACCTCGACCAAAGGCCATAAAGGCCAAAAGGCACAAGCAGGTTACAACCACAAACGCGGGTTTGAAGGTGGTCAGACCTCACTTACCCGGCGCCTGCCGAAGTTTGGTTTTACGAACCCCACGAGGGTGGAGTTCAAGGGTATCAATCTGGATGCCATCCAGACTTTGGCCGATAAACGCAAACTGAAGACGATCGATCCTACCGTGCTGTATGAGAACGGCTTGATCGCCAAGAACGACAAGTTGAAGGTTCTGAGCCGTGGTGAGATCACGAGTGCATTGCAGATCACCGCACACGCTTTCAGTGCGTCAGCAAAAGCCGCGATCGAAGCAAAAGGCGGAAAGGCGGAGACCATCATCACCTTCATTGACAAGAAGGGCGAGCAAGAGAAGAAGGCATGAAGAATATGATCGACACGATCAGGAACATTTGGCGGATCGAGGAATTGCGCAACCGCATTCTCATCACGCTGGGTCTCCTGCTGGTTTACCGCATCGGTAGCTTCATCGTACTGCCCGGTGTAGACAGTGCCCGTTTGGCAGCGTCGAGCGCTTCGGGTGGCGGTGGTATCGTGGAGATCTTGTCCATCTTCACCGGTGGGGCCTTCACACGTGCTTCCATTTTCGCGTTGGGTATCATGCCTTATATCTCGGCATCGATCATCATGCAGCTGGCAGGTATTGCCGTTCCGAGTGTACAGAAAATGCAACGCGAGGAAAGTGGTCGCAGGAAGATCAATCAGTGGACCCGTTACCTCACCATCCTAATTTGTGTTTTCCAAGCTCCTAGCTACATCTACGCAACGATCGACCCAGGTGCACGCCCGGATGGACAGTTCTGGTTGTTCACAAGCATCGTGATCCTGACTTGTTCCACATTGTTCGTCATGTGGTTGGGTGAACGCATTACGGAACGCGGTCTTGGCAATGGTATTTCATTGTTGATCATGATCGGCATCATTGCACAGCTTCCCCAATCCTTCGCACAGGAGGTGGTAGGTCGCATGGGCCCTGGTGGTGGTGGTCTTGTTCTGCTGCTGGTGGAAGTGGTTCTGTGGGTGCTCATCATTGCAGGCTGCATTCTCTTGGTACAAGGTACCCGAAGGATACCGGTACAGTTCGCCAAGCGCGTACAGGGCAACAAGCAATATGGCGGCGTACGCAATTACATTCCTTTGAAGGTGAATGCTGCCGGTGTAATGCCGATCATTTTCGCCCAGGCGATCGTTCTGGTGCCGATGTATTTGGCACAGGCTTTCGAGAACCCACCACAGTGGCTCGTTGGCATTGCGAATAGCCAAGGTGCATTCTACAATTTCAGCTTGTTCCTTATGGTGGTGTTGTTCACCTACTTCTACACGGCCATCACTGTGAATCCGAACCAACTTGCCGATGATATGAAGCGGAACGGTGGGTTCATTCCTGGTGTTAAACCGGGCAAGCAAACTGCAGGTCACATCGATGAGCTTCTTTCAAGGATCACGTTACCTGGTGCGATCTTCTTGGGGTTTGTCGCGATCATGCCGGCCTTTGCTGTCATGTTCGGGATCAAGCAAGGGTTCGCGCAATTCTTCGGCGGTACATCATTGTTGATCATGGTAGGTGTGTTGTTGGACACATTGCAGCAGATCGAAAGTCATTTGTTGATGCGGCATTATGACGGACTGATGAAGTCCGGTCGCATCAAAGGAAGAGCAGGAGGAGCGGCCTATGGCCTCGCTGGATAGATCATGGGCAAATCCGTGATCATCTTGAGTGAGGACGAGATCGCATTGGTGAGGGAAAGTTCTTTACTTGTTGGAAGGACCTTGGCTGAAGTGGCGCGCCACATAGCTCCGGGCATTACCACCGATAAACTTGATGCCTTGGCAGAAGAGTTCATTCGGGACCATGGTGCTGTACCGGGTTTCAAAGGACTGTATGGCTGTCCCAGTACGTTGTTGACCAGTGTCAATGAACAAGTGGTACATGGGCTGCCGGGCAAAGTGCCCTTGAAGGATGGCGATATCGTCAGCGTGGATTGTGGTGTGCTGATGAACGAGTTCTACGGAGACAGCGCTTATACGTTCTGTGTAGGTGAGGTGGCACCGGAAACCTTACGCTTGTTGACCGTGACGCAAGAATGTCTAGCGTTGGGAATAGCACAAGCCGCCGCGAACAACCGGACCGGAGATATCGGATCCGCGATACAGCAACATGCTGAGAGTTGTGGCTATGGAGTTGTGCGTGAGTTGGTCGGGCATGGAGTGGGCCGCAAGTTGCATGAAGCCCCCGAAGTGCCCAACTACGGCAGACGTGGGCACGGAGTTCGGCTTCATGAGGGCATGGCGTTGGCAATTGAGCCAATGATCAACATGGGCGTGAAGGAAGTGAAACAACTGAAAGACGGTTGGACGGTTGTTTCACGCGACGGAAAGCCCAGTGCACATTTTGAGCATACAATAGTCGTGCGGCAAGGCAAAGCAGAGGTCCTATCAACATTCCAATACATCGAAGAGGTATTGGAGAAAAGAGGAATAACAACCGCGTGAAAACGTTGGGAAATGAATGTAACGACGACCTATTGGGTCGGCATCAGGAAGAAGGAAGGAAAAGGAAATGAGCAAGACAGGGACCATAGAGCAGGACGGCGTCATAAAAGAGGCGCTGAGCAATGCGATGTTCCGTGTTGAGCTGGAAAATGGACACGTGATCGTGGCACATATCTCGGGCAAAATGCGGATGCACTATATCCGGATCCTGCCAGGGGACAAAGTCAAGGTTGAAATGAGTCCTTACGACCTGAGCAAAGGTCGAATCACATTCCGATACAAGAGCTAAGACAAGCAATACCATGAAGGTCAGGACATCCCTTAAACCACGCTCAGCGGACTGCAAGATCGTCCGTCGTAAAGGGCGTCTGTACATCATCAACAAGAAGAACCCCAAGTTCAAGCAGCGTCAAGGCTGATAATTGAAAGAACATGGCACGTATCGCAGGCATAGACCTACCAAAAACCAAACGCGGGGCGATCGGTCTCACGTACATCTTCGGGATCGGACGCAGCAAAGCGTTGGACATATTGGCGAAAGCCGGTGTGGACCCCGACACCAAGGTGGACGATTGGACCGATGACGATCAGGCCGCTATCCGACAGTACATCACCGAGAACATCAAGGTGGAGGGTGCCCTGCGCAGTGAAGTGCAGTTGGGTATCAAGCGTTTGATGGATATCGGTAGTTACCGTGGACAACGACACCGTGCAGGATTGCCCGTTCGTGGTCAACGGACCCGGACCAACAGTCGCACACGTAAAGGCAAGCGGAAAACGGTTGCTAATAAGAAGAAGGCGACCAAATAAATTGTAAGGGTGCGAGAGCTCTCGCCCCAACAACGCGAAAAAGATGGCAAAGCAAGAAGGCAAGGGCGGCGCAGCTGCCGGTAAGAAGAAAAAGAAGACCGTTGTGGTCGAGGCGTACGGACAGGCGCACATTCGTGCCACGTTCAACAACCTGATCATCTCGCTTACCAACAACAAAGGTGAAGTGATCAGCTGGTCATCCTCAGGCAAACAAGGTTTCCGCGGGAGCAAGAAGAACACACCTTATGCCGGCCAGCTTAGCGCTGAACAGGCAGCACGTGAAGCCCATGACCTGGGTCTTCGTAAGGTGAAGGTCTTCGTGAAAGGTCCTGGAGGCGGGCGCGAGAGCGCCATCCGTGCATTGCACAATAGCGGTGTGGAGGTAACCGAGATCATCGATATCACCCCCATGCCGCACAACGGTTGTCGCCCACCGAAAAAGCGTCGCGTCTGATCCCAAACCACGTAGGGGTGGGTCAAACCACTCCGTAGTTGATGTTCCAAAATAGGGGAATATCCAAAACACAAAAGAAAGAATGGCACGTTACACAGGACCCAAGACCCGGATCGCCCGTAAGTTCAAGGAAGCGATCTATGGCCCGGACAAATGGATGGAGCGCAAGCCCCATGCACCAGGACAACACGGACCCAATGCTCGCCGACGCAAGAAGGAGAGCGAATACAGCAACCAGTTGCGCGAAAAGCAAAAGGCGAAGTACACCTATGGCATCTTGGAACGCCAATTCGAAAAGATGTACCACACGGCCACCAGCAAGCGTGGGATCACCGGTGAGGTGTTGCTCCAGTTGTGCGAAGCACGCTTGGACAATACGGTATTCCGTTTGGGGATCGCGCCAACACGTCGTGCTGCACGGCAATTGGTCGGTCACGGGCACATTACTGTTGATGGCGCTCCGGTGAACATACCGAGCTATTCCTTGCGGGCTGGACAAACAGTGGCCGTGCGTGAGCGCAGCCGCAGCTTGGAAACGATCACGAACAGCGTATCCACCACGAACAGTCGTTTCGATTGGTTGGATTGGAATGGCACTACCATGAGCGGCAAGTTCATCACCATGCCTGAGCGGGCACAGATCCCAGAGACGATCCGTGAGCAACTGATCGTAGAATTGTACAGTAAGTAACAGGACCGGGAAGGCCTTCGTCTTTCCTACCTAAGGGCGTTCTTAGGATCGCCGAGAGAAGTGAACAATGCCCGTGTTGATCAAGCGCGGTAGAAACGAAAAACGAACAACAGACCACAACATGCGAATTCTCGAATTCCAGCGGCCGGACAAGGTATCCATGATCGAATCCGACGACAAGCACGGCTCCTTCGAGTTCCGTCCGCTTGAGCCAGGTTACGGCATAACCATCGGTAACGCGTTGCGTCGCATCCTTCTCTCCTCATTGGAGGGTCATGCCATCACGTCGGTGCGCATCGGGGGTGTCGATCATGAGTTCAGCACAATCAAGGGAGTTATCGAGGACATGACCGAGATCGTCCTCAACCTGAAGCAAGTGCGTTTCCGTCGTCAACTGGATGATGTGAGCACGGAGAAGATCTCCTTCACTATTAGCGGGAAGGATTCTTTCACCGCAGGTGACATTGGTAAACACACTACCGGATTCCAGGTTTTGAATCCTGATCTCGTTATCGCGCATATGGAAACCAGTGTGAAATTCCATGTGGAGCTCACGGTTGGCAAGGGTCGTGGCTATGTGCCAGCTGATGAGAACAAGGTGGATGGAGCGCCGATCGGCACCATCTTCGTGGACTCGATCTATACGCCGATCAAGAACGTGAAGTACACCGTGGAGAACACGCGTGTAGAAGAGAAGACGGATTACGAGAAGCTTACGATCGATGTAACATCGGACGGTAGCATCAGTCCGAAACACGCATTGCAGGAAGCTGCGAAGATCCTGATACACCACTTCATGTTGTTCAGCGATGAACGCATCTCCTTGGATGTGGAAGAGCGGGTTGAAGCCGAGGAGTTCGACGAGACCAGCTTGCACATGCGGCAGTTGCTCAAGACGAAGTTGGTCGACATGGACCTCAGTGTTCGTGCGCTCAATTGCTTGAAGGCAGCCGACATCGAGACCCTCGGAGATCTGGTGTCCTTCAACAAGAACGATCTCTTGAAGTTCCGCAACTTCGGAAAGAAGAGCCTCACCGAATTGGAAGATCTGGTTGAGAACAAAGGCTTGAGCTTCGGCATGAACGTGGCGAAATACAAATTGGACAAAGAGTGATGTAGGGGCGAGGCATGCCTCGCCCGCTATGGCACGTTGTCATTGACAATACCACAATGAGACACGGAAATAAGAATAATGCCCTCGGCCGTAAGAAGGCCCACCGCGATAGCTTGCTGAGCAATTTGGCGATCTCCCTGATCGACCATAAGCGGATCCAGACCACTTTGGCCAAGGCGAAAGCGCTGCGCATCTTCGTAGAGCCTTTGATCACCAAGAGCAAAGATGATTCCACTCACAGCCGTCGTACGGTCTTCAGCTATTTGCAGAACAAGGAAGCGACTGCAGCACTTTTCCGTGACGTAGCGCCCAAAGTCGCTGAACGTCCGGGAGGGTATACGCGCATCATCAAGATGGGAAATCGTCTTGGCGATGCCGCTGAGATGGCGATGATCGAATTGGTCGACTTCAACACCATTTATACCAAGGAGAAGGCGGCAACCGGTGCGAAGAAGACACGCCGTACACGGAAGCCAGCTTCAAAGTCCGCAGATACAGCCCCTGTAAAAGGTGAAAGTGCCACCGAGACTGCGACCGAAGAACCCAAAGGCGAATAGACCTTTATACTTAGAAAGCATGTACGGGGCACTTCGGTGCCCCGTACGCGTTCAGGGACGGCCCGAACCTTTATCCTTCTGCCCAAGGACTGTTCAGGAGATCCGGATCATGAGTTGGATCGTGTACGGAAAGCGGTCTTCTGTAGAGCTGTTCTATCGCAGTGTGGCCCGGTCGGGTCCAACGTTTTCTACATTGCTCCAGAAAGGGTTGCAAACAAGTAAGCCCGAACAGGACGTTCGGGCCGATCTGGGAAAGGAACGATCGAGATCTTACACCCGACCTTCAGCAGGTACTTTATGGACCTTGCCATAAGCAGGGCAGGAATGTGCAGAACCGCAAGCAGAGAGCACGGCGCTTGCCACCACAACAGCCAAGATCAACTGGAACACCTTTTTCATCTTTCTATCGTTTGTTTCCCTGATAAGCGGTCACGTGCAGACTGGTCCGCCCTACAAAGTTAGCCCTTGGAACGTTCGTCGCTGCCGAAATGTTTCAACAACAAACTACCGACCTTCGGGACCTTGTGACGACACATCCACATAACGTAAGGAAAAGGCCGGATATTGGACCGGGCTGGTATGAAGAGCTTTCTGGAGTCTTCGTGTCGGAGCAGTTCGTCCGGTTGAAAGCATTTCTAGTAAAGGAGCGGGCGCAACAAGTTGTGTTCCCCAAAGCGGGGGAGATCTTCGCGGCATTCCATCACACCGCGTTCGATCAGGTGCGGGTGGTGCTCTTGGGGCAGGATCCTTATCACGGACCGGGTCAAGCGCATGGTCTTAGTTTTTCCGTTCCTGATGGTGTCCCTCCTCCACCTTCGCTACAGAACATGTTCAAGGAACTCCAGCGGGACCTTGGGGTCCACAGGCCCACGACCGGAAACCTTCAGCAGTGGGCGAAGCAAGGTGTGTTGCTGTTGAACGCGACCCTAACGGTCCGGTCAGGAGTTGCCGGTTCTCACCAAGGGCAGGGCTGGGAGTATTTCACTGACGCGGTGATCAGGGCGATATCCGAGCACCATACTGGCATTGTGTTCTTGCTCTGGGGGCGTTTTGCCCAGCATAAGGCCGGTCTGATCAACGCTGAACGGCACTACATTTTGCGCGCTCCGCACCCATCGCCACTCTCTGCACATCGCGGCTTCTTGGGGTGTGGCCACTTCTCCAAGGTGAATGAATTGTTGCTCGCCCAAGGTGGAACAGCTATCGATTGGAGCCTGCCATGAATCAGTTTCGCACGATCGGGTTCATGTTGGTGGCACTCGCCTTGTCAGTTCCCCTCATGGCACAGAGGCACACTATTTTGATACCGGTAGACAGTACACTTCCGAAAAAGTGGACCAGGCCTATTGTGGTCAGCAATGCGCGTTTGGTCAAAGAAAAAGTGGAAGAGCACGTTAACTTCCTTCAGGGAAAAGGCTACTTGGAGGCGACCATTGATACCTGTTACATAACAGGCGACACCAGTACCTGTCCGTTGGCGATGGGTCGCTTTTACCAATGGGCACGTCTTTCGCCACGCGGTGTACCGACGGAGATCGCCAGTGAAGCGCGCATACGGGAGAAGCTGTACGCGAACAGGCCCATTGACCCACGGCAGGTGCGCGATCTATTGACCGACTTGTTAAGTCGCAGCGAGAACAACGGTCATCCGTTCGCCAAGGTCTGGTTGGACAGCATACGGACGGAGGGGACCGGCATGGTGGCCACGATCATGATGGACCAAGGTCGTTTGGTGAATTATGACAGCGTGGTGGTGAAGGGCACATTGCGCACGAATCGAAGGTTCCTTCAAGCCAGCATTGGCATCCGTCCTGGTGATCTGTACAATGAAGCCTTGGTCCAGAGCATTGAACGCCGTGTGCGTGAATTGCCCTTCGTAACCCAGAAACAAAGGCCTTATGTGCAATTCACCCCCGAAAGCACCAAGCTCTATTTGTTCTTGGACACCAGAAAAGCGAGTTCGATCAACGGTGTATTGGGTCTTCAACCAAATGCAATAACCGGTAAGGTGGCCCTAACGGGGGATATTGATCTTAAGCTCCGGAATGCCCTGAAACGCGGAGAAGCCATCGACCTGAATTTCAGAAGCTTGCAGAATTCCACCCAAGACCTGAAGGTCCACACGAATTTGCCCTTCGCCTTCAACACGCCCTTCGGGATCGATGGCAGCCTAAAGCTTTTCAAGAGGGATAGCACATTCTTGGAACTCAATTCAAGGGGAGGCGTGGAATACCTGCTCAACAGAGGAGATAAACTCACTGTTTTCGTGAACAGCAAGAGCAGTGATCGACTCGGTTCCAACGTTATCGCGCAACCCGGCTTGGCCGATGTGAAACTTCTGAGCTACGGATTAGCGGTAACCCGTGAACGGTTCGATTACCGGTTCAATCCCAAGCGAGGGCATTCCATACTTTTAGAGGGCTCTGCTGGGCGAAGAGGACCAGCCAAGCGGTGTTCGGCCAATTGGAACAACCCGTGGATACACGTACCACGCAGATCGAGATCAGTGGCGTGTTCGTGGGGCACATAGGCTTCGGAAGGCGCAGTACATTGCGGTTGGTAGCGCAAGGTGGCCAAATGGTGAACAAGGACCTGTACACCAACGAACTGTATCGGGTGGGTGGGTTGAAGACCTTGCGAGGGGCCAATGAGGCTTCGATCTTTTGTTCATCCTATGCGATCGGCACGGTTGAATACCGCTATGTTTTCGAGGAGAACTCAAACTTCTTCCTCTTTGTGGACCAAGCCTGGTGGGAGAACCAAGTGAAGGACCGTTTCGCCACGGACACGCCGCTTGGCTTCGGAGTGGGAACCACCTTTGAGACCAAAGCAGGCTTGTTCAGTCTTACGTATGCCTTGGGCCAACAATTCGGAGCACCAATTGAGCTTAGGGCCGGTAAAGTACATTTTGGGTTCATCAGTTTGTTCTAAGGGAACGGTTCATTTGAATGGCCAATGTGACGAACCTAATTTTGTGGAATGATCTTGCATAAGGCCCAATGAGGAACTGGATCTTGGTTTTGGCACTGCTCGGTTTCGGGGTGCCCGGATCCTTTGCCTTTCCACCTCCTTTCCATACCGACCCACCAAAACAAGGGTTGATCGATCTGCTGATGGACTATATGGGTTCAAAATACCCTGCAGTTGATGCCAGCGGGGATCTGTTGTACATTTCCGTGGAGCGGCAAAGTCTCTTTCATGTGCGCAGCGGTAGGCTGCTGGCGGAATACCGGATCGCCACGGCCAGAGCAGGGTTGGGTAGCACGGTGGACAGTTACCGAACGCCCATGGGACTGCACCGAATAAGCGAAAAGATCGGGGAGGATGTTCCTTCTCTGGGTATCATAAAGGACCGTCATTTTACCGGTGAATTGGCCGATCCAGATTTCGCCGGAGTGGACAAGGATTGGATCACCAGTCGTGTATTGTGGCTGGACGGATTAGAGCCCGGCTTGAACAAGGGCGGCGATGTGGATAGTCACGCCAGATACATCTACATCCATGGTACTGCCAACGAGCGCTCCTTGGGCAGTGCCAGCAGCATGGGCTGTGTGCGCATGCGGAACGATGACGTGATCGAGCTCTACGGTCAAGTACCCATTGGCGCGTTGGTCGTGATATTGGACAATTGAGCCAGTTCAACGGCAGTGGCTTTCCGCAAAGGAGGCTGTAACTTCGCAACGTATGGACGTCACCTCCCTGATCCTCGGATCCTTGTTGGGCCTCTTGTTGGGCATCGTGGCCCATGCATGGTGGTCGCGTGGGCGCGATGGGTCGGCCGTTGATCTGGTGAGGCAACAATTCGCGAATGAACGTGCCGATCTCGAACGCCGGATGGGTGAATATGCAACTGAGGCGAATGAACGCACACGCGAGGCGATGGACTTGAACGCCATGGTCGCCAAGGAGACGGAGCGCAACCGAGGTTTACAGGAGAAGCTGGATGGGCAGCAGGTGGAAATGGAAAAGGCACAGGCCCGCCTAACCACGGAATTCGAAGTGATCGCGGACAAATTGCTGAAAGCCCGCGGCAAGGAACTGAATGACCAACAACAGGAGAAGTTGGGCACCATTCTGAAACCGTTGAACGACAAGATCAAGGAGTTCGAGGAACAGGTGCGTAAGAATTACGAGAACGAAGGCAAGGAACGTTACCTGCTGAAGAACGAAGTCGCCAAGTTGGTAGAACAGAATCAACGCTTGAGCAAGGATGCCGACAACTTGACCAAGGCCTTGAAGGGTGATTCGCAAGCGCAAGGAGCTTGGGGAGAAATGCTTTTGGAGAAACTGCTGGAGGGCAGTGGACTGATGCGCGGCCAAGAATACAGCATGCAGGAAAGTACCACCATGGCCGACGGCACTCGCCTCAGACCCGACGCGGTGGTGATGCTGCCCGAGGAGAAATTCCTGGTGATCGACTCCAAGGTCTCCTTGGTGCATTACGAACGCTTCACGGCCGCAACCGATGAACAAGAGCGTGACCGCAATTTGAAACTACATGTGGAAAGTATGCGGGCACATGCCAAGGGCTTGGGGGAGAAGAACTACACCAAGCTGTACGAGGTGAACAGTGTTGATTTCGTGCTCATGTTCGTGCCATTGGAGCCCGCATTTCTATTGGCGTTGCGTGAACGGCCGGAGATCTTCCAAGAGGCGTACGATAGGCAAGTGGTCATGGTGTCACATACCACGTTAATGGCAACGCTGCGCACCATACAAGGAATTTGGAAACATGAGCGGATCGCGCGTAATCACATGGCAATTGCCGAACGTGCTGGTGCGTTGTATGATAAATTCGTCGGCTTCACCGAAGACCTTGGCCGTATCGGAAAGAACGTGAACGACGCAAAGGACAGTTATGAGAAGGCCTTGGGTAAGTTGGCGGAAGGTCCTGGAAACCTGTTGCGCCAAGTGGAGTTGTTGAAGGACCTGGGTGCAAAGACGAGCAAGTCGTTGCACCCGAAATTGTTGGAACGATCCTTGGAAGAGTAAGGGTGGGAAATTTCCCGCCCACGATGAAAGTAAGTTGTTTGGAATGATGAGAACACTGTACTTGCTCGTTTTGCTGGCGCTGTTCGTCGCAGGCTGCGGATCCGCCGTACCAGTGAACAATCGTGACAACCTTGCGTACCTCTATGGAAAGGGTGGTTCGCAAATGCTGTTGCAGGCGCGTGTCCACCACATTTCACCGGAACGATCCAGGGTATACTACAAGTTGAATACGCGCGAGATCTTGTACAAGAGCAATGGGACAGGTGGACCTTTCCATGCCTCCGTGCGGATCAGTTACGAATCGTACGACGCGTATGGCGGAAAAGTGCTTTTGGACAGTGCCAGCACGTTGATCGACGATGAGAGCATTGACCCGACCGAGGAGCGCGAATTGATAGGTAGCATGGACCTGCGCCGCAAGGAGCAACAACCATTCATCTTAAAAGTGATGGCGCGTGACCTGAACCGCGACCTCGAGACCACTGTGTATGTTCGTGTGGAGAAGGATGGAATGGGGATCCGCCAGTATTTCATGCCCGTGGACACCGCGTATGGATTGCCCTTGTTCACTGATCACTTCAAAGGAGGGGTGATAAAGGTCCGGTGCGAAGTATGTTCCGGGCAGGAACTACGTGGTGCACACCATCCCATAGGGACAACTTTACCGGCACCTGTTTTCACAAGTGGAAGCACGCTGGAAGCATTAGAAAGTTCTGTGGATAGCACATTCCTGATCCAAGTGGATAGCGAAGGAGAATTCACCTTGGATCTGAGCCGTCCCGGAACCTATCACCTCTTGCCCGATACCGCTCAACGTGCTGGCTACACCCTGTTTTCCGTTGACGATGCCTATCCCTTCGTCTCCACGGCCACCGACATGTTGAAGCCGATGCGTTACATCACCTCGAACCAGGAATTCGAACGTATCACGAATGCGACGGACGTACGACGATCGATCGAGAAGTTCTGGGTCGACGCGGCCGGTGATCGCGAACGTGCTCGTGAAGCCATTCGCATCTATTATGGCAGGGTGGAGAATGCGAACCGTCATTTCACGGCCGAGGTAGAGGGCTGGCGCACCGATCGAGGCTTGGTGCACATCATCTTCGGCACGCCAACATCCATCTACAGAACGGATGCCCAAGAAACATGGATCTATGGTGAAGAGAACAACCTGATGAGTCTCACCTTCACCTTCAAAAGACGAAAGACACCATACAGCGACAACGATCTGGTATTGCAACGTGACCCTTTGTTGAAAGGGGCATGGTACCGTAACGTGGAAAGCTGGCGGAACGGAAGGGTTTACCAAAATTGAACGGAAGGCTCGAAGACGATCTCGCCACCGGGTCAATATCCAAAGAAGAACTGAGAAGACATGGCGACCAACGATATGGTATGCGGCGTATGGCCGGTGATCGAAGCGTTACGTGCGGGGAAGAACGTAGAGAAACTACTGATCCGGAGGGAGGCCGGTGGCGATGGGGTGAAGGAGATCCGGCAACTGGCCTTGGATCGCGACATTCCGTGGCAACCCGTTCCCGTTGAGAAATTGGACCGCTTGACCAAGACGGAGCACCAAGGTGTGATCGCCTTCCTGAGCCAAGTGGAAGAACAGGACCTGAACGAAGTGATCACCATGGCCTATGAACGTGGTGAAGTGCCCTTCATTCTTGCGCTGGACAGTGTTACCGACGTTCGTAACATGGGTGCCATAGCTCGCAGTGCCGAATGCTTTGGGGTACATGCGATGCTCGTTCCCAAAATGGGTACCGCGCGTTTGGGACCTGATGCCGTGAAGAGCAGTGCAGGTGCATTGTTGCGCAAGCCGGTCTGTCGAGTAAATCGTTTTACGGATGCGCTCCGGGCCGCTCGTGAGCAAGGATTGCGCATCGTTGCTTGTACGGAGAAGGGCACATTGACGTTGGACGATGCCGATCTGAATGGTCCTTTGGTACTGGTAATGGGATCGGAGGATGAGGGGATCAGCGATGCGGTGATCCGCATGGCGGATGACCTGGTGAACATCCCCATGGCGGGATCGATCGGTTCGTTGAACGTGTCGGTTGCTACTGGCATCGTGTTGCATGCCGCACTTCGTCAGCGGAAAGTGAAGGTGTGAATTGTTTTCCGTCCCGCGTTCTTCCGTAACCGATCCTCTTGTTGAGAATGGGCTGATGCAACAATTTCGGCCCGGCTCAGGTATAACGGCCTCGTATTCCATGCCCAACGGTGAACAGTTCCGTGCGGCAATGAACCATGAGGACCAATATAGGATCAGGACCATTCATTCCAAAGTGCATACGTGCATCGCTCTTTACTGCACTTATCGGCAGCTGTGGGTTCGTTACCGCCAATAGTGGTGGCACGATCGGTCCTGCTGAGCCGGGTGGAATTGCTCTGATAGCCACACCTCTTACATACATTGGTGGAGATAATGTGAGTTGCTTCAACGCGGCTGACGGTGCGATCGATCTGGAGATCAACGGAGGCGTTTCACCATACACAGTGCAATGGACAGGCCCCAATGGATATGCGGACCCGAATGAGGATATCAGCGGGTTGGTGATCGGAACGTACACGGTCCTGGTAGTGGATGACCTTGGTGCAACCGCCTCGATCGATGTGGTGCTCGATGGCCCCGAACTGCTGACATTGGAACAAGAAGCGTTCATTTACAATGGGGGTAACAACGTTTCGTGTGCCGGTGCCTCGGATGGTTCCGTGGACATGGCCGTTGTCGGCGGTAGTTCTCCATACAACATCTCCTGGACCGATGGACTTGGATACAGCGCAACCACGGAAGACATAAGTGGGATCGCGGCAGGCTTCTATCAAGCCGTAGTGATCGATACGAACGGCTGTTTCGCTACACGTACCATAGAGTTGCAAGCTCCAGCCGTGTTGGAGATCACAGCGATATTTTCCGATATGAACGGATTCAACCTTTCATGCAGCGATGGCTCCGACGGGCGGATCGAACTTCAAGTACAAGGTGGTGTTTCTCCGTACACATACGCATGGGGCAACGGATCCACGGATCAGATCGCTGATGGATTGGCCGCAGGTGAACAAACAGTTGTAGTAACCGACGTTGCTGGTTGTGCTGCGAGTGCGACCTACACGCTAACAGCACCAGCCGCTTTGGTGGTAACGGCCAACGCATTCATCTACGCCAATGGAGGGAACACTTCATGTGCCGATGTATCGGACGGTGCGATCGCGGCGAATATTTCAGGTGGCACGGAACCCTACGAATTGGATTGGATCGGTCCGAATGGATATTCTTCAACGGAAGGAACGATCAATGCACTGGGATCAGGCAACTATCAACTTACCGTAACGGACGACAATGGTTGCGTACGATCAGTAACGACGATCCTTTCGGATCCTGAACCGATCTCCATTACGTTGGAGCCGACCATCTTCCAAGGTGGCTACAAGATCCCTTGCGCGGGAGATGCTTCGGGAGCGATCCATGCTTCGGTGAGCGGAGGAACGAATGACTACATCTACAGTTGGAGCGGGCCGGGGTCGTTCACGAGCGATCAGGCGGATATCGACTCGCTCATTGCAGGTGTTTACGTGCTGAATGTGTTTGATGGAAAAGGCTGTCCTGCATCGGCGTCGATAGACCTTACCGCTCCTGATCCGATCACGATCGCACTCGATATCTCCGATCATTTTGGCTTTGCGATCAGTTGCGTCGGCGATGATGGCTCCATTGACGTTACCATAAGTGGTGGCACCATGGACTATGATCACGCATGGTCATCCTCCAACGGTTTCAGTAGCAATATACCGGACATCGGTGGGCTTGGGATCGGGTCATACACATTGATCGTTACGGATGCGAACGGTTGCCAGTTGGATACGACCCTAGCATTGATCGCACCCGAACCATTGCAGGCACAAATGGATGTGCAGGATATAGTTTGTGCGAACGGTCCTTCGGGCAGTATTGATCTCACCTTTTCAGGTGGTGGATCGGTCTATACGCACAGCTGGACCGGTCCGAACGGCTTCATTTCTACGGCTGAGGACATTTCGGGATTGGCCAGTGGAACCTACACGGTCACTGTGATGGATGATGTGGGATGCACAGGCGAGTTCACTGCGATATTGACTGCACCAACAGCGATATCAAGTGGTGCCATCATTTCGTTCTTCGGCCATTTCGAATTGCAATGTGCGAACGATAGTTCTGGATCCTTCGAGCTGGACCCGCAAGGTGGTACCGGTCCATTTGATGTATCGGTCTCCGGTCCGAACGGATATTCATCCACTGTCATGTCAAACACCCATTTGGTAGCAGGGACATACCAGGTCTCGATAAGCGACCATGCCGGATGCACTTTGGACACCATGATCACACTCTCGCAGCCGCAGGACGTGATGAACGTGGACCTTGTACCATTCGTTTATCCGAGCGGGACGAACATCAGTTGTTTTGGTGTCGCCGATGGAAGTATTGATGCAATGGTACTAGGTGGAGTTGCACCGTACACGATCGCTTGGAGTGGGCCTGATGGATTCGCTTCTACACAGGAGGATATTGGCTCACTTGTAGCGAGTGATCAACCGTATATGTTGGTTATAACCGACGACAACCATTGCTCGTTCTCAACAAACGTGATCTTGACCGGACCAGCTTCCGGACTGCACGCCGACGTGGAAGCCCCAGTGTTCCCGGGTGGCGCGAACATCAGTTGTTCAGCGGCCGAAGATGGTAGTATCGACCTTTCCGTGGGTGGTGGTAATAGCGGTTACACCTACAGTTGGAGTGGTCCCAACGGGTTTACTTCAACACACGAAGACATTACTGGACTAAGTGCTGGCACCTACACGGCGACGATAATGGATATGAATGGTTGTTCGTTGCAAGAGGTTGTGACGTTGGTTGCACCTTCGCTGCTTTCCACAGCGCTACAAGCGAACACATTTCCGGGTGGAACAACGATCTCATGCAATGGCGTTGCAGATGGTTCGATCAACGCGACCATTCAAGGTGGCGTGGGACCATTGACCTTGACTTGGTCCGGTCCACAAGGCTTCACTTCAACTGAAGGGTGGGTTTCCAACTTGGGAGAAGGGACCTATTGCTTGCTGGTTACCGATGTCAATGGCTGCACTACGGAGCGCTGCCTGGAATTGGTTGCACCGCCCGTTTTGTCGATCCAGTCCGCTGTAACGGATGCTTCCTGTGGTGCGTCAATTGGAGCTGTGGATCTTGGTGTAAATGGAGGCACATCCCCCTTCACGTTTGTATGGAGCAATAGTGCTACGACACAAGATATTTCTGATCTACAACCGGGAACATACAGTGTTATCGTAGAGGATGCGAACGAATGCAGTACCGAAGAACTTGCAACCGTGAATGGCACGCCTGCTGTTTTCGCTGAAGGTGTTGTTAGTGCCGCAACATGTGAAGGCAACACCGATGGTTCCATTGATCTGTCCGTGTCACTGGGCACCGCCCCGTTCACATATGCATGGAGCAACGGCAGCACGGAGGAGGACCTCGGGTCAGTTGCTTCTGGCAACTACGGCGTTACCGTTACTGATGATGTCGGTTGCACCTATCACGAAAGTTGGACCGTGCTCGGGAGTACGCAGATCACCATTGATACCGTCGTTTCCGTATTTGCAGGTGGGTTCAACGTAAGCGCATACGGTGCTGCGGATGGTAGTGTGGCCACGGCTGTAAGTGGCGGTATGCCGCCTTACACTTTCTTCTGGTCGAACGGGGCCACCACGGAAAGTATATCCGACGTGAAGGCGGGCGTCTACACACTTCTGGTAACCGATTCCAACGGCTGTTCCGCTGAACTACAAGTGGAACTGATCCAAGCGAACGAATTGGAAATGCCCAATGCGTTCAGCCCGAACGGTGATGGGGATAATGATTCATTCGTGGTACACGGCATCGAGGCTTGGCCGAAGAATTTGTTCACCGTGGTGAATCGTTGGGGCAGCCGCGTCTATGAGCTACCGAATTACAAGAACCAGTGGGAGGGTGATAACAGCCAAGGTGAGCAATTACCGAATGGCACCTACTTCGTCATCCTAACCCTGAACGATGGCCAACGTACACTTCAGGGATACGTTGATCTACGCCGATGAACGCACAACGGATGAACGCTTTGGACCAAGTTCGTAACGTCCTGATCTCAGCTACACTCAGTAGTTGTGCTCTTGTCGGTTGGGCACAGCAGGAAGTGATGGTGAGCCAGTACATGTTCAACCAGCTCTTTCTGAACCCCGCGTATGCCGGAACGCACAGCTACATGAGCAGCAGCATTCTGCACCGTTCACAATGGATGCGGATGGATGGAGCCCCGACCACCAGCATGATGGCTGTTGATGCACCCATACTAAGTGGAAAGGCAGGTCTCGGATTCTCTGTTGTACATGACCGTATCGGAGTAAGTCGTGATCTTGACCTAGCCGGCCATTTCTCCTACCATGTGCGCACCGGCGCAGCGAGCACCTTGTCGTTCGGTTTGCGGGCAGGGGTCTCGATCTACTCTGCTCGATTGGCGGACCTCACTTACTGGGACACCAACGACCGGGTATTCCAAGGCAATATCAATAACAAGCCGGTTGGCAAGTTCGGTTTTGGACTTTACTGGTACAATACCACCACGTACGTGGGTCTGGCGATACCAACGATCTATGCGGCCGACGGCCGCATCTCGATGGATCCAGGCAATGCACTGGGCCACTACTTCACACAACACTACTATTTCAATGCAGGCAAGGTGTTCCAACTCTCGGAGAACTTCGACATCAAGCCGAGTACAATGGTACGGTTCACGCCGGATGCACCCTTTCAGGCCGATGTGAATTGCAACATCCTTTATCGCGATCGCTTCTGGTTCGGTGCAGGATACCGGAGCGGTGCTGCTTTAGTAGGTATGGTGGAATATCAAGTCGAAAGCAGATTGCGCGTCGGTTACGCGTACGACATGGCCACATCCAAACTTCGCAATTACGCCGGTGGTAGCCACGAGGTGATGATCGGCCTGGACTTCGGCAAGGAACCCATCCGGATCAAATCCCCACGCTATTTCTGATGACCATGGTCCGCAATGCAAAATACTTGTTGATCGTGGTCGCACTCGCTTCGGGTTGCACTACCCTCCGCATACAGAAGGCCGACAAGGCCTATGGACTAATGCAGTATCCGAAAAGTGAGCGGTTCTACGAAAAGGCGTTGGCGAATAGCGAGGATCGCGGTGCGCGTGCGCGTCTGGCGAATTCATATCGACAGCACAATGCGTTCGCCCAAGCGCGCATCCATTATTCCTTGCTTGAGGCCGGTCGTTCCCTTACGGGCGACACGGCCTTGACGTTCGGGGAGGTGTTGTTGGCACTCGGCGAGCATCAAGCGGCAGCGATCCAATTCGAACGCGTGTTGGCCATCGATCCGAACAATGCACGCGTTGCCGATCTTCTGAAAAGCACGCATTCCTACTCGGACTTCTATTCGGACACTACGCGTTTTCGAGTGAACGAATTGGTCATACCCGGAGTGGTCTCGGCTTTTGCAGCAGTCCCGTTCAAAAATGGATTGTTGATCACCGGCGAAAGGGCCATGGATCCAGCAAATGCCAATCCGTGGAACGATCGGTCTTTTCTGGACATGTACCATACCGAGCGAAATGGAGCAACTGGATGGAATGCCGCCGAACCTCTTCCAGGAAATGTGAACGGCGCGTATCATGATGGCCCGGGAGTTTTCGGCCGTGATGGGAGAACACTGTTCTTTACCCGAAGCAACTACGTGCAACGCCGGATCCAAAAGGATGAGGGGAACACGAGCCATTTGAAACTCTTCCGGGCCACTTTGGACAAGGAAGGCAAATGGGGTGACCTTCATGAGTTCGGGTTCAATGAAGAGAAATGGTCAACGGGTCATCCTGCCCTTTCCGAGGATGGACGTACGCTGTACTTTGCCAGTGATCGGCCTGGTGGTTCGGGTGGATCGGACATTTGGATGAGCATTGACAATGGTACCGGTTGGGGTCAACCCGTTAACCTGGGTCCCACCGTGAACACTGCTGGTAACGAGCTTTTTCCAACGGTTAGTGGCGATGCGTTGTACTTCAGCAGCACGGGTCACCACAACATGGGAGGCTTGGATATTTTCGAAACGCATCAACAGGACGGAGTTTGGACGCTTCCGACCAACATGAAGGCGCCCATCAATACGTCCAAGGATGATCACTCGTTCGTGCTGGATAGCACAAAGCACGCAGGTTACCTGAGCAGTGACCGAAGCGGCATCGATCACGTGTACGCCTTCCAGATCGTGGACCTGCAGTTCACATTGGATGCCGTTGTCGAGGATGCGGAAGGGGGATACCTGATACCATCGGAATTCGTGTTGACCAACATGACCACGGACCAGGATGTTGTTCTGGAAACTGGGTCCGATGGGCGGTTCCGTGCGCCCTTGGAGCCGAATTCGGGCTACGAACTAAGGGCAAGAAAGGAGGGATGGATAACGGGCAATAATGCGGTTAGTACGAAAGGTATGACACGTAGTGACGAGATCCGTTCTGTGGTTCGATTGGATCCCGTCAGGATCGGAACACCCATAGCGGTGAACAACATCTATTACGATTACGACAAATGGGA
This sequence comes from Flavobacteriales bacterium, assembly GCA_016717305.1. Taxonomy (GTDB): domain Bacteria; phylum Bacteroidota; class Bacteroidia; order Flavobacteriales_F; family PHOS-HE28; genus PHOS-HE28. The sequence goes on from JADKFY010000002.1 coordinate 125,560, forward strand.
GATCCGTCCGGATGCCGCAATAGAACTGGATCGGTTGGCGAAGACCTTCATCGATAATCCCACCTTGCGGTTTGAACTTGGATCGCATACGGACTGTCGTGGTGCGGAAGAATACAATTTGGTGCTTAGTGATGCGCGCGCCAATTCAGCGGTGGATTACTTGATCCGCAAGGGCGTTGATCCCAACCGGATCACTGCGAAGGGTTATGGGGAATCCGTGTTGCTGAACAATTGCAACGAAGAGCGGTTGTGCACGGAGGAGGGACATCAGGTCAACCGCCGCACGGAGTTCACCGTTATCGCAGTGGATGGTCTTGCGACGATACCGAAGTGATCCAGGTCAATCTTTCACCGATCGGCGCACCACATCGCTGAAGGGGATCCCTTCCACGTGAGAATCCACCCAGGCCATTACGTCAAAGTATTTAAGGACGAGGCTTTCTCCGGGGTCCTTCATCAGGGGCTTGAACTGGTCCTGCATCGACTTGAAGAGGTCACGTTTCTGTGAAGGCTCCTTTGCGCGCGCCAGCTTCTTGATGTGTTCGATCAAGCTGGTTTCCATCACGTCCGCAGGGTGCCGTTTGTTCAGGAAACGTTGGGTGCTGCGAACGATGTATTCAAGCAGGTCGAAATTCCCCAGCTCATAATGGATCACCAAGTTGAACAATCGTGCATAAGTGAAGATGTCCTGCCTTAGAGTGGGTTCATTGTCGTTCAACACCTTGTTAAGGAAGAAGAGTGCCTTGTTCTGTTCGTTACCTCCGAAATGGACACGTGCCAAGGCGAAATTGAATTCCAGTTCATGTTCCTTGTGCAATCGTTCCCCCATTTCTTCCATACCCTTCAGGATCGGTTCAGAAAGTGCCATGGCCTTCACATGTTCACCAGCGCGATCGAGCAGTCGCAACTCGCTCACGAAACTCGCCACGAAAACCTGTGCTTCGGTGCTCCGACCTTGGAATCCTGGTTGGTCGGGCAGGTCCCGCATCAGCTTGATATTGGAACGTGCATTCTTCAGATCGAGAAGTTCGATCTGTGCGTTGATGATGTAATGGAGCGTTTTGATGTACCGTTTCGGTAGGTCGGCCTTGATCAATGGATTCTCATCCAGGATCTCCTTCACCCGTTCAAATTTCACCAAGCTTGTCTTCCAGTCACGTTTTGCCCAATAACAGAAGCCTTGCGTGTAATAGCAAATGGTCGCGGCACGGCGGGAAAGTGCTGTGTTCTTTCCCTTGATCAGTGGGTGGTCGCTGATCTCCTCCACCATGGCGCGCTCATCGTCGGTGCGCACGTAACCGCCACTGCGGAACACATAATTGATCTTGCTGTAAAGGATATGATAGGCCGCCAAGTTCCTCAACTTCTCGATCACGGCACGTTCCTCTTCGATCAGGGCATCAAGGTCCTTGGTGAATTCACCGGATTCATAGGCCTCTTCCAACAACATCTTCTCCCAGTTCAACAGCTCGAACCAATAGTAGAATCGTTCGTTTTCCCGAGCCACTTTCTTGGCGCGATGCAGCAGTTTATTGCATTCCACATAAAGCGCTTTCTGGTATAGGATCTCAATGTTCTTGATCTCCTGCTTCAGCACGCCGGATACTGAACTCTCGGCATGGTACGCCCGAAGTGATTTCAGGATCAGCTTGTACAAGTGGTTCTTTTCCGAAGGAAGATGCTTGATGAACGTCTCTTTGGCGAAGGTCTTTTTCACCCCTTCTTCGTCATACACCTTCTGCTTGTCCACCACATCGAATATGCGCAAGTAGTTCTTGTCGCCGGACTGAAGAGAGGAGTGCAATTTGAAAAAGCGCTTTTCTGACTTCGTGAGCGAGCGGATCAGGTCGTGGAGTTCTGTACTGGGCTTCATTGGAGCAAGGGGTCGGGCTGTTGGGATCCCAATAGCGTTGTTCAAAGTTAGGGATCCAAACCGGATGGACGTGCTTTGTACTTGTGTTGAAGCGGGTTCATGGAGCGTACTACTTTTGGGCATGATCCAATTTGAACGACCATGGCTGCCATTGATAGGTGTTTTGGTGGTGCTACTCCTTGTGGCCGACCCAACGGTCTCGGCCCAGACCGATTGCCACTCTGTTAAGAACGGCCGGGTGAATAGATCGGATAGGGACTCGCGGGAACTCGCGGCCATGGATATCCTACACCAACGGATCACGCTGGACCTAACGCTGGGCGACATCATTCGCGGCAACTGCCTCATCATCGCGGTCCCACGGAGCGAAGGTGTTATGAGCTTCACGTTGGACCTGGAAGCCTTGACCGTTGATTCGGTGGTCCAAGGCAATGCCCAACTTGCCTTTGTTCAAATTGGACTGGAACTGGAAGTGACTTTCCAAGGGTCGATCGGAACAGTGGACACCGTGGAGTTCACAGTGTATTACGGCGGCGACCCGGTCACGGATGCTAGTGGCTTCGGCGGTTTCTACACCGGAAATTCATTGATCTACAATTTGGGTGTCGCATTTACATCGATACCTCATTCTTACGGTAGGACCTGGTTCCCGTGCCTGGACAATTTCACGGAACGCAACACCTACGAATTCTTGATCAAGACCGCAGGAGGAAAGAAGGCATGGTGCAATGGCGCGCTGGTGGAACGCATTGCCTTGGGTGGTGATACGGTGATCAGCAATTGGCGTATTGATGAAACGATGCCCTCGTACTTGGCCAGTGTCGCAGCGTCCAATTTTGTGGAGGCACGCGATACGTTCGCAAATGTGTCTGGTGGCCAAACACCTGTGGCCCTGATCGCAGCTGCAACTGACACAGCTGGAATGAAGAGTTCCTTCATCCACTTGCCCAATGCGTTTGCACATTTTGAGGACCTCTTCGGTCCTTATCGTTGGAACAAGGTTGGTTATGTCCTTACCCCCAACGGTGCCATGGAGCATGCCACGAGCATTCACTATCCACGGGATATCGCCTTGGGGAATTTGCAGTACGAGAGCACCATGGCGCATGAATTGGCGCATCATTGGTTCGGTGATCTGGTCACCTGCGACCGGGTTGAGGAGATGTACATCAACGAAGGTTTTGCCGAGTACATGAGCTACCTTTTCCTGGAGGATATTTACGGAAGGGACCGATACATGAGCACGGTACGCAACAACCACCGGGACATGGTACACCGTGCGCATTTACTGGATGAAGGCTGGTGGGCATTGAGCGAGATGCCACAAGCTTGGACGTACGGGGAGCACACCTACAACAAGGGTGCGGATGTACTGCACACGTTGCGCAGCTACATGGGTGATGAAGATTTCAGCGCCGGCCTCACGAGTTTCTTGGAGACCTACGCATTCCAGCCGGTGAATACGCTGCAATTACGCGACCACTTGACCCAGGTATCCGGAATGGTCCTCACCGATTTCTTTGCGGATTGGATCCAACAACCCGGCTGGGCGGCCTTCGAGATCGATGAGCAATCGATATTGCCGGTCAATGGAGTTTGGGAAGTGGATCTTACGATACAACAGAAATTGCGAGGGCCGGCTGCCTTCTACAACAACGTTCCCGTCACCATTGCGGTAGTGGGTATGCAAGCGAATGAAGTACGTCGCGACACGTTCATGTTGGGTGGCGAATTCACGGACCTTCAATTCCAAGTTCCGTTCGAACCCGCGTTCGTGTGGCTCAATGACGACGATCGGATCTCCCTTGCGATCACAGGTGTTACGGACACGATCGTAAGCACCGCGACCCTTTCCTCCGCCATTGCGAACATGGACTTGATCCCTCAAGTGGGAGACACAACCTTGATCCGAATGGAACAGTATTGGGTGGCCGCCGATGCTGGCACCTTCGCAGAGCCCGATATGTATATGGTTTCACCGGACCGGTATTGGAGAGTGACGGGCGATTGGACGGATCCTTCACGGTTCGAGGCGCGGTTCAACTTCGACTCGCGCAACACGGATAGTGGCAACTTGGACAATGGACTTGCCGCTCTCGTTCCGGGTTTTCGTGAAGACAGTCTAGTGGTGCTGCACCGATCCGGACCTGCCGCGCCCTGGGTCCTGTGGTCCAATGAGGTGAACACCTTGGGCAGTGCAACGAATGGGAATTGCCGAATGAACTTGGATAGTTTGGCCACTGGGGAATACACCTTTGCTTTACGCACAGGAAGTGTCGGGATTGAAGGAGTGGATGCGGTTGCAACGCAATGGTCGATCGTGCCGAACCCGGCGCAGGAGGAGGTGATGGTAACTCTATGCGGCGATCTGGCCCCCGGTGAATTGCATGTGTTGGATGCATCCGGTCGGATCGTATCCATTACGAAACAGACAGGCCACAGCACATCTATTCTTATAAGGGGCACTGCTGCTGGAACCTATTCAGTTTACCACGTTACTAGGAATGGTGAACGCAACTTCGTGGGTTCACTCGTAATGGAAAACTAACTTGGCTTCGATCCTGCCCTTAACCAACGTAACGCAAGCTCCTGCCCGGATACTTCGCAGCACCGCCCAGTTGCTCCTCGATCCGCAACAATTGGTTGTACTTGGCGATCCTGTCACTGCGTGATGCGCTGCCGGTCTTGATCATGCCACAGTTCAGTGCCACAGCCAAGTCGGCGATGGTGCTGTCCTCGGTTTCTCCGCTGCGGTGGCTCATGATGCTGGTGTAGCCTGCACGGTGCGCCATTTCAACAGCTTCGATCGTTTCGGTCAGTGTGCCGATCTGGTTCACCTTAACAAGAATGCTGTTCGCGATGTCCTTCTCGATCCCTTCGGCCAAGCGCTTAGTGTTGGTCACGAAAAGATCGTCGCCCACAAGTTGCACTTTGTCCCCGATCCGTTCGGTCAAGGTCTTCCAACCGTCCCAATCGTCCTCGGACATGCCATCCTCAATGCTCACGATGGGGTATCGCTTGGCCCAATCGGCCCACATGTCCACCATTTCGTTGCTGGTGAGCACATCACCGGTGCTTTCCAAGGTGTAGCGCTTCTTCTCGCTATTGTAGAATTCAGTGCTGGCGCAATCCAATGCAAGCACCACATCTTCACCGGGTTTGTAGCCAGCTTGTTCGATGGCTTGCATCACCAGTTTCAAGGCATCCTCATTGCTGGGCAGGTCTGGTGCGAAACCACCTTCATCGCCCACATTGGTGCTCAGGCCTTTCTTCTTCAGCACTTTCTTGAGTTCGTGAAAGATCTCGGCACCCATGCGCAAGCCTTCAGCGAAGTGGTTCGCGCCCACGGGCATGATCATGAATTCTTGCACATCCACTTTGTTGTCTGCATGTGCACCTCCGTTAAGGATGTTCATCAATGGCACGGGCAGTGTATTCGCATTAACTCCCCCCACATAGCGGTACAATGGCATGTTGGCTTCACTGGCTGCGGCTTTCGCAACGGCAAGGCTCACGCCCAAAATGGCATTTGCTCCGAGGTTCGCCTTGTTCGGTGTTCCATCCAGCGCGATAAGTGCCCGATCGATCATGCCCTGTTCTGTTACCAAGGCCCCCTGCAATTCGGTATTCAGCGTGTTGTTCACGTGCTCAACGGCCTTCAAAACACCTTTGCCCATGTACCGTTTTGCATCGCCATCGCGCAATTCGGCGGCTTCATGCGCACCGGTACTGGCACCACTTGGCACTGCAGCACGGCCGTTGTGGCCCATATCGGTCCATACTTCAACTTCAATGGTGGGGTTGCCACGCGAGTCGAGGATCTCGCGGGCCTGGATCTTTGCGATCACGCTCATAGGTGTAACGATTAGGCTTTTAAGTGAAGGGGATGTTCTACGGCGATATGTGCCTGCATGTTCGCCACGAACCGATCAAAAAGATATCTGCTGTCATACGGACCCGGACCGGCCTCTGGATGGTATTGCACGGCGAACACCGGTTTGTCCTTCATCCGGAATCCCGCCACGCTGCCATCATTCAGGTGTACGTGGGTGATCTCGACAGCGGTGTTCGCTTCGGCATCGGCCCGGCGCACCACAAAACCGTGGTTCTGGGAAGTGACTTCATCATGACCGGTGGTCAGGTCCTTCACCGGGTGGTTGATACCGCGGTGCCCATGGTGCATCTTTTCCGTTGACATGCCCATGCTTTCCGCCAAGAGCTGGTGTCCCAAACAAATTCCGAAGACGGGTAAACCTGCATTCACCACCTCTTTGACGAACTCAACGCTTTTGGGCATTGCACCGGGGTCACCTGGGCCATTGCTAAGGAGAATGCCATCGGGTTTCCATGCCAGCACCTCGTTCAAGGGCGTGTTCATGGGGAATACCTTCACCAGGCAATCGCGTTCGGTCAGGCAACGTTCCATGTTACGCTTCACGCCGAAATCGATCAATGCCACGCGATAGGTCGCATCCCGGCCACCCACTTCGTACGCTTTGCTGGTGGAAACCTTGCTCGAAAGTTCAAGACCTTCCATCGCCGGGGCGGACTGCAGTAGTTCCATCAACCTTGCCGGATCCAGTTCAATACTGCTGATGATGGCGTTCTGTGCACCACGATCACGGATATGGCGCACGAGTTTGCGGGTATCCACGTCGCTGATGCCCGTAACCCCTTGCTCGACCAGTTGTTCGCTGAGAGGGGCATCACCACCGGGTCTGCTCCACACTTCGCTGAATTTCTTCACAACCAAGCCTGCAATGCTGTATTTGCCGCTTTCCTCCTCGCCGGTCTTTACGCCGTAGTTCCCCACATGGGGCGTGGCCAGGACCATGATCTGTCCGGTATAACTGGGGTCGGTGAAGATCTCTTGGTAACCGGTCATTCCGGTATTGAAACAGATCTCCCCGGTTGTGGTGCCCGGAACACCGATCGCACGTCCGCGGAAGAGGGTTCCATCGGCGAGCAGGAGCATGGCCTCGGGGCGTTTGCTTACGAGCATATAGGCGATTTAACTAGTGTAGTGACCGTAGACCTTTCTCTGACTTTTAGGTCATCACACTTCCTGCGGCAAAGATACCCCTGCCTCTGGAAGGGCAAGGAACGGATCATCCACACCTGTTGATAATCCATTTTCACAGTTCAAATTCGACCGAATGTGCGACCCTACTTTTGGTCATCGATCAGCCTTCCCAAGCCTTCGCACTACTTGCACGACCCGCAGCCCGTTGGGTCATTATCGGGTTGCACCTGGTCTTGCTGCTAGTTCTGGTCCTGCATTTCGAGGTCCTCGTGGACAAGGAGGCCCTGAAGTATGTGGGTTGTGCCCAAGAGGTATTGGAAGGGGAGTACGCCGACCTTACCGGCAACTATTTGAAGTACGGGAGTTATATTTTGTTCCTGGTCCCATTCGTGGCCATTGGGGCACCTTGGCTCGCCTTTTTCGCCCAGCTGGCTCTTGGGGTCTTGGCTGCGTTGGCCATGGGGAAAATGGTGCGGAGGTCGTCCGGGTCCAAGCGCGTGGGTAACTTGTCAATGGCCGTGCTGTTGCTATGCTGGCCGGTCCAGTTCTGGGTGTTGGCCTTGTACACCGAATCGTTCTTCACCAGCATGGTCATCCTGTTCATGGAACGGGTCACGAGAGAAGGGAAGGCTGGTCCATTGGTCTATCTGCTGGGGCTGATCACGGTGTTTGCACGGCCCGTGGGTGTGCTTTTCGTTGGCCCCGCTTTGTTATGGAGCTGGACGAAGGACCTCTCGCCAGTGGTTCGCCGATACGTGCGGGTTGGCGGCTCTTTTGCCATCTTGTTTTTCGCGATCACGATCCCACATATCGAACGCGCCCAGTTGTCCCCGATCGTGGAAGGACAGGTGATCGCCGGTCTGCCCGAGGGATCTCCAGACATGGCCCAATTCACGGGCACGACCATCGCAAATGCACAACTTTATTTTATCCGGAACCACAGCGTTGGTGAGACTTTGTTCCTAGCGGTTCGTCGTGTATTCTCACTCTATAGTTTCCACCGCTCTTGGTATTCCATTTTGCACAACGTGGTCTCCAGTGTGTGGTACTTGCTCTACCCGGTCGCATTGTTTGGACTTTGGCGCGGTTGGAAGGAGGGTGCACTTCGCTTGGTGGCGTTAGTACTGTTGGTGAACACCATTCTCATCGGTCTTACCCACGATGAATGGAGTGGCCGATTCCTTGTGCCCTTGGTTCCATGGGTCATTTATCTCGCAGCGAACGCCTTCCCTCGGAAACATGTTGAAGTGGGTCCAGCCTAGTTGCGTAGCAGACGGGTTGGAGGGCCGAAGGTCCGACCACATACCAACCCATGGCAACGCCTTGGGTTGATGTCAACACACGCGCGTTCAAGGGCTGTAGGCCCGATGCATTCGACTAGAAGACGCGTTTTCCCCGGCGATCTCACCGGTATGTGAATGAAATATCCTGCAACAGGTCGGGGTGCAAACTTCTAGCCACCGGACAAGTACGAGCGGCGGTTTCAAGAATGGTCCGTTCACGCGCACCAAGACCCTCGCCGTCCATGGTCATATGTACTTCAACTCGTTCCACCTTGCGAGGCGCAGCGGACATGTGCTTATAGACCTTCGCACTCAGCCCGTTCAACGGAATGTCCTTTTCTCGGGCGGCGATCCCCATCAGCGTCATCATACAGCAAGCCAACGAAGTCGAGAGCAGGTCGGTAGGCGAGAACGCCTCGCCACGGCCTTGGTTGTCCGGTGGCGCATCCGTGATCACCTTATCGCCACTGCGGGTGTGCAGGGCTTCGGTTCGTAATTCTCCGAGATAGGTAACGGACGCAGTTTCCATGGGCGCAGGTTGAAGTGGGCAAAACTAGTGGTCCGAGCAGAGCGGAAGATCTAGGTCTTGTGAAGTAGGACACATCCGGCCCAATGGTGGAAATACGGATCATTGCGATAGCTGCAAGCCAACGTACTTCCAACAACTTAAAGCCGTTGTCGTATCGTAGCTTTGCAGTCCTGTGCGGAACATGCGTCCCATTCTCACCATCCTCTTCGTTTTCCTTGTCGGCGGTGCCCTGCATGCCCAGGAGACCATCTATGAGGAAACGCGAGTGCCTTACAAAAAGGAGATCCTCGGCGGTATTATGCTGCATGGCGATGGTTGGGGACTTCAATTCTACCATGCCAAATACCGCACGGCGCGCGATCGGCGTTTACTGGGTTTTGAAGTGGTTTCCATGAAGCACCCCAAAGAGGTGAAAAGCTTCAACCCTTACTACGAGGATTCGCGCGGCTATTTCTACGGGAAGGTGAATACGCTGATCGTTGCACGCCCTTCCTATGGCCGCAAATGGCAGATCACGGACAAGATCCGGAGGTCAGGGGTTGAATTGAATTTCATCTGGAGCATTGGCGCTTCATTGGGTCTGTTGAAACCCGTCTACCTGCAGATCGGCACTCCGGACCGGATCCCGTACGAGAACATCATTGTGGAACGCTATGACCCTATCAAGCACGATGTGCAGAACATTTACGGGAGGGCAAGCTTCGTGAATGGTATTGGTGAGATCGCTGTTTTCCCGGGAGCCTTCGGCCGCGTTGCGCTGGATTTCGAGTACTCAGGGAACGTTACCGGGGTCAAAGGCATTGAGATCGGTGCCACACTTGATGCCTTTGCGCGGAAAGTCCCCATCATGTACGAGGTGGAGGGCGTCAAGAACAAGCAGTTCTTCTTTGAATTCTACGTGGCCCTGCAATTTGGAAAGAAGTTCACTACATGAGCGTGACGAACGTTGAAGAAGGACCAGCACGTGTAAAACGCCCGGATTGGTTGCGCGTGAAATTGCCCACCGGAGAAAGCTTCCGGAAGGTGCGCGAGATCGTGAGCGAGCACAAGCTGCACACGATCTGCCAAAGCGGAAATTGTCCCAACATGGGCGAGTGCTGGGGCGCGGGAACGGCCACCTTCATGATCCTGGGCAATGTGTGTACGCGCAGCTGTGGCTTCTGCTCGGTTGCAACGGGACGTCCCGATGATGTGGATCCTTTCGAACCGGCGCGAGTTGCACGATCCGTGGAATTGATGGGCGTGAAACATTGCGTGATCACCAGTGTTGATCGCGATGACCTGAAGGACGGTGGCAGCGACATTTGGGCAAGGACCATCCGCGCGATCCGCCGCCGGACACCAACGACCACCATGGAAACCCTGATCCCCGATTTCCAAGGGAAGTGGGAGAACTTGGCAGTGGTAACCGATGCAGCACCAGAGATCCTTTCGCACAACTTGGAAACGGTTCGCAGACTAACAAAACAAGTGCGCATCCAAGCCAAATACGACCGGAGTTTGGAAGTGCTGATGCGTTCCAAACGTGCAGGCTTGCGAACCAAGAGCGGCATCATGTTGGGCCTTGGAGAGACCGATCAGGAAGTAGAGGAAAGCATGGACGACCTGCGCAGTGTTGGCGTCGATATCCTCACGTTGGGTCAATACCTGCAACCCACCAAGGAACACTTACCGGTATCCGAATACATTCATCCGGATCGGTTCGCACGCTTCAAGACCATCGGCATGGAAAAAGGATTCCGTTACGTTGAAAGCGGGCCGTTGGTAAGGAGTAGTTACCATGCTGAAAAGCACCTCTTCGACCTTTAAGGTGAAGGACGTCTTACTCTCCGGTCGCCGATCATTCAACATCAACTCGCATGTGCGCCATAGCGCGCCGTGCACAACTTCATTTCGGAAATGCTCAGAGTAGCCATCAATGGATTCGGCCGTATCGGACGAGTAACCGCACGTATCCTTCAAGATCGCAAGGACATCGAACTCGTTGCGGTGAACGACCTTACGGACAACAAGACGCTGGCCCACCTTTTCAAGTACGACTCCGTTCATGGTGTGTTCAAGGGTGAAGTGACCTATGACGAGAAGAGCCTCAACCTTGGCGGTACGGTCGTGAAGGCATTTTCGGAGAAGGACCCTGCGATGTTGCCATGGGGCCAACTGAAGATCGATGTGGTCCTGGAGTGTACGGGCCTCTTTCTAACCCGTGAGAAAGCATCGGCGCATTTGAAGGCCGGTGCGAAACGCGTGATCCTCTCTGCACCAGCAAAGGATCCCGACATCAAGACCGTGGTGCTCGGCGTGAATGATCACGTGATGTCGCCCGAAGACCTGATCATCAGCAACGCATCGTGTACCACCAACTGCGCCGCACCCATGATCCAAGTGCTCCACGAATTCTGCGGCATCGAGGACGGCTTTATCACCACCGTACACAGCTACACCGGCGACCAACGCCTGCACGATGCGCCACACAAGGACCTGCGCCGTGCGCGTGCTGCGGCCGTGAGCATGGTGCCTACATCTACCGGTGCGGCTAAAGCAATTACCAAGATCTTCCCAGAACTGGATGGCAAGCTGGGAGGTTGTGGCATACGTGTGCCGGTGCCCGATGGCTCCATCACGGACATCACCTGCAAAGTGAAAACGCTGCACACCGCAGAGCAGATCAACGCCCGTTTCAAGGAACTGGCAGAAGGCCGCTTGAAAGGCATCCTACGCTACACCGAAGACCCGATCGTAAGTGTGGACATCGTGGGTGATCCCAACAGCTGCATCTTCGACGCACAACTCACCAGCGTTGTGGGCAACATGGTAAAGGTGATGGGCTGGTACGATAATGAGTATGGGTATAGCTCGCGGTTGGTGGATCTGGTTGTGCGGATGGGGGAATAGGTTCAGGAAGCAATAGACAGGCGCATTCGGTAGGTGTTCCTCGATGCTTCGTTTTGTTGAAGACGATTGGAGCGGTTGTTAATTGTAACAGGCAATGGGCAGGCGCAGGAGGCAAGTGCTCCGGAGATCCTCGTTTTGGTGTCGATCAAGGGCGAAGCCAAGTCAGATCACCACACAAGACCTTGCCACCTGCCCCAGCTGACTGCCAAGAACCGACTTGATCAAACTGCAGGTCCACCCGAGATCCGCTGATCTCCGCTGAGCGCACCATCGCTCATCCGCTTCATCAGCGTCATCTGCGTTCCATCGAAGGTCGCGTATGTGAAGTAGGTGATCCAATCGCCGAGGTTGATGTACCGCGCATTGGGTGCTACTTCCATATCGATCGGTAAGTGCCTGTGCCCGAAGAGCATGAAGTCGTAGTGCTTCTTCTTCAGTTCATCGCGGCAGTACTGCACCAGCCATTCCTTGTCCTCGCCGAGCCATTTGCGGTCGTTCTCGTAGCTCTTCTTGCGGCTGCGTCCACTCCAGAAATCACCAAGCCAAAGCCCGAAGTTGGGGTGCAAGCGTGCAAAGGCCCATTGGCAGATCGGGTTCCGGAAGATCTTCTTCATGAACTTGTAGCCGTGGTCGCCGGGGCCAAGTCCATCGCCATGACCGATCAAGAAATGTTTGCCGTTGATCGTGCGTTCGATCGGTTCCCGGTGGACGATAACGCCGGTCTCCTTCGGCACATAGTCGAAGATCCACATGTCGTGGTTACCGATGAAGAGGTGCACGGGAATGCCGCGATCGGTGAGTTCCGCGAGCTTGCCCAATAGGCGTACATGTCCACGGGGCACAGCACGCTTGTACTCGAACCAGAAATCGAACAGGTCACCGAGCAGGAAGATCTCCTCGGCATCCTTTGCTGCTTCGTCCAAGAACGCCACGATCCGTTTTTCACGGACCAGGCTGCTTTCCGCATCGGGCACGCCCAAATGGAAATCGCTCAGGAAATGGATCTTCTTACCGGGCTTCATGTGCAAATGCGTGGCGAAGATCGTGGTTATCCGCAGAGATGGAAGATGAATACCGTGCGGCGGGAGTTTTTATCCGCAGATTACGCAGATGGGCTCGCCTACCGGCTCGCTATAGCATAGATCGAACGCGAGCTTTGAAGTCGATCATCGGCGTGTACTGCAGTTAGTTTTCCAATGCAATGAATTCTGAGCCGGTAGGCGAAGTAATCTGCGAAATCTGCGGATCAATCCGTGTCAAGGCTTCAGTCCACGCAACAACCTCGTCGGATCCAATTTCTCCAGCGCGAATACGAACCGGATCCTATCCGCCACTTGCCTGCCGAGGAATTCTTCCTCATCTTGGATCCGTTGGCTCACCACGAGCGGGAACCAGACTTCGATCGCATCACGCAGCAGCTGCACACCGATGCCGCCTTCGAAATAGGTCGCGGTTCCATTCTTCCTTCCTTCTTGCGTGATCGTCGTCATTGGAACCATTCCCACACTTGCGAACAGCGAGATCGGCACAGGGAGCGGTAGGTCCAACTCTGCATTGATCGCGCCGATCCACGTATCGCTGCCGCCTTGCCGGAACGGTGTTTTGAACGCACCTTGCTGCTTCACGAATTGTGCGCCGGTAACGCCGTTCACTGCGCCACGCTCCAGGAATGCGTGGTCGTACATGAGGTCTTGCGCGCCCCACGAGAGCTGCCACGCATTCAAGCCATTGTTGAAGAACCCATCTTGTTTGCTGATGAATGCTCCCGCAAAGGCATGGATCCGCAGTTGGTCCTTTTTCTTGTTGTATGTGAACCCTTGTTGTGCATCCAACGAAAGGCGGCTGAAGTCCTTCCCGAAGGTGAAAAGTGGTGTGATCGTGGCCGGGAAAAGCGTGGACGTGCTTCGTGCTCGATACGTGATCTCACCGTACGGTTGCGTTGGATCGTACACGCTTGTATCACTCGTTGTGTAACCGGTCCATATGATCACGGAGCGCAATGCTATCTCGTGTTTCAACCATTGAAAAGATGGGTGCTGCTTCAGTTGGAATGTGATGTACGGCGAAAGTTTTCGGTACCAGCTGGTAACGTCCGGATCATGATAGGTGGAGGCCATCCGCCCGCTCAGGCCCAACGTGATGATCTGGAACAGCTGGCTCTGCATGCGATCCGAATGATGTTCGATCCGCGCAGCGCCGCCGATGCGTTCACTCCCGAAACCATAGAGCGGTGCCACCACCCATTCGGTGCGTTTCGATGGGAACGAGTAGTTGTGCAACACCAGTCCTGCTTGGAAACCATCGTGTCCGTTCCATGCCACCGCGGGTGCATAATAGATCGATTGCCGGTCGTTGCGTTCCAGCCCAAGTAACGGTTCGAATTTTGGGAAGTAACCGCGCTTGCACAGGCCATGACTGCGCACTTCGTTGTTGCGCCGGTCGATGTCGAGCGTGCGGTTGCCGGCATCGATCACGACGCGGTCGGCGTTGGACCACGGCAGTTCAACTTCTTCACGACCAAATAATCTCGGAGCTCGCATATTTGAATCCAACAGAATGTCCCATATGACTGCCCCAGTTACCCGTAGTTCCTAATGAATCTTGCTTCTGCAAGCCGGAAAAGGGACAGGGGAAACCTGAAATTGGTCTTCGCAATCCATATTCCCTTGCATCGAAGCGCCTTCACATCCACCTTTGTCACTAGTGCCAATGATCCCTCGAACACCCACCCCAGATCCTTCCCACTCTCCTTCTCAAACACCACCCGCATATCTTCCGGCTGCGGATGCTTGAATTTCCAAGCATTATAGTAAGCCTGCAGGCAACGGTCCATGGTCTCCTCGCCGAGGTACGCCAGCAAATGGTCCATCACCAAGGCGGTCTTCATATACACCATGGTCCCGTAATTGATCATGGTAAAGTCGTTCGACGAAAGCGAAAGTGGTTGGTCCAAATTGCGCCGAGCATTTAAGCGGTACCCCATTTCACTTTGGAAGCGATGGATGTCCTTGATCTGCCCGAACGTCTTCTTCAAGAAGGGGATCGAGATCGCAAGTTGTCCGTTCGGATAGTACTTCCGCATGTACAACAGTTCCACGAAACTGTTCATGCCTTCGTCCATCCAAGCATGATCGCGTTCGTTGCTGCCGAGGATCCCATAGAACCAGTTGTGGCCCACCTCGTGCGTGATCACATTGTCCAAACTCTGCGCATCACTTGTGCTGTTGATGATCGTGATCATCGGATATTCCATGCCACCACCGGCGCTGATCGTGCCATCAACCGCCGTGCACGCATTGTACGGGTATTCGCCTACGTGTTCACTGTAATGAAGCACTGCGCGGTCCACATAGTTCACGCCTTTGGCCCAAACATCCTTGTTTCGCGGGGTGAAGAGCGCCCAAGTTGTTACTGTACGTCCACTTTTCGGCAAGGCCACTTCGCTCTTTCGAACAATGAATCGTTTGTCCGCGAACCAAGCGAAGTCATGCACCTTGTCCTGCGTGAAACGGATCGTCTTCAATCCAGATGAAGAGGCGGGAATGGCGTTGGATCCGTGTCGTGGTTGTATCCTGGATCGCTGCAAGCCGATCCATGAACGCGCGTTCTTCCGCAGTTTGCAGCATGCCAGTTGCACCTACCACGTAATTCTCCGGCAAGATGATCGTGACATCGAAACTGCCGAACTCACTGTAGAACTCACCGCTGCTGAGGTAGGGCATGGTATGCCAGCCTTGCGCATCGAATACTGCTGGTTTTGGGTACCACTGCGTGATGTAATAGGCTTCGCCCGTGTGCCCCAAGCGCGAGAATTTCCCATCGGGGATCTGTACGCGGAACGGTGTACTTACTGTGATCGAGTCGGTCGGTCGCAATGGTTCCGTCAACAGCAACCAAGCAATGTCTTCGTGCTTTGGATGGAAGCCCCACGCCAGCTTGTGCTCGTTCGCAGAAAAGTCCAAACTGTCTATCGAACCTCGTTCTTCTTCCTTGGCGAAGTGCAGGTCCAGATCGCCATCGCGGGCCAGTTGTTTGCACAATGCCGAGCTGCGATCCTTGTATGCGTTGGGCCACACGTGGATCCAGATCGTGTCCAAGGAAGTACTGCTGTTGTTGGTGTACGTGAAGTCCTCATGCGCGTGCAGGGTATGCGTTGCGTCATCCAAGCGTACGTTGATCGTGTAGTCAACTTGTTGTTGGAAATAGTCTTGGGCGATCGCGGAAAGCGACGTTAGAAAAGTACAGGTCAACACGCACACACAAGATCGGAAGTAGTAGACCAGGGTTGTTGATGGATCCATATCCGAAGATGAGTTAACTCATTCCTTCAAACCGAACAACGCGGCCAAGCAACCGACTTAATACTACTTACCGAACACCCCTGCCAACGTGGGATCCAATTGCTCTGCGCGCAATCCTTTCGCGATCACCTTGCCATCACGGTCCACCAACACAGTGTAGGGGATACTGGACACACCGTATTGCTGCGCTACGGCATTGTTCCAGAAGCCAAGGTCGCTCACGTGTTTCCATGGAAGTTCATCATCTTGGATCGCTTTTACCCAAGCGGCATGATCGCGATCCAACGAAACGCCGAGGATCTCGAAACCCTTCTTCGCATATTTCGCGTAGACCTTCTTCACGTTCGGATTCTCAATACGGCAAGGTCTGCACCAGCTGGCCCAGAAATCGATCAGGACAACTTTACCGCGTAGGTCTCTCAAGGCAAGTGTTTTTCCATCGGGTGTATTTTGGCTGAAGTCGGGCGCCATTTCACCTTGCGGAAGCATGCTCGCTAATCTCTTCTGCTCTTCTTCCTGCATCTTGATCGCGATCTCCTGTTGTTCCAAACGATCCACTTGGTCGCGGAACATGTTGAAGAAACCCGACTTAGGCATAGTACTCCGCAACCCTTCGCGCACCTGTTTGAAAAGTTCCATTTCCTGGGCCATGTTCAACTTGCCCAAGGCTGTCAATGCAACCGGTGAAGCAAAATGTTCAACCGCAAATGACTTGGTGCGTTCATAGAATTGCGCGTTCAGGTCATTGAACTTGGCGATCAGCGCGGTGTCGTTCTGGGCGGTGATCTTCGTGCGCAATGCTTCGCGTTCATCTTCGTACGCTTTTGCATCTTCGAAGAACGCATAGAGCGCTTCGGTGTGTTTTGAACCGCTTACGGATATCGGGTTCGCCAATGATCCCACTTTGGCTACGACCTTCAGTTCTTCGGTGCTGTCCAACGCAACGATCATCTGCTCATCGCCCATGCTTATTCGGTAGAAGTCCAAAGGCAGGCGATCGGTCACAAGAGTTCCATTCCCATCGGCATTCAGCTTTACGGAATCGGCATGGTAGGGACGGTTATTCTCGAAACGGTCGAAATACACCGTCTGTCCTCCGGCACCTTCGATGTCCACTTCAATGGAGCGGCCGCCCTTGGTACTTGTGCCACAAGCAGCGAGGATCGCAATGGAGAGGAGTGGTAGGTAGTGCTTCAACATCATTCAAATGATAGGGTGGTTCTGGAGCAGGTTGCGTACGACTTCATTTACTTTCTTCGGATCGGCCCTGCCTTTGGTGGCTTTCATCACTTCACCCATGAAAAGGCCCAGCAGTCCTTTGTTGCCAGCGCGATAGGCTTGCACTTTATCGGGGTAACGCGAGATCACCTCGTGCACGATCTGGACGATCTCATCCACGTTGATGTCTTGCACCAAGTCGTGTTTTGCAGCAAGCTCCGCAGCGGTTGATCCACGGTCTTCCAGCATCAGCGGGAAAAGCTTTTGGCTCGCGATGCTATGACCGATCTTGCCGTCGTCGATCATGTTGATCAGGCCTGCCAAACGCTCTGCGGTGATCGGAAATTCATCCATCGTCAGGCCCTTTTCATTGATCCAGCCACGCACATCGCCCATCACCCAATTGGCAGCTGCCTTATGGTTGGAGGTGACTTTGATCACACCTTCATAGAACAATGCGGTCGCCTTGTCGTCGGTCAGTATCCCGGCATCATACTCGCTCAAGCCGAGCATGGTCGTGTATTTCTCTCGCAATTCACGAGGCAATGGGGGCATGGCCTTGCGGATGGCTTCCTTCTGCTTTTCGGAGATCGTTATCGGCTGCAGGTCCGGTTCCGGGAAGTAGCGGTAATCATGCGCTTGTTCCTTGCTGCGCATACCCACCGTTGATCCATTGCCAGCATCGAATGAACGCGTTTCCATGTGGATGATTCCGCCCGCGTCCAAGATCTCGCTCTGCCGTTGCGCTTCGTATTCGATAGCACGCATCACATTACGGAAGCTGTTCATGTTCTTCACCTCGCAACGCGTGCCGAACTCTTCCACGCCTTTCAGGCGCAGGCTGATGTTGGCATCGCACCGCAAGCTGCCTTCCTCCATGTTGCCATCGCAGATATCGAGGTAGCGCACCAAACGACGGATCTCCACGAGGTAATCGTACGCTTCTTGCCCACTGCGCAGGTCCGGTTCGCTCACGATCTCCACCAACGGCACACCGGCTCGGTTCAGGTCCACTAACGTGTTGAAGGGATCCACATCATGCACGCTTTTGCCCGCATCTTCCTCCATATGGATCCGGGTGATCCCGATCCGTGTCATCCCCGCCGAGGCTTCATCATCGCGCGATGGTCCGCCGGAATTCGGGATCAGGACGAAGCCTTCAGTACAGATCGGTGTTTTGTCCTGTGTGATCTGATAGCCTTTGGGAAGGTCAGGGTAGAAATAGTTCTTACGCGCATAATGCATCCAAGGTGCGATGGAGCAATTCGTAGCAAGCCCGATCCGCACGGCGTGTTCGATGACCCGTTTGTTGGCCACCGGTAGTGTGCCAGGATGGCCAAGCGTTACCACGCCAACGTTCGTATTTGGATGATCCCCGTATGCGTTCGGGTCGCTGCTGTACGCCTTGGAGGCTGTGATCAGCTGGGCATGCACCTCCAACCCCACGACGAGGTCGTATTTCATGCTCCAATGCGGTGCGTTGGTGCCGGTGACCACCTTGCTTACTTCGGTCATCAGCAGCTGGCGATCAACTCGCGCATGATCAATGTCAACTTCGGTTCTGCGGTCTCTGCGACACGTTGCACCATTTCGTGCGTGGTCTTTTCGATCCGTCCTTCAACCCCCATGTCGGTGATCACGCTCATCGCGAAACACGGAATGCCCATCTGCCGGGCGGCGATCACCTCGGGCACAGTGCTCATACCGACGGCATCACCACCGATGTTGCGCATGTATCTGTATTCTGCCGGTGTCTCCAAGGTCGGTCCGGTTAGTCCGACATACGTACCTACCTGCACCTTGATGTTGTTCTTAGCCGCGATCTCCTTTGCCTTGGCGATCAATGCATGGTCGTAAGGCTCGCTCATATCGGGGAAGCGCGGTCCGAATTCATCGATGTTCTTGCCGATCAACGGGTTCGGGAAGAGGCAGATGTGATCGTTCAAGATCATCAGATCGCCGGTATCATGAGCCGGGTTCACGCCGCCGCATGCATTGCTTACGAATAGACGATGGATCCCAAGGTATTTCATGACCCGCACAGGCAGGATCACTTCGTCCATGGTCCACCCTTCATAGAAATGGAAGCGGCCTTGCATTGCAACGACCGGTTTCCCGCCGAGCATGCCAAACAGCAATTTGCCGGGATGCCCCTGGACGGTACTTACCGGAAACTCGGGAATGTCCTTGTAGGCGATACTGAACTTCACATCGATCTCCTTGCCCAACCCGCTAAGACCGGTGCCGAGGATGATCCCCGTTTCCGGAACAAAGCCGCTGGTGGCCTTATTCAAATGGTCAGCGATGCGGTTGATGCGTTGCAACATGGCGATGGATCAGTTCAGCGAAACGTTCTGGTTCGTTCAAGATAACGGCCCGCATACGGATCACTTCCAAGGGAATGCCTTCCAAGGGACTTCCCGTGATCACGGAACTGAGCCTTGCGGCATCCTTTTCTGTGGTGACCAGCATTTTCGGGCCGGGTGCGAATTTACCAAAAAGCCCGGCCAGGCGTTCCAAGTCGCCAACGGAGAAGGAATGGTGGTCGGTGAAGACGACATGTTCCACCTTTCCAGCCCATGTTCGAACGTGCTCCACAAGGGGCGCCGGATCCGCGATACCGGTGAACAAGAGCACATTGATGCCCTTTTCTGGGGGCGGCCCATATTGGATCCCACTGAAGAACAGCTCTTGTTCCTTTTTCAAATTCAACTTGGTGCGCCAAGTCAACTGATCCTGGGTGCTGGGGGTCGTGGGGCACTTCGTAAGAACGATGATCTGTGCTGCATTTGCGCGCACCCGTACATCGCGTAGTCGGCCTGCCGGAAGGAGCGCATCCTCCGAGTAGGGCCGATGCCAAGTGGTGAGCAGGATGTTCAGTCCGGCATTGAGTTTTCGGTGTTGAAGGGCATCATCCAGCACAACAGCTTTCAGTTCTGGAACCAGTTGCACAATGGAGTTGATTGCGCCAACCCGATCGGCACCGACGAACACGTGCACATCGGGAAAATTCTTCTTCACCTGTAAGGGTTCATCGCCAGAACGTTCAGCATTATCGCTGGCACTTACCTCGTGCAGTTCTGTTCCGTCACGACCGTATCCACGGCTCAAGGTGGCCAAGGGCGATACATCTTCCAAAATGCGCAATACCAATTCCAACAATGGTGTTTTCCCCGTTCCACCAAGTGCCAAATTTCCGATCGCGATCGTTGGCACGGTGGCCCGGACCGAAGTGAGCACGGCGTTGTCGTATAGTGCATGCCGTGTCCGCAGGACCATGCCATACAGCCATGCCAAGGGCAAAAGGAGGGACCGGAGCACCGTCATGGGTCGTCAAAGATGGCGAACGTGATCATGCCCGGCAGCCATGTGTTTAGATGCCAACATTTCCGATGTACCGGATGGTGCCATGGTTTGCCTTTTGTAGCGTGTAAGGTCCGGATCGGATGAATCAGGGTCACATGCCCTTTAACAAGACACTAAGTTTGAAGCCCATTCTTTCAGGCGGGGATCATCAAGAACAGGTACCAACGAATGCAGCTACGCACAATTATAGATGCCTTGGAGCGCTGGGCGCCAAGGGAATTACAAGAATCTTACGACAATTGCGGATTGCAAGTAGGCGACCCTTCGGCCGAGATCACCAGCGTCCTTGTTTGTTTGGATTGTACACCGGCCGTGGTGGATGAGGCCGTCGCGAAGGGTTGCCAGTTGATCATCAGCCACCATCCGGTTATCTTCAAAGGGCTGAAGAGCATGGCGGGCAATGGGTATGTGCAACGTACGCTGCGCGCCGCCCTAAAACACGGGGTGGCGCTCTATGCGATCCATACGAACTTGGACAATGTGGTCGATGGGGTCAACGGGGAAATTGCTGAACGTCTGGAATTGAAGGCATTGCATGTGCTCGACCCGAAACCGGACCAGTTGCGCAAACTATCGGTCTTCGTTCCCCTGGCCCATGCTGCAGCCTTGCGTGATGCGCTTTTTGAAGCTGGTGCAGGCAAAGTTGGGAAGTATGATGAATGCAGCTTTAACACGGATGGTACCGGGACATTCCGGGCAGGTGCCGGGACCACTCCCTATGTGGGTAAGGTAGGTGTGCAACATTCCGAGCCGGAAACGCGGGTCGAGGTGATCTACACGGCTTCACAGGAAAGACCAATACTGGCGGCCATGAGAGCTGCCCATCCGTACGAAGAGGTTGCCTACGACACGGTGCCCTTGTTGAATTCGAACCAGAACATAGGCAGTGGGATGGTAGGTGAATGGGGCCAAGGACTTGCAGAAACTGAGTTCTTGGCGCTGCTGAAGAAGACATTCAAGCTGACGGCGCTTCGCCACACGGAATTATTGGGCAAACCGATACGGCGTGTTGCCTTGTGTGGTGGTTCGGGAGCTTTCCTTTTGGGTAAGGCAAAGGCAGAAGGGGTTGATGCCTACATCACTGGCGATGTGAAATACCACGATTTTTTCGAGGCGGATGGCGAGGTCTTGCTGGTCGATATTGGGCATTACGGCAGCGAGCAATTCACCATGGACCTGATCCAGCGCAGATTAGGGGAACTTTTCCCTACATTTGCCGTCCGTTTGACGGAAAACGTCACGGATCCCATATACCATTATTGACCATGGCGAAGACCGAGGTGAAAGCTCCGGAGAAGGAAGTGAAGACCACTTCCGCGAACGGCAAATCAA
Source organism: Flavobacteriales bacterium (assembly GCA_016717305.1). Classification (GTDB taxonomy): domain Bacteria; phylum Bacteroidota; class Bacteroidia; order Flavobacteriales_F; family PHOS-HE28; genus PHOS-HE28. Next base: position 147,377 of record JADKFY010000002.1, read on the forward strand.
GCAAAGCAGGTGCAAAGACGGAAGTCAGCGTAGCTGAGAAGTTGGTTGAATTGTACCGTTTGCAGCACATTGACACGCAAAAGGACAAGATCCGCACCCAACGTGGTGAACTTCCTTTGGAAGTGGAGGACCTTGAGGACGAAGTGACCGGGTTGGAGACGCGCATGACCAAGTTGCAGAGCGAGTTGGAGGAGATGGAAGGCCAGGTCACTGAAAAGCAGAACCTGATCAAGGATGCCAAGGCGCAGATCAAGAAGTACGAAGGGCAACAAGCCAAAGTTCGGAACAATCGCGAGTACGATTCCTTGACCAAGGAAGTGGAGTTCCAGAACTTGGAGATCCAACTCTCTGAGAAGCGCATCAAAGAAGCCAAGGCCCAGATCGACGGCAAAAAGGAAGTGGTCGCTGAGAGCAAGGCCAAATACGATGATCGCAAGAAGGACCTTGAGCAAAAGCGCAAGGAACTCGATTCCATCATTGCCGAGACCGAGAAGGAAGAGAAGGATCTTACAAAGAAGAGCGAAGCAGCATCCAAGTTGATCGAGACCCGTCTGCTGGATGCATATAACCGAGTGCGCGGAGGAGCTCGTAATGGATTGGCCGTTGTTGCCGTTGAACGCGGTAGCTGCGGTGGTTGCTTCAACGCGATCCCTCCACAACGTCAGTTGGACATATCCAGCCACAAGAAAGTCATCGTTTGCGAACACTGCGGGCGCATCCTGGTCGATGAGTATGTGGTAGAGCGTGTGACCGGTGAGAAGTGACCTGGATCTCCTAATAAGAATGAAAAAGCCCCGGATCTTCCGGGGCTTTTTCATTGATGACGATCTAACTATTATGGCCTGAAAGCAACAGTGACCAAGGACCTCACCGTAGAACGATCTTCGCTCGTTATCGAGGCAAAACTCGGGTCATACTGGTAATACTTGTATCCGTTGTTGATCACGTTCAACCCAAGGTCAAGGCTTAGGTGTTCGCTGCGATAACCGAACCCGCCGGCGTAGGTATGCGTGGCATCGGCTTGGCGGTCCTCCCCATTGGCATAAGCGTTGGGTACAATGCCGAAGCCCGCCCGCACATACCATTTGCCGGCGCGCCACTCCGTGCCCAACCGCACACTATGAACAGCTCTGAAAGCAGCTTTTATTACGCGGTTCTCAGCAGCGAAATCGTACGGGTCCACCAATTTATTGCTAGCCCTGAATCGCGTGTTACTGTAATCGCCATATTCATAATCCACACTCACCAGTCCGTTTGTTCCGGCCAGAAATGCAGCGCTGAATACTGCGCGCCATGGCGAATGAACGCGATAGTTGAAGATACCGTCGATCGACTGCTCATCAAAGCTCCTGTTCACGGAATCGGGGGCTACTGTAAAATTGGTCCTCAGTTCAGTGTTGTACACGTCATTCAATTGGGTGAACATGGGGCTGTGGAAGGCGATGCCCGCACGGAACCGATCACTGATCCTACCAACCGCACCGATCTTCACCTCCAATCCATTTCCGGTGGTCAGCAGGTTCTCTTTCCAAGTCAGGTCCTTCAAATTGACCGATTCATCCATGGTGGTTTCGGTGTGCGTGGTGGTGCTGTTGTAGCGGAACCCGACAATTCCCATGGATGCCCCAATGTAAAGCCGATCCATGTAGTTCCCACTGAAGAAGAAAGAAGTATTGTTGGTGCTGCCGCGCGTTTCGATCGTGTTGACCTGCGATACAAGTGCACCCTGCGGTAATGCCGGGACATAGCCGGTATTCAACGTATCACTTGGGTCAATTGGGTCAATGCCCCAAGCTTGATAGGCCAATCCAGAAGTGTAAGGCAGGGCATCGAGCAGCTCGGTGGTGTAATATCCATTGGCACCGGAAGCGAAACCATCCAGGATAGAGGTTGGCACATTCGTCGCCTCCGCTTGTCTGCTCCAATGGTGGGTCGACTTCCGGTCATACACCACGCCGAACGTTGTACTGCGCCAATCACCGCCGCTTCTGGAGGGGCTGTTGAAGACCAGCGCGATGTTGTTGAAGAAAAGCCGCGACTTGGAATCACTGCTGGACGCACTCTCGTAAGTGCTCTTCACGCTGTTCACCTCGAAGGATGGGGTGATAGAAATTTCACTGGTCCTATACAGGCCCATCCCTCCGGGATTGATGCCAATACTTCCGGCATCTGCACCTAAAGCACCGAACGCATTTGCAATACCGATACTACGCGCTGTTCCACCGGGTTGAATGGTGCTTAGCCGCAAAGCATCTTCTTCACTTTGTGCTTGGGTGAAGAACGCAGCGCAGACCAGTACGCAGGCAGAAAAGGATCTGCTAAAGAAAGTGCGAGGACGGATCATCACGGATATTTTGGGTCAACCCACGCAACAAACGCGCCGATCATGAGCCGATCAACGCCGAGTTGGGCTGGAGATGGAACCACCACCGCCACTACCGCGAGTGCCACCTCCGCCACCGCCACCTATCGAGGGACTAGAACGGCTACCTCCGTTGTCGAAGGTGCCACGTTGTTCGAAAGTGGACCGGGTGCCATTGGTCCTGTTCGGAGCAGGACGGGTCCCGTTTATCCGCTCATTGTGGTTGTACCGTTGATCGCGCGCAGGATCCAAGCCGGTATTCCGGTAGGTGCCGTTCGTGCTGCGAACACCTTCGTTACGGTAACCGGAACCAAGACCGATCAAATTGCGCGTATTCGTTCGAGTTCCCGCATCCATGGAAGACCTGGAACCGGCTCCTATCGATGGTCTGTGGTTCACGACCGTGGTGCGGGGTGCATCGCCATAGGTTACCGGAACATAGCCGGATCCGTAGTTGCCGTAAGGTCCGTAGTAACCGGATCCGCCGTAATAATTGCCGTACCCACCATACCCACCATATCCATATCCACCGCTGTTCCAAGGGTTATAGTACCCGTAACCCGGTCCCCAAGGATTGTTGAAGCCGCCATACGGATTCCCGTAAACCCCGCCAAAACCATTGCCGTAGCCGAACGAACTTCCGAAGCCATATCCCATGCCCATTCCGATCCCCGAACCCATGGAATTCCAACCGGAATTAAGTCCTTGGTTGAAGCCGAAACGCCCGTAGTTGTAGTAGTACGGATCATTGTAGGTCATGTCGTAGTAGTCCTGGTTCGCACCAAGCTCCTGCGACGTTTTGGAATCGTAATAATCGTCCGAAGAACCGGTAGGCGCTTGTTCAGAGGTAGCGGTGGTTGCTACCGCGATCGGTTGCGATGAAGGCGTGAAGTACACCCCATCGTTCAGGCCGGCGGTATCCCGGGTCGTTGCGCAAGAACCCATGAGCAGGCCGATCGGGATCAGCGCGTAGAGAATTTGGTTCATCTTCTTCATGGTCGTTCGTAGTTGTTGATGCGAGCTGCGATACGCATCGGGGTTGTGTACTTTCGCCACCTCCTTAAGTACAAAAATAATACCGATCGCAGCGGAATGGCAGAAGTGATTACCAAACGGGACCAGGACTACGCAAAATGGTACAACGACCTGGTGCTCAAGGCGGACCTTGCAGAGCACAGTGATGTGCGCGGTTGCATGGTGATCAAGCCTCATGGCTATGCCATTTGGGAGAAGATGCAATCTGCATTGGATGCCATGTTCAAGGCCACTGGTCACGTGAACGCGTACTTCCCGTTGTTCATTCCCAAAAGTTATTTGGCGAAAGAGGCCAGCCATGTGGAAGGCTTTGCCAAGGAATGTGCTGTGGTTACCCACTACCGCCTAAAGAGCGACCCTGTGCACGGCATTATTGTAGATCCAGATGCGAAGCTCGAAGAGGAGTTGATCGTACGCCCCACAAGCGAGACCATCATTTGGAACACCTACCGCGGGTGGGTGAAGAGTTATCGTGACCTGCCCTTGTTGATCAACCAATGGGCCAACGTGGTACGTTGGGAAATGCGCACGAGGTTGTTCCTAAGGACTGCGGAGTTCCTATGGCAAGAAGGCCATACGGCCCACGCTACCAAGGAGGAAGCGGTGGAGGAGACGGAGCGCATGCTGGATGTCTATGCCACATTCGCTGAAGAATGGCTGGCCATGCCGGTGATCAAGGGCATCAAGACCGCCAGTGAACGGTTCGCCGGCGCCGTGGATACCTATTGCATCGAGGCCATGATGCAGGACGGCAAAGCCTTGCAGGCCGGCACATCCCACTTTTTGGGTCAGAACTTCGCCAAGGCCTTTGATGTGGTCTTCACCACCAAGGAGAACAGGCAAGAACACGTCTGGGCCACCAGTTGGGGCGTTAGCACACGCTTAATGGGCGCGTTGATCATGACGCACAGCGACGACAATGGTTTGGTGATCCCGCCGAAACTCGCACCCGTGCAAGTGGTGGTGATCCCCATTGCGAAGAACGAGGAGCAGTTGGCGGCGATACGGGCATACATAGAACCTGTGCTCGCTGCGATGAGGGCGAAAGGGATCACGGTTAAGTTCGACGATGATGACAAGAAGAAACCGGGTTGGAAATTCGCGGAGTATGAGTTGAAGGGCTTTCCTGTACGGATCGCCATTGGTCCGCGCGACATGGAGAACGGCACAGTTGAAGTGGCTCGTCGTGATACCTTGGAAAAGCAGGTCATGCAGACAGTGGACCTTGCAGAGAAAGTGGACAACCTGCTCACGGCGATACAATCCAACCTCTACGAGAAAGCCCTGGCCTTGCGCGAGCGTTACACCCGTTCTGTGGACGGGTACGATGAATTCAAGGTGGCCATTGAAGAAGGAGGTTTCATCTATGCCCATTGGGATGGAACGGCCCAAACCGAAGAGAAGGTGAAGAACGAGACCAAGGCCACCATCCGCTGCATCCCGTTGGGTGGCACGGCTTCACCCGGGAAATGCATGGTTACCGGAGCACCGAGTGCGCGTAGGGTGATATTTGCACGAGCGTATTGATGGCCAAGGAGGAAACCATTCCGGACCCACGGGACCTTATCGTTCAAACACTTCGTGCCAAATCCGGCATGAAGCAGGATGTATACAAGCGAACTGTCGAGCTCTTTGAACTATTGAAGACAACCCTTTCTGCTGTAGCCGAAGATCTTGCCATTGGGGTAAAGGAGCACGATCAACGATTGACCGTTGCGTACACGGACAAAGGAGCCATGGCCTGCGAACTCAAAGCGGCGGGCGATCTCATCATCTTCCACATGCACACCAACGTGTTCAAGTTGGACCAGAGCAATAGCCTGTGGAAAAGCAGTTACTTGGAGGAGGATGAAATGCGGGGCTACTTCGGCCTGATCAACGTCTACAATTTCCTCAACGACTCCTTCAAGTTCAATCGCGAGGGGGACATCGGCTACTTGGTCGCTCGGATCTTCTTGAACAAGGATGGCCATTTCTTCGTGCAAGGCAAGAAGCAGTTGGGTTTCTTGTACAATGATCTACAAGGCAGCTCGCTCGATTCCGAAATGTTGAAGGCCGTGATCCAGAGCGTAATTCAATACGTATTGGAATTTGACCTGTTGGCACCCCCATATGATCAAGTGAGCCAAGTATCGGTAAGCGAAATGAACGAGCTCAATGCTAACGTCCAAGTGGTTACAGGCAAGCGTTTGGGCTTTCGATTCCTCGCGGATGTGGTCGGTGAAGAGTAGGTGCGCATGACCACCAATCGTTTTGACCGTTCACGTGGGAACATTCGAATGGGAACAAGGCACTTGCAGAACTGCAACAACTGCTTACATTTGCAGCCCCGAACCGGAAACCCTTCGCTGTTCGGTTGACATCATGGCCCGTTCGTCTAGGGGTTAGGACGCGTCCCTTTCACGGATGAAACAGGGGTTCGATTCCCCTACGGGCTACGACAGTAGCAAAGGAGTTGTTCCCCAAGAACAGCTCCTTTTTTGTGCCTTAGTGCCATCGGAATTGACGATCTGGAGTTGAGTATGGGCTGGGAACCAGATAAACGTCATGGTTCCTCACTGGTCATACCGAGTTCTGAACCTGAACTCATCTATTCGGTGGCATTTGGCGTGCTGGAGGTCTCATCGGTCAAAAGCACTCCTACTTGTTCAAAGCAACTCATGTTCCAGTTGCCTTATCCGTTTACCTTTGGCCAACATATTTCAAGAATGTACGTTCCGGCATGTTAAGCAGGACGTGGGCATTCTTTGAAATGAACGAATCAGAAGGGCAGCGAATGGGACAACGGAACACGGTGATCTTAGGGTTGGGACTAGTGCTATTGTTGGGTGGGTGTGTAGGTCGGCGGAGCATCAACTACCTGAATGACCCCTCTTTGAGCAATGGGTCCAGCAAACTGTTCGAGAACCGCAAGTTCGAATACCGGATCCAAGTGAACGATGTGATGTCCGTTAGAGTGATGGGCCTTGATGACGCCACTTCGCGTTTCTTCAATGTGGAGCAACAGAACGGCATGATCAATGCGAGCGATGCTGCGCTCTATGTGAACGGATATTCCGTGGATAAGAACGGACAGATACAGCTACCCACCGTAGGCAAGATCAAGTTGCAGGGCCTCACAGTAGGCGAGGCACAAGAGCTTGTTCAGCGCAAGATCAACGAATACTTCAACAATGCCACGGTGATCCTGAAGATGGTGAACTGGCGGATCAGTATTTTGGGTAACGTGAGCAAACCGGGCGCTTACCTGGTGTACAACAACCAGATCACGATACTTGATGCCTTGGCGATGGCCGGCGGCCCGAACGAGTTTGCCGATAAGACGCACATCACATTGATGCGCCAAAGTGAGCGAGGCGTTCAAGCCTTGTACGTGGATATGTCGACCACGGGCGTTCTTAGTTCGGAATATTATTATCTGTTGCCGAACGATATCGTCTTCGTACCCACACTTAGAGCCCGCCCAGCGCGTCTGAACTTGGAGATGCTATCGATACTTTTGGCGGTAACGAGTACTGGTGTGCTCCTATTCACTGCGATCCAGAACGCGAACAGATAATGGCAGCACCGAGCAATGATACCGTTGACTTGCGTGCGGTCTTCCAAAAGATCGGCAGCCGTTGGTGGTGGTTCCTGATCACAGTCCCGATCTCAGTAGCGCTGGGAGCCGCATTTATCAAGACCACCGCAAAACAATATGTGGTACAAGCCACCATGCTCCTTAGTGAGAACAAGCGCTCGGGCTATGGTGGTGACGAAGAATTCATCAAAGGAACAGCCTACTTGAGCAACAGTGCGGACTTGGAAGATAAACTGGCAGTGCTCACCTCAAAGACGAACTTGACCAGGACCTTGGAGCGGTTGAACTTCGGGATCGGGTATTTTGAGACGAAGAACTTCTTGACCAAGGAGAAGTACGACTACCCGCCATTCTTCATCAAGTTGGACAGCATAGCGGTGCAAGTGATCGATGTGCCGATCCATGTTTACATCGACCGACCGAGCAATACCTACCGAGTAAAGGCGAAAGGGAAGAACGTGCGTTTGTACAATGTGATGAAGCAGGAAGTACTGCCTGATTATATCGACAAATGGTCCATTGACCAGACCATGAGCATGGACCAGCCCTTCGTGGGTGACCATTTGAGCTTCCGCATCGAATTCCCAGCTGATCGGGTCTATGACCATAGCACGGAATATTTCTTCAAACTATACAGCCTCGCAGATCTCGTGGACACTTACCGGCAAGAGACCGATGCCTCACAGTTGAGCCGGGAGAGCAACATCGTGAACCTCGGCATCAAGGTGGAAGTGGTCAACAAAGGCAAGATCTATCTCAACAAGCTGATGGAGACCTACATCGAGAGCGAGTTGGACAAGCAGCAACAGAAGGGGAAGAACACGATCGCCTTCATCGACTCGCAGATCGGCACGGTTGCAGATTCATTGCAGAAAGTGGAAAGCAGTATGCAGAATTTCCGTGGGACGAGCGGTGGCGTAATGAACGTGACCACTACATCCGATGCCTTGTTCCAAGAGCGCAGTCGGTTGGAGGACGAACGTTCCTTGGTTATGCGTCGCAGGAACTACTGCGCATCGGTATTGGAGAAGGTGCGTTCCTCCAGCGACCTTCGGAACGTTCCGGCGCCTTCTTCCTCCGGGATCGATGATCCGGTTTTGAACAATCTAGTGATCGAGATCACGCGTCTTTCTGCAGATCTTGCTGCCCAGAACCTGAGCACTGGTGCCCGTAGCAACCCCACGGTGATCGCCATGGAACGCAAGGTGAAGAACCTCACGGCATCCTTGGCACAAACAGCGGAAGGGCTGGTGCAACAGGCGGAAATGAGCTTGGCCGAGGTGAATCGACGCTTGGGTGGCATAAACTATCAATCCAGCCAATTGCCCGCCGATGAGCGGCGGTTGGTGAACATCGAGCGCAAGTTCAAGCTGAGCGACAACCTCTACAACTATTTAATGGAGAAGCGGGCCGAGGCCGGGATCGCCATTGCAAGTGATCAGGTCGATAAGACCGTTGTGGACATTGCCAGTACCCTTGGGCGCAAACCGGTTTCACCGAACAAGATCCTTGTCTTGGGCGGTGCTTTCGCCATGGGCCTGTTCCTGCCGATCGGCTTCATTTTGATCCGTGATCTATTGCGCGACCGGATCAATGACCTGGAAGAGTTGAAGCGTGTGAGCAAACTACCGATCCTCGCTGTAATTCCCGCCAGTAAGCGCAAGCGTGTTCTGCCCGACGAGCCTAAATCCATGTTGGCAGAAGCGTTCCGGACGGCGCGTGTAAATCTGCAGTATCTCAATGCGAATACGGATAGGCAGGTGATCGGATTCACCTCCTCCAGCAGTGGCGAGGGCAAGACCTTTTGCGCGGTCAACTTGGCCACGGTGATGGCCGAGTCCGGAAAACGAACTATCCTAATTGATGCCGACATGCGCCGACCCAATGTGATGAAGACCTTGGGAATGGAAGATGGGCCCGGACTTTCAACATGGTTGATCGGTGAAGCGGGCATGGACCAATTGATCAAGAAGACCGATATACCCGGACTTGATGTGATCAGTGCTGGCCCTATACCGCCGAATCCCTTGGAACTTGCCGAGAGCCCGCGCATGGCCGAACTGATCACGAGTTTACGTGGCCGTTACGACCAGATCCTGGTTGATGCCTCCCCGCTGGGACTTGTTAGCGAGTATGTCCTGTTGATGCGTTTGGTGGACATCACCCTTTACGTGGTGCGTGAGAACAAGACCGATCGCACGGCTCTTCGCATGATCAATGAAATGGTGGAGGACGGCAAGGTGAAGAACGTGGACCTGTTGTTGAACGACGTGCGAACGAAGAGCGGCGATGGCTACGGTTACTACAACAAGTAGAACACACCTTTGATCCAACGCGCCATCCATGGCACTGTTGTTTCCAGTATCATCCATGTCCTTCCACCGCTTGATCTTGGCGAATGGAACGGATGGGTCCTACTTTTCAGGAGGTGACCAGGACGAACTTTTTCCGGTGTTAAAATGGAAATGGGCCTTCATCCGCGCGAACTCGTTGGTCCAAACCAACGTACAATGCCTCTTCGACCTGCAATTGTCCACGGTTTTTGATGAGTGAATATCACATCCATCCTATGAATTGTTCAATGGCCTGCAAAGGCGATTGGAGCTGTGCAGGTTAGGATGATCGGTTCCGAAGGATTGCAGAAATACTTGAAGAGCTTCTCATGGCTCTTCGCTGATCGCATACTGCGCCTTGCCCTGATCCTGGTCACCGGGATCTTTGTGACGCGTTACTTGGGAGCGGAACTGTTCGGCAAATTGAACTATGCCATGGCAGTGGTGAGCATTGGTGCAGTGCTTACTTCCATGGGCCTCAACGAGATCATTTCACGTGATCTGGTCCAACACCCCGAACGACGGAACGAATTACTGGGCAGTGGCTTCGCCTTAAAGCTGTTCGGCGGCTTATTGCTGAATGTGGCCGTGCTCATATTCGCTTGGGTCCAGCAGCTGGAGATCCTAACGGTTATGTTGATCGCCATCACCGCATCGGGAGAGTTGTTGAAATGGAGTACCGTGATCGAGTACTACTTCTTGGCACAGGTCCAAGGCAAGGTTTCCGCTCAGATCAATATTGTGGCCACTGTGGTCAGTTCCGGATATAAGCTGGTGTTGGTGTGGATGGGAGCACCCCTGTTGTGGTTCGCATGGGCCTACGCGTTGGAATGCCTCGCTTTCATGGTCACAGTGTGCTTTATCTACAACAAGAATGGCCTGAAGATCGGGGATTGGAAGCCAACCAAGCGCATGATGATCTACATGCTGCAACAGTCGTGGCCCATGCTCGTTTATGGCTTCGCTTTGCAGGCCCAGTTGAAGATCGATCAGATCATGATCTTCGACATCTTGCGCGGCACTATTGGTGAGGATGCCGCCAATGAAGAAGTGGGTCAGTATGCTGTGGCCGTGAAGATGATCGAGGCCACGGCCTTTCTGCCTGTGATCATCCAAATGGCATTGGCCCCTGCGATCGCACGGGCGCGGGTTCAGAACAGGGCCTTGTTCGAGGACCGGCTTACGAACCAGTACCGGCTCATGTTCCTGTTGTACCTCACCACCTCGCTACCCTTGTACTTCTTGGCCGAACCATTGATCACCTGGTTGTACGGTGAGGAATTCCGATTGGCTGGCCACTTGCTGGCGATCTTCTCCGCTCGTTTGGTCTTCTCCTACATGGGAGTGGCGAAAGGCAGTTTCATCACCAATGAGAGCCTCTTCAAGTTCTCATTGATCACTGCCATCCTTGGTGCCGGGATCAATATCGGCTTGAACGCGTTGTTGATCCCCACCATGCGATCCAATGGAGCGGTATGGGCTACCTTGGTATCCTTCCTTGTGAGTGTTTATCTGGTGGATCTTTTCCACCCCAAAACGCGTATCAACTTCAAGATGATGACCATGGGCATGCTCACGTTCTGGCGTATTAGAGGTGTCAAGTGAGCTTGGTAAATTTGTTTGCATGACCACCTACACCCCTCCAGCACCGCTCCGAACTCCCGTTCTTCTAACGGCATTCAGCCGGTACGATACGGCGCGCAAAGTGATGGAAGCTATTCGCGCAGCGCGACCGCCACGGCTCTATTTCGCTTGTGATGGTCCCCGCAACGCAGAAGAGAAAGTGCGCACGGACAAAGTGCGTTCCTTGGTTGAACTGGTCGATTGGCCCTGCGAGCTGAAGACGCTTTTTCGAGAAGAGAATGCCGGGCTCAAGAAGGCCATGATCGGCAACATGGATTGGTTCTTTGAGAACGAACCTGAAGGCATTGTTCTGGAAGATGATACACAGCCGGTCCAAAGTTTCTTTTGGTTCGCCGAGGAGATGTTGGCAAAGTTCCGGGACACCAAGGAGATCTGGTGGATCCTTGGCAACAACCTCATGGCCGATCCTGCTCCGAAACCTGCGGCATCCTATTACTTCTCCCAACACGGTTATGGCGCACCATGGGGTTGGGCCGGTTGGCGCCGCAGTTGGAAATTGTACGATGGCGATATGGTCCAATGGCCCAAAGTGCGCAATACGCCCGAATGGGATTCCTTCTTCCTGAGCAAGGGCGAAAAGACCGAGGCCTACGGCACCTTCGAAGCCACGTGGGACGGCACCATCAAGACCTGGGATTTCCAGCACGATTTCTCGCGGATGGTCCATCGCGGCATCACGGTGATCCCTGAGTACAACTTGGTGCGCAACATTGGCTTCAGCGGCACAGGCACCAACACATTGGAGGGCGGCGACGTGCGCGATGTGGACAACGCCTGCGAAATGCCCTTCCCGCTGGTACACCCCAAAACGATCGTGGTGGATACCGTGCGCGACCTGCTCTACTTCAACAAATTCATTCGTCCGCCTTTCTCGCGAAGATTCAAGAACGCCCTACTGGGCATGCTGCCGAGCACCGTTGAGAAAGCCATTCGGGGTTAGAGGTGCATGTTGTCCATGGAAGTAATTGAACCTTGACCCCTTGTGCCTTGCGACTTGTGTCTTGTTTCTTTATTCTACCTTCTACATCCCATCTTTGCGCCGCACCCTAAGATCCGTTCGTCGTGGTCATCAGTAAGCGCAATCTGATCAACAATTTGTTCCTGCTTTCGTTCCCGTTCTACGGGATCGGGGTTTGGCGTGCGTACAGGACCACCTTCGCGCTGGGGCTGATGATCTCCATCTTGCCTTTTCTACTGATCCTCTTGGTCCATGCCGTGGACCTGCTATACAACCGCAAGGCGCAGAGCATGGTCACCCGCAAATACTGGGTGGGTTTATTCTTCCTGCTATCGCTGGCAGGCAGCTACTGGCAGGCGTTCATGGACAAATTCCCGGGAATGATCCTGGTGAATGCGATCGGGTATTCGGTCCTTTATCTGGTGCCCTACCACGCAGCTATTGTTGTTCAGATACGGAACCGCGACAACGACGATTTCAACTTCGGCCTAATGCTGCTCAAGAGCATGTTGCTGTTGGTGTTCGTCAATTTTGCGGGTGCAGCCATCGGATACCAGAACGTGGTACACCGGTTCGAGGGCCGCTTGAACCTGCCCTTTCTCATGGGGATCTATGATGCGGCCCACCTGCTGTCGATCATCAACCTCATGTTGCTTTTCTACTTGAAGGACTTCGTGAAGAAGCCGAAGACCTTCTTCTTCACGCTGTTGCTGTACTTGGCCAACGTGGCGATCATGATCAACGTGAACAGCCGGTTGTCCTTCCTCATGTTCTTGATGATCACCGGGCTGTTCGTTTTCCGGATCATGAAGACGGCCAAGTTCGTATTCCCCATCTCCCTGTTCACCATGCCGTTGTTGGTGAACTTCGCATTGCTGATCTACACGATCATGACCTTGCCGCCGCTCTCCGCGCTGGTAACGCGGTTGGACAAGGAGGATGTGACCTCGTTCAACAACCGCACACCCGTTTGGGAGAATGGCTTGGATTGGTTCTTGGAGGATCGGCGCGGCTTGTTGTTCGGTATGGGCTACCAAGGCCAAGCAAAGCTCGCAGGTTGGGATCGGGTAGGAAAGATCTTCATGGTGCGAAATTCCTACGACGTACACTTCCACAGCACCTTTCTGCAAACATTGACCAATCAAGGCATCGTGGGTTACCTGCTGTTGGTCTGGTGTTATTGGTTGGTCTACTCGTACTACCAGAAGAAGTACAAGAGCGATCTGTTGGAGGCCCCGATATTCGCCGCCGCCGTGTACCTGATCTTCATTTGGCAGATCGATATCGTGTGCTACGGCATGGACTTCGGCAACCAGTTGGTCATGTGCTTGCTTTCCATGGCGGTCATGGACCCCCGCTTCATTACGCGCAAGCAGAAGATGTTGGATGGTAGTGTTGCGTTGGGGTGATCCAACCTGTACGCCTAAACGGACCTCCACAAAACCAAACGGCCAACATGATCCACGTTGGCCGTTCGGCATTCATCGGCAGCACGGCCGAAGTTGGTATTGTACTTATTGGACGACCAGTCTAAAGTGTTCAACGGCACCCTTCCCGCGTAATTGGACCACGTAATTGCCTTGTACCAAGTTGGGGCGTGTAGGTACTTCGCGGGTGCCGGCCATCATGCGTGCGTGGTAGATCGTGCGGCCGCCGGTGTCGAATACTTCCACTTCGGTAAGTACCGGAACAGGCCGTGTCAGGAATATACTTCCCCCTTGTTGCATCGGGTTGGGGTAGATGCTTTGGGTTGTGCTGGCCACGAGGTTATCCTCAAGACCAGTGGTAAGGTCGCAACTGTCGTCGCTCTCTTTGGCCAAGGTGATCGAACCCCAAGCCGGTATGTTCACTGAGTTCGTGTGGATGTTGCCTTGTACATCGCTCCAGCATCCGGTTATCGGTTTGGAAAGGGCAGCGCCGGTCGGGTTCTTCAATAGGATGTGGCGATCGTATGGGTCGATGGTTTCAACAGTGACCGGGAAAAGTTCAACGTTATCGAGCCAGTAGCTCGGGCTAGCGGAGTTGTGCGCGAACATGAGCAGTCCCGGTTCGGCACCCGTGTTCTGGAAGGTGATGGAAACATCGCGACGCACTGGGCTGTAGGGAATGTCTCGGGAACTCATGGAAAGCGGTCCGGTGCTTTGGCTCTGGCTCTTGAATTCAGCGCGCACGTTGCCATACAGGTTGCTTTGGGTGCTGAAGCGCATCTCGTACCACTGCCCGTTCACGGTGTTCATGAAATCGTTGCGCAGGTAGTATTCGGTTGAACTAGCGGTGGGTGCGTAGGTCACCTTCATGGCACCGTTGTCGAGGTAGGTCGGGTCGCGCTGCAACACACCGGTCGTGGGCCAGCCGGTCCATCCGTTCACATTGGAGCCAAAGCCACCGTTCGGGACCATATCGGGTCCGGTGCGTTCCAACACTTCGTTCGCATTCTGGTGGTGCGGGCTTATCGTGCTGCCGGTCTCCTCGTTGCGTTCGTGCCTCCAATCTTCCAGCGTGCGGTGTACCACAGTGCCGTTCGTTACATTGATGATGAAGATGTTCGACTCGTTGAACGGGTTGAAGAACTTGTTGTTGGTGTGTGTGCCGAAATCGACTTGCTGTGCACCGTGTACCAAGTACTGTTGCATGCACAGTTGTTCCTTGTTGGTGCAGTACAGGATGTTGCCGTCGTAGATGTCGTTGTAGCTGGCCACGTAATAGGGCCACGTGGCACCGGGTCCGTTGTAGTTGGAGAGATCGGTAATGCTCAATTGCATGTCGTTATCGTAGAGGATGTTGTTGCGCACCTGGATCCCGCTGCTCACCATCGTATGGTCCACATTGATACCCGCACCACGGCAGTTGTGTACGGTATTGCGTCGCACGATCACATCATGGATCACGGCATTGCCGAAGTAGATCCCATGTCCGATCTTGAAATTCACGCCACCGTCCATCGCTTGGCTTTCCATGTTGCCGTCCAGATCGCTCACGAAATTGTCCTGGATGATAAGTCCATCAGCATTGTCGAAGTAGATGCCGCCACCGTCGTTCACCGTGGCCAAAGCATGCGTAATGATGTTGTGTTCCACCACTCCGCTACCTTCCATGAAGATCCCGGAGTTGCCCACACGGTTCACTGTATTGCCGCGCACCGTATTCTCTTGACCGCGGCAGTACATGCCGAAATAGCCCCAGAACGGTTCGCCGAGTCCAGGGAACAAAGCGATGTCCTCAATGGTGTTGTTCTCGATCGTGGTGTGGTGGTCCAGGATCGCAAGTCCCGATGCGAAGGTGTTGCGTACTGTGTTGTTGCTGTAATTGCCGTAGCTGCCGTAGCTGCGAATGCCATGGTGCGTCTGGTCGAACGTGCAGCCGGTTATGTTCACGTGCGATGCCCCGCCGATGTTCACACCCGCATACCGTTGTCCCCGGAAAGCGAGGTCCTGCACGTTGATGTAGGTGCGTTCCCAGCCGAGGTCCAATCCGTTCTCGTAAACCGAAGCCTTCACTTCCAAGGTGTTCGGGTCGGCGTTGTTGGGTGCTCGGAAATACAGGACACCGGCCGTGGCATCGTGGTACCATTCGCCCGGCGCATCCAGTTCGCTCAGTTTGTTCTGCAGGTAGAAGCCCCACTGCAAATTGCCGGGGTTGAAAATGATCGAGCTATAGTCCAAAGAGCCGCTCCCGGAAGCGTTAACGGTCGCATTCTCATAGCACCAACCTGTGGTGCGGATCACCAATTCCGCACCATTCCAGTAGCCGTTCCCTTGTGTAAGATCGCCACTGGTCAGGTGCGTGTTGTTGGATGTTGCAACCCGCATCCAGCCGGTGTTGGGGTAGCGCGCCAAGGTCATCATGGTGCTGCCTACACGCACATATTTCACGGGCTGTGCAATGTTCGTGCGCCAGATATTGCCTTGGTGAACAGTCCAAGCAGTTGGCAGGATAGCGCCGGAGATCTCCGGTTTATTCCCACTGCCGTACGCTCCGAACACGATCGGTTGGCTGGCGGTACCGCTCGAATTAATGGTGAGTTGGCCGGGGTAGCTACCTCCGCGCTCGAACAGGACCTGATCACCCGGTTGCATGGTATAGCCTAGGCTTTGCACCCGTTCGATGGTGCGCCACGCGGTGCCTTGGCTCGTGCCGTTATTGCTGTCGTTGCCGCTGGGGCTTACGTAGTAAGTGGTGGCTGAAGCGACCTGACCGATCAAGGCGAGGATCATCGTGGCCAAGGTGTGTATCTGTGTTCGCATGGTTCGCGGATCTTCGCCGAGGTGGCGGTTCTGGCCTGTTGAACCCGATTGTTGTCACCACAGTTCCAATTTTCCGACCAACACACAAATTCTTTCGACGAAGGGAGAATAGGATGGGGTCAGGTCGATATTGACAAAGTGCAGGTTCCAACAGTTCAAGCGGGAGAGGGCATTCACGCTGCGTTGTTGATGCTGGGCGGGTATCGGTCCAACCCTGAGCTGGGGTGCACGATACTTTTGGCACGTGCCCTCCTCCAAAGCTCCTTATCGCATCCTCGTAGTTGGTCAAACACCACCGCCCTTTGGTGGTCAGGCTGTAATGATCGAGCGCTTACTGGAGCTGCGTTCGGACCGTATCGCACTGTACCATGTGCGCATGGCCTTTTCGGAGGACATGGAAAGCGTTGGCAAATTCGCGCCGCGCAAACTATGGGTGCTTTTCACCACCATCCTACGGATCGCATGGGCACGGATCAAGTTCCGGACGCCTGTGCTGTACTACCCGCCAAGTGGCCCTAACAAAGTGCCGGTGCTACGTGATCTGATCCTGCTGGGCGCCACGCGTTGGATGTTCAGCAAAGTGGTGTTCCACTTCCATGCCGGTGGTGTTTCAACCTATGAGAAAGAGTTGCCGTTCATATTGCGCCCTCTTTTTCGCTTGGCATACCGCGAACCGGCCTTGGCCATTCGCACCGCGCCGCAAAACCCCGATGACGGACTTGCCTTGGGTGCTGAGCGATGCAGTATCGTACCCAATGGCGTGGAGGACATGCGCGGCACCGTGCCCGAAGTCACCGCTGCGCCCGATTCCCCGATCACCATCCTCTTCACCGGAGTGTTGATCCCCAGCAAAGGGGTAACCGACCTATTGAACGCATTCTATCTGGCAACCAAGCAGGGCTTGAATGCACGGTTGCAACTGATGGGCAAGTGGGGAAGTTCGGAATATGAGCGGGAGTGTAAGGAGCTTGTGATCACCCAAGGGGTGGCGGATCGGGTGGAATTCCTAGGCGTACTGAGCGGTGAGGAGAAGTTCAAAAAGTTCGCCGCGTGTGACATCTTTTGCTTCCCATCCTACTTCGAGGCGGAAAGCTTTGGATTGGTGCTTGTAGAGGCCATGCAGTTCGCCAAGCCGGTGATCAGCTCGCAGTGGCGTGGCATCCCTTCTGTGGTGAATAATGGTGAGAACGGCTTTCTTGTGCCCGTGCGAGATCCTGCGGCCGTGGCGGCAAAAATGGTGGAACTGGGCAACGATCCGGAACTGCGGCGAAAAATGGGCGAAGCGGGAAGGCGCATCTTTACACGCGATTTCACGTTGAATGCCTTTCACCGGGCCATGGAGCGCGAGCTTCTCGGCCTTTTCGAAAAGAATTGAGCACCATGCGATTAGTTGTGACCGGTGGGTCGGGGGTTCATAGGTACTAACCTTATGGCCAGCCATATAGCTTCGGGTATTCCGTTGCTCAACTTGGATTGGAATCCACCATTGGATCCGGGACAGAACAAATGGTGGAAAGAGATCGATCTCATGGACATCCCGGCCATGAAGGCGGCATTGATCGAGTTCAACCCAACGCATATTGTCCATCTCGCAGCCCGCACAGATACCGACGAGCTTGTGGATGTGGACGCCTATCGCCAAAACCACGAAGGCACCCGGATCTTGTTGGACATTGTACGGACCCTTCCACAAGTGGAGCGGATCGTGGTCACGAGTACACAGTTTGTTTGTGAAGCGGGCTACCAACCCAAGCATGATCTTGATTTCAAGCCATTCACCGTTTATGGGGAGAGCAAGCGGCGCACGGAAATGATCACGCGCGATGCAGCTTTGGATTGCGCGTGGTGTATCATTCGACCTACGACTATTTGGGGAGCGTGGTCACTGCGTTACCGCGATGTCATGTTCAAGGTCATGCGCAAAGGCTTGTACTTCCATCCGGGCAAGAAGAAAGTGGTGCGATCGTATGGGTACGTGGGCAATGTGGTGTGGCAGATCAACCGTATGCTCATCGTACCGCGCGAGATCATGGATGGCCAAGTGTTCTATGTGGGCGATCAGCCTATCGATCTCAAGATCTGGGTAGAGGCCGTTAGCAAAGCGCTCGTTGGCAAACCAGTGCGGTACATTCCTGGTTGGTTCATTCGCATGGTGGCTTTGGGTGGCGATGTGCTGAAGTTCATGCATATACCTTTCCCCATTACCAGCGGTCGATACCGGAGCATGACGAGCGACTACATCACCCCAATGGACAAGACCATTGAGCGTTTGGGCGAAGCACCGTTCAGTATGGAGCAAGGGATCGCTGAGACCGTGAAGTGGTATGATGGGGGTAGTGAAAAGATCATTCCGCACGAGAAGAAGGATGTGCGTATCAGTTCGATCACAGCTTGATGGTCGAATTGCCTGTACTTCATAAGCGCCGCGTCCTCACTGCCGATATCTCGTTGGGTTCGTTCGACGCGCAGATCAATGCAATGGCGGACTATGCAGCCGCGCATCGTTCTTCTTATGTGTGTTGTGTAAATGCGCACATGACCGTCGAGGCCAAGGAACCCGGCTTCGCGAACGTGGTGAACAATGCGGACTTCGCTACGCCTGATGGCATGCCCGTTCTGAAAGTCCTCAATCAATTCCACAAGGTGGGCCAAGAACGGGTTGCCGGCAACGATATCTTCCCTGCTTTGTTGACCAAGGCGGCAAGGGAAGGTTTAGGTGTTTTCCTGTTGGGTGGTTCAGAAGAGGTTCAGGACCTGATCGTCGAAAGGGCTTCAAAGGAATTGCCGACACTCCGGATCGTGGGTCGATATTCCCCGCCGTTCGCGCCTTTGGAGAAAATGGACCTCGCCGCCGATGCTGACCGCATCAACAAAACTGGTGCACACATCATAATGGTCTCCTTGGGCTGTCCAAAGCAGGAAAAATGGATGGCGGCCATGAAAGGCAAGGTGAATGGGATCATGCTTGGGATCGGTGGGGCCTTTTTGCTTTATGCCGGTAAGGACAAGCGTGCCCCGAAGTGGATGCGCGACCTATCGTTGGAATGGGTCTATCGCCTCTGGCTGGAGCCGCGTCGCCTGTGGAAGAGGTATGTGGTGACGAATAGTCTGTTCATCGTCCTATATCTACAAGAATTGGTGCGGTGGCCCCTAAAGAAATGGTGAACCCGTATGATATGGCCCGTATTTCGCTATGGGGCGACCTACCTGAAGGCCGATCACGAAGTGCAAGGAAGAAGATTCCGGGTCCTGCGCGGTTCAAGAATTGCGTCGACGAATTGCGGATATGATCGACGAAGTTTCAAAAATTATCGACCAACTTGACAGACGAACACGCATGCAGGTATCTTTGAAGCACTCAGATGACCTTTTGAAATGATCTTGGCACCACCCATCCATGGAAAAGATCATTGACCCTTCGAAAGAATTTTCACCGCGAACCACCGTTCCCACCGAACTTAGCGCCGAACTATCTACGGTGCTCCGTTCGGGGCGTCTTTCCTTCCAAAACGTGCAAACCGGCATCAACAAAGTGCTTACTCTGGAACCTTTGACCACCGTCAAGGACCTCATCATCGTTGGTGAAGGGCCAGCTGCGGAGGAGATCTTCCAGTATTGTGAGGACCAGACCGTAAGGGGTTATCGGTTCCGGGGCATCTTCAATGATGAGCCTTTGGATGGCGAGTTGGGGAAGCGTTGGATAGGAGGAGTTGAGGCAGCAAAAGCGTTCGCCGTCCAGAACCGCATCGACATTCTTTATTGTGCTTTGCCCGGTACGCGTCGTGCTGACATCACTGACCTCATGGAATTCTGTGAGCGGAACACCGTCCGTTTCCGGGTGATCCCCAGTGCCGAGAGCTTTATCCCCGTAGTGAAGACCTCCGAATTGGAATTCCATGGCCAGGTACCGGTGAGCAAGTTGCGCCGCGAGCCATTGGACAACGCTTGGGGACGTCGGATGAAGCGTGCCTTTGATGTTGTATTCTCCTTGGGTGTGATCGTTTTCGTCTTCAGTTGGTTGTTCCCCTTGTTGGGGTTGCTGGTGAAGTTGAGTAGCCGTGGTCCGGTCTTCTTTAAACAAATGCGGTTGGGTAAGGACAACCAGGAGTTTGTTTGCTGGAAGTTCCGCAGCATGCGCATGAATGTCGATGCGGACGTGAAACAAGCCACGAAGAATGATCCGCGCGTCACTGCTGTTGGGCGATTCCTACGCAAAAGCAATTTGGATGAAATGCCCCAGTTCATCAATGTACTGTTCGGGCACATGAGCGTGGTAGGCCCCCGCCCTCACCCCCTTCGGCTCAACGACCAATACCGCGACATCATAGACAAATACATGGTTCGCCATTTTGTCCGCCCCGGTATTACGGGTTGGGCGCAGGTAAGCGGTTTCCGTGGCGAGACCCGTACCCCGGAGCTTATGGAGCGGCGTGTGGAACTGGACGTTTGGTATCTGGAGAACTGGTCTTTCTGGCTGGACCTGAAGATCGTGGTGAAGACCGTGACCAATATGTTCGGCAAGGACGCTAACGCTTACTGAGCAGGACGACCGAACATTTCTCCACAAGAAGACAGTGTGTAGAATAAAAGATCCTGCTATATTTGCGCTCCCTTTCCGGGAAAGGAATCGATAACATGGCCAATCACAAGTCTTCCCTTAAGCGCGTCCGCCAGACCGAGACCCGCAACGAGCGTAACCGTTACCAGAGCAAAACCGCTCGCAATGCCGTTCGCAAGCTTCGTTCCACAGAGACCAAGGCAGAAGCCGAGAAACTGGTCCCAGAGGTGAATTCCATGCTGGACAAGTTGGCCAAGAAGAACCTCATCCACAAGAACAAGGCTTCCAATCTGAAGTCCTCCATCAAGCGCCACGTCAACGCGCTGAAATAAGCGATCTCCATCCGTTATCTTCGGCAGGTCCTCCAATTCGGGGACCTGTTCTTTTTCCCACCCACCGCAGCATGGAGCCCACGATCCCCGGCAAGTTGAGCATCCCTGAATGGTCCAAGGACGATCGACCGCGTGAGCGCATGTTGGCACGTGGACCGAAGGCCATGAGCGATGCCGAGCTGGTCGCGATCCTGATACGTAGCGGCACCCCCAGCGAAAGTGCTTTGGACCTGGCACGCACCATCCTCAACTTGGCCGGTAACGATTTGCACAAGTTGGCCGGCCTGGGCACACCGGCTCTGATGCAGATCAATGGCGTGGGTGAGGCCAAGGCGATGAGCATTGTGGCCGCATTGGAATTGGGCCAGCGAAGACGGGACACATCACATGTGGAACGCCCCCATGTCACCAGCAGCTCCGTGGCTTATGAACTACTACGTGCCGACCTAAGTGATCTCAGCCATGAGGAGTTCTGGGTCGTCCTTCTGGATCGCGGTTGCCGGTTATTGCACAAGCAACGCCTTAGCCAAGGTGGAATGCACGGTACAGTGGCAGACCCCAAGCTCATCTTCAACTTGGCCTTGGAAAAACGGGCCAGCTGCATCGTTTTGTGCCACAACCACCCCAGTGGGCAGTTGCGTCCCAGCGCGGAGGATATCGCCCTTACCCACAAGCTCGTTGAAGGAGGGCGTATGCTGGACATTGCGATCCAAGACCACTTGATCCTTGCGGCAACGGGGTATTACAGTTTTGCCGACCAAGGCCAGTTGTTCTGAACCATGTCCCGGCCTCTTCGATTGCTCACTATCATCGGCGCCCGGCCGCAGATCATTAAAGCGGCCGCACTGGGCAGAGCGATCAAGGCCACAGGAGGAAGGATCGTGGAGACCCTATTGCACACTGGTCAGCACTACGATGCCAATATGAGCGGCACGTTCTTCGAGGAGTTGGGCATTTCTCCTGCTGACATCAACTTGGAAGTCGGCAGCGGTGCACAGGGAGCGAGCACCGCCCGGATGATCGAAGGCATTGAGAAGGTGCTCCTTCGCAAAGAGCACGACATGGTGGTGCTCTACGGAGATACCAATAGCACGTTGGCCGGGGCGGTGGCAGCATCGAAGTTGCAGGTGCCCATCGTGCATATTGAAGCAGGGTTGCGTTCCTACGATAAGAGCATGCCCGAGGAATTGAACCGCATCATTACCGATCATTGCAGTACCTGGTTGTTCTGCCCAACGCTGGCTGCGGTCGCTGATCTGAAGAAGGAAGGGATGGTTGGGGAACAAGCCGGAATACCGAACCTTGATCATCCTGCCGTAGTGCACTGCGGCGACGTGATGTACGACAACAGCATGTACTTCGCGCAGAAGGCATTTGAACGGTCCACCATCCTCGAAGACCTTGGTTTGGAAGCCGGATTTATTCTCTCCACGGTGCATAGGCAAAGCAACACGGACAACGCCAAAAATTTGAATGCGATCTTCCGAGCATTGTCCACTTTGCATACGGAACAAGGTCTGCCGATCGTTCTACCGCTCCACCCGCGCACGCGGAAGGTGATGGACGCACAATTGCAACCCGCATTGCTCAAGGCAATTGAAGGGTCGGCCACCTTCCACCTGATCGAACCGGTTGGCTTTTTGGACATGATCGCTTTGGAAAGCAACGCCGGTGTTGTGCTCACCGATAGTGGCGGGGTACAGAAGGAAGCATTCTTCTTCAAGCGACCTGTTGTAGTAATGCGCGATTCCACCGAATGGGTGGAATTGGTCGAGGCAGGACAGGCGTTGCTCGTGGGCACGGACGAGGTGCGGATTGTTGAAGCAACAATGCACTTCATCGAACATGGAGTGCCGGAAAGTCCCATGTTCTACGGCGATGGACATGCCGCTGAAAAGATCTGCAACGAACTACTTCGGTACTGGTGATCCGTTCAGCAATTGATTATGCAAAGTCCTTCATGCACTGCGTGTCGGACACCCGTTCGAGGGGTTTGCTGAAGGAGCATTTTCGTCCTTTCGGGAAGGTGATCGACGTGGAACCGAAGGTTGCTCTGAAAGCAGCGGTGGAATACCTCGTTCGTGCGCAACAGCAACATGCCGATGCCGGAATGGGAAGTTATCACTTGGTGCATGGCTGGGGTGCTTCCTATCCGGAGACAACAGGATATGCCATACCGAGTTTGATGGCTTCGGCCAAGTTCTTGGAATGGCCAGCGTCGGAAGAAGCCGCGATCAAAGCCGCAGAGTGGTTGCTCACGATCCAGCAGCCTGATGGTGGCTGGCAAGGGGGAAGGGTGGGTGAAGGAAGGCCGAGCATCGTGTTCAACACAGCACAAGTGATGCGGGGAATGTTGGCTGTTCATGCACACACCTCGGATGAGCGGTTTCTCGAAGCTGCGCGGAAGGCGGCCTTGTGGATCGAATCCGTACAAGACCCGGACGGGGCATGGCGAGCAAGTAATTTTCTTGGTGTTGCACGGGTGTACGACACTTATGTGGATGCGCCCTTGCTGCTTGTGCATGCGATCACTGGTGATGCTCGTTTGAAAGAAGCGGCCGAGCGGAATTTGCGATGGGTCCTCGAACAGCAGCAGGTGAATGGCTGGTTCGCAAATTGCGACAACACGGTGCGCCACAACGACCGACCGATCACACACACCATTGCATACACCATCGATGGCTTGCTCGAATGTGAGCATCTGCTGCGGCAAACGGACCTTGGCGTTTCCGCTGCCAAAGCATCTCGCGAATTGCTCCGACAATTCCTAGCGAACGGAACCCTTTGCGGTCGCTACAACGCACAATGGAAGGGAAGCGAATCCCCGTTGATGACAGGTTGTGCGCAGTTGGTGATCACATGGTCAACGTTGTTCGAGCGTACCGGTGAAGAACCATTTCGAGATGGTGCGATCAAGATGACAGAAGGGCTCAAGACGGTGCAACACGCGTCTTTGGTCGGCCCATTGGAGCAGCGCGGGGCCATGCCCGGTTCTTATCCGTTGTGGGGCAGGTATGAGAAGTTCGCTTTCCCGAATTGGGCTACGAAGTACTACATCGATGCGTTGCTTGCTGTTGAACGGATCAAGAAGTAGAGCATGAGCACGTTGCATCCATTCGATCCCTACAATGTGTTCCAAGCAGCTGCAGTAAAGTATGCGGATCGTATCGCCCTGCGTATCGGCGAACGCGAATGGTCCTATCGAGAATTGGAGACACAGGCAGCAGCCATAGCTGGTTGGTGCGAACGCAACACGCCAACACGTGCGCGTATTGCCGTATTTGGTAAGAAGGAGTTGGCAGCATACGCCGGGATCCTGGGCATTCTTCGCTCAGGCCGCTCCTATGTTCCGTTGCATCCCGATCATCCGCCGGTGCGCTGGCGCTCCGTGTTGGAGCAATCCGGGTCTGCGGCGTGCATCTTGCCTTCTAATGTTGGATCGGATATTGCAGAGGAACTAAAGATCCCCATTTTGAGCGATTGGTCCAACGAAGCGCATGTCCCGCCAATACTTGGGCAAGAGGCGTACGTGATGTTCACGAGTGGGTCCACGGGAGGTCCAAAGGGGGTGCCCGTTCCAAGGAACAACGTCGCCGCGTATTTGGAGCACATGTTGACCCGCTATTCGTTCACCCCGGAAGATCGGTTCAGTCAATTGTTCGAGCTCACCTTCGACCTGAGCGTACACGACCTTTTTGTTTGTTGGGGCTCCGGCGCTTGCCTTTGTGTTCCGGAGGACGATAGTGCCTTGCGTATGTCGGCATACGTGGAGGCGAACGCGATCACGAGTTGGTTCTCCGTTCCCTCGCTCGCCGCGCTGATGCGTCGCATGCGATCCCTGCGGGCTGGCGCATTGCCCAGCTTGAAGCATTCCTTTTTTTGCGGAGAGGCCTTGTCTTGGGACGTGGCAAATAGCTGGCGAGAAGCGGCAAGCAACAGCACTGTGGTGAATTTGTATGGTCCAACAGAAGCGACGATAGCGATCACGGAATTTGAATTGACTTCGACCAATTCCCAACGAAGCGGTACAGTTCCATTGGGTCGTGCCATTGGAAGGAACAAGGCCAAATGCATCCCCGATACGGAACCGAACGAAGGTGAATTGTGGCTAAGTGGTCCACAAGTGACCGAAGGCTATTTGGGTAGATCAGAAGAAACTGCGAACGCCTTCAAGCAATTGCCCGAAGGGAATGAACTGTGGTATGCAACAGGGGATAGGGTACGCG
Organism: Flavobacteriales bacterium; assembly: GCA_016717305.1. Lineage (GTDB taxonomy): Bacteria > Bacteroidota > Bacteroidia > Flavobacteriales_F > PHOS-HE28 > PHOS-HE28. Next base: position 172,649 of record JADKFY010000002.1, read on the forward strand.
TGGATCCCGATGGCATTTTCCATTTCATCGGCCGGAAGGATGATCAGGCCAAGGTGTTGGGTCATCGCGTTGAACCTGCCGAAGTGGATGGTCTGCTCGCACCTGTGGTAAGCCCGGCTAACGTGCTCACCTTGCCTTTTGTCAAGGGGGACATTACGCGGCTGGTTACTTTTATCGACATGGAATTGGATACGGCTCCGCTTATGGAACACCTGCGTGCGAACTTGCCTGCGTACATGGTCCCCGAACGGATCGTATGTGTTGGCGCATTTCCAACCACCGCTCACGGCAAATTGGACCGGGCTACATTGATCTCAATGGTCGTTGATGAACAGTGCTGAACTTCAAATAATGCTGCAAGATCGATTGGCGCCGCGCATGGACCGATTGGGACTTGCGAAACATGAATTCACGAATGATCTGGACCTGTTACGTATCGGCATTCTGGACTCCTTGGCATTCGTGGACCTCATCACCGAATTGGAAACGGCACTTGGCATGCAGGTTGATCTGGAGAAAGCCTTCGATCGGCCGGGGGCAACGACCATTGGTGGTGTGATCGAACTTTTCCTGAACGGCAAATGAGCGAGCCGAACATTATCGTGATCACCGACGCATCGGATCCGCGCTTGGAAGCGTTGGTGCCCATGTTCGAAGACCTCCATGATGTAATGCACAGTTTCGGGATGATGCAACAATTGGCACCCAACGGCGCACGGTTGTGGGTCGAAGGTGTGCGTGCGGGATTGGAGCGTTTCAATCGCATGGTGGTCGCCCAGCAAGGGGAGGAAGTGATCGGGTTCACTTGCGGATCGATCAAGTTGGCGCCCGAATACCTCGGTGGAGCCAAGGTCGGTCACTGGACACAGCTCTACGTTACCGCTTCTCATCGGCGGGGTGGCGTGAGCCGTGCCATGTCCGAGAAGTTGCACGAATGGTTCAAGGACAAAGGAGTGTCCAGCATTGAGACGCAGGTAACGCGTGATCATCCGAGCTCGGTGCAATTCGCAGAGAGCTTCGGTTACGAATTGGAATGGACAAGCCTGCGCAAGCAACTTTGAGCGGAACCATTTCACCGAAGGAGTGGCCACAGCGCATGGGCATTCCCCGTGGTGCGAACCTGTTATTGACTGCCGATCTCACCCGTGTCGCTTGGCTATTGCGCAAGGATGGGGTTTCCAAAGTCCCGCGCAATTTCCTGGACGCATTCCTTGACCATGTCGGTCCTGAAGGAACTGTTGCTGTACCCACTTTCAATTACGACCTGCGCAATGGAGAGCGCTATGACAGGCTGCGCACACCAACGATCACAGGCACTCTTGGTCAAGCCGCATTGGCTCATCCGGCCTTCGAACGTACTGCACATCCGTTGCATTCTTTCGCCGTTGCGGGTGCGTTGAAGGATAGCTTCCTGGCGACGAACGATATGAGCAGTTTTGGTGCGGCGTCCCCGTTCGCATTATTACGTGAACATCGATTCATTCTGCTCGGGCTGGATATGCACTTGAACTACGCATTGTCCTATTTCCACCATGTGGAAGAATTGGAGCAAGTGCCTTATCGACGTTGGCGAACACTTCGGATCAATTATTCCGAAGGCGGGAACGAGCCTGTGGAACGCAGCTACCGGCTTTATGGAAAAAGGCCCGGCTTTGAGAACGAGCTATCGCCCTTGCGATCGGAATTGGAGGCCACGGGTTTGCTTCAAACTGGCAAGGAGAGCAGCCTTTCCTTTCTCCGGTTGGATCTCGCAAAAGCGCATTCAGTGATCGCGAACGACATACGTACGAACAAGGCACGGAGCATCGTCAAGTGGACGCTCCGAAATTGGGTCCGCGATACCATCCATCAATTCGCGCCTGCCAAACCATCGCGGTCCGCGCAATATTCAAGTGATGTTGGTATTCGCTGAAGAACCCACACCCAGGTTGAGATACGTGGTACACCATGTGTTCGAGCGCATGTTGGGATGGCCAATTGCTTGGGCTGGTTCTATGGAAGAATTCCGTTCATCAAAAGGTCCGAAGCTTTACTATGGGATCAGTGAGTTGAAGGACTCTTTTCGCGTTCCGGAAAGCGGTCGGCTTAAGGGTAAGGGATCTTCATGTTCGTCCGAGAACGCGATCGGAAGCGGTGCCGAATTGCGCATCACCATGGTGGATGTGGAGCACGATCTCTTCGCCTCCATTTTCCACCTTCTGTCATTGACCGACGAGATCAATGCGACCGAACGCGATGCTCACGATCGTGTTCCCGCAACCTCCTTGTTGTTGTTGAAGCACAAGGCTGAACACCTTCCGGTCATTGACCTCTGGGTACTGCAGTTGGCGAAGGACCTGCGTTCCCGTTTTCCGGAATTGCCGCTGCCGGATCGCAAGTTCAAGCACGTGCTAACAGTGGATGTCGACAATGGATTGAAGTATGCAGGTAGACCTTTGCACCGTGCATTGGGTGCTACTGCGAAGGATCTGCTGCAGCGACCGGGATCTGTGGCACAACGATGGAAGGTAAGGTCGGGAGCGGAGGCGGACCCATATGCGAACCTGCCGGAACGATTGGCGCGTGTCCGGGGTCGTGTGGACCGGGCTATTGCCTTTTTCCTATTGCGTGGGAATGGCGAATTCGACCACGCCGCTGATGCCGCGCATCCTGTATTCCGCGAGCTGATCGCGTCCACGATGGAACAGGCCGAGGTCGGTTTGCATCCGTCCTATCACTCAAGCATGGAGCAGGGAATGGAAGCTGCGGAGTTGGCACAATTGAAAGAAGTGTTGAAAGCTCCGGTTATACTTTCCCGTCAACATTTTCTGCGCTGGAAACTGCCCGAAACCCTGCGTAGGAAAGTGGATCTTGGCATAACCGAAGAGCACACCTTGGGCTTTACCGATCGCGTTGGTTTTCGCGTTGGCACTTGTACACCTTTCCCATGGTATGATATGGAACGGGATGAGGAAACGCCGTTGATGTTGTGGCCGTTCCAAGTAATGGACAGTGCGGTGCATGAACAAATGGGTGTGCCAATGGATCAAGCAGCAGCGCAATTCACGACGATGATGAATGCGGTGAGATCCGTTGATGGCACCTTCGTGAGCGTATGGCACGATCGGTATTTGAGCGGTCACGAGCAGTTCACCGGTTGGCCGGAAGTGATGGAGGAAGTTGTGGAAGCCGCGAGGAAATGATCAAGCACCTTCGACATAGCGAGATCGACAAAGCCCAGTGGGACGCGCTGTTGTTGCAGTGCAGCGATCGGCTGTGGTACATGCAGAGTTGGGTCTTGGATCTATGCTGCCCTGAATGGGAGGCGTTGATCGGTGATGACGGTTCGATCATGCCACTTATATGGCGACGGAAATTCGGCGTGGTCTATCTGTATCAGCCCTATGGTGTGCAACAGCAAGGTGTATTCAGCCCACAGCGCATGAGCGGAACGGATGAGGCCTTCCTGCGATCAGTACCGGAACGATTCCGTTACTGGGATATCCACCTGAATGGGTCAATGCATGCGAGTGCCGGGCGTGGGGACAGGCTTTCCACGAACAGCACTCAGCATTTACTGCTCGACAAGGATGCAGGGGCAATGCGAGCGGAGTACTCTAAGGGCCATCGGAGGAACTTGAGCAAAGCAGGAAGTGATCCACCCGTGATCCATCGCGGCATCGGAGTGTCCGAATTCATTGCACTATTCGAGCGGACCACCGGACGGAAATTCAAGAACGTGCCCGACGGTGGTCTGCTGCTCTTAGAGCGCATGCTGCACGGTGCGTTGGAGCGGGGCCAATGTTCCATCTACGGTGTACGTGAGCAGGGGCGGGTCATCGCAGCGGCCTGTTTCATGGAATGGGAAGGCCGCAGCATCCTCCTGAAATCGGCCAACGATGAACTTGGGCTGGATCGACAAGCGATGTTCCATATCACGGACAGATACATTACGGAACATGCTGGAACAAACCTGTTGCTGGACTTTGCGGGATCGAACACCGCTTCCGTCGTGCGTTTCAATACCGGCTTCGGTGCGGTGTCTTCGGTATATTTACACCTGCATCGGAACCGTCTTCCGGCACCACTACGGTGGATCAAGCGATAGAGCAACATGGTGAAGGAATTGGCGAAGGAACAAAGCGTAGCGAATCATTTCATTGCGGAATTGCGCGACACCACCGTGCAGAAGGACCCGATGCGCTTCCGTCGCAACCTGGAACGGATCGGTGAGGTGATCGCCTTGGAAGTGAGCCGTACCATGGAATACGAAGAGGTGGAGGTGACCTCGCCTCTTGGAGCTGCACAGACCCGGTTGATGGTTGAACAACCCGTTCTTGCAACGATCCTTCGCGCAGGACTGCCGATGCACCAAGGCCTGCTCAACTATTTCGACAAGGCGGATAGCGCATTCGTGAGCGCCTACCGGAAACACCGCAAGGGAGAAGATGCCTTCGATGTGGAAGTGGAATACATGTCCAGCCCGTCGTTGGAGGGTCGCGTGGTGGTCCTATGTGATCCCATGTTGGCAACGGGCAGGAGCATGGTGCTGGTCTACAAGGCCCTGTTGCGTTTGGGCAAACCGAAAGCGTTGCATGTTGCGGTCGCCATTGCAAGCGTGGAGGGATTGGAATACGCCAAACTGCACCTACCGGCAGGAACCCGATTCTGGATCGGTGCGGTGGATGAGGAAATGACCGCGCAGGCGTACATCGTTCCGGGTCTTGGCGATGCGGGAGATCTGGCGTACGGCGCCAAAATGTAACGTATGCAACACGCGTTACAGGTCTTTACGATCATGGCCATGGCAGCCTTGAAATTCCTTTTTAGTGGACTGATCTCCTTCGGCATGGGATTCTCTTTTGTGGAGACCATGATCTATATGGCGATCGGTGGCTGTATCGGTGCGCTCATCTTCTTTCTCTTGGGCAAGACCGTTTTGGAGTGGTTCCGACAACGGTACGTGCGCAAACGCGAAGCACGTCGGTTGAAAGGTATTCCCATGAAGAAGATCTTCACACGAACGAACAGGACAATTGTCCGGATCAAGCACCGCTATGGCATGTTGGGGTTGGTGGCATTCACTCCCCCGATCCTGAGTATACCGATCACGTCCTTGTTGGCCGCGAAGTATTTCAAACACGACAAGCGCACACTTCCATCTTTGATCGGTAGTATCCTGGTCTGGTCCGTGGTGCTCACCACCATGTGGAGTTTTCTGCGATGAAGAAGTACGAGCACCTCTTCTTCGATCTGGACCACACGCTGTGGGATTTCGAGACCAACTCACGCGATACACTTACCGAACTGTATGAAGCGGAACGGCTGGTCGAACTCGGCATTCCCAGCGCGGCGGAGTACATCGCAGCGTATGAGGAGATCAATGCAGGTCTTTGGGCGAGGTACGAGAACGGGACCTTGGACAAAGCGGTTCTGCGTGTGCTGCGTTTCCGCAACAGTTTGCTCCATTTCGGGGTGAAGGACCGCGGCTTATCGGAACGGATGGGACGTGATTACATCGAGCATTGTCCGCGTAAACCCGCTTTGATGGATGGCGCCTTGGAACTACTTAATGACCTCCAAGGCACCTATCGTTTGCACATCATCACGAACGGATTCGACGAGGTGCAACGGGTGAAATTGGAATGCAGCGCGATCGGTGCCTATTTCGATGTGGTGCTCACCAGCGAAATGGCAGCAGCGCGCAAACCGCACCCGAAGATCTTCGCCATGGCACTGAAGCACGCGAAGGCACAAGCAACGAACAGTTTGATGATCGGGGACAACCTGCACGCTGATGTGAAGGGTGCGCGTGATGCCGGTTGGGACCAAGCCTATTTCTCCCCTACGGGAAATGTGGACACAATTGCCACCTACAGCGTACAGAATTTGGGCGAGCTACGTCCGATCCTACTCTGAACCGCCGGTGTCGGGGTAAAAGATGTACTCCATCACCTGCTTTGTACCCGTGATGTGGCTATGACGCAGGAAGCGCACCATGGATCCGCTTTCGACCTTTCCGCGGTATTCGATCTCGCCCTTTTCGGGGTGTGTTACGTAGAAGATGCTGTCGCCCTCCACTTGCACGGGCACGTTGTGCAAGCCCAAGGACGGGTTGCCTTTCGTCTCGCGCACCAAGTACTTATCCAGACCATCTTCCACTTCGGTCGTTCCGTTCACCGAGACCACGCGGCCTTCGGGAAAGAATCGGATCAAGTACAGCAAGTTGCCCACTTGGTTGCGGTAGTAGCCATCGAAACGCACCTGCGTATCCTTCAGTGGACCAGTGACCACTTGTTCGGGAAGAAGGTTCGGCCCATTGGTTCTTGGCTTTTCCATGAACTTGCCAATGGCCAGTGCAATGCCTGCCAACAGGATCACGGCGATCAAAACGGTCTTCAGGTTCTTCATGATCTGAAACGTGCAATAACGGTTTGTGCGCCCACCACTTTCTGTCCGATGGTCACTTCAACCTTCGCGTCCAGCGGTAGCAAAAGGTCCACTCGCGAACCGAATTTGATGAAGCCGAACTCGTTTCCTTGCTGAGCGGGCTTACCGACTTCAGGCGTAGGTGCAAATTCGGCGTGCCAATGCCCCAGCTATCTGTCGAAAGAGAACTTCCCCATGACGCGGATGCTTCGTGACCACGGTGCTCCGTTCGTTCTCCGTGCTGCTCTTCGGGTGCCAAGCCACTAGGTATTTACCGGGATGGTATTTCGTGTACGTGGTGGTGCCACCGATAGGGTAATAGTTGATGTGTACGTTGATCGGGCTCATGAAGATCGAGATCTGCCGTCGTTTGCCTTTGAAGTATTCCGGTTCCTGCACCTCCTCGATCACCACCACCTTTCCATCGCACGGTGAAACGATCGCAGTATCATCATTCTCCCAAAGCCTGGTCGGCACTCTGAAGAACCAGATCACGATACAAAGCACCACAACCAATGCACTTCCGATCAGGACTGACAGGACTGGATGCAGGACGGGCCACTTCAGCAGGGCAAAGAGCCCGAAGCACACCACCGCAATAACGAGGAGCAGGGTGGGGGTGCCTTCACGGTGCAGTTTCATTGTTCGGGATGGGGGCGAAGATAGAAGACCTCTTCAGTTGATCGGACCGTGAATGAACGTGTACAGAATTCCATCAAGCGGCATTCACGTCCATTCACGTTTATTCCCGGTTCCATCCTTGGCGACAGCGTCTAATTTCTCGGTCCGGAACCATTCAACGGATCAAATGGAGATACAGCAACACGCTTGGCACGGCCAAGAAGAAACCATCGAACCGATCCAGGATCCCTCCATGCCCAGGCAGAAGTGTCCCGGAATCCTTCACACCCCGTTCACGTTTGAATGCCGATTCAAGCAAGTCGCCCAAGGTGGAAGTGAAGGTGATGATCCCGCCGAGAGTGGCCCATTGCAAGGGGGCGATCTCGGTCACGAATTGCGCAATTCCCCACGCCATTCCCATGGTGAGCACCAAGCCCCCTATAAAGCCCTCCACCGTTTTCTTGGGTGAAATGGTAGGCAATAATTTGGTTCTTCCCATCGCACGGCCCACCAGATAGGCACCGGTACCGTTGGTCCAAAGCAGGATCATAAAACCCACGAAGGACCAAGTGCCGAACGTGAAGAAATCCACGAGCAGTCCGAAAGGCACGACGATCAGGAGCAGCACAGTGAGGAGGCCACCGAACGTGCGCGCCGGTGCCGGGTCGTTCCGCAATAGAGTGAATGCAACGGAGACTAGAAGCAATAGGAACCCTATTGCGATGGAATAGTTCACGGTCCAACCTTCATCGAACAGGCCCATCGACATGGAGATGTGCATGGTTGCGGCCATGAGCAGTGTCCAAGCCATGGGTGGTCCACTTTCGATCCCCCAATACAATAAATGCATCTCGCGCACAGCGAGCAAGCTCACGGGAAGGAACAGTAAAAAGGTGGTGAAGGGGCCTGCCCATGCTGCGCCCAGGGTAAGTGCCACGTATATGGCGCCGGTAGCGGCCCGTATTCCAACCTCCTTCATAGATCGGTCCGGTCACCCATTACGTGCAAAGCCCGCAACACATCGTCACGGTCCACGAGCAACTCAATATTGCCCATCATGGGATAGACGGATGAGCGCTGGTCCGTAATGATCGCATGGATGTCGTTGGATTCCAGCATGCCGCGCAAGAGCTCCGCTTCCTGGCGATCACGTGCGGTGTGGATCAGGGTCCAATTGGCCATTTGACCGGAGCTCATAGGTGCCCAAAGATGCAACACATTCCACAAGCCTGAACGGGCTGGCGGATCAGGTGACCATGAATTCCAGCACTTAGGCTTTGGCCTTGTCCTCTGGCGAAGCACCTGCCCAATGGGAGCCGCTTTCGGTGGTCCCGTTGGTATGTCCGTTGGTGGGAGTTGGCTCCACTGCTTTCTGGAAGGGCCGATCGCCGAAGATCTTCTCCAGGTCCTCCTTGAAGATCACTTCCTTCTCCAGCAATTTGCTGGCCAATGCGGTGAGCTTGTCCTTGTTATCGGTGAGGATCTGCTTGGCGCGTTGGTATTGCGCCTCGATGATCCCGCTCACCTCCTCATCGATCGTCTGTGCGGTACGCTCGCTGTACGGTTTGCCGAAGTTGTATTCGTTCTGGCCTGTGCTGTCGTAATAGCTCACGTTCCCGATACGTTCATTGAGACCGTACATCGTCACCATGGCATAGGCTTGTTTGGTCACCTTTTCCAGATCGCTCAACGCACCTGTGCTGATCTTACCGAACATGACAGCTTCTGCCGCGCGGCCTCCGAGGGCTGAGCACATCTCATCGAGCATCTGCTCGGTCGTTGTCAAATGCCGTTCTTCGGGAAGGTACCAGGCGGCACCCAATGACTGACCGCGCGGAACGATCGTCACCTTCACCAGCGGACTAGCGTGTTCCACCAGCCAAGAGATCGTGGCGTGTCCGGCTTCGTGGTAGGCAATGGCCTTCTTTTCACTCGCCGTGATGATCTTGTTCTTCTTCTCCAAGCCACCGATCACACGGTCCACGGCATCCAAGAAGTCCTGTTTGTCCACGGAGTTCTTCTTTTTGCGTGCGGCGATCAGTGCAGCTTCGTTGCAGATGTTGGCGAGGTCCGCACCGCTGAACCCGGGGGTCTGTCGTGCAAGGAAGGCCACGTCCACATTGATATCGAGCTTAAGCGGCTTCAAGTGCACCTTGAGGATCTCTTCCCGTTCGTTCAGGTCCGGCATGTCCACGAAGATCTGTCGGTCGAAACGGCCTGCGCGCATCAATGCACGGTCCAACACATCGGCCCGGTTGGTGGCCCCGATCAGGATAACACCGCTGTTGGTGCCGAATCCGTCCATTTCGGTAAGCAACTGGTTCAATGTGTTCTCACGCTCGTCATTTGCACCCATGCTCGCGCTACGACCGCGAGCCCTGCCCACGGCATCGATCTCATCAATGAAGATGATGCTTGGTGCTTTCTCTTTCGCCTGCTTGAACAGGTCGCGCACCCGGCTTGCACCAACACCCACGAACATCTCCACGAAGTCCGAACCACTCAACGAGAAGAACGGTACGTTCGCTTCGCCGGCGATCGCTTTCGCAAGCAGTGTTTTACCAGTACCCGGAGGGCCTACCAACAGCGCGCCTTTAGGGATCTTAGCGCCCAGGTCCGTATACTTCTTCGGGGTCTTCAGGAAGTCCACGATCTCCTGCAGTTCCTCTTTCGCTTCTTCCAACCCGGCTACATCGTTGAACGTGACGTTCGTGGTCTTCGAACCTTCGAACACTTGTGCCCTGCTCTTTCCGATGTTGAAGAGCTGCCCACCGGGACCGCCTCCACCACCAAGTCTGCGCATTACGAAGATCCAGATCACGACCATGACCCCAAAGAAGATCACCCAGCTCAAGATCTCCTTCCCCCAGTTGTCCTGAGTTTCGTATTCATAAGGGATCTTGTACTTCTCGGCATCTTGGACGATCCGGTCCTTCAACACGTTCGATGTGCCCAAGTTGAAGGCGTAATGCGGGCCGGCAACATTCTCCCCTGCAATAGGCGATCCCTTGATCTTGCTCTTGTGCGGTTCCTTGTCCAGATGGTCCTTCTTGATGAAGACCTTCACCATCTGATCGTTCACCACCACGATGCGTTGCACATCACCGGCCTCCAGCATCTTTTGATATTCGGTGGGGTCTATCTTCACCATACCTCCTCCGTATTGGAAGAGGTTGATGGAGAGGATCACCAAAATGATGATGCCGTATATCCAATAGAAATTGAACGACTTCTTGGGTCGTTTGTCCGTTGGACCTTCCTTCTGCTTTTCGTTGTTCTCCACTGCCTTATTGTTCATGTGGTCAAGCCACGTTCTCGTACGATTTGCGGGCACCATCGGCCCACAGTTCCTCCAGCGCGTAGTAGTAGCGCTTTTCTTTATTGAAAATGTGGACCACCACGTCCACGAAATCCAACAACAGCCATTCGGCATTGTTGGTGCCTTCGGTATGCCAAGGCTTTTGACCGGTCTTCTCCTGGACTATCTTCTCCACTGATCGCAAAATGGCACCGACCTGTGTGCTGGAGTCCCCATGGCAAATGATGAAATGGTCGCTCACCGTATTGGGTACATCACGCAAGTCCAGATGCACGATATCCTTACCTTTGACTTCTTGTATCCCTTCGATCACGGCCTCCACGAGCCGAGCCTGATCACCCACCTTTTTCTTCATGCGGTTTTGTTGGTCCGTTCAAAGGTACGAAGTAACCCTTGCCACTCTTGGCGAAAGGGATGAACGGCAAGTATGATGGGTATCGGCTCAACGCTTCTTCAATTTGATACGGTCCAGAGCACTAACAAAACTGCGGCCGATCTGTTCAACCTGTCGAAGGTGCGGCATGGGGCTGTCATTGTGGCCCGTGAGCAGACATCGGGTCGTGGTCAGCACGACAGAACGTGGGTATCGGGTGCGGGACTGGACCTTACGTTCAGTGTAGTATTGGAGCCGAAAGGGCTGCGCGTTGAAGATCAATTCGTGTTGGCCAAGATGGCGGCCTTGGCGATCGCCGATGTGGTTCGCCCTTTTGTGAATGGTGCAGTAAGCATCAAATGGCCGAACGACATCTTAATAGAGCGCGAGAAGTTGGCGGGCATATTGATCCAGAACGAGTTGGCGGGTGAAAAGATGAGGTGCAGCATCGTGGGCATCGGACTGAACGTGAACAGCTCCGGGCTCCCTGTAGAAATGGTCGCCACAAGTCTCTTGCAGGAAACAGGCGAGGAGCACCACCTTCCTGGATTACTTGAACTGTTCTGCGCGTCGCTTGAAAAGCGTTGGCATGAGACCACAAATGACCCCGATGGCCTTGCCGCGGATTACACACGTGCGTTGTGGTCGCGTGGTCGTTGGGTGGATATGGTGTTGGATGGGTCGCCGATCAAGGCTCGCCCAATGGATGTGGACCGGCTGGGCCGCTTGATCGTGGAGCAGGAGGGTGGGGATGTGGCTGCGTATGGCCTTGACCGTCTGCGGTTTGCGCCCCGTTGAAGGGATTTGGTGATCCAATTTGTCAAATAGCGGAAAAGCCCTACATTTGCCGCCCCGTCCGCCACAATGGTGGGTGATCAAGAAGAGCCAAGGCCATGAAACGTACCTACCAGCCCAGCAAACGCAAGCGCACCAACAAGCACGGTTTCCGCAAGCGGATGAAATCTGTTGCCGGTCGCGCCCTATTGGCCCGCCGACGCGCCCATGGCCGTCACAAATTGACCAGCAGCGACGAGGCTTCACACAAATAGGCCCACTCGCATTGAACGTTAAAAGGCTGTCCGTTGGGCGGCCTTTTTTACGTTCTATGGAACAGGGATCGGGAACAGTTCTGCGAGTGCTTTGCCCAACTCCGGAACAAGGAGCACATGTCCGAAGGGCAGGTTTTCTTGGCTCACCACGTCAGGTGCCAGGTCGTGTAGCTTTTTCCCGAACCGGGGTTTGATCACGCTATCGAACTTCCCGAAGAACATGTTTATGGGAATTGTTCGTGCAGTTGCGATGGCGGCCACCTCTTCCAGATCGGGTTCAATGGAACGGAAGCTTAGCCAGACATCGCGGACCAGCATGCGTTTCGCTTGGCTGTCCGTCTGGCCTTTCAGGAAACGGTGCATCTTTTGGCTCATAAGCCGGGTGGCCCTTAGTCCGTCCACGACCAAATGGATCTTCTCCGGATGCTCCACAAAACGGCGGTAGGCCCATTCCCCCATCTGCGTTGCCGCAAGGGCCCTGTACCAAGGCCGTGTTTTCAGACCATCCGGTGCCACCAGGATCAAGCGTTCAAACCGCTCCGGCATGGTGGTCAGCAAGCTCAACGCGATCCGGCCACCTAGGCTGTAGCCCAACACCGTTGCCTTTTTCGTGGTCATGCTGTCCAAAAAGGCGGTGAAGAACACGGCCAATTCGTGGGGTGTGAAAGGGGTTGAAGCACGTTCCGGATAGCTCGGGCTTTTTCCGTGGAAGTGAAGGTCGAAGGCATGAATGGTACAGGCTTCGCCCAAGGTCTTGGTCAATACTTCGAAGTCGGCCCCGGTGCGACCGAAGCCATGGAAGGCGATAACCACGGATGGCCCGTGCCCGTAGGTACGGTAGGCGAGCGTTATGCCGTGGGTGAAGTAGGAGACCATTCTTGGAGCGGGGGAAGTATGGTCAGTTGGTCGAATGCGCTCAGGGGCCAGATCAGTGAAATTGGATGTCATGTGCGGTTCCCGGCTCGATCTCGGCTACGAAGCTACCTTGGTTTCCAACGGGGCTGCGTCCAGGAATGGAAACTTTTCAAGATCCCTGACGCCGCTTGCCCTAAGCCATTTTCCAAGGATGGAAGCGGTCCTTTTTCAACGATCCCCTCTCCTTATCCACATTCCCGATCCGGCCCCTTCGGACTGGATACCTTCGCGCCCCGGATACCAGCCGGACATGCCAAAAGATACCAGTATCAAGTCCGTTCTCCTTATCGGGAGCGGCCCGATCGTGATCGGACAAGCCTGCGAGTTCGATTACTCCGGTAGCCAAGCTTCAAGCTCACTTCGCGAAGAAGGCATCGAGGTCACGCTGATCAACAGCAACCCGGCCACCATCATGACCGATCCGGTCACGGCGGACAACATCTACCTGCTGCCGCTCACCACCGCGAGCATCGAGGAGATCCTGAAGAAGCACAAGATCGATGCAGTGCTCCCGACCATGGGCGGACAGACCGCGTTGAACCTCGCCATTGAATGCGAGAAGCTCGGCATCTGGAAAGAGCATGGTGTTCGCATGATCGGCGTGGACACCGAGGCGATCGACATCACCGAGAACCGCGAACGCTTCCGTCAGCTGATGGAGAGCATCGGCATCCCTTCAGCACCAAGCAGGACGGTGACCAGCTTTTTGGAAGGAAAGAAGGTGGCGCAGGAATTCGGCTTCCCGCTGGTGATCCGCGCGAGCTACACGCTGGGTGGTGCAGGTGCGGCTTTCGTTCACGATCCTGCGGAATTCGACAAGCTATTGAAACATGGTTTGCAAGTAAGTCCGATCCACGAGGTGCTCATCGACAAAGCGCTGCTCGGCTGGAAGGAATATGAGCTGGAACTGCTCCGCGACAAGGACGACAACGTGGTGATCATCTGCAACATCGAGAACTTCGATCCCATGGGCATCCATACCGGCGACAGCATCACCGTGGCACCGGCGATGACCTTGAGCGACCGCACCTACCAGAAGATGCGCACGATGGCCATCAAGATGATGCGGGCCATCGGCGATTTCGCCGGCGGGTGCAACGTGCAGTTCGCGGTGAGTCCGGATGAACGTGAAGACATCTTCAGCATCGAGATCAATCCGCGGGTAAGTCGCAGCAGTGCACTCGCGAGTAAGGCGACGGGCTATCCCATCGCGAAGATCGCGAGCAAGTTGGCGATCGGTTATCGTTTGGATGAAGTCGAGAATCCCATCACCGGCACCAGCGCCTTCTTCGAACCCACGTTGGACTATGTGATCGTGAAAGTGCCGCGCTGGAACTTCGACAAGTTCGAAGGCAGCGACCGGCGTTTGGGCGTGCAGATGAAAAGCGTCGGCGAGACCATGGGCATCGGTCGCACGTTCCAGGAAGCGTTGCAGAAAGCGTGTCAGAGCTTGGAGATCAAGCGCAACGGGTTGGGTGCGGATGGCAAGGAGACCACCGACACGGCCGTGTTGCTCGAAAGCCTTAGCAACCCCAGTTGGAACCGTCTCTTCCATGTGTACGACAGCATCAAGGCCGGTATTCCTTTCAAGACGATCCACGACCGCACCAAGATCGACATCTGGTTCCTGAAGCAGATCGAGGACATGATCCTCACCGAGAAGGAAGTGGAGAAATACACCCTGGACACCTTGCCGCGCGACCTCTTCTTCGAAGCGAAACAGAAAGGCTACGCGGATCGCCAGGTCGCGCATTTGCTCGGCTGCTTGGAAAGCGAAGTGTACAAGAAGCGGAACGAACTCGGCATCAAACGCGTGTACAAGCTCGTTGATACCTGCGCCGGTGAGTTCCCCGCGAAGACGCCCTACTACTACAGCACCTTCGAGGAGGAGAACGAGAGCATCCCCAGCGACAGGAAGAAAGATCGTGGTGCTCGGCAGCGGCCCCAACCGCATCGGCCAAGGCATCGAGTTCGACTACTGCTGTGCACGGTGTGTTGGCTGCGAAGGAGATGGGCTACGAGACCATCATGATCAACTGCAACCCGGAGACCGTGAGCACGGACTTCGACACCGCCGACAAGCTCTACTTCGAGCCGGTGTTCTGGGAGCACATCTACGACATCATCCTGCACGAAAAGCCCGAGGGCGTCATCGTACAGCTCGGCGGGCAGACCGCGCTGAAACTGGCCGAAAAGCTGGAGAAGTACGGCATCAAGATCATCGGCACCAGCTTCGCCGCGCTGGACATGGCCGAGGACCGCGAGCGTTTCTCATCGCTGCTGCGCGACCTCAACATCCCGTACCCCGCCTTCGGTGCCGTGAACACCGCCGAGGAAGGCATCGCCCTCAGCCGCACGCTCGGCTTCCCGCTGCTGGTGCGCCCCAGCTACGTGCTCGGCGGGCAGAAGATGAAGATCGTGATCAACGAGGACGAGCTCGAGGCCCAGGTGCTCGACATCCTGCGCCTGATGCCCGACAACCGCATCCTCATCGATCACTTCCTCGACGGCGCCATCGAAGCCGAAAGCGACTCCATCTGCGACGGCGAGATGGTGCGCATCATCGGCATGATGGAGCACATCGAACCGGCAGGCATCCACAGCGGCGACAGCAATGCCGTGCTGCCGCCCTTCGACCTCAGCGAGAAGGTGATCCAGCAGATCCGCGAGCACACGCACAAGATCGCCCTGGCCCTGAAGACCGTGGGCCTGGTGAACATCCAGTTCGCCATCAAGGACGAAGTGGTGTACGTGATCGAGGCCAACCCGCGCGCCAGCCGCACCGTGCCCTTCATCGCCAAGGCCTACGGCGAGCCCTACGTGAACTGGGCCACCAAGGTGATGCTCGGCGCCAAGCTCAAGGACTTCCAGTTCAAGCCGCACCTGGATGGGTATGCGATCAAGGTGCCCGTCTTCAGCTTCGATAAATTCCCGAATGTGGACAAGAGCCTTGGGCCTGAGATGAAATCTACTGGCGAGGCGATCTACTTTATTAAGGATCTGAAGGACCCATTCTTTAGGCAGGTTTATGGGGAGCGATCAATGTACCTCAGTCGATGAAGTACGTCGCATTTCTATGGCTCAGATTGTTCTTGGGTCTTGCTTCATGCGGCGGCAGCAATGAACGACTTGAAGCAAGAGTCCCTCACTACAGGATAGCTTGAAAGGCAAGCCGGGATTCCATCCGTGACTTTCAGAGCATGGGCTGGTGCTTTAGTTCCGTTTCGAGTGTTGTGAAATTGAGCAAGTATGAACTGCCCCTCGGAGATACGCTCGGAATGGATGTGTTCCTTGCCGCTGGCAATTATGATCACAGTTTCTATGCAACGCATCCACTCCTGAAAGTTGGAAAGGAATTGAAGCCGATCAGTATCGAACAAGCGGGGAACGTGGGATGGAGGGTCCACTTCGTTCCAACCAAGATGGGAGCCGATTCGATCACGGGGACCTTGCTTGTACCCAATCAAGGAGACTTGACCGATACTGTGAAGCTGCCTTTTGCCGCTTACTATACCGTCGGCATTCCACAGGATGCCCCATTCACTCCTTAGATGAAGAGCACCGGCGAGGCGATCTATTTCATCAAGGACCTGAAGGAGGAACCTGCCCCGCGCTTTGATGCGGGGTTCTGTCACTGCGAGGCCCGGCTCTGCGGGCCGTGGCAGAGGCAGGTGTATGGGGAGAGGAGCATGTATTTGAGCCAGTAGTTCCAATTGTCCAACAGCTGTTGGACAATTGGTGTCGGAAGCTTCCGAAAGGCCCGCCAGTACAGGGTGTTTACGTTTGAGCCGGCAGTCGGAAACAAGGTCCTGGCCAGCAGCTTACTTTCGAGGCATGCCCAAGAAGAAGTCTTCATCCCGCACCGGCCGGAAGGTCGTGGCGAGGCCCAAGCCGGTGGCCAAGCGGCGCACGAAGGCCCGTTGACGTGTTGCCCAAGGGCTACGCCGAACTGCTTGATGCGTTGAAGGAGCGGATCCGTACCGCGCAATCGCGTGCGGCCCTGGCGGTGAACAACGAACTGGTCACGCTCTACTGGCATATCGGAAGGACGATCATCGAAAAGCAGGGTGAGCAGGGTTGGGGCGCGAAGGTGGTGGAGCGCATTGCCGGTGACCTGCACCGTGAGTTCCCGGGCATGGGCGGGCTATCGGGGCGGAACCTGAAGTACATGCGCGCCTTCGCGGAAGCGTATTCCGATGGATCAATTGTGCAACAGCTTGTTGCACAATTGCCATGGGGCCACAACATCCTGCTGTTGACCAAGGTGAAGAAGCCCGAGCATCGGCAATGGTACGTGCAGGCCACCATCACCAACGGTTGGAGCCGCGCGGTGCTCGACGCGCAAGTGGCCACGCATGCGCATCGTAGGCAGGGCAAGGCCGTTACCAACTTCAAGCGCACGCTCCCCGCAGAGCGATCGGACCTTGCACAACAGACGCTGAAGGATCCCTACACCTTCGAGTTCCTCAACATCGCTGCCGACGTGCGCGAACGCGATCTGGAACAGGCGCTCGTGGAACAGATCCAGAAAGTATTGCTGGAGTTGGGTGCCGGCTTCGCCTTCGTGGGGCGCCAAGTGCCGCTGAAGGTCGGCCGCAAGGATTACTTCTTGGACCTATTGTTCTATCACCTGAAGCTGCGCTGTTATGTTGTGGGGGAGTTGAATATGGAAGCCTTCGAGCCGGAGCACGCGGGCAAGATGAACTTCTACCTCACCGCCGTGGATGAGAAGCTCCGACACCCGGACGATAAGCCGTCCATTGGCTTGCTCCTGTGCAAGGACAACGACAAACTCGTGGTGGAATACGCCCTGCGCGATGTGGCCAAGCCGATCGGTGTGGCCGAGTGGCGCACGCGGCTGGTAGCTACCTTGCCCAAGAAGCTCAGGGGCGCATTGCCCAGTGTGGCGGAGATCGAGAAAGAATTGGGTGAATGAAAAGGAACAGCATGCCCAACGAGGAAGAGAGCCTCGGGCCAGAGATGAAGAGCACCGGCGATGGGATCTACTTCATCAAGGACTTGAAGGATCCTTTCCGGTATTTCGAGGCGCGGCTTTGCAGGGCGCGGCAGAGGCAGGTTTATGGGGAAAGGAGTATGTACTTGAGTCGATGATGATTTTGGGCGTGCCCTTCGCAAAAGCCACGCGTTCGGGTCAAACGCTTCACGCCCTCGCTCGTTCCTCGTTGGGGCTTTCCGCTCATTACCCTAATGCGAAATGAACTCACACTGTGGAACTATCAGGATCGACGAACAGGGGTGAAATATTGTACTCGCTGCGATACAGATTTTCCAACGCGATTATTCTTGGTCGCAACATCGCAACTGCAGCATAGTGAAGGGCAAGAGCATTCTGATTGCTGCTACGAGCGAATCGAACTAGGTGCTCAAACTCTTCGATCATTTCATTCGTCTCCTCAACGAACTCAGGTGAGAAAGAGCTGAGGAATGGTGCCATGTTCTCTCGATGCGTGCGCAATTGGGAACCGAGGTCATGGATGATCCCCATCATTGCCGTTTGCCAGTCATTCATCCCCCAAGTGTTTTCCTCCGCCGCCCTCGCCTTGATCCAGCCATCAAGACGATTGATGATAACAGCATCATTCGTGTTCTGCACATGATCCGGATACTCCTCATTCAATCTGACCCCTTCGCGGGTGAATGACTCGACCAAGCCATCGAATACTCGGCGCACGTTTCGGAGGAAGCGCTCTTGAATCACGCGAGCCTCACGTATCTTCCTTATGGAGGAAAACACCTCGGTTGCGAGGTAGAATGGATAAGCTGTGATGAACGCAAGTGTTGCGTCGGCGAGAAATTCCCAGAGCCAATCATCCCCCCTTGTAGCATGGGGTGCAAGTTTGCTCAAGTTGAACTGATCTGGTAGTACAGGTAGAATGCGGTACCTTCAACAAGTAGAAGGATGAGCCAAGTCAGGTTCTTCTCATATGGTCCAAAGTACGACTGATCTCGAGTGCTTGGCGTTGGGTTCCGCCCAAGCACCCGCCAAGGATATCCATGTTCTTTACGCTAGTACCTTTCTTCTGAAGGCAAGACACCGACACGTGTGGTCGTTCTCAAACTCTTCACTGACTAGGCAACCTAGGCTGATTTCTGCTAAGCTCACAGAGCACTGGCGAACCAGCCCATCAATTCTTGACGCAACGGCAAGAGTAACCACGGACCGTTGTGCCATATTCAGACCTGCCTAAGCCATTGGATATCTCATTGACGTAACGAATGACCCATTTCGAGTTTTCGCTTAGTGTTGATGTTGCGAAGTATGCGGCAACACCTTGGCCATGAAACTCTCCCTTTTCGTTCAGATATCCGCCGGGTATTGCCGTGAAGCCGCTACCATTTGTCGCACCGACGTTTCCAGCAGCCCAGTGTGTCTTCGCCTTTACTTGCCCACCAACGTTAGTGGTGGTTCCTCGGTCATATGCAAATCGATCCAAATCCTGACCGCTCATGCCCAAAGTGAGTTCAAGAAACTTCCAATCTTGATCGGTCGGAACGTGCCATCCCTTCGGGCAGAGACCACGTTGGTCCGCTATTGCGTTCCAGTTGTAGAGCAGCCCATAGGCACGCCAGTTATCAAGACTCATCTCGTAGGAGACTTGTGCACCTCTTTCGATTCGAAGCCACTCCGAAGTTGAACCTACCGTAAGAATTGGATCACCGTTGGAGTACTTCGTCGTCCTTAGGTTCTCTGCCATCCAAGTTTGCCCACCGATTGCGACCACTTTGTAGGTGTTACCGTCTGCGTCAATGCAATCCGATGGACCTATGGCAGTTGTTCCGATTATAATGATGCCAATTGCAAAGTAGAAGTCGTGCATGGTTTTACTCTTTGAGTTCGTTGGGCGAAGTTATTTAACCAAAGACTTCGACCATGGCAGAGAGTGTCCTCCCAAACCTCTACAGCGGTCTGCTGTTTCTGCGACCCTACGGCTCGGAGCCGTGTCCACAACGTCATCTATTCTGGATCCTGCGTCGAATCGAGACAAGTTCCAACTGTTACTGATTTCTTAATCTGAAACTATATGTGGTCGACCATGGTCCACAATTGCTTTGGGAGAGACAGGCTCGTACGTGCCAGTAGATGGTTTTTCCGGACCAGCTATTCGAAGTACTCCACGTACCTAAATTGGAACTGCCCGTGTAAGTGGTTGTTGAGTGACAAGGAATGGACAGGAGGCCGAAAGTCGATTGGGTGCCACTATTGGAATAGTACCAAGCCCTTGCCTCGTAGCAAACGGCATTTGGAACTGGGTTCCAAGAGAAATTAATTGGTGACCAAATCTGTTGAACATTGTTGGGAGGAGCTACTAAATTGGGTGCTATAAGTTCACTTGCATTTATTGTCGGACTAGGCGCAGGTGTCACGCTTCCAGCAGATGAATCCTTTTCCTTTGAGCATCCTAGAATTCCTAGGCTCAGAATAACAAGCAATGTGGTGTTACGTAACGGCGAAACTGTATGCATTGAATATTGGAGTTTGGCAGGATTGTCCAAATGTAATCTCGGCTTCTAGACCACCACATGGTGTCCTCTCAAACCACCGCTAGGTCCGTTGACCGTACTTTATGTAACTGAAATACCGCAAGTCTTGAGTGTGTGTTGTCTAAATTATTGATAATCAGTTAGATAGCTATGTAACTGGAAACCCGCCTAGGGCTTGGTGGTCGTTGGCGGATCGTTTATAACTGACGGGCCAATGGAGTAGTCAAACCTCCGCAACGGTCTGCCGCTTCAGCAATCCTACGTGATATAAGGTATCCTTGTCACGACATCCAAACCAATGCCCAACTACAATAACCGCCATTTCCGTCCTGTACAGAACACCGCCAACGGCGAAACCTCCGAAGAGACGGTCTTTCATTACATGCAAGAAGGCAACGTGCTCACCTCCACCTATTCTGGTGGGCGCATCCAACACGGCCATTTGCTCGGCTTGGTGGATGCGGACGGGTGCATCGACATGCGCTATCACCAAGTGAACGACCGTGGAGTGTTGATGACGGGAACCTGCCGTTCCGTTCCGGAAGTGATGCCGAACGGGAAGATCCGGTTTCACGAGACTTGGCAATGGACCAGTGGGGATGGCACCGCGGGTAGTTCGGTGTTGGAGGAGGTGTAAGCACTGGATCATCGCAAGGTCCTCGAAGACGAGAGACCATGCAGAGTGCAGAATGCAGCTCACAGGGTCGTGCGACAGTTGGTCGATTGACGCCTGTTCATACATTTGACTTCCAACACGAAACCCCATGAAGAAGTCACTACTGTTCACGCTGCCCCTCGTAGCGCTGATGTGCTCCTGCGGAGGATCCAACCCCGAGCACGATACGATGATGGCGGAGCATAAGGCCCAGATGACGGCCGACATTGCGGAGCATGCGGAAATGGAGCAGATGAAGCAGACCGCCCAGCGCTTCCTCGACCTGTGGTTCACGGGCAAGACGGACGCCATCGAGGAGATCGTGGCGGAGAGTTTCGTGTCGCACATGTCCATGCCGGGTGTCAGCTCCACAGGCATCCAGCAGCTGAAGGACATGGTCGCCATATCATCAGTGGCCTTCACGGACAACAAGACGGAGGACATGCACCTGATCGCAGAAGGCGACCGCGTGGTGGTGCATTACCGCTGGAAGGGTGTGAACACCGGTCCCATGGACGAAGGCATTCCCGCAACCAACAAGCCTATAGATGTCGAAACGGTGGATGTGCTGCGCTTCGAGAACGGGAAAGTGGTGGAGCACTGGGGTTATATCGAAGAAATGAAGATGATGGAGCAGCTGGGCATGATGGGGGGTGAGGAAGCGGGAGGGAAGTAGCTGGTCGAACAGCGCAAGAGTCCACCCCAGCCACTGTGGGGGTCTGTCTCGCATTCGCCGACGACCCTGCGGCTCGAAGTCGTGAACGTTATGCCCTCGTATTCAGCTCGCACTTAGCATCAGAACCGCTCGACTGAGGAAACCAAATGGTTCTTTCTACCGCTGCCGTTTGAACTTCTTTTTCGGCTCTTGGCTGGTGTGGAACACGCGAAGAACGGCGATGTGGTCTTTATAGTCCGGTACAAGATCACGAAAGGAAAGCGGGACAACCGCAATTAGTGCACAAGCCGCGCACCCTCAACACGATTTGGGAATCCTTCGATCCGCGTTCTGAGGTGCACATCAAGTTTTGAAAACTGGTATTTCTACTAGTTCCAATGCCATTGGCCGGGTGAACTTTGCTCCTCGGTAGCGGACTTCACCGTTACACCCAAAACCCCACCAAATTACCATGAAACAGTTGCGTTCACTATCCACTCTACTGGTGCTAAGCACCATTGGCTTTTCCTCGTTCGCCCAAGACGGATCCCCGTTCAAGGACGGGTCGGTCTACCGGGTGACCATGGTGCGCACGGAGGCTAATTCCCAAGATGACTACTTCAAGCAATTGGACCAGATCTACTATCCCACTATGATGCAAGCGAAGGAGCAAGGCTTGATCAAGTCGTTCAAATTGTTGGCGGGCGATGCGGCCACGAAGGAGGATTTTGACGTGATGATGCTGGTTGAGATAGAGAACATGGCGGCGTTGGATGAAACACCGGAACGGGAAGCCAAGTGGACGGCCATTCGTGAGGCGATGAAGTCGAAGGTGGGCGGCCAAGAGAAGGTGGATGGCCTGCGGGCGGCTATTAGCGGCAAGCGCGATTTTCTTGGCACCAAGTTGATGCGTGAGCAACTGCACCGGTAAGCGCACCTGAAAGGATCCAATGCTGAAGGGCCGTTCCGTTCTGGAACGGCCCCTTTTGTTCTCTATTGGGTTTACACCACCACATGGCGTCCTGAGCATAGTCCGCTGCAACGCCCCTGGGATCTGCAGCGGGTCTTACTACAACACGGCAGTCCATAGGTTCGCGCCCAATTGTCAAGCAGTTGCTGGACAATTGCTGATGCGATGGTCGTTCAAATTGTGCGACACGCATGCTGCCCCAGCGATCTTCTGCCGTAGTGGATATTCAACTGCATTTTCCTCCTTCAACATACAGTCGCGAACGCCTTCCATTCCGAACTTAGCGCGCTCGATGTCCGCATCAACCGAACTACGCAAGTCCGCCTTCTGGTCCACCGTTGTGCCATACGGCCTTGCGATGGCGGTCCTCGTATTCATGCTGAAGTATGTGGAGTACCGCTACTGGATCCGCGACTTGAGGATGGAACTATATGTCGGGGTTGTAGCGGTGCTTTTCACAGCGCTGGGCGTTTGGGTGGGGTCGAAGCTGCTGAAAGGGAAACAGGTTGCGGTGATCGAGAGACCCCACGAGGTCGACGAGGAAGCAATGCGCAGGATCGGTATCAGCGGTCGGGAGCTTGAGGTACTTGGTCTGATGGCCACGGGCAGTTCCAATCAGCAGATCGCGGACAAGCTGTTCATCTCCTTGCCTACGGTGAAGTCCCACGCTTCGAGTTTGTTCGGGAAGCTTGAGGTGAAACGGCGCACGGAAGCGGTCCACAAGGCCAAATCGTTGGGCATCATCGGGTAAAGCGGGTCATACTTTGGTGTGGATCTTCGCTTCAGGGTGATCGAACCCTACCAAAGGATGATGGTCAAAGGACGAGGGGGTCGTTGATTTGTGCCTGCCTCCCACAGGAAGGTCCTTCACCAAACCAACAACTATGAAAAAGACAGTTCTCACGTACGGCATCATTGGCGGCATCATTGTATCCGCACTGATGTGGCTGACCTTGGGCAGCGGGAAGCACGACTTCGACAATGGGATGTGGATCGGCTATACGACCATGATCATTGGGCTTTCTACCATATTCTTCGCGATCAAGACCTACCGCGATAATTACTTGGGCGGTGTGATCAACTTCGGCAAGGCCTTCCTGCTGGGGCTGTACATCACCTTGATCGCCTCTACGATGTACGCGGCATCGTGGATGGTGCTCAGCGCTACTTCGGACCAGGACATAATGGAGCAGTACTACGTGCACGAGAAGCAAAAGCTCGAAAGCAGCGAGCTCCCTGCGGCTGAGGTGGAAGCCAAACTGGAGGAGATGCGGGAATTCCAAGAACTCTACAAGAACCCCGTCGTAAAGCTCGGTTTCACGTACATGGAGATCCTGCCTGTCGGTTTGTTGATCAGCTTGATCTGCGCGGGATTGTTGAAGCGGAGTGCTCCGGAAACGACCACATAGGCCATGCGAACCAATTAACTTCTCCTCCTTCAGGGCCAATTGATCGGTCAGGGAAGGGGGAATGCAGAGATCGAACGCTACGGCTAACTGTTCCTATCGCCATCTGCTCTTGGTCCGTGCTAGAGCGAACGACCGGTTGATCGATCCAGTCCGGCATACGTGAGCAGCGGGATCACATCCACGGTGATGTCGCTCTTGCAGTTGGTGCTTGCTTCCACATCTTCGGCGATGGTCTGTGCCAAGGTGTTCGGTACCTCACCGCCGAAATGACGGCGCACGATCACATTGATCAGTGCCTCGTTCTTGCTCAACAAAGTCACGTCGATGGTACTTCCTTCGTCGATGAATCCGGGTACGCGTTCGATCGTCGCCGCCGTGGTGCTTCGGATGGCCTTTTCCTGATCAAGGATGTTCCGTCGAATTCCACGAATGAATAGGATAAGGCCGCTTCCGAGGATGTTCAACCCGACAACGTTCAGCAGCATCAGCAACAACGCGCGCGTTGCGATCTCCGTATCTCCGAATGCCAGACCGATACCAACCACAGCTGCCGGTGGCAATAGGGAAACGGCGATCTCCACACCGATCACAGCATCCAACACTTGACCCCATGGTTGTTCCGCGCGGTGCGGTTCGGTGGTGATCGCAAGCGCGGCCGCAGCGCCTGCCGAGATCGCAATGATGAGGTTGAGTGCGAAGTCTTGCGAGGTGGGGATCGCACGCAAAGCGATCTCCGCCGTAATGGTGTATCTGCCAAGGAAATGCTGCAGAGCGGTGGTCAGCAAATAGGCGATCACACTTCCGATCAGCAGCAAACCGCCGATCTGTTTGATCAAACCACGGAACACAACACCGGGTTCCCGATAAATGGTGCCGATGCACACTGCACGCGACGGGGCCATGAACGGTGCAACGCACATGGATCCGATGATCGCAGCCGGACTGTTGAGCAAGAGCCCGGCAGTGGCCAACCCGGCCGCAGCGATGGTCATGGCGATGTAACCCGGGGAAATGACAGCACCGACAATGGCGGGTTCTTCCAACGTGGTGTAGTAGTTCCGGATGCCCCAGATCCCGGGGCGCAGGTCCCAGGCATTGTAACTGCGATGTGCCATGTTCGATGTTGACCAGTGGTCAGCACTGGTGAAGGAAGCTCAAAGCCTTCAACCGGGACCTGACCGGGATCAGTTGGCGTCGTGATCTTGAGGATCTCCTACGGATGGTTCATTGCCAAGACATACATTCGTCAGGGCCCTTCAAACCTAAGTCACGATGTTGGTCGTCAACTCCGCGATGTGTTACGTGTTGGCATTCCTGCTCACCACGGTGTTGCATGAATGCGGGCATGCGATCGTAGGCTCGATCTTGGGGAGCGGACCGGTTCTGCATCACAACTATGTGGAGCACTTCGGCCGCGAAAATTTGCCAGTGGCGCATCAAGCCTGGATCGCGCTGGCAGGTCCGCTGGTGAGCTTTGCACAAGGAATGCTGTTGGTACCCGTTGTCAAACGGAGGAAAGGTGGCGGAGCCTTTAACCTGTTCCTGCTTTGGGCCATGCTACTGGGTTTCGGCAACTTCCTCGGCTACCTCATGACCGGCCCGATCTTCACGGCGGGGGACATCGGTAAAGTGCATGCTTTGCTGGAGGTGCCGTTGGCGCTTCGCATCATCCTTGCCGTGTTGGGCGCAGCGGGCTTGACGCTCGTGGCTTACAAAAGCACGCGACCGTTCCTTCAATTCGCGACTGATCAACTCGCATTGGACAACGCGAGATCGCGAACGGCCTTCAACTTTCAGATCATCATCCTTCCATGGCTTATCGGGGCGGTTACAATAACACTGCTCTACTTGCCAGTGGTGGCCATTGTAAGCATCATTTACCCGATCAGCAGCGGCATGGTCTTTATCTTTCCGTGGAAGAACGCTGAACGCGTGAAGGATGCGCGTGCGCTGGGATCCGGCTTGTTGTCCACGCCACTGTGGACATGGTACGCCGCACTATTGGGGGCAGTGCTCATCTTCCGTTTGGTACTTGCTCCAGGCATTGCACTGTGACCTTCGGATGATCCACGTGCTCTACCGCTCACTTTTCGATCGTTGTTTTCATAGGTCGAAGCACCTGCATTTCTGCCATCGAACAAACATCCTTTAACAGCGTTCTATCGTAACATGAAGAAGTTCTACGCTGTTCTCAATACCCTTGTCGTCGTCTTCGTGATCTTCTGGAATTACTGGAGCAATACCGGAGCGATCAACGGCCAAACAGTAGGGGAGCTGAGTGATAAGTACGCGAACCTCTTCACACCTGCGGGCTATGCATTCGCTATTTGGGGATTGATCTTTTTGGGTTTGCTGGTCTTGGTGGGGAACCAGATGCGATTGGCATTCCGCGGAGGTGTGCATGACGAGACCATAGAGCAGATCGGACCGTGGCTCAGCATTGCGAATGTGGGAAATGCTGCATGGTTGTGGTTTTGGCTCCACGAACAGACGGGGCTTAGCGTATTGGTGATGCTCGTGATCCTCTTCTCCTTGATTCAGGTCGTGCTTCGGTTGAACATGGAACGGTGGGATGCGCCCTTGTCCGTGATCGCATTCGTATGGTGGCCGATCTGCCTTTACAGCGGCTGGATCGCAGTCGCCACAATCGCCAATATCGCAGCTTGGTTAACGAGTATTCAATGGTCCATGGGCCTAACGGAAGTGCAATGGACGGTGGTAATGATCAGCGTTGCGGGCGTGTTGAACTTGATCATGATCTTCACTCGTAACATGCGGGAGTTCGCATTGGTCGGTGTGTGGGCCATTGCAGCGATCGCGGCGAGGCACTGGGGTGAGATTGCGACGCTGCAATGGACCAGCGTAGCGTGGGCTGCCATCCTTCTCGCCTCAATTATGTACCATGCTTACAAGAACCGGCATGCGGGGCCGTTCCGGGATCGCAATACAACTTGATCGTCGCGGTTGTTCGGTTCAGATCTCCGTTTTCACGTGGCGATGTGAACATGCTTGGTGGTATTCGACTAGAATAGGGACCTTGCTCCACGCGCGAGCATTCCATCCGCGGTGTACTTGAACAACACCCTCCTGGCTTTACTACTCCCCCAACACCAATTTGTACCCGACCCCGCGCACATTAACGATGCTCACATTCGCATCGGCCTCTAATTTCTTGCGAAGTTTGGAAATGAAAACGTCCAGCGTTCGGCCAACGTAATCGCCCTCGTCGCCCCACACCTTGGTCAGGATATTGTCCCGCTCCACGGTGTCGTTCATGGAAGCAGAAAGCAACTGAAGGAGATCCGCTTCTTTGCTGGTCAACCGGATCCGCTCCTTCTTGAATACGAGCTCCATGTTCCGTTTGTTGAATTGGAACTCGCCGATCTGGACCACGTTCGGGTTTGCCGCTTGGGACGTGCTCCGTCTGGACCGGAAGGCAACGATCACCCCAACCAACCCGAGCGTGAGGAGGGTCAAGAGCATCCACAATGGTCCATTCCCACTTCGAAATGGACCCGTTGAAGGGGTTTCCGAATTTCCGGAAGTTTCGATCTCGGTAGGGTGTTGGTCAAGCAGTGTGATCCACAGCATATAGCATGCAACTGGTTGCGCTCGCTCTTTGCATGCTAATACGTTGTCCGTCTTGATCTCAGCAACCTCGTAACTGTGAACTACCTTATTGGAGTCACAGGAAACGAATTCCACGATGTAGTTCTTGGCAATTTGTGTAGCGCTAATAACGCTGTCTATCGTTAATGCCAAGTCCTCCGGAACGAACCCGAATTCGGTCTTCATTCGGATCTTGTATTGGTCGCCATTTTTCTCGATCGGGAGCACAAGTGAAGTAGGGTCGCCAACCGCCAGCAGCACCTGATGACCGATCATACGCATGGCCACTTCCACATGTCGTTCTTCATTTGCCGACAGCTTTTCGGTTCCAGCAAGAGCGGGTGCACCACAGAGGAACACCAGAATAGGAGCAAGGAAGAAGTGGGAAAGTCGGCGGTGCATGTTGCGAAACTACGAGCTTAACTCGTTGTTATTGAAAGAATTACATTCATTTTACACTAATTTACACGCTGTTGAATAGTCTTTCGTCGGGCGGAAAGCACCTTTGCTGACACACAACAACACACGATCATGAAAGCAGGAAAGCACATCGTAGGAATTGGAATTCTTCTTGTCTCGGGTAGCTTCCTCAGTTGTTCTAAAGACTGTCCCAAGGTCGGAACAGCGGAGGCCGCGATCTCCATCTCGAGCTTTGATCCGTTCAGATTGCCCAAAGCCGAGCAGGAACCTTGGTTGGATCCCTTCGTGTTCTTCTCGGACAAGGCCTACACGGTCAACGCCAGTCCTACCGCGAAGAATGCTCCGACTACAGAAGCTTCATTCATTGGCGGGAAGGATAAGATGATAAGCTACTTGAAAGCGAACATTGTTCCTTCTGTCACAAAGGGCATTGGTTGGTTGAAGCCACCCGTGGTCAACTTCTCCGTAAACACACTGGGTGCAGTGGAAAGTGTGGAATTGGTCGAAACCAGCGGAAATGCTGGACTGGATGAACAGATGGTGAAGGTGATCGAGGACATGCCCAGGTGGAAGCCTGCGCAAAGTGCGGATGGTAAAGTGGTCAGCCAGCCCTTCGAATTCAAGGTTATTCAAGCCGCATGCGACCAAAAGCCACCGATCCCGCCGACCCTAAGTGTAAGCATGTACGAGGTGCCCTTGTTGGATCGGCAGATCGCTATGGAACATCCTTACGACCTTAATTTCAGCGTGAAGAAAGCTGGTGAGGGCCAGTATGTTTTGATCACCACGATGGGGTTGCACGGCGGCAGTTTCTACGTGTCGCCAAATTCCAAGCGTGATGTCAAAGGGAAATTCCTTCTGGAAGTTGCGAACCAAGATCACCTCATTCTGGAGGAGAAATTCAGGGAGATCCTCGCTCAAAGGAAGTGATCGATCTTCATCCATTCGTGAACGGTGCGGTGGACTGGGTGAGCGAGGACACGAAGTATGAGCATACGTTGACCGTAACATCCAAAGAGGATTTCGACATCGGCGGCAAGTACCAATTCACGATCGAACCAAAGTGTACAATGGAGGTCATTCCCTTCATGATCAAGTACCGATCAGGGGTGCTTACGATCGAAAAATGGAAGTGCTGAGAATTGGGGCAATTACAAGGACCGATCAAGCGCATGAAAATGATCCACGCTGGCGTACTGTGCTATCCACTTTTGGTGACAATGCTTCAACTTAACTCATGCATTGGGCAGAGCCGAACGAATGCGGCGCAGGATATCGATGTCGAGACAACTCCGCAAGTCCAAGTTCCAGACGAGGATCGTCAGATAGCAAAGTATGTAGGGTGCTTTGAAGATAGCAAGGGCAACCTCTGGATCACAAGTCTTAGCAAAGGAGTGGCTATGTATGATGGGGCAACCTTGAAATACTTTACCGTGGCTGATGGGCTTCCGAGTAATGTCATATTAGCTGTGGCTGAGGATAAGAATGGGGTGCTGTGGTTCGGAGCGGATGGCGGCCTTTCGAAATATGATGGTGCAAATTTTGTGAACTTTACAACAGATGACGGCCTTTGCCACCCTCGGGTCGCGAACTTGTTCATAGACTCAAAGGATCGGATGTGGATCGGTACATGGGGCGGTGTTTGTCGCTTCGATGGCACAACATTTACCCCGTTTGATCTCCCCGTACCAATAGTAGATCTTCCTGCAACTTTGGAGACGCAGAACTGGGTTACCGAGATCATGGAAGATATGAAGGGCAACATCTGGTTCGGCAGAAGCGGCTATGGTGCTACGAAGTACGATCCTGTTTCCGGAGCGTTCACGCAATACACCAAAGCAGAAGGCCTACCTTCCAATTGCGTTCAGGCCATTCAGGAAGATGACCATGGCAACATTTGGTTCGGTACACGCGTGGCGGAAAAGGACGATCCCGACCCGGATGATCGAAATGGACCAGGCGGTCTAACGCGGTTTGATGGGAAGAGCTTTATTCAATTTCCTGAATTACCAGGACTGAACGATAATGACGTTTACGCGATCTTCAAAGACAGTTCGGGGAATATCTGGGTGAGTACCATTGGCAACGGCGCTTATCGATACGACAAGAATGGGTTCACCAACTTTGGCGTTAAGGAGGGTGCTGACCAGAACATTGCACCTGCGTTCAGTGGTATTGCAAATATCACTGAAGATAAGGAGGGCCGTATCTGGTTCGGTTGCGCTAATGGTCTTTTTCGTTTGGAAGGAACGGGTGTTATCAATGTTACCCGGGCCGGGCCTTGGAAATAGCGTTGTTGGAATTCGGTACTGTCATTTGTACCGAACTTGTCGCCCATGTTCAACTACAACGATCGCAGATTCCGTCCGGTGCAGAACAGCGCCAACGGTGAAACATCAGCTGAGACGATCTTCCTTTATTTGCAAGAAGGCAACATTCTCACATCAACCTATTCGGGCGGGCGCATTCGTCAAGGACATTTGATCGGCCTTGTGGATGAGAAAGGGTGCATCGACATGCGGTATCATCAGGTGAACGACCGTGGCGAGATGATGACGGGAACATGCCGTTCCGTTCCTGAGACCATGCCGAATGGAAGGATCCGTTTGCACGAGAGTTGGCAATGGACCAGTGGCGATAAGTCGAGCGGAAGTTCTGTGTTGGAAGAGGTGGTATAATATTCCTCACATACCCTTCCCCATATTGAACGCTTTCGAAGCTCCCTTCGGAATGGAGAGGCTTGTGAGATCATCACCCAAAAAGATCTTGCCGACCAGAACGATCTGTCCCACGTGATAGGGCACATGAGCGAGTTGTCGAACTATGGCCTGGGCCACTGTATGCGGTTCGGTGCGGATCTTCACGATGCGCTCCATATCACTTTCCGTTAGCGGGTCTATTGCGTTGAAGAGACAGTCCCAGCCTTTGGTCCAATGATCGATCAGTTCGGCACGAGTGGTCAGTGTATTCTCGAATTCTGCATCTCGCTCGCGCCATTCTTTTTCGCCATCGGTGGTCAAGAAGTCGGTCCAACGGCTTAGCATGTTCCCATGCAAATGATTGACGATCACAGCGATCGAATTGGATCCAGGTCCTGGTGCTCGGAAGAGATCAGCGTCGGGCAATTGTGCAAAGGTCTTGTCGCCTAAGCTTCGGTAGTACACGAACTCTTTACGGGTGCTATCAATGAAGTTCAACGTGGGCATTCAGTCGTTGAGGTCAATAAGTGCAGATGAGAAGAAATATGCAAAGCACTGCATTCACAGATCGAAAGTAAGAATGCAAGCTCGTGCTCGGGTACGGTCTGAAGTTTCATTCATCCCACCACACCTTCGTAAAGAAGTCGTTGATCCCGTGACCGACTTCCATCACGTTCGAACCGTTCAAGCTGAGTTCGGTGGCGGGGTAGGCAAGGCGAACGGGTACGCGCGAAGCATCGATCGGTTGGTCTTGGGCATCGTGCAACACGGGGTAACCTGTGCGGCGCCATTCGCTGTACAGTTCGATCGCGTCAGTGTAGACGAAGGTCTTCCACTTTTGTTGGATGATGTGCTCCAGCGTTCCGTTGAATTGTCCCGGTCCATTGAGGTAAGCGTCAACGTCCGTTTGGGCGATACCGAGTTGATCCATGTGTGCGCGCACACCGAGATCGTAGTAGGCAGCGGCGCTCATTGTGCCACCGTATCCCTTCAATGCAGCCTCGGCAAGCAGGAAGCAGGTCTCCGCGTAGCTGAAGGTATTTCCAGGCAGATCGGGGCGAAGGAAGTAAGAACCCACGTACGACGTAGTGAAGGTGTTCAGTGCATTCGGATCGATGTCACTTGAAAGCAAAAAGCTGGGTACACCAACGTACTCAAAGGTTCCGAAGACCACACTTTGCGGCGTGAATTCCGAATAGCGTGCGATACGCGGATCGCTGTCAGCAGAGAACATGTCTATCAAGAAATCGCTAGGATTGTACATCCCTTGTGCAGTGTTCTCCAGTTCGTACATCGGGTTGCGTGCATTGCTGCTGTGTGGGAAACGTGCACTCTCTTGATTGGATCGGATGAAGTGGTCCTCATTCGTCAATTGTTGGATGATCGGTAATGCAACGTCCGGTGCTTTGTCGGAGATCCGCATGGCCAAGCGAAGGGTCAGTGAATTCGCGAAGCGCTTCCACTTGTCCACATCGCCACGATAGATCCAGTCCTCTGGGCCAACGTTGGGCTTGGTAGGGTCAAAGGCCGCAGAAGCTGATCGCAGTTCGTTGATCAAGTCTTCGTAGACCAAACGTTGTGTGTCGTAGCTCGGCGAGAAATCGGGTTGGTTCTCATCGTTGATCACGTTGTGCGCGGCGCTGTACGGAATGTCATCCCACAGGTCGGTGAGGCGATGGAAGATGTAGGCTCGGTAGATCCTGTAAGTGCTCAGTTTATTGATGCTCTCCGGATCGTTCTGCGTAAGCCGGATCGCTTCTTCGATGTTCCCGAGCACATCGGAATACATCAAGCTCCACGTGTTGTTCAGGGCGTCTCCACTAATGAAATACTCATCACCTGCGGAAGATATCCCGTTGATGCTCGCTTGTACCTGCATCCAATTGTTCAAGCCCCAGATCTCCGTTCGCACACCGTTCAGGTAATCCGTATGGTAGCGGTTCTGTGCATAGGCGAACAGCGCGTCCGGGTCCACATCCATGACCACGTTCGGGTTCATGTTGAGCTCCTCGAATCCTTTCCGACAGGAGAAAAGGAATAGGCACGAGATCAGAAGAAATGTGAGCTTCCTCATCAGAATTCCGCTTTGATATTGAAGCCGATGCTGCGTGTGATCGGATACGTCGCGTACTCAACGCCTTGTCCGTTGCCGTTGGAGTAGGAAGCCTCCGGATCAATGTTCGGCACATTGCTGTGGATCAACCATAAATTCCTGCCGCTGATCGTGAGTTCCACATTGCGGAGTTTCTTACCGAAGGCATTCTTTCCGAAGCGATACGTGAGGCCCACCTCACGCAATTTCACGTAGCTCGCATCGTAAACGAACGGTTCGTGGATCTCCTTGCCCCAAACTGCATATTGCGTCCAATACACTTGTGGATCAATGGTCCGTTCCACAGCTTGTCCGCCAACATCCTGACCATTCACCACGGTGCCCGGAGCATAGACCCCACTTACCGTGTAGCCTCCGGTCGGCTCCCAGTTGATCACGTAATTCCCGTTGGGTTCCGAACCATTCTCGGCCACGCCTGCGGCAACGCGCGCTGCCTCGGAAGCGTACCATTCCTTGCGACCTTCCAAGGTTGCAACGGCATTGCCGGAATATCCGTGCATGTACATGTTTGTCGCGGAATAGATGTCGCCACCTTTTTGGATATCCACCAAGAAGGAGAACACCCAATTCTTGTATTCGAATCCGTTGGTGATGCCCATGCGCCAGTCCGGATTCACATCGCCCAAGAGCACTTGTTGCGCGGTGCGCACGTAGGTGCCATCCGCGTTCATCAGTGGGTTACCGTTTCCATCGCGTTGGATCCCGTAGCCGAAGATCGAGCCGTACGGCAGGCCCGGTGTGGCGGTGATGTTCACCCGCCATTGATCACCGAGGATCTCTTGTTGCCCGCTGCTGTTCAGGCTTACGACAAGGTTGTTGTTCTTGGTGAAGTTGATCGTGTTGGTCCACCTGAAGTTCTTCGCTACAATTGGTGCGGTGTTAAATAGGATCTCCACTCCACGGTTCCCTGATCTCGCCTGCATTCACCACCGCCGTCGTGTATCCGCTGGCTGCGGAAACCGAAGACGTGAGGATCTGGTTGAAGGTGCTTGCATTGTAGTACGTGAAGTCCACGGAAACACGATCCTTGAACATGCGTAGTTCGACGCCGAACTCATAGCTCCGTTTCTTTTCAGGCTTGAGGTTCACCAGCGGAAAAGGGTTGTGGACCCTGGAAATTGCAACGCCATCCACCGATGTGAGTGAGTCGTAGGCCAGTGCAAGTTGATACGGATCGGCATCCTTTCCAACTTGTGCAATGGAGGCGCGCAGCTTGCCGTAGGTGAGGAATTTCGGACGCTTTGCCATGTGTTCCGAGAACAAGTACGAGAGACTTGCCGAAGGATAGAAATAAGAGTTGTTCTGCTTGGGCAGGGTAGAGGTCCAATCGTTACGGCCTGTAAGATCGAGGAACAGGTAGGACATGTACGAAACTTGCGCGGATCCGTAGATCGAGTTGATCCGTCGCTCGTAGAGGAATGTCCTGTCCGTTCGATTCGATGGTGCCACATTCTCCAAATTGTACTCGAACGGCACGATCAGATTGCGGCCGCTCTGTGAACGTGTGCTGCGCTTCTGGTACATTGCGTTACCGCCCAAGTTGCCGGAGATCTCCCAAATCTCTTTGATCTTTTTCTTGGCGCTGATCAAATAGTCGGCGTTCACTTCAAGGAAGTTGAGCTTGTCATCATTGAATTCGCCGTTCGGGGAAGTGAAGGAACGTGAGGCGATCCTGTTGTGTCGATCCTCATCGAAATGATCCATCCCGATGCGCCCCATCACCGAAAGCCAATCTTTCGTTTTGTGGATCAACGAAACATTGCCCAAGTACCGTTTCCGATCATCGCGATTGATGTTGCGTTCCACTGTGAAGAACGGGTTGCCGATCCAACCCCAGTTGGTGTACCACACTTGCTCGCGTCCGTCGCTGTCCTCGAAATTTTCCATGGACTCGGTGGAAACATTGCGCGGCATCATGATGATGTTGCGCGCCGCGTTGTGCCCGTTGCTCTGGTTAACTCGGTTGTAAGCGCGTTGATCGACGTAAGTGAATTTCAAGGCGTACTCCAATTTCTTGGTGATCGCGCCGGAGTTCGTGAGGTTCAAATTGTTCCGTTTGAACGTGCTCGTTGGCGTTATCCCTTGGTTTCGTAGATCGGTGAATGAGATCCGGACCGGGAATTTTCCTCCGTGGGCCAGCGAAATACTGTTCGTCAGCGTATGGCCGAGCTGGAAGTATTTCTTGTAGTTGTTCGGTTGCGGAGAGAACGTTGTGGTGTCGCCGTTCCAATCGATGTATTGTTGGCCCAGCATTTCGGGTCCCCAACTCGCAGCGTAGGTGGGAAGTGAGGGTCGGTCGGTCTCGAAGAATGGGATGCCTTCGGGCGTGTACTTGAATTTGCCTTCTGATCCTGCCCCATAAGTGTTCTGGAGTTTGGTGAGGATGTATGCCGACTCGATGGATGTATTGATGTTCACGCCAACGCGCCATCCTTTCTTTGAACCAGCGGACTTCGTGGTGATCACGATCACGCCGTTCAACGCACGACTACCATAGAGCGCAGCCGCACTCGGTCCTTTCAGCACGATCAGGCTTTCAATATCGTCCGGGTCAATGTCCGAAATGGGACTGCCGAAATCGATGCCGCCCCATGTGCCACCGGAACCTTGCGTCGTGTTGTCGATCGGTATGCCGTCCACGACCACCAACGGTTGGTTGTTGTTCACCACCGAACTGTTGCCGCGGATAAGGATCCTACTTGATGCTCCAGGTCCACCCGAGGTCTTTGTGATCTGCACACCGGCGATCTTGCCTTGCATACTGTTCACCACATTGGGATCCCGGGTAACGGTTGCACTGCGCACATCCATTTTTCCGACCGCATATCCCAAGGACTTTTCTTCGCGCGGAATGCCCAATGCCGTTACCACCACTTCTCCCAATTGGGTCGCCGCCGGTTCCAGTGTGATCGCAATTTCCTTTCTATTGTCTACGGGGATGATCTGCTCCGTGAAGCCGATGTACCGCACCTGTATGCTGTCCGTGGGGAGAACAGCGATCGAGAACTTTCCGTCGATATCAGTGGTGGTTCCCTTGGTTGTTCCGCGCACTAGAACAGTGGCCCCGGGAAGTCCGAGTCCTTCGGCTTTGTCCGTGACCTTGCCCACAAGGGTGATCTCTTGAGCATTGCTGTAAAGTGAAATGGCGATAAGAAGGAGAAGGAGTATCGGTCTTGCCATCCGTGGAGATGCTCGAAAAGGTGCCCCAAATTAAGCGGATCCAAAGTGGGAACGTACCATTAGAACAGGACTTCTTGGATTGTCGGAAACCAAGCAGAGCTTTGCGAATTACTTGTCCGGAGACTTCGGGAAAGCGTGTAGCTTAGCGGCAAGATCACACGCTGATATGAGAACATTCCTTACGCTGCTCTTCCTCACCTGTTCGATGTTGCTCCTTGCACAGGACGTTACGGTGACCGGTTTCGATGGTGAAACCCACACCGGCGGAAGCACGATCAACAAGACGGTGGAGTTCCCTGCTGATCTTTCCAACGTTTCCCAGATCCTCATGCACATCTCGTTGAGCTGCCCGCCCGGTGGCTGCGATCCTTGGGATCGGTTAGCAAAACTGTCGGTCGTTGTCGATGGTGAAGCGATGGAGATCGGACGTTACGCAACGCCCTATCTGCTTTCCACTTGTGGTTGGACATTGGATGTGACGGACTACAGGAACTACCTCACGGGCACTACCGAATTAGCATCGTCCATAGAGACCTACCAGAACGGTTGGAACATCCACACCTCCTTCGATTTCATCGAGGGCACACCGGAATACGAGTATGTCACGGTAACCCAGTTCTACCGGGATGACCTTACCTACGGTGACACCTTGTTCTACAGCATCAATATACCCGACTATGATTTCATGGTGCCGGAAAATGCGGAAGAGGTCGTCTTTCGGGTGATCAATACGGGGCACGGACAGGGGAACACCGATAACGCGGCTGAGTTCTCACAGAAGACGCACCACATCCACGTGAATGGTGAGGAGCGCTTTTCGCAGTATTTATGGGATCCGAATTGTGCGCAGAACCCATGTGCGAACCAAGCGGGTACATGGCAGTTCGCAAGAGCGGGTTGGTGTCCGGGGAAGGCCGTGGTGCCTTGGGATTATGATGTGACCCAGTGGGGAACGCCGGGCGGATCGGTGAACGTGGATTATGTGCTGGAACCGTTCTACAACCTATGCAGCCCATGGAATATCGATTGCACACCGTCGAATTGTAATGGAGGTGCCTGTACTTATAACAGCAGCACGCACACGACACCGGTCTACAAGATCGCCTTGCAAATGATATCGAAGAGTTCCACGCAGGTTTCGGTGGAAGAAGTTGATCCAATGGAACAACTCGGCATCCAAGTTTTTCCGAACCCCACGGAAGGTTTGCTGAACGTTACCATGAAGCATTCGGCATTGCTCTCAGTCGAAGTGTTGGACATAAATGGGAAGGCCGTAATGCGAAGCAACATGAACACCACCCGCGATCAACTGGATCTTCGCGAACTAAGGTCCGGCATTTATTTGCTGAAGATGTCCGGCTCCGAAGGCATCCATTCACAACGTTTCATTCTCACACATTGACCCGACCCCTAGATGAAAAGACAGGTACTCCTCACTTCTACATTGCTCTTGGCAGCAGGAATGTTCGCGCAAACCCCAGCGGGTAACGCCTTCCACATTGATTACGACGAGTTCCAAAGCTCGAACTCCCTCAAACACCTGGATGCGGGCAACAATGCGGTCCTGAACCCGGGTGATCAACTCACCGCGATGTGCTGGATCCAACTCCGGGACATTGGCGACAATCAGAAGATCCTGGGCAAGTTCAATTTGGACAACACCGGTTACATCCTCGCTGTGGACCAAGGCAAAGTGTATGCGGAAGTATGGAATCCCACCCACTATGACCCCTTGAACGGATTGATGAACCCCACTGCACAGTATTGGTACCACATAGCCATGACCTATACACGCGGAGTTGCATTGAAGTCCTACATCAACGGCGTTGAAGTCGGCTCCACGGTGGTTTCCAATGCGCCGATCAGCACCAGCAATAACCGGTTGATCATTGGTGTCTCTTCATGGATGGAATTGGGCTCGTTCCAAACGTTTGGAAATTTGGATGAGATCGCGTTGTACAACGTGGCACTTACTCCTGACCAGATCAAGGCGCAGATGTTCAAAGGGATCGATGGGTCAGAAGCGGGTCTCATCGCGGGCTACAATTTTGATGCACCCATTGGCAACACAGCGGCCGATCTTTCCGGCAATGGCAATACGGCGGTCGGTAGTGCCACATTTACGGGAACAGAGTGGGCAGAATCGAAAGCTCCGCTCGCCGATGACAACACCGCAACGGCATCGGACCTGAATGCGATCTGGAAAGGGAAGAGCCTTACCGGTCCGTGGTTCACTTCCACCACCAACGGGCTCAACCTAACGGCCACGGCCATGGACACCACTGATTACGCAGTGTTCGGGCATAACGAAGGTATCGGCGTCACGGCGAATGACATTCCCACGAATGCACCTGCCGACTTCATGCGCACCGAGCGCGTTTGGCCTTTTACCAGTTTGGGCGATGCCAGCATGTCCATGGTCATGAACTTGAATGCGGCTGCAGGCGGCGGGACCGTTTTGGACTTGACGCAACCGGCCTGGAATTATGCACTTCTATGGAGGCCTGCGGGAGCAAGTGGTTTCGTTGCCGTTGCGAATGGATCCAGCTTCATGAATGGAGTGGTCACCTTTACCGCACAAATGCCGAATAGCGGTGAGTACGCCATTGGAGTGGGCAGCGCGATCACCCAACCGATAGGGATCGAAGAGCATGTGAATGTTGCCGCGTTCAAAATTGCTCCCAATCCGAACCAAGGGGTCTTTGCGGTAAGCATGGAGCGCGCTATAAAAGGTGCGGCCAATTTACAGGTCATGGATGCCGCCGGAAGGATCGTTCATCAAGAAGCGATCCGTTCAAGTGGTGTGGTGGGCCGTGTGCACATGGACCTGGGCAGCGTTGCAAAGGGGATCTACTTGGTCAAATTATCTGCAGGCGGATCGTTCCATCAGCAGCGCATTGTAGTGGAGTAAAGAGCTCGATCGTTTCCTTCCAAGTGCAATGGCGAGTGATCCTCGCCATTGTTCATTTGGGCTTGTTCCACAAGTACAATTACCTTCACCGCCGACAAATTCGAACACACCAAATGAGATCGATCTTCACCCTGCTTGCATTTGCGGGCACCCTTACAACTTTCGCCACCGACCGTATCGTGGAGGAATTCGGCCAAGCACCCGCCTACGCGAACATCACATCAGCAGTGGCTGCTGCTGTTGATGGCGATCGCATCATCGTGAAGAACAGGGCCGGGAACATTCCGTGGATCGAGAACATCACGGTGAACGCGAGCCTTCAGTTCTTGAGCTTCGCGAACGACGATTTCTTCTACGTCCAAGGTGGCTATACGATCACCGGTGCTGCTGGCCGCCAGGTCACCATCATCGGCATGCGCAACACTTCGGGCAGCATGGCCTTCGTTTCGGGCGGAGGTGTTCGGGGAACGAAGGTGCGTCTCGTCGATAGCTACTTCGTGAATGGTAGCGTGAGCATGAACAACAACAACTTCGATGTGGATGTGATCGGTAGCACCTTCCTGAATGGTTCTGTTTCGATCAACTACGGCAATGTGGTCGGATGCGACATCGATGCATCCGCGCTCACCGATGAAGGCATCAGTATCACGGGGAATGCCTCCGGTTTCACGCTTGATACTTGTGCGATCATCGGGAACAAGGTGAAAGGTCCGGTGAGCTACGAAGGCATCTTCTCCAGTTCTGAAGGTCAAGTGCTACACATCCGCAACAACTTCATCCAGCACGGATGGATGGGCATCGAGATCTACGAGGGCAACACATCCGGTGTGCAGAACCTGATCTGGAACAACACCGTCGTCGCGTACACCGGTCAGTTCACGACGTATGGCATCAGTTTGGCGAATACCAACACGGGCAGTGTGTGGGAGGTGATGAACAATGCCGTCACGCGCACGTGGAACAACTCGAACAACCGAGGGATCAACAGAGATAGCGGGAATCTCGGTCAGATCAACGTGTACTTCAACCACGTTTCAAATGAACTGCTCATACCGGTTTCCCCTAGTTTCACTTTTGAATCGGACAACACCGTCGATCAGGTCATCACGTTGAACGCGGACGGCACGTTCGCCAGTCCAGGCGCATGCATCGATGGGGGCAATCCTGCCGGTGTACTGAGCGATCTGGACCTGTCACCTGGTGACGCCGGTGCATACGGGGGCTCCTATACACTGACGAATTTCCATCCGTTGCATACCGGTTCCGCCCGGGTGTATCTCACAGGACACCCGTTCAACGTGCGTTCCGGTGCAACCTTG
Organism: Flavobacteriales bacterium; assembly: GCA_016717305.1. Lineage (GTDB taxonomy): Bacteria > Bacteroidota > Bacteroidia > Flavobacteriales_F > PHOS-HE28 > PHOS-HE28. The sequence goes on from JADKFY010000002.1 coordinate 212,777, forward strand.
CGTGTGAAGGGTGTAGCTTTCGATCGCTAATGCTGGAGGTCATGCGAATGCGAACCATATTCCTATCTGCTGTCGTGTTCTTGTGTACACGGTTGGTCGGCCAGACGGGGTTGTTGTCCACCGAATATTTCTGGGATGCGGATCCCGGGCAAGGCAACGGCATCGCCTTGGTCGCCGTGGATGGCAGCTATGACCAAGCTCTGGAATTGGTCATGGCCCAAACAGGGTCACTACCCAGCGCTGGAGAGCATTCATTCTCCATCCGAGCACATGACTCGGACGGCAATTGGGGACCAGCCTTCACTACGTTGGTCCAAGTGTTACCGGGTTCGGTCAACTTTCCGGATGTCCAAGTGAATGAAGGTGAGTACTACTGGGATACCGATCCCGGCGAAGGAAGTGGTAGTCCTTTGTTCGCATTGGACGGGAATTACAACGATGCGTTGGAAAACATCGGTGCCGATATTGATCAACTGCCTGCACCCGGTTTGCATGTGCTGAGCATGCGCACGTTGGATGTGAACAGCAACTGGAGCGCTCCGTTCAGCGTTGTTGTGGAAGTGCTTACGGGCAGCGTCACCTTCCCTGCTATACATATCTCGGCAGCGGAATACTGGTTCGATACCGATCCGGGCGAAGGAGCTGGAACACCCATGTTGGCTGCGGACGGTGCATTCGACAATGCCATCGAAAGCATAAAGGGCAATGCGATCCCCGTTCCTGTTATCGCAGGGTTCAATGTGCTTTGGATGCGAGCTCAAGATGATGATGGTGGCTGGGGCCCATCGTTCGGTGTTGTTGTGAATATGGATACCACGATCACTGGAACAGTGGATGTGCCGGAAGTGAACACGGATGCGACCACATTTGTCTTAGCGCCGAATCCTACAACTGCAGATGGCGGTTTCCGGGTCGAGCAGCAAGGCCAACCACAGCGCATCCGTATCCGCGTATTGGATAGCCAAGGTCGCTTGGTGCTGGATAGGGACTACGGCAGTCGTTCCAAGGTCGATGTCGCGCTAGATGGCGTTGCTACGGGAATGTATCCAGTTGGTGTGTTCATCGGAGATCAGGTCACTTGGCACTCTGTCGTGGTGCATTGATTTGGCATTTCCATGATGCGGTTTCTTCGATCATGGATCCGGTACATCCTTTCATAGCGCAACTTCACGCCACCTTCAAGCGGCACGCCAACGCGGAGAGCGCTGCGGCGATGAGCGCCTACATGAAGGGGCATTTTCCGTTCTTCGGGATCAAGACCCCACAACGCCGGGAGTTGTTGAAAGAGCACATCGCGTTGTTCGGAGCACCGGAGATCCATGACCTACCTGCCATTGCACGGTCGGCATTTGCGTTGCCGGAACGTGAGATCCATCAGGTGGCGATCGATCTCTTGATGAAGAATGCAAAGAAGCTGACACCGGATCAACTTCCGCTATTGGAGGAACTGATCACCACCAAGAGTTGGTGGGATAGTGCGGATGCATTGGCCGTACACGCGGTGGGCACCATCCTGAAGAGGTATCCGAAGGAGATCACAAAGTGGAACGAGCGCTGGAACAGTAGCGACGACATGTGGTTGAACCGAACGTCGATCCTTTTTCAATTGCGTTGGAAGGCCGACACGGATACGGAACTCTTGTTCGCGAACATCGATCGACAGTCGAAGAGCCAGGAATTCTTCATCCGCAAAGCGATCGGCTGGTCCTTGCGCGAATTGGGTGCGACGGACCCTAAGGCGGTGCGAGCGTTCGTGGCAGCGCGAAAATTGTCGCCCTTGAGCACGCGCGAGGCGTTACGAAAGTTGTAGTTCGATCAATTATCAACGGAAGGAGTCCTTCACCCTAACGCACCAAGGTGATCACGCCTTGCTTGGAGATCTCATTGGTCGGTTCGCAGGGATCCCGCATGCGCATGGTGTAAGCGTACGCACCGATCGGTAAGCCCGACCCGTCCCACTTTTGTTGGGTGTCCGTTGTGCTCCAAAGGCTGGCTCCCCAGCGGTCGAACAATCGGACCTCATACCCGGTATCAGGGATGTCCACCTCTCCGGGCCAGGTATCATTGATCCCATCCCCATCCGGTGTGAATGCATTGGGCAGGAACAAGGTGGGTTCAGTGCGCACGTCTATGTGCACGGACATGGTGTCATCACACAAGTTGGGCTGTGTTGAATAGAAGGTAAGGTCATACTCCTCGTATCTCCGCATATCCCAGCGAACATACCCCCTGCAGAGGTCAATGACCAAGCTGTCCCGAATGAAGAATGCGCAAGAATCCGATGTACTTGCGAAGACAAGGTCCACCATTGGGGTGCATGGTACCTGTTCCACAGTGAAGTTTGCTGGTAATCGTGGGCGCACATAAACACTGTCCACGACCGGTGGACCACCACAACCGAAAATGTCGAAACCCTGCAGGGAGATGGGCTGCCAATCGGTTTCCGTGTAACTGATGGATGGTTCGCTCAGGTTGCTAAAACCCGAAGAGCCCCAACGCCAAACAAGTGAATCAGCAGTGGAGGAGGTAGTGATCGCAACACCGCTGACCCGCAAGCACAAGGTATCCGGTGCAGCGAACGCCACTGTAGGGTATGGCAATTCAGTTAGAGTAAGGTCGCCCATTGCGGTGCAGCCACTAATGGTGTCGATGGCGGTGACTTCGATGAGACCTTCGGTCCCCGGGACAATTTGGATGTTCGTTGTGGTCTCTCCAGTACTCCAGAGGTAGACGTGTGGTGAGAAGCCAAATTCCGTAACACTGGTCAACTGAGGCGGTTCGGATGGGCAGTACGTGCTGGCGCCTTCGATGAAGATGTCCGGGTCGCCAAGCGTGCCGGTCACGGAAAAGGGGCAAGGGCCACCGTTGATGGTCACCGTGTAATCCCCAACGCCCAAGTTCGTGCGATCCGTGGCTGTCAGGTTCGGTGCATCGGTCCATTGCCAGGTGTAGGGGCCCGGGTTCAAGGAAAAGCTCACCGACCCGTCCGTTAAACCGGCGCAACTGATATCGGTGGTGGTGATATTCCCGAGTGGCTGCACGACAGGCTCGTCGACCACCGCATCAAGCACGGAAATACATCCAAGCGTGTCTTGCACGATCACAGAATAGGCACCAGAGATCAAGCCGGTGGCCGTGGCACCGGTCAAACCGGCATCGTGGAACCAGTTGTAGGTGTAGGGACCACCGGTACCCACCACGGTCAGCGTACCGTTCGCATCACCCGGACAGGTGGGCAATGTGCTGTTCAAGCTGACCGAACAGGGGTCTTGGCAGAAAGCTGCCAAGGTCAACGGTAAGAAAAGGATCAACGTAGCATATCGCATCGAACTCCAAAAAAGGAGTGCGAAGGTCGTGAATTCCGTGCAAATGGGACGCGGCTCACACACCGGGTATGGTCTGGAGTTACTTTCTCTGGCTTTGATCAAGGAACGATCTCCACTTCCTGCCAAGTTTGGTTGTTCACGGCATTGTCCGCATTGGGGTCATACATCACGTCGTTACTGGGGATGTATTCACCATTGTTGTTCATCCAATATTGGTTCGATCCGGACTCTACTTGGTACTGTTGTCCGTTGGGGTTGGCCACGGTGTATTCATCCTTGATATAGTTCGTGAACTGTTGCTGGTTGTGGTCCATGGACTCCATCCGGGAATTGTAGCCATCCATAGAGGCTTTGTTAATGGCATCCCAAGTACTTCTGTGCGTTGCTTGTTGCTGGTCGAAATTGCGCTGGTTCTGTTGCATTTTGGTATTGTGCTGGGACCAGCTCTGGTTGGCCTTTTGTTGCTCGCTGGCATTGTAGGCCGCGATCTGTTGTGGATTGTCCTGCGTGTTGATGATGCCGTTCAATAGAGCCCGTTTCGCAAATTCGTATTGGTCCTGATCAGCGGTGAGCGCCTGCATGTTCGTATACCAGAAAGCATCGTTCTGTCCTTGGCTGACGGACATGTTCACGATCATGAACAACGGTTTGCCTTCCTGGTTGCGCCATTCGGTACCCAGGGCGAAATGCTGGTCCCGGGAAGGCGCTACTTTGAACAACTTGGCGCTGTAAGCCCTGTTCCGTTCGGCTACCTGCGGAATGGGATATTGCTTCATCAATTGGAAACCATTGCCGGTCATCTGTGGGACCAGATCTTGTTGCAGGTACGCGCTGATATCCATGGGTCGCCGCATGGCTTGCCCTGCCATTTGATAACTGCGTTGCATGTTCGGGTCATTGGAGTACGTGTTCGTGGAACCGGAACGGTAAAAGACCTTCACCCCACCGGGGCCAACGATCTGCGGATCCTGCGGGTTTTGTGGCGTTACTATTTTCCAACTTGCGGGTAGTGGCATCTGGTAGCTGACCATTCCCGTTTTCGCATCCACAACATTGTGCAGTGTAACATTTCCGCCACCGTTGTTGGTCGGTTGGTCGGTGCCCGCATCCATACCTCGCTCATCATTGTAACCCGTGTCCCCATATCCTTCTTCGGCCATTGCATATTGATCGTTGCTCGGGTCGTTATTACAACCTGTCGCAGCCAGGAAGGAAAGGGCGAGAAGGAGGAAGTGTGTGGTTTTCATTCTTCGTGTTTTCGTGTTGATCATTCCTTTACCAGTGCCAAATTAGCTAGAGGACATGATAACAAACACAAAACCACCCGAATTGGGGATAGGGGGTAACGGCGAAGTTCTCCGGCGGCGATCTCATCGGAATTGGCATGCGCGGAGATGCTAATGTGTCCGTTGGGAAGAATTGCGTCCAATGCACCGAGGTCCAAGGTCCTGTTAAGTCTTTGGGACACCAATGTCCCATGCTCCGAGCGAGAGTCGGGTGTCTCTTCCAGCATGGGAACAGCACCCGCACTTGTGCTTTCAAGTTCGGTCACCGCTAGGAGAATGACCAACTGGGAGGTGTTCGAGGCTTCTCGTCTATTTCAAAACTTCTGGCATTTCCCTCTTGAAACGCTCGAACCGCGGGATCGAAACTCCCCTCACGTAACCTTCATTGGGGTGAAGGCGAACGTAGTTCTGGTGATAGTCTTCGGCGGGCCAGAATTTCTCGAAGGATACCACTTGCGTCACGATCGGTGAAGTGTATTTCCCTGAAGCGTCCAGTTCCTTGATCATGCTTTCGATCACGCCTTTCTCTTCTTGGTTCTGGTAAAAAGCGATGGAACGGTACTGGGCGCCGGCATCAGGACCCTGCCGGTCCTTTGTAGTAGGGTCTTGACTGTTGAAGAAGACTTTTAATAGTGTTGTATAGCTCACGACTTCGGGATCATAGAACACCTCTACGGCCTCGGCGTGGCCTGTACTCCCGCTACCGACTTGTTGGTAAGTTGGGTTCTTTTCAGTTCCGCCGGAATATCCGGATACAGCCTCCTTAACGCCCTTCACGCTTTCAAACACCTCTTCAACGCACCAAAAGCAGCCACTTGCGAAGTAGGCGGTACTCGATCCAGAAAGGTCTTGTGGGCTTTCGTTGATCAGGGTTGTATCCTGAACATTTCTGCTGGATAAAGGGTTCGTGCTGTTCGGGATGCAGGAGAATAGCAGGGCTATAGGCAGGATCAACATGCTTGTCATCGGTTTCATTGTGTAAAGGTCGTGATCACATCAATTACCTGACGTATCTACGATCGGGACCTTGGAACGGATCGTTACAACTGATCAATTCGTGGCTGCAGGTGCTACTGAACGACGGTCTTTCGTGATGCTCTTCAGGTGGGTCAGGTATTTTTCAAGGATCAAAGTCCGTATCATTCGACACCTTGGTAATAGGATCCGGCCCCTGTGTTGATAAAAGGAGGGTATGCAAAGTGTCGTTTTCCGGAGCATAACCTGTAACATTGTGTCTCCACGATGAACTCATTGTTGATCCGGGCCTTTTTTGAAGGGTGTGGGTCACTCTTTCAATTTACCAACTCCAATAATTTGATGGAACGCATATCGACTCTCTTCAAGCCCTTCCTGAACCTACTGCTCTTGACGTTTTTGGGTGTTTCCTCCCTGACAGCACAGTCACTAACGGCGTTACAGGATGAGAGTTGTGGATTCGACCAGCGGCACAAGGAACTACTAAGGACCGATCCTCGTTATCGGCAGCAAGTGCAGGAATTCGACGCATTGGTGCGAAATTTCGACGTTAGTGGAAAGAGGGGTGGCGGTACCTTGACCGTACCAGTGGTGGTTCACGTTATGGAAACCGGAACAGCGATCACTGCGATCACTGACGAACAAGTGCGCAATGGCATCCGCTGGTTGAACGAACGTTACCGCAAAGTGCCCGGTACATTGGGAGATGGCAACGGAGTGGACATCAACATGGAGTTCGCTTTGGCCGTTCGCGACCCGAGCGGCAATTGCACCAACGGTATCACGAGGCGCGATATGACCGGCAATGCCACGTACATGGCCAACGGGGTTTTCAGTGACGTCTCGGGAATTTCCGATGCCTCGTTGAAGCTCTTGGATGTTTGGCCACAAACGCAGTACTACAACATTTGGCTGATCTCCGAATTCGACAACAACAACGGTGGTGGTGGGGTACAGGGCTATGCATTTTTCAGCAGCAGCCATGGCCAGCCGAATGACGGTACGGTAATGTTGGTGAATGCGTACAAGAACCCACAGGGCATCACCTTGGCGCATGAGCTGGGCCATGCCTTCAACGTGTACCACACTTTTGAAGGCGATGCTGGTGGAACGGGTTGTCCTACCAATGGGAATTGCATTTCCGATGGTGACCAAGTTTGCGATACGCCACCGCACATCCGCAGCAACAGCGATTGCAACTTCAGCGGAACCAATGGATGCGATGGTGGATCCGCGATCTCGCTTTTCAAGAACAACTACATGGATTACTCTGGCGACCAATGCCAGAACATGTTCACGGCAGGACAGAACACGCGCATTCAAGCAGCCATTTCCGGACCACGGGCATCCTTCCTGGCTGTGAATGGCAACATGGCGTTGGTTCCACCGGGCGCCCCAATGTTGGACTTTGTTGCTTCAACCGCATTGATGTGCGGCACAGGGCAGAGTGTTCAGTTGTTCGATAAGTCCTCGTGCATCCCGAACACCTTCATCGCGGGTACCGGCCTATCGGGGATCACCTTCTCTTGGTCCATCACCAACGGGACGGAAACGCATGTGTCAACCCAACAGAATCCGGTCTTCACATTGAACAGCGCCGGTGTGTACAACGCTACTGTAAGTATTACGACCGGGCTTGGTACCTATACTCGCACGGAACAAGGGGTCGTGGTGGTAACAGCGGCCCCGGTAGCTGCGTGCACGCCCACGTCGACCAACGAATGCAATTGTGCGAATACGGTGAACAACGTGGTCTTCAACACTATTTCAAACGCAACAAGTTCTTCGGTGAATGTTGCCTATACGGACTTTTCCTGCTCACAGAACACGATTGTTGCCGTTGGAAGTACGTATTCTCTAGCGGTTTCTCTTCGAGGCGGTGGCAGCGGTGCTGAATCATTGAACGCATATATCGATTACAACAATAACGGGGTCTTTGAGGATCCAAGTGAACGGGTCGCTTCGGGTTCACAACCGGCCAGCTCTTCGGGCACCATCATGGCCAACGTCACTATTCCGGGAACTGCAGTAACCAATACGTTGTTACGCATGCGCATCTATGGCGAGGCGGGTACCCTAAGCGCAAGCGAACGCGCGTGCGGGTCAGCTTTCTTCATTGGGGATGTGGAGGATTACGGCGTGTACATTTCCAACACTGTTGCAGCGTTGAGTATTGCGGCGGCACCGGGTAATACGATCACTTATGGAACATCGGTCACCTTCACCCCTGCACCGGTGAATGGAGGTGGTGCTCCCGTGTACTCCTGGTTGCGCAACGGGGTCGATGTTGGAACAAGTGCAACCTACGTGAGCAACAACCTTCTCCCCGGTGAAACGATCCAATGTTCCATGGCCTCCAATTTGGCTGGTGTGATCAGCTCGCCAGCGCTGTCCAATACCGTTACCATGGTTGTTACAGGTCCTCCTTTGTCCGAATTCAATGGAAGCACGACGCAACTATGCGCAGGAAGTAGTGTGACGTTCACCGATGCATCCTTGCTTAGCCCCACCTCGTGGTCATGGAGTTTTCCCGGTGGTACACCATCCAACTCAACGGCGCAGAACCCGGTTGTTTCCTATGCAAGTCCGGGCACGTACAACGTAACGTTGATCGCATCCAACGGGAATGGCACCGGAACTACGAATACGAAGACGGCCTACGTCCACGTACTTGCTGTGCCCACTTCGGGTTGTTCGGTAACGCGCACCAACACCCCCACAGCGGGTATTGGGATCACCAACGTGCAACTGAACACGATCAACAAGACCACGGTATACAACGGTGCGGTCATGAACGATTACACGTGCTCCGATGTAACAACATTGAGCGCAAATACGGTTTACGCCATCTCTGTAACGGTGGGCGGCTCCAACGATCAATGGGTTCGGGCCTATATCGACTACAATAACGACGGTGATTTCGTGGATGCTGGAGAGCAGATCTTCGCACCGGCGGCGGGGCGAGGTGCGCGCAGCGGAACGTTCACCACAAATGCATCGCCTACCTACGGGTCGTTAATGCGTTTGCGCGTGATCTCCGATTTCGTGAACACAACAGCGGGCCCTTGTACTTCTCCAGTTCACTATGGTCAGGTGGAAGAGTACGGTGTCGTTTTCTCGGCACCTGCGGGCATTCAGGTTTCGGCAAGGGCCTTTTTGGAAGGACCCTACAAGGTTTCCACAGGACTTATGAGCGATACGCTGCGTCAATTGGCTCTTGTACCAGCATTGGAGCCGTACACGAACTTGGGTTACTCCTTTAGTGGTGGTGGCGGGGAGACCGTTGCTCCTGCTGTACTAGCGGTAACGGGCGGCAATGCGATCGTGGATTGGGTGGTGTTGGAATTGCGCGACAATGCAACGCCGACCACGGTGTTGGCAAGTCGAAGTGCGTTGCTCCAACGCGATGGTGATGTGGTGGGCTTGGATGGAACCTCTGCCCTCAGTTTCGGGCTACCGGCCGCCAGCTACCACGTAGCCGTATTGCACAGGAACCACCTTCCGATCATGACCCTGACACCGGTGGCCTTGAGTGCGTCACCAGCCACCGTGGACTTCACCGTAATTTCCACAGTGACCTATGGCACTGGAGCGCGCAAAAGCTTTGCTGGGGCGTTCTCCACGGAAGCCCTTTGGGCCGGCGATGTGAATTTCGACCGCACGTTGAAGTACACCAACCAATTCAACGACCGTGACCTTATACTGGTCGAGATCGGTGGTACGGTCGCCACCAATACGGTAGCGGGGTATCTGCCTACCGACGTCAATTTGGACGGTGTTGTCAAATACACCAATATCTACAACGACCGCGACATCATCCTGGTGAACATCGGTGGAACTGTTGCAACCAATACGAGGGTCGCGCAAATGCCGTGATCCGAGGTAGATCCCGCACGGCCATTCGTTGCGTAACGATCATTTACAAGGAAGCCTCGTTCAATTTGAACGAGGCTTCCTTGTAAATGATGATGTCAAGGGCTACTTGCTCTTCCGTTCCTTTTTCGGGAACTTCGGTTTAGGCTCGTAAAAGCCTTCCTTCTTTTGGAATCCGCCGCGATCGTTGCCCTTGTATCCACCACGATCGGCAACACCTTCGGACTTGCCTTTGTATCCACCGCGATCTGGCGCTCCTTCGGACTTGCCTTTGTAGCCGCCACGATCAGCACCACCTTCGGAGTTACCCTTGTAGCCACCGCCGCCACTGCCCTTATAGCCACCGCGATCGCCGCCACCTTTGTAGCCACCACCGCCGGCATTGCCTTTGTAACCACCACCGCCTCGGTGTCCTTCACCACCACTACTGCGGGGTTTATCCGAGCGTGGACCACTGCCTCCACCTGCACCTCCGGCGGATTCGTCCACACGAACGCTGCGCCCTTTGTAGTTGGCGTTGTTGAAGGAATTCTTCACTTGCTCAAAATGGTCCGGCTCAATATCGACGAAGGAATACACGTCCTTGATCAACATGCGTCCGATCAGTTCTCCGCTCAAACCGCTCATGCCACAGATGTAACCGAGCATCTTGCCCTTGTCGAAACCGTCCGCGGTGCCCAAGTTGATGAACATCTGCCGACCCGTACTGAACCGTTCTGCTGAGGATGGACGCTCTGCACGGGCACTGTGGTCCTTGCGGCTCATGTCCACGTTCAGGTCGTAGGACGTACGATGCTGTTCAATGATCCGGTTGAAGGCCATGCTCATGAAGCGATCGATCAACTCTTCCTTGCTGAAGGCATCCAGCTCGGCCCGCGCTTCGGAAAGCAATTCGGAAAGGCCCTCTTCGTCCACCTCCACGCTCTTCAACTTCTTCATGTAGGCAACCACCTGTTGCTTCCCGATCTCAGCACCACCTGGCACTCGTACGAAGGTGAAGTGGGTCTTCAGTACCCGTTCCAATTGGCGCACCTTGTTCACATCGCGCACACCAATAATGCTCAGCGATATACCGCTGCTCCCCGCCCGTCCGGTGCGGCCACTTCGGTGGGTGTAGTTCTCTGCCTCACCGGGTAGGTCGAAATGGATCACGTGGGTCACATCGCGCACATCGATCCCGCGCGCCGCCACGTCCGTAGCGATCAACAGGCGAATGGTATGAGCGCGGTAACGGCCCATCACATGGTCGCGTTGGGCTTGGCTCAGGTCCCCGTGGATCGCATCGGCGTTGTAGCCATCGCGCACCAAGGCGGCGGCAAGGTCCTGTGTTTCATGCTTGGTACGGCAGAACACGATCCCGAAAAGATCAGGATCCGCATCGATAAAACGCTTCAATGCGGAAAAGCGGTCCTTTGAATGCACAACAGCATATTGGTGCTGGATGGCCTCAGCGGTAACGGTCGAACGGTCGATGCTGACCTCTTCGAATTCTCGCATGTAACGCTTCGCGATGCGGCGCACTTCGCTGCTCATCGTAGCGCTGAAGAGCCATGTACGCTTGTCGGGAGGTGTGGTCTGAAGGATCTCGGTCAAGTCCTCCTGAAAGCCCATGTTCAGCATTTCGTCGGCCTCGTCCAATACCACCACATCAACGGTTGAAAGATCCACTGCCTTCCGTCCCAGAAGGTCCAAAAGACGTCCTGGGGTTGCCACGATGATCTGGGCACCGCGTTGGATATCGCGCATTTGGTCACGAATGCTGGCTCCGCCGTACACCGCAACAATGCGGGTTCCTTTCAAATTGGTCGCGAATTTTTCGACGTCCTTACTGATCTGGACGCACAGTTCACGGGTAGGTGCCAGGATCAGACCTTGGATGCTACGGTCTTGTGGGTCAAGGAACTCCAGCATGGGAAGACCGAAAGCGGCGGTTTTGCCGGTTCCGGTCTGGGCGAGGGCCACCACGTCCTTTTCCGACTTCAGCATCAGGGGGATCGCCTTTTCCTGAACGGGGGTAGGGGTGGTAAAGCCGATTTCGGCGAGTGACTTGAGCAGTTCAGGTCGGAGACCGAGGTCTTCAAAAGAGGACATATGCGAAGGGGGACTTGGAAGGAAAATGCCCGCAGTTTGGCGGGCGGAATGGCGCTACCATGGTGGGCAGGCGGGCGCGAAGGTACGGCGATCCAGTGGGGGGCGTGTGGTGGAACTATCTTTGGCCGCTTCTGAATGACCATATTGGAAGCGAGTGTTCCCGGTACGTTACGTACGATCCTGTGGCTTATGGCCGCCTGGTGGGTCATTCGCATGATCATGCGCTATTCCTCGCGGAATAGAACGGCCAATGCGGCACAACGAACAAATGAGGTCCCACGACCCAAAGGCGAGGTCCGCATAGAGAACGTTCCACCGCCCGAGAAGAACAGCACCACAACGAACGGCACCATCTCCGATGCCGATTTCGAAGAGATCAAGTAGACCACCTCGCCCATGAACACCTTCAACTGGAAACGTCTATTGCCCGTATTTGCGGCCATCGCCTTGTTCTACACGTTGAGCTTGGTTTACTTCAGTCCGGTGCTGGAGGGCAAGAAATTGGTCCAAAGCGATATCAAGAACTGGCAGGGTATGGCCCAGGAAGTAGCCGAGCACCGCGCCGAGTTCGATGAGGAACCCTTGTGGACCGGTAGCATGTTCAGCGGCATGCCCGCCTACCAGATCTTCGTGCAATGGCCGAGCAACCTGCTGCTCAAGGTGGATAAGGTCTTCCGTGGGTTCCTGCCGCGCCCCGCTGATTTCCTCTTTCTGTACTTGATGGGCATGTTCATTTTGCTCCTCTGCTTGCGGGTGGACCCTTGGCTCGCCATTGTGGGTGCCGTGGCCTTTGGCTTTTCATCGTACTTCTTCGTGATCCTGGAAGCGGGCCACACCAGCAAGGCGAACGCGATCGGGTATATGCCTATGGTCTTGGGCGCCATGCACATGCTGTACAGAAGGCGGCTCTTGTTGGGCGGTGCACTGTTGGCCCTGTTCATGGGCTTGGAAATATCCACGAACCACGTGCAGGTCACTTATTATTTGGGGATCCTCTTGTTGCTGTTCGCGCTGGCTGAAGGGGTTCGCGCTATTCGGGAGAAGCAGTTGCCCGATTTCCTGAAGCGTTCCGGCGTTGGGCTTGTCGCAGTGATCTTGGGCTTGGCATGCAATGTCGGCATGCTATGGACCACCTACGAATATGGAAAGCTGACCACCCGCGGCCAGAGCGAGCTCACAATTCGCAGTGATGGTTCTTCTGCGGAAGACATCCGTACCGAAGGGTTGGACCGCGATTATGTGACCGATTGGAGCTACGGCAAGTCGGAATCATTGACCTTGTTGGTCCCCGATGCAAAGGGTGGGGCCACAAGTGCTTTGGCCAACCACCCGGAGGCCCTGTCCGGATTGGATCAACGCTACCGGCAGAACATCGGCCAAATGAACGCCTATTGGGGCGATCAACGGTTCACCAGTGGTCCCGTGTACTTGGGCGCGATCGTGGTCCTGCTCATGTTGTTGATGCTTGTGCGCACCGAAGCCCATGGTCGTTGGTGGCTCTTGGCATCGGTTCCAGTTGTAGCCGCATTGATCGGGATCAACGACCCCATGCTTTCCGGGGCCTTGGTCATCGTGTACCTGCTCGCTGGCCTTTGGTTGATGAGGGATACGCTCACCTATGCCTTGTTCGGTGCACTTTTTCTGACCCTCTTACTTTCTTGGGGAAGGAATTTGATGCCTTTGACGGATTTCTTCCTGACCACATTCCGGGTTATGATAAATTCCGAGCGGTCACTATCATCCTCGTTATTGTAGAGTTGGCAGCGCCCGTATTGGCGGTGCTCTACTTGGACCGTTTCATCCGAGATGGAGGGTGGGACAAGATCATCGAGCGCAAGTCGCTGATCACCATGGGTGTGGTTTTGGTATTGCTCCTGGCCATGGCGGTCACTCCGAATTTGTTCAGCGATTTCATAAGCACTCAAGAGCGCGAAGCATTCAACGAGCAGATCGATTCACAACCTCAAGCGGAAGCCCAGATAATCGCAGGTGTGGAGCAACTCAAGCTTGCTCGTCAACACATCTTCACGTCCGATGCATGGCGCAGTTTTGCTTTCGTCCTTGCAGGTTCGGTGCTGTTGTTCCTGTTCGGAAGAAGGAAGATCGGTAAACCGGTCCTGTTGGGTGTTTTGGGTGTTTTGGTGCTGCTTGACCTATGGACAGTGGATAAGCGTTACGTGAACAACGAGAAGGACAGAGGGCGCTACATGGCTTGGGAAGAAGTGAACGCGAACAAGTTCCCGTTCCAAGCCAACGCCGCGGACAAAGCGATCATGGAAGCGGAATGGACCCCTGCCGCCGAAGCTGACCTGAAGACTACTATGGACCGGTTGAAAGCTGAACGTGCCCATGAAAGTGGACGGGACAAAATGGTGCTTCCCGAAGAAGAGATGTTGGCGCGCTACGGAAGCCTTCGTCGGAATTCGGACTACCGCGTGCTCAATCTGAACAATCCGTTCCAAGATGCGCGTGTGAGCTACTTCCACAAGAGCTTGGGTGGTTACCACGGCGCCAAGCTGAAGAAGTACCAAGACCTGATCGAATTCCATTTGGGACCGGCTATTCAGCGCATCGGCACGGCGTTGCAAAGTGGTTCCATCGCTACGGTGGACAGCGCCTTGGCACAGGAAGGCGTATTGAACATGTTGAATACGCGCTACATGATCTACAACCCGGAGCGCCCGCCGATCCGCAATGTGAACGCGCTCGGTAGTGCATGGTTCGTGGAAGAAGTGAAATGGGCGAAGAATGCGGATGAGGAGATCGTGCAACTCGGGACGATCGACCCCGCCACTACAGCATTGATCGATGAGCGTTACCGCGAGGCACTTGGGACCACCAAGGCGTCTGCGGATCCTTCAGCCAACGTAAGCTTGGACGAGTACCGCACCAACAAGCTCACCTACACGGTCAACTCGAGCAATGGGGGCGTAGTGGTCTTCAGCGAGATCTGGTACGGACCTGATTGGCAAGCTACTTTGGACGGCAAACCAGTGGACTACGCGCGTGCCGATTACGTGCTGCGCGCCATGGCCGTACCTCCCGGAGATCACACGGTCGTTTTCTCAGTGGTGGGTAAGGCCTACAACGCCTCACAAGGGATCGCCTTGGCGAGCAGTGCTTTGTTGATCCTGCTCGTTTTGGGTGCGCTGTTCATGGAAGTGAAGCGCACAATGCGGGATCCCGAGGCCGAGGCCTGATGAAGCGCGTCCTCATCATCACCTACTACTGGCCGCCAAACGGCGGCGCGGGTGTGTACAGGTGGTTGAAGATGAGCAAATACCTGCCGGAATATGGCTGGCAGCCCGTGATCTACACGCCGCTGGATCCGGAACTAACGGCGGTGGACCATGGCTTGGCCAAGGACATTTCTCCGGATCTGGAGGTGATCAGACACCCCATCACGGAACCATTCTCGCTGTATAAACGCTTCACCGGACGAAAGCAGGAAGAGCGCGTGCAAACCGCATTCTTGAACGAAGGTGGAAAGCGGGGTTGGAAGGAGGATGTCGCCCTTTGGATCCGTAGCAATTTCTTCGTGCCGGATGCCAGAGTATGGTGGGTTAAGCCTTCTATCAAGTTCTTGAAGGAATACGTGGTAAAACATCCCGTCGATGCGATCATCACCACCGGTCCGCCGCACAGCATGCACCTGATCGGCTTGGGGTTGAAACAAGCGAAAGGCATCAAGTGGATCGCTGACTTCCGTGACCCTTGGACGGATATCGACTACTACGGGCAGCTCACATTGACCGACTGGGCAGATCGCAAGCACCATCGTCTGGAGCGCCAAGTATTGCAGGCTGCGGATCGTGTGGTCACGGTGAGTTGGACCTGGGCAACGGACCTTTCTGCCATTAGTGGTCGTCCAGTGGAAGTGATCACCAACGGCTTCGATCCGGAAGATGTGCCCACCACCGGAGCTGGTGGATGATGCTTGGAGCTTGGTCCATGTAGGATCCATGAGTGCCACCCGCGACTGTCCTGAATTGTGGGCTGCATTAGCTGGGATCTGCACGACCGATCCGGGATTCTCCCAACGACTGAAGATCCGATTCGTGGGCCCGGTGGACAAAAGCATCATTGACAACTTGGCCGCAGCAGGGCTTGCCACGAATGTGGAGCAACTAGGCCGTGTTGACCATGGCACGGCAATGCGCGAAATGCAGCGCGCACGCGTGTTGTTGCTACCGATCAACGACACTCCGAACAGTGCCGGGATCCTGCCGGGAAAGGTTTTCGAATACCTCAGTGTTGGTCGGCCGATCTTGGCGGTGGGACCAAAGAATGGTGACATTGCCAAGGTGCTCGGCAAGGATCAGTTGCTGGTGGAACGTGGTGATCTGGGAAAGGAACAAGGTCGCATCCGATCCTTGTTTGCGGATGCAGAAAGCACAATCATAACGGATCACCAGAAGTACAGCCGCCGATCCCTGGCTGGCGCCGTAGCCGACCTTCTGAAAAGCACTGTACAGGACCCGAAAGGATGAGTGGTACGACCTTGGAGATCGGGTATCAAACGCCAAATGTAAGGCGTGTTCGCATTTATCTGCGTTCTCCCGCACTGCTGCGGGATGCGTTCTCCTGCGCTGCTGCGGGATGCGGTTCTTTTCAGTCTTTGGTAGGTGCCAAAGGCACCCTCATGAACCGCATGCAGTGCTCCGATAAACCCATCTCAAATTCGAAATGGGCATCGTAGCACGTCAGGCCACGCTCAATACCCTGCTCGCTTATATCGGGATCGGGCTGGGCTTCGTCAATGTGGTACTGCTCTATCCGAAAGTGCTGGATGCGGACCAGTTCGGCCTTACCCGGTTGCTGGTATCCATTACGACCATCGCCGCTCAAGTGGCACAGCTTGGGATGGAGAATACAGTGATCCGATACTTCCCGTATTTCCGGGATCCCAACAAGGACCATCGCGGCATCCTAGGCATGTTGCTGGTCTTCGGTACGGCGATCGGTCTCTTGGCCATGCTCGTGCTGGGCCTCATGCAGGGTACGTTCAACGACATTTTCTCGGATGAGAATTCGCTCTTTGGTGCACATGGCCTATTGTTGTTGCCCTTGGTCTTCGCGGAGATCCATTTCATCTTGCTGCGGAGCTACAGTCGCTCTCTTCGGCGCACCGTTCAACCGAGCTTCATTCGTGAATTCGTGCTACGGTTATTGCAGACCGCATTGATCCTGTTCCAAGCATGGAAGCCGATGCCCTTCGGTCAATTCATGATGCTCTACACAGCGATCTTCTTGGTGTGTACGTTGTTATTGGCGGGGGATCTTTATCGTGCTGGCCATTTCAAATTGGGTTGGGCGAACAGGTGGTTGCCGCGAAGGCTACGGAACAGCATGATCACGTATAGTGGCTTCACGTTTTCGGCAAGTCTGGCCGGGATCATCTTGGGTAACATGGACCAATTGATGATCGGTGCGCTTATCGGTGATGGCTTGAAGTATGTGGCGATCTATGCCGTAGCCTTCTATTTCGGATCGGTGATCGCCGCGCCCGCCCGCGCTTTGCAACAAGCCGCAGTACCCCTATTGGCCGATGCCTGGAAACGCAATGATACCGTGATGATCCAGTCCCTCTATCAGCGTTCGTCCTTGGTGCAATTGCTGATCAGTGGCTTCCTCTTCCTCTTGATGTGGAATGGCCTTGATGGTCTTTTCGCATTGCTCCCAGCTGAATATGCAGGTGGTGCCGAAGTGGCATTGATCATCGGACTTTCATACATGTTCACCAGCGCGGTGCAATTGGGTGTCGGCATCATCAGCATGTCGCGGTCCTATCGGCTGGATGCGTGGACCAGCATGAGCATGTTGCTCGTGAACCTGATCGCCAATTTCTTCCTGATCCGATCCATGGGCATCGTGGGCGCGGCATGGGCCACTTTCATATCACTGGCCTTGGTCAATGTGTTCCGCACGTGGTTCCTGTGGAAGCGTTATCGGCTTTGGCCCTTTGAACGGCGCACCATCGCTGTGCTATTGATCGTTGCGGTCATCGCACTTATGGTATCGCAAGTCCCCACCATGGGCAGCCCGATCGTTGACCTGATCGTCCGTTCGGGCATCGCCACTTTGATCTTCTGGCCGGCGGCCTATTTCTTGGGACTGATGAAGGAGTTGATCGCTTTCGCGCAGCAGTTAAGGGGGCGAGCTTCCTTGTCGTAGTGGATCAGGAACTTAAATATGCATGGGCTCGTGCTCATGCGAATTGGCTAGGGTATTTCGAGTGCTATCACTCGCATTTCACTTCGCAACTCTCTTCTTCCCGTATTTTGGCGGCATGGCAGAACATACCACGACTACCGCGCAGATAAAGGAGTTCTATGATGGACATGCCAAGGAGATACAACAACATGTCGGTGTGAACATCCGGCATCGCAGCATCATGCAGCGACTTCGTCGAGCGGGCCTGCACAAGGATCACCGTGTCTTGGAGATCGGCTGTGGCATAGGAACACTCACATCGTTGTTGGCCAAGTACGTATCCGTTGGAACAATACATGCCGTGGATATCAGTGAGGGCGCCGTACAGATCGCTCAGGAGCGTTTCAAGGACAATGGAAGAGTGACGTTACAAGTTTCGGATATGTCCGATTTCATCTCTGAGAAGCCATTCGACAGGATCGTGCTTCCAGATGTATTGGAGCATATTCCGGAAGAGCAGCATGCAAACCTCTTCGGGATTCTGGCGAAGTACCTCGCCCCGGACGGTACCATTTGCATCCACATTCCCGATCCCGTGTTCCTTGACCAAGTGCGCCGGGAGCGTCCGGAGATCCTACAGATCATTGACCAATCACTTTCCATTCAATCCATGGTGGAACGCTTCGCCGTCCATAACATGGTCCTTAATCGTTACGAGCGCTACGGGCTTTGGATCAAGGAACCCGAGTATGATTGGGTGGAGTTCAGGCATGCTGCGATGTCGACAACACGATCACCTTGGTCCAAGTTGCAGACCAAGGTGATCGAATGGCGTTACAGAATTGGAACGTTTTGAAGGCATTCCCCTTGACCTAAAGATGTTCAGGTTTCGTCCATTGCGCGCATCAGCCGATCGGTGCGACGCTCCATTGTGAAAGGCACTATCCGTTCGCGCGCTGCCCTGCGAAGGGCGCTTCGTTTCTCCGGTGACAAGTTCTCGATAGAGGTTATCGCATCTACCAAGACAGCAACGTCCCTTTCTTTGATCACAATTCCAATTTCCTCGACAATGTTGGGCATTGAGGTGATATTTGAAACAACGGGTATGCACCCACAGAGCATGGCTTCGCAAAGTGCGTTCGGAAAGCCTTCCATAACGGAGGGTTGAAGCACTATGCTATTAGCTCCAAAAAGCTTGTTCAATTCTCTCGGTTCAACACGTCCGAGCAGTCGTAAATTTGAGGGGAGGCCAGTGAAGGCCTCCACATTCACCAAGCCTATCAAGGTGAATTGGTAGGTGGGTAACTGCTGGGCTGCAGCGATGATCAGATCGATACCTTTTCGGAAGTAGACCGGATCTTCGTAAGCTGCTCCGAAGGCTACACAAATGCAAGAACGTTGGGTGCGTTCACTTTCAGGGGTCGTCCATTGGCCATGATCGAATCCATAAGGAACGGCCGTGGATCTGGTTTTCAAGTCCTGTACGAAATGAGCATAGCCTTGTTGTTTTGGACCAAAGTCACTGAACGTGTTCTCGAAACACTCCAGCGATGGATCAACCGGAAGTATACAGGCTGCACGCCGGAACGAAAAGGCCATGGCCCATCGCATCCATGGCTTGCGGAAACTGCCATAGTTTATCTTCGGGAAGGAGCAGGCATCACTTCCTGCTACGATTATGTAAGTCCTGAATCCCAGTAGTGTCGGAAGTACTGTATGATAGCCTGCGAAGTGCGTTACAACATGCTGCACTCCTTGGTTGCGAGCCTTGAGAAGGAACATTAGTTGGCGTAACAGGTCACCTGGAAGGAGCCATGCTGAACCAGAATTGAAGCGGTGTTCAATAACTCTTCCACGAACAGAAAGGGCATCGATATCCTTGACGACAAAGTATAATCGATTGGGGTAGATGTAGGCTAATTTTTGGACGGTCCATGACCTGGTCAGCTCAGAATGATCTCTCATCCCCCTCACCTTACCCACACCTGCGTCCTATAAAAGAACGCCACATAGCCGCGCACTTTCAATTTGCCGTCCTCCACCCAAAGCTTGCAATCGTAAACATCGCCGGTTGCGGGATCCATGATCGTTCCTCCGCTCCATTCATTGCCTTTTTGCGCATGTTGCGGATGATCTCCATGCCCATGATCGGTTGGTCTTTCCGGTCATCGGTGCATTTGTTACAGCGGTTCTTCTGCTTGGCCTTGTCCATGATCTCCAGTACGTGGCCTGTTGCAATGCCGTTGATCACCTTGATCTCCATCAACGAGGTCTTGATGCCGGTATGATCGTTTATTGTGGTCCATCGACCCGCAATATCCTGAGCGAACGCTGAGGAGGAATAGCAAACAAGAAGAAGGAGGAAAAGCCTTTCCATGTTAGAAACTACGGCCGATCGCTACAACGTACCGATACGCTAGATCGTCTTTTTCGGCAGCAGGGAGAGCGGAGAGGATCAAGGGCATGTCGAATCGGATCGTTAACGGTTTCAGGTCCACCAAGGGTCCCCATTTCTTGATCGTGAACGCAGCACCCACACCGGCATCGGCACGTGGGTCGGCAAGGAAAAGGCGTTGGTTGTCGTTCTTGTTGGCGCGGTAGCCCATCATTCCCACATCGCCGAACAGGTACACATCCAAGTGGAAATATTGCGCGAGTTTACCGGGTCGGAAACGAACGAGCCCGTCAAGATCCAATTCACCAGAAGCACTTAAGCCGGTGTTGCCACGATGCGTGAAGATCAGGTTGCCGTTGACGTCGGATTCCGGTGCGAGATAACCCGCATATCCGCGCAGGTTCATGCCACCACCATGTTGGAAATTGTTCACGTTGCTGCCGTAGCCGAGGTAGTCGTACGGAACGATCCCTACACTGCGCACGTATTTGTTGTCCATCATTTCCTCGGGGTTGGCCCCGGCCAGGAACAAGGCGCTTTCGCGCGGCGTATTGCCCGATCCGTATTGACCGAAGAGGCGCGTGTGCAATTTCAACTTGCCCAATTTGTTCTCGTTGGTGGCCGTGATCTTCACTTGCGCATAGTTGGAAGCCGAACCCACGGCACTGTTGCGCAGGTCGATCCGAATTGCGCCATTCGAACCTCCGTATTCGTAGCGGTGCTTCAGTCCGATCTCCAAGTATCCGTTCAGCTTATTCACCTCCCATTGGTCAGGGTAGAGCAAATAGGTGAGGTCAGTACTGTCGCGTCGAAGGAGGTAAACCAACCCCGCACTGATCTCCGTGCGTTTGTTCGGCAGTAGCCATTTGAACCCACCGCCGTAACGCTCAAGACCATCGAGCATGCGGGCGTATACGAAGACTGAAGAACCCTTCAACAGCTTTTCCGTTCCGTTCTCATAACGGAAATTGAACGAAGCGGGATCGTAGCCGGTGTCCTTATTACCGGGTACCGTGTCCATTTGGGAGCGGTTCGTTGCCGGCAGGTATTGCCCGATGCCTGTGTTCAACCATGCGCTGAAGTGGACCCGGTGCTTGTACTTCAGGTAACTGCTGTTCAGGTGAACGCCCACCTTCATGCCGTCATATCCGTTCCACCAGAGGTCGGGCCGCACGAAGGCTTGGTAGATCTTGCGATCCGGCCGGTTGCCGATATGATGGTCAAAGGTGATCTCGATCGGTGGTACGAGCTGGTCATTCACTTTGTAGGCATCGGCAAGACGGTTGGTCGGGTCTATGATCACGTTCTGGATACCGGAGGGAATGTCCACCTGTGCGAAGTGAACGCGCTCCAGATCGTCGTAACCGATCCAACGTGGTAGCACCGTAGCGGTTGTGCTCTTCTCGAACCACGTGTTGGGGATATGGAAGTCATGTTCGGTTCCATCGCGGGCGATCACGCGCAGATCGATCGGCATGTGCAGGTCTCCGATGCGGCGAATGCGAATGGTCTGTCCGGAATCTTTGTGTTTGCCCTTTACCCCTCTAACCGCATAGTCGATGCGCTTATCGGTTTCTATCCATTGGTCGAAGAACCAGTTGAGGTCCGCCTTTGTGTATTCATGGAAGCTCTTCCGCATGTCCTCGGGATAGGGGTGGCAGAATTTCCATTGGTTGAAATAGTGCTGCATGGCGCCAAGGAAGAGCGAGTCGCCCAGAACGTATGGCAGGTTGTACAACATGGTAGCGGTCTTGGAGTAGACCTGCCCGTAACCGCCTCCATAATGACCGAACTCATCGCTGTGCGTGTTGATCGGACGCAGTTGGTCTCGCACGGCATCGCGCTGGTAACCGTAGTACACTTCTTGCTCACGTGCTAATGGCCTTTCAGTGAAGCGGCGTTCGTAACGTGTGGTGGGAGTATCGGTCACCATCGTATCACCGTCGATGTGTTCCAAGCCCCAGGAAGTTAGGAATTGGGTGAATCCTTCATCCAGGAAAGCGCGGTAGGTCTCGTTGTTCCCGACCATTCCGAAGAACCAGTTGTGGCCCACCTCATGCGCGATAAGACCACGATAGTTCGGGTCATTACCGCTATCGAGCGTTAGCATGGGGTACTCCATGCCGTCGCGTGCATCGGCCACGATCATTTTCGGGTAGCCGTACATGCCGAAGTCACGACTGAAGCATTCGATCACTTTGGCGGTGTATGCCGCGGCATTCTGCCAACCACTGGCATGTGGTTCCTGCACGAGGGCAACGCACTTTATCCCATTCCATTCTGCTTCGCCGATGCGGTAGTTCGGGTCTGCGGTAAAGGCGAAGTCATGCACGTTCTCGGCATGGAATTTCCATACTTTCCGTTTGTCGGGTTCCGGTTGAATGATCACCGATGGCGCTTCGTTCCACGGTTTGTCCTTGAAATTGGTGATCGCGAGTTTCGCTTTCAGGTCCGGCGGAAGTACCTCACTTTCGTTCTGCAGCCAACCTGTCGCATCAACGATGTAGTGGTGCGGGAAGTCCAACTCCACATCGAAGGTTCCGAAGTCGCCATAGAACTCGCTGCCCAAATGTTGTTGGGTGTCCCAACCGAACTTCGCATCGTACACCGCGATCCGCGGGTACCAGTGAACACCATCGAAGTGCTTGCTACCCCATGCTTTGAAAAGCTTCATGCGCCGGTACACGTCCGACGTCCAGTGGGTCGTGAACTGGATCGTGATCTCTGTGCTCTTGCCTGGTGCAAGCGGTGCGTTCAACCAGACTTTCAAGACCGTGTTGTCCTGTTCTTGTCTTAAGGGTGTACCATCTGTGGAAATGGACGAAACACGAGTGCCTGCGTAGCCAACAGTATCCCTCGTGGTCCGTCTAAGTCCGCTCTCCTTGCGATCCAGATAGGATCCTTCAACAAATGCTTCTTGATAGAGGTGGAAGTAAATGAAGCCAAGACTGTCCGGTGAATTGTTCACGTAGTTCAGGGCGAGATCTCCGGCCAACGTCTCGGCTTGGTCATCCATTCGACCCGTGATGGTGTAATGGACATCCTGCTGCCAATAGCCGGCATGCGGTGGCCTGTTCTTCCAGTAATAGGGATTGTTGGGGCTGGCGTAAGTATCCGGCGGATGCAATGCATCGAATGGCTGGGCCAATGCCGCAAAGCCGAACAGGACAACGGACAGTGAAATGAGTGTACGCATGGAAAGGTAGGAGCAAGATAAGTTCAGGGCACGGATCAACGGTTGGTCACCTACTTACTAGGTCTTTTCCTTCAGTGGCAAATGCGCACTTCGGTGGTTCCGTGCCCGCATAATGCTCGTGTTCAGTTCGTATCCAATAAGTAGAACGATCATGTTGAAATACAACCAAAGTTGGACCGCGAGTATGGCACCGATGGAGCCGTACAGCGCGTTGTAGTCCGTTATGTTCGAGAATACAAAGGCCAGCGCTTGCGATACCAGCATGATCAGGAGCATGGCCAGGATCGCGCCGGGTGTGAATAGTCGGAATCGTTTGGTCGTAGGGTCTCCGGCATTGTACAACAGCGACACGAAGAGCACGACCACCAATATGGACACGATCCACTTCACAAGGAACAAAGCCGCCAATTGGAAATAACTACTGAAGAAATGCAGTTCCTCCAACTTATAAATGATGCTTCCACTGAAGGTGAGCAACGGGATGGCGATCATGGTAAGTACGGTGAGTGCAAGGAGCAGGCCGATGCTCAACACGCGTTGCTTGAGCGGGGAGTGCCAAGTGCTGTGGTTTGAACTTCCGCTAAATCCAAGAAGGATGGCATCGATGCTGTCGCTGGCCATGAATACACCAACAAGGAAACTCACGGAAAGCAAGGTGCCGTGTTTCCGGACAAGCAGGTCATGCAAAGTTGATTCGATGAATTTGTACACCTCCAAGGGCAGCATGTCGTGGAAGGTGACCAACAGCTTGGCTTGGAAATCCGGAATTGGAATGTATGGATCATCGTGAGCAGCACGATCACCGCCGGGAAGAACGCCACGAAGAGTTTGAAGGAGATCGCGGAGGCCCGCATAACGATGTTACCCTTGGTCAAGGCTCTGACAAAGAAGCGGGAAATGTTGTACAGGTTGAACCCCTCGAAACCAGGCAGCACGATCTGGCCGGCCCACCGGATCAACTGCCTAAAGCCGCGCGAGTACAGGAGCTTGCGGGCCAGTTTCTTGAACATGCACTAGATGGCTTTCAGGCTCAAGTCCAGGCTTGGTACGGAATGGGTAAGGGCACCGACCGAGATGAAATCGACACCGGTTTCGGCGAAGCTCCTTGCCGTTGCCAAGGTAATGCCACCGGAAGCCTCGGTCTCATATAGACCGTTGATCAACTTCACAGCTTCGCGCATCAGCTCCGGCGTGAAATTGTCCAACATGATGCGATCTATTCCGCCGGTTTCAAGAACCTCTGCCACTTCCTTCAGGTTTCGCGTTTCCACCTCGATACGGAGGTCCTTGTTGCGGTCTTGCAAATAAGCCCTGACGCGCATGATCGCTACGTGTATCCCTCCAGCAAGGTCAGCATGGTTGTCCTTGATCATCACCATGTCATACAATCCTTCCCGGTGGTTTTGCCCGCCACCAATGCGTACAGCCCACTTTTCCAAAGCGCGCAGCCCAGGGGTCGTTTTTCGTGTATCCAGAACTTTGCACCCTGTCCCTTCCACGGCGTTAACGAAGCGACTAGTCAATGTCGCTATACCGCTCATGCGCTGCATGTAGTTCAACAGCACACGTTCCACAGTGAGTATGCTACGCGCACTGCCCAGAATATTGAATGCGACGTCGCCCTTGTTAACGGAAGCACCATCAAGGATGTAGACCCGAAGCGTTAGATCAGGGTCCAAGTGGTGGGCAATGGCTTCGGCCAACTCCACCCCGGCGATCACCCCGCTATCCTTTACCAATAGGCGGGCCGCACCACTTGAATTGGCCGGGATCGTTGCAAGTGTGCTGTGATCACCTTCGCCGATATCCTCTTGGAGGGCATTGGCGATCAACGTTTCAGTTCCGGGTGGTAGCACGGTCAAAAGTCGTTCTTGCTGGTCTCAATACGCAATTGCTTCACTTGGAAAACGGTATCTGTTTTCTTAAGGAAGAAAGTTACTCGAAACTGCCCGTTCGAGGTGCGAAGGATACCAATGAAATACTTGTCACCCAGTTTACTTACGCCGGTGTGTTCGATCACCAGGTCCGTGGGCGGGTTGTCGTTGAAGAACTTCCGGATGATCTGCTCAGCCTGGGCTTTGCTGTAAACGTCTGAAGCCTCCTTCACGGTTAGGTCCAAGTTCGGGATGAAATGTTCCGCAAGCTCTTTCGAGTTACCGGTCTTCATGGCTTGTACCACCTTGTTCTTGACTTCATCTTGTGCCTGGATCCCAATGGAAAACAGCATAATGGTCAAGAACAACAGAAGCTTGGGCATGGGGTTGCGCATTTGTTGCGAAATTTGCAAATACCGGGCCACTTTGCACGCTTGATGCCCATGGAGTTACGAACAGGCATACGCACATGAAGGGCAGATTGTTGCTGGTTGGTCGCAGTGAGCGCGGGTTTGTAGCTGACGGTGTAACGCACTACATCCAGCGTTTGGAGCGCGGCTTGAAGGTGGATACGCTGGTGTTGGCCGAGGCGGGCAAGGGAGAAGCTGCTTACCAGCGGAAAATTGAGAGCGAACGTATCCTGGCGGCCGTGAAACCAGGGGAGAAGGTGGTGGTCCTTGATGAGCGTGGGAAGACCCTGACGAGCCCTCAATTTGCGGCACAACTTGGGTCTTGGCGAGATCAAGGAGTGCGTGATGTCGTCTTCGTTATTGGCGGTGCGTATGGCATGACGGAAGAAGTTCGGGAACGGGCGGACCTCGTGCTATCACTTTCGGCCATGACCTTTCCCCACCAGTTGGTCCGGGTGCTTTTCGCGGAACAACTTTACAGGGCCATGGCCATTCTGCAAGGCAGCCCGTATCATCATTGAATCCGTTTTCGCCGGCGAAGGTTAGCGCCAATCCGTTTTGTTCAGCCGATCAGAGCTTTTGAGCAGCGGGTGGCTTTTGCACCACGGCTATCAAGGATCGTCCGGCCTTATGGATAAGCATCTTGTCCATGATCCTGGAAATGGGGATCATGCATCGGTCCCAGAACCTGATCTGCGAACGTGTTGGTCGTGCTTGGTGGAGCAGGAATTTGTTGGCCAAAGAAAGGAGCACACCCATACTGTCCAGATAGTAGAGCGATACAGGCCTAGCCCATCGAGGCAATTCTGACCGCATTTGCTCTTTGTTGTAACGTTTCACGTGGCCGACCTCCTCGTCGAATTTACTGTAGAGGAACTGATATGCCGGCACCAGGACCAGGAGGTGCCCACCCGGTGCCAATAGCGAATAGGCCCGGTCCAACTCGTCGGGGCCTTGTTCAATATGTTCCACGACATCAACGTACAAGATCGTATCGAACTGGCGACCTTCAAGCTTGTCCAGTGTACCGTGCACCATTTCACTCATCTTCTTCAATGAGGCATCAATATGGTCAGGGACATGGGCCAATAGTTGTAGGTCGGGTTCCAGGAAGGTGTAGCTGGAAACGGTTGGGCCTACGAGGTAATTGGCGTTGACGCCCATGCCGCAGCCCACGTCAAGTACCCGGCCCCTTACAAAAGGTCTCAGTTTGGAAGCGAAATAGCGTTTCCAGTTCGTGGCCTCGGCGAAGAGCTCCAGTTCAGTGCCGGGGTAGTTCATGGTCGTTCATCCCACGAGTCAAGGTGTAAAGGAGGTGATCAGTTGTGATCCGCGCACGCGTGAAGTGCAAGAACATAAAGCCCAATGAAAGGAAACATGTACCAACGAAAGGGAGTATCACTGTTGGGGTCATCTCACTTGGAACCTTGCCCGCTAATTTGACCAAAGGGATACACTTGTTTTCCGGCCCTTTCCTTTCGTTGGGAGGTATTCACCAAAAGAAGACCGATGGCAAAGAATCCCAAGCACAGGAGCAAAGAATTGAACATGGATAGGATCAGGGTACTCGCCCATCCCGGTATGGCCTGATCAGTGAACAGCTTGATCGCCATGATAACAATGATGGAGCACAAAAAGACCCCGGTGAGGGCAAGAAGGACTTTCAAGAACATGGAAAGTACCTCTTCGCTGTATTCGATCAACGAGCGGAAGGCGTGGTAGGAAAGGCTTTTGAAGCTCATCTTCGAGTTCCCGTCCAGCCGTTTTCGACGGTCGTAGGTAATGATCGCCGTCTTGGCTTTTTGACGAGAGAGGAAAGCGGCGTAATGAATGAAGGACCGGTCCAATACAGCACCGAGCACTTGCCGATCGATCATGGAGAAGTTGCCGAAGGTGATGCTCCGTCCGGTGAACGCCCGGAAAAGCATGCGATAGCTCCAATATCCCAACCGGAAGAGTACAGATTCGGATCGTTTTCCGCGAGCTACAAGTACGATCGGCGTTCCTATATGTTGCACGAGTTCGACCAATGCCTTTGGGTCGTCCTCCCCATCGGAATCCATAACAATGAAGTGCTGTGCGGTTGTGCTACTGGCGAATAACAGACCATGGTAAATGGCCTCTTGATGACCCATGTTGTAAGGCAGCGAGAGGGCCTTGAACGACACATTCGACGCTCGGGTGCGGAGCGGAGACAATAGAGCCAAGGTCCCGTCCGTACTCGCATCATCCACAACGACGATGGTGAAGGATATTGGAAGGGCTGCAACCATCTGCTCCAGTTCTTCCACGAACCGCACAGCGACATCACCTTCATTGTAACAAGGTGCGATCACGGCTATATGATGAGTGCCCATGGATTTGATGGTTGAGAGGTTCCGAACACGGGTGCAAGGTCCGGATATTCCTATAAGTGATCAGGCCTTATGCTCTTTACGTCTTGGTCCTCGATAGTTTTAGGCCGAACGGTGCAAAAGGTCGAATGCCACTCTACATGGCAGTCCGTTTCAGCATTGAGGCACCCTGAGGTCGATCATGGAACTAGCCTGCATCCCCGCCAACTTGGACCGCGGCGATCAATGAAGTACCCTTCCAGGATTTTGGCATTAGGTTGTATTCACAGAGGAATGCTTTTCCAAGTAAGGCGTGCGTCCAAGTATTTAGGCCTGGCGCTGGAACCGTAAAGCCCACAGCTCGATCGCCGGCGAATTTTAACTGAAGGCGTGCTGCCGGGTACAGCATGTGGAAGAAGTAGGAACAGCTCAGATGTCGGTCACCGGGCAACGCCGTGTGCTGGCGCAGGAGATCGGGGTCATAGCGCCTATAGTGGTTGTTGAACCGATCGTGACTACTGAACAATTCCTGCCTGGACGGGACCGTGAAAAGCAGATGGCGCAACGAAGGGAAATGTGAGCGGAGATCGGTCAGGAAGGCCACGGGGTCCTCCAGATGCTCGATCACGTCCAAGAGCAGGATGGTACGCACTGCATTCCGTTGTGCTGGATCCAAAAGCCTGGCATCCATCGCAGTGCGAACATAGGGGGCGGCCTCTGCAATGGGCTGCACGGCCGCGAGTTCAACCCCGGTAATGTCGAAGCCGTCATTCCTTAGAGCATGGACGACCAAGCCTTTCCCGCATCCCACTTCCAGGATCGGTCCTTCGGCCCCTATCGTTCGAAGTTGTTCGGCAATGACCCTGTTGCGACAAAGGTTCCAATAGTGGCGCTCCACACCAACCGGATAGATGGAGTCGAACTGTTCGTTGTCGAAAGCGGTATCGGGCTTATCCGCCATGTGTCGTGGTCGTTTCAATGATATAACGCGGCCGACGTTTTACCTCTTTGTAGATCTTGCCGATGTATTCCCCGATCACTCCCAAGCTGACCATGTTGATGGCGGAGAACGTGGTGAGCATGAGGGCAAGACTGGCCCACCCTTGAATGGGGTTGCCGCGCCATGCTGCCCACAGGATCCACACGCCGACCAAGCTGGCCACCAGGAACATGATCAACCCTAC
This sequence comes from Flavobacteriales bacterium, assembly GCA_016717305.1. GTDB lineage: Bacteria > Bacteroidota > Bacteroidia > Flavobacteriales_F > PHOS-HE28 > PHOS-HE28. The sequence goes on from JADKFY010000002.1 coordinate 241,873, forward strand.
GTAGAACACCATTCGAAGGGGGGTGGTGGTGAAGGAAGTGATCCCTTGCCATGCTAGGCTCATGAGCTTCCCGTAGGAATACTTGGACTCGCCAGCGTGCCGATCCAAGCGGGTGAAATGGACCTCTGTACTCGGATAGCCTATCAATGGGAACAAGCCACGGAGGTACACATTCACCTCGTGGAACCGCTCCAGATCGGCGATCACGCGGGCATCGGCACTTCGAAAATCGGCATGGCCCTCGATCGTCCGGCGATTCATGGCACGCATGACCTTATAGAAGAAGTGTGCGGCAATGCGTTTGGGGAGAACATCGACATGGCGTTCCAAGCGAACTCCATAGACCACACGCTTTCCCAAGTGGTGTTGCCGCATCATTTCAGAGATCACCGACACATCATCCTGTAGGTCCGCATCGATCGTCACCAGGATCTCGGCTTCATGGTGGTTGCCAAGTAGGCCGGCCATCAAAGCATTCGGGTGGCCGAAGTTGGCGCTGAACTTGATGCCGCGCACACGCTTATCCGCTTGAGCTGTTTGGAGGATCTCCTCCCACGTACCATCTCGACTTCCGTCGTCCACGCAGCAGAGGTAGCTCTCCGTGGACACCAGACCGTTCTTCGCCATGTTGTCCAGTTCGAGAAGCAATACGCCAGCGGTATGTCCGATGACTCCCTGTTCGTTGTAACAAGGGATCACGATACAGACCTTGAACGGAGGGTGGGGATGAGGTGTTGGATCCACAGGTAGTTAATGGTGGCCGAAGATAGCTTTCAGCAATAGGATGGGTGATACGCTGCAATAATTCGTTTTTGATGGGCACGGAGGTAATGTGACGCTGGATAATCCTCAAATTCGCGGCAACCAGATCGAACAGAGACCGTCTTCGTTGCTTACCGCTCACGGATCATGTCCAACCTTCCAGTTCATCTCCATCGTATCCTGGACGACCGCCGCACGACCATTGCGCTGGTGGTCCTGAACGTTCTTGTGACCTGTGTGATCTTATGGGCATCACGCAGCACCATTCTTTCAGATACGTGGTCCTACTTGGGATTGGCCGAAGGGCTCCTACACGGTGAGTTCAGCATGTGGTGGCCTTTGGAAACGGAACACCCTGATACGTTTCGGACCCCAGGATATCCGCTCTTCGTAGCATTCTTCATAAGTGTATTTGGCAATTGGAAAACCACCTTGGGGGCACATTTCGTGCTCTACTGGCTCGCACTTTACTGGACCTTGAAAGTTGCCGAACGCTTCGATGCCAGTAGGGTAGTACGCAACCTAATCCTGTTGCTGTTGGTCCCAATGATCAATGTGCCCTATTACATCGGGCAACTCTATACGGAGATCCCTGTTTTGGCCGCTATCGCACTCACCTTGTTGGTCATTGCTCGGCGGGGACCTGTGAAATGGTATGACCCATTGGTGCTCGGTTTGTTGTTCGGCTTTATCTACCAGTGCAAACCGATATTCCTGTTGTTTCCATTCGGCTATACGCTGCTCTCTATTTTCTTCGATCGGGCCTTACCGAACATCAAGGGGAACATCGTAATGCTTGTGGTCTTTGGCGCAACAGTGCTACCGTACGTGCTCTGGAATTACTCGAATCACGGTGTCTTCAAGGCCACCCCGTTGGAAGGTGCGGGCAGCTACATGCACATTGGGTACTGGGCCGGGAAGACCCCGGGCTATACGGACCGGTTCTATCTCCAGAACTTCATGGGCGATGAGCTCATTCGTTTCACCCCCGAGGATTCGATCCCTGCCCACATCAAGGAGTACGAGCTGGAATGGGCCGGGTTCAAGGAGAAGTTGGCTCCATTTTTCACTTCCAAGGACAGCGCAATGCGGGCTGCGGCAACGCTGATGCCGTATCCAGCAGAAGGTACATATAGCACTGCCTATACCCTGGAGCGCGAACGACTGCTGTTCCAAAGTACCATGGAGCACTATCGTAAGGACCCTTTGTATGTTCTCGCATACAAGTCGTATTCGGCCGTCCGGTTATGGGTCATTGGCATCCAACGGAAAGATTTCCAACAAGCATCAGTGATGCAGAAGGTGCAGATGATCTACGCGACCGCCAGCACAGGTGGCCTGTTCCTGCTCGGTATCATCCTGGTGCCATGGGCCTTTTTAAAGGGTGCATTGCAAATTCGTGCAACTTGGCCCTTGGTGGCCTACTTGCTCTACTTCGGCGTGATGCACGTGCCTTTCACCATCCAGGCCCGCTACACCACATCGGTAAGGTTCGTATTCTTGACCCTCTTGGCCTTGGCCATCCATGCGCTTTGGGCACGCAGGGGGCAAGTGCCGACGCAAGCTTCTGCATAGGTTGACATGAAGGATTGGACACGATGGAAGGCAGCGGAGGGAAAGGAAAATTGCCAAAGCGGACCTTTGTCCCTTCTTCATTCGGAGCTCTCAACGAATTCAGCATCCTCTCAAACCGCTCATGATCCCGCTCTTTTGGGTTGAATATCACGGTGAAGTAGGGATCGACTATTGGGAGTACATGCTCTCGTTGCTCTACTTACTTTTCTTTTACATGTACTTCACCCGGCAGAAGAACATGCGCATGGTCGAGTCGCCAGAGTACAAATTCTACATCACGGGCCTCATGGCGAAGATGATGGGAGGGTTGGCGTTCAGTCTGGTCTACTTCTACTACTATCAAGGAGGTGATGCGCTTGTGTTCTTCTTAGGGGGTGTTGCAATGCGCAACTTGGCCCTAGTGGAACCCCTCGAGTATCTCCGGCAAATGCTCGGTGACAACTCGTACCAGAGCTGGACCGCCTATACCTTCGATACGGCCAAGCCTTTCAAATATGTATTCTTCGATGATCGGACCTTTGCGGTGATCCGAGCGTCAAGCATATTGGCCTTTCTCACCTTCAAAAGCTTCCCGATCAGCAACCTGATGATCGCGAGCGCCTCGTATTTTGGGATCTGGGCGTGCTACAGGACCTTTGTGAGCTATTTTCCTCAATTGGCCGGAAGACTGGCTACCGGTTTCCTGTTCATGCCATCATCGATCTTCTGGGGTTCGGCGATCCTCAAGGATACCTTTACGTTCAGTGCAGTGTGTTGGTGGGTCCATTCCGTGGATCAGTTGTTCTTCAAACGAAAAACAACAGTGAGCCTGTGGTTCGCCGTGATCGCGAGTGCATTGGTCATGATCGCCATGAAGCCGTATATCTTCATGATACTTTTCCCCATGACCATTCTTTGGCTCATGTATTTCCGCATGGTCGCGTTGAGGAACGTCCTTGTGAAATTCGTCATCGTCCCTCTTGCCGTGGCCATGGTTTTTGCCGTTTCATTGCTCGTTCTCACACGCTTGGGATCTTCATTCGACAAGTTCGCCTTGGACGGGGCGTTGCAGACGATCCAAGTTACACAAGGAGATCTGGTGAATGCGAGTGCTTATGGAAGTAATTCCTTCGATGTGGGAAAGATCGATGGCACATGGGGCTCTGTCCTTTCCAAATTCCCGGTAGCGACCAATGCTGCCTTGTTCAGGCCTTACATCTGGGAGTCGAACAACATGGTCATGGTACTGAGCGGGTTGGAGAATTTGTGGGTGTTGGGATTGACCCTATATGCATTCTATGTTGCAGGTCCCAAGTTCTTTTTCCGAGCCAGCCTCGGCATCCCGATCCTGATGATGTCGATGGCCTTTGCGCTGTTGTTCGCATTCATGGTGGGGGTCACCACTCCGAACTTCGGCGCATTGGTGCGCTTCAAGATCCCGATGGTGCCGTTCTACATCAGTTCACTGTTCATTATCATCTACCTGGCCAAGTTGAAGCGTAAGCGGGAGAATCAAGGCCTCCGGTTCGACTTAAAGGGTTACCGGATGGGTACGGCGCATTTGCTCTTGAATGCCAAAGAGGAAACCAGTTCCAGGAAGAAGGGTCCGGAAGGGAAGCGATCGGTCGGTGGGCCGACCGGGCAGGGTCGACACCGATGATCAACGAACCACTGCAGGCTTCAAGTTCCGGGACACCGAGGCAGGTCCTCGTGCTCACCTATTGGTGTTGGGATGAGGCTTTGGTACAGACCTTCACCTTGCCGTATGTGCGGATCATGTTGAAGGTATTGCCGCCTGGTAGCACCGTTCATCTGGTCACTTTGGAGAAGGGTGGGTTCACAGCCGGTCCGCAGCTACGGGAACCGGGTATTATTGGCCATCCTGTCCGGTATAGACCATGCGGGGTGCGCGGAATCGGAATGATCATGACCCTCGTGTGGCAATTGATCGGCTTGGTTCGCGAATACAAGGTGGACACCGTCCACGCATGGTGTACCCCGGCTGGTATGATCGGCTATCTCGTCTCGCTGCTTACCCGACGAACCTTGGTGATCGATAGCTACGAGCCACACGCGGAAGCCATGGTTGAGAATGGAACGTGGTCCCGAAAAGGCATCGCTTTCCGGGTACTCTTCTGGTTCGAACGAGCGCAGACACGAAAGGCACGAGCTGTGATCGCGGCAGCCTCCGGAATGCGCGAATATGCACTCAGCGCGTATGGACATGTTCCCAAGGAATTCCATGTAAAGCCAGCTTGTGTCGATCTCGGACTGTTCGGGCTGGCGAATTTGAAGCGACCTGAATTGATCGAGCGATATGGCCTACAGGGGAAGTTGGTGTTGGTCTATGCTGGAAAATTCGGGGGCATCTACTGGGGCCAGGAAGTGTTCGATCTCATTCGCGTAGCGCTTGATCATTGGGGAGAACGACTTCACGTACTGTTGCTTACGGGGCATCCCGAACCAGAACTGCGCACATTCATGGAGCGCGCGGGTCTGCCAAGGGCGCTGTTCACTATTCAACATGTTCCCCATGCGGAGGTCCCGGACCATATGGGGTTGGGGGATGTGGCACTTACCCCGGTTCGGCCTGTTCCTACAAAACGATATTGTACACCGATCAAGGATGGGGAGTATTGGGCGCTCGGTCTTCCTGTGGTCATCACACCGGGGATCTCCGATGATTCGGACATCATTCGGGTCCATGGGATCGGGGCTGTCCTTGCTGATGGAACAACACGATCCTACGAAGTTGCCGTGAATGAGGTGGATGCCTTGTTGAGAAAATACTCAAGGCAGGAGCTATACCTTCGTATCAGGCCCGTTGCCGAAAAATATCGCCACTTTCGCATTGCCGAAGCGGTCTATATGAATATCTATGGAAAAGCGGAATAAGGTCTTGGTAACAGGCGGTGCAGGCTATATCGGATCCCATACCTTGATCGAGTTGTTGGAGCATACCGACACGGAAGTTGTCTCAGTGGACAACTTCTCCAATTCGGACCGTACGGTCTTCGATCGTATCGAGCAGATCACCGGACGTCGGGTACTTAACCACGAAGTGGACCTTTGCGACCGAGAGGCTGTGGCTCGGCTGCTGGATATGGAGAAGGGCGTCACCGGGGTGATCCATTTCGCAGCGTTCAAATCCGTTCCGGAATCGGTCACCGATCCACACAAGTATTATCACAACAACATTGCCTCACTGCTCACTTTGCTTGAAGGTTGCGTTGCACACGGTGTGGAACGGTTCATATTTTCGTCCTCATGTTCGGTGTACGGGAACATCGATCAATTGCCCGTTGGGGAGGATACCCCGTTGGGTAAGGCCGAGTCCCCATACGGCTACACCAAGCAGATCGGTGAGCGTATCATCGAGGACTATGCGCGGAACAACCCGGCAATGCGGTTCATCGCTTTGCGTTATTTCAATCCGGTGGGTGCCCATGCCTCAGGCCTCAATGGCGAAGCGCCTTTGAATCCACCTAGTAGTCTAGTGCCGGTCATTACACGCACCGCCATTGGCAAGCGTCCCAGTATGGTAGTATATGGCAGCGATTATGCTACGCGCGATGGATCATGTGTACGCGATTATGTCCATGTATCTGATATCGCTGCGGCCCATGTGAAAGCCTTGGACTATGCAAGAAGTACGATGGACGAACCGTACGCCATTTTCAATTTGGGAACAGGTGAAGGGGTCAGCGTTCTGGAGGCCATTGCAGCTTTCGGATCCGTTAGTGGGGTCCACTTGAATTACACCGTTGGGCCACGACGGGATGGTGATGTTGGCGCGATCTATTCGGACACCACGCGGTCCCGCGAAGTACTTGGTTGGAAGGCCCAGCGGGATCTGAACGAGATGATGGCTTCCGCTTGGAAGTGGGAGCGTCAACTGGCCAGTGAAGGGATGTGATCTTTCAATCCGTTCGTAAGAATGGGCGAAGGAGCAAGGTTGGTCGCCGGATCAACGCCTTCACGAACCAAGGAATGGCTTTCGCCGGTTTCCCTGCTTTCTTCCACCAACTTCCACCTATGGCCCAATAAGCATTGGCATACGCATAGCGCAGAAAGTCACGGTCCTTCAACAATCCATTGCGCTCAGCCTTGGCGAAAAGGTAGAGGTGGTCCTTTTGATACAATGCGATGTTACGGCTCATGCTGCCCGACAGAACACGGTATCCGTTCAACGCTTCTGGTACGCGCGTGTAGGTGTGCGCGCTGGCCAGACTTAGGGCGATGTCCTGATCCGCGGAATTCGAGAGGTTCACATCGAAGCGGATGCCGGCGTCGAAACAGTTTCTGTGGGCCATTATGTTGCTGCTGATCCCCGGAATGCCGATCCCTCTTCCCGACAGGATCTTGCGTACCACATCGCCATCCGTGCCCGTCTCGCGCAGTACGGGGCGCATTTCAGCATCACACTGCCAGATATCGCTATACACCCAATCCACCTTGGCTGCGCGGATGGCGTTCATCTTCACGCGCAGGCTGTCCGGTGAGAGCATGGCATCGTCGGCGTCCAAAAAGGCGATGTACGTTCCACTTGCATTGTCCAAACCGGTATTGCGGGCGGCGCTCACACCGGCATTCGACTTATCTATCACCTTGATACGCGGATCATCAATACCGCGCGCAATAGTTGACGTATCGTCCGTGGAGCCGTCGTTCACCAAGATGAGTTCCCAACTCTGCTCGGTCTGCGCCTGTACGGACCGAACGGCCTCAGCGATCCACCGCTCCGCGTTGTATGCAGGTATGATTACGGAGATCAGTGGTATATCCATTTTGGATGTGTCGCTCTAGACCTCGGACCGTAGTACGACCTTGTAAATTGTCGAGATCTTTTGACTGATCGCCGCAGCGGAGAATTTCGGAGCGGCCGCCTCAGCGATCACGGCCCGATCGAATCGATCCTTGGTCCGCATGCATTCCATCAACGCATCTGCTAAGGCCTGAGGGTCGCTTACAGGTACCAGGATCCCGTTCGATGCATCGATCAGTTCAGGCACACCATTGACGTTCATCGAAACCACGGGTGTGCCGCAACAGAGGCTTTCGATCACCACACAGGGCAGATTGTCTGCATGCGTTGGCAGTACAAAGAGGTGGCTTTGCTGCATGAGGTAGGCCATGGACTGCTTGTCCTGATAGCCCGGGAAGCTGATATCCACGTGTGGTAATTCCAGTTTACAGCGTTCCATGATGACCTCATAATCCGGCCCATATCCCACCCAATCGATAACGCACCGATCGGAAAGCGCTGGAGGTAGTAGAGCGATCGCATTGATGAACACATCGTGGTCCTTTGGAGGACGCCAAACCGCCGCCAGCATAATCCGGAAAGGCTCGTCTGGCGGGCTTTTGGTAGGTTTGAATGCGTCGGCGGCCACATTATGGATCACGGTCAGTTTCTCCATTGGCACGTCGAAATCAGTGTTCAGAACGTGCGAGAGGTCATTGGAAACGGGCATCACCATGCGGATGTTGGGGTGCTTGAACCAATTCCGGATCTGGGATCGTTGGTTTTGCTCCACGGTAGGTGGCAATTGCCGAATGCCAAGGTGATAGAATGAATTGTGTTCCGTTACCACCACTGGCAGATCCAATTTCTTGGCTGTGGCCAAAACGTGTTCGGTCACTTCGGTCCGTACATGGATGTGGATCAACGCGAACGGTTCTTCCTTATGCCATTGGGGAATGATGCGCTTGTAGTACTGACGAACGAGCCGCTCAGCAAGTTCAAAGCGACGGAGCGGTGTAAGGATGATCGCACGATGCACGAGTAGGCCATCTTCAAAAGCTGAGGATATGGTCGTGGAAGGCCACGCAACGCGCGCTTTTACCACCTTCACATAAAGTACTTCCACTCGCTGATCGCGCGCAATTGCATGAATGTGTTCTTTGATGAAGATGCCGGTCACATCTGCACCGGTCGGCCACCAGCCCACTATACAAAGTACCCGCTTTCCCGTACCGGGGACGATCGGTTTGGTGCTACGTTTGGTAACGACGGGGCCATTGATCAATTGACCAAAATTGCGAAGGTCCGATGGTCGGACCAGAAAGATGTCATGGATCGGGATCCCCATTCTGTAACGGATGGTCCAAAGCAGTGCGACCATGATCACCATGTAAGCCAGTGAAGTGGCAATGGCGGCTCCCTCGATACCCATGATCGGGATCAAAAGCAGGTCCAATACCACCGTTAGCACGGCAGCGATCGAGATCGAGTAGAGATTTACGCGCTGGTAGCCACCATGAACGACCAAGGGCACCAGCAGTTTGGTCGCACTGCTGAGAACGATCCCCGGCAACAACAAATAGAGCGGGTTAACCGAGGCGCTGAAGACCGACCCGAAAAGCAGCGGCAAGAGCCAATGCGCCGTGGCAGCAAGTAGGAGTGCCAGTCCAAGGACTGCTGTGAAGTTCACTCGCGCCACGGTCTTGAACTTGTCCAACATTTCGTCCTTCAATTGGCCGAATAGATAGGGCTGGACCACCCGGGAGAAGGGGTCGGGGATATAGAACAGTAACTGCGCTACACCAACGGCAACGGTGTAGATCCCCAATTGCGATTCGCCAAGCGTATCTCCGATCACCCAGATGTCGAACCTGTAATTGATCAAGTTGATCAGATTACTGAGGTGGCCGATCAGTGAAAAGGCGAGAATGGGTCGCAGTATGGACCATGTCCATATCGGGATCGGGGGAATACGTACATCCACAATGTAGAGCACGATCCAGACCCCTGTATTGAGGGCCATGGCGATGGATGAAACAACAAGGACCATGGGTAGGATATCCGCGGAGGCCAGGGTAGCCCGCGCAAGGAATAGGATAAGGAAGGCCAAAGCGCTAAGGCCGGCATTGAAGATCCCCATCAAGTTGAGGATCTTGAAACGCTTAAGGCCAAGCAGGACCGCGGCGATGGTCGTATTCAACAAGCTGAGTACGATGCTGAAATAGACATATCCCCAATACATCAGACCTGCACGCCCAGTTGGCATGAAGAGGTCTGTGAGCCGCAAGGACGACGCGAACCCAAAAAGAATAACAGGAACGATGACCAAGTTGACGCACAACATGGTGGCCGCCATGCCAATGACCTCCTTCGCAGCGTGACCCGCTTTGGATGTAAAATAGGTAACACCGAAACCCACGTTGAAACTGACCAGCATGGCCAGTAACGCGACCTGATTCGTTAGCAATGCATACTCTCCGCGACCAACATCGCCTAGCAGCCTGGTCAGCAGGGTGCTGGAAATGAAGTACAGAAGCAGCGTCGGCGCCTGCGAAAGGAAGGTGAAGAGTATGCTGCGCTTGAAGCTCAATTCAAAGGGGAAGATGGGTTTCAGGCAGTGTAGTTAGGATACGGGGTACGGTTCTCCACTAAGGATCTCTTTCCGGTTCCGGCGGTAAAGGGCATAGGGTTGCCTTATGTGGCAAAGGAACAGAATCGGAACGCGTTCTCGATCTCCATCCTCGACTTTTCCTCGTTAGGGCTTTTTTGGGATGTGGTATTGTGCGGACATCGCTCTCCTCACTGCGATCGGCGGTCCATTCAATTGCCCTTTGCACCACGACGGTAGATCGCCATATATCCCTCCCACATCCGGTCGAAGGAGAACAGTTGAAGGGCCAGCTTCTGGCCAGCTGCACCGACCTCTACATGGTCCAGCTTAAGCATGTGCTCAACTCCTTCGGCTAGTGCTTTTCCCAAACGTTCACCGATCAGTAGGCCGGCATGCGGTCCATCGATCGCATCCTTTGCCGCGCCAGTTGGGGTGGACACGACAGGCGTGGCGGACATCATAGCTTCTGCATACACGAAACCAAAAGGCTCATGGTCGGCCGCATGCAGGTAGATGTCCATGATGCGATAGAGCGAGGGCACATCGCTGCGGTCCACCCAACCGGTGAAGACCACATGGGCCTCCAAGTCTTGGTCTTTCACCATGGAACGGATCTCTTCAAGCTGTGGTCCGCTGCCACAGAAAAGAAATTTCGCAGTGGGGTGGGCATTCACGATCATCCGCGCTGCATCTACGATATGGCGGTAACCTTTCCATTCGATGAAACGTGCCAGGGTTCCGATCACTGGGAAAGCGCCATCGAGCTGGAAGCGTTCACGGAGCCGTTGTTCGGCATCGCTGTTCTGCACCGTATAGCGCTGCGTTGGTATTCCGTGGTGTACCATGGCCACCTTGCCTCGGGGGGCATGTTCCTTTTCCAGCATAATGGACCGAGCATCTTCGGAAACGGCGACCGCCAAGGTGGCCAAGCGGGCATTCAAGCGGTCCAGGAAGACCCATTTCGGCGCGTAGTTCAAGTGGAATCCGGTGTCCTGTCTGGTATATATGCGCCCTTTGATACGGGCGAACCAAGCTGCGATCATCGCAGGTAGTGTGTCGTCGAAGAGATGTCCATGTACGATATCCGGTCTCGATCGCATCATGTGCCACCACAGTTGTGGCAAGGCCTTCAACATGCTCGGCCCGCGTCTTTCATTGTTGAACTTGATCCAAATGCCATCAAATCCGAAGGACCTTATCTCATCCAGCATGGCCGGCTTTTCAGAATGGAGAAGCACGATCGTGAAACGCACGTTCCGCTGCTCGCTGGCCCGTTGCATGAACCAGGTCATGTAAGGCACTCCATCGTTGTTGGCGAAGGTGTGCATCACGTGGAGACGTTCGTCCTTCATGGGCGTGGTCATGTGCTCTGGTTCGGACGGCTGATGAACGCCTCAAGTTGCTCGAAGATAGCCTCGTATGTACGCGTGTGGGCGAATTCGATCCGCGCTGTGACCAATTCTTCCGGCTCACCGTGTACTAGGAAATGAGTGAGCCGTTCGAGGAGCGCGGGTGCGTCATTCCGCATGTAAAGGAGCTGCTCTATGGGTAGGTACTCACTGAAAACGGTGGAGAACACGGGTTTTCCAAGGGCCAAGTACTGGAAGATCTTGTGGTGCGAAATATCGTTGCCTCGGCGTTCGATGTTCATGGGGGCCAAGCAGAAAAGCGAAGAGGCGATATAGCTCTTCAATTCCTTGAACGGTTTAATGCCGAGGTAGTGCACGTTTGGGTAGCTACCGTTCAGGACAAGGTCCTCCATCACTTTGTTCCCGTGCAGGTCGAACCTTCCGATCAAAACGAATGGCGTTGTAGGATGTTCCTGGACCATGCGGATCAGCATGGCCGTATCGAGCCGGATGTCGATGGTGCCGATATATAATCCGAAGTCCGTGAACGGGAGCGATGCCGAGGTAGTCTCGAATTCTTCCGATGAGATCGCGTGGCTGATGGTGAGGAGCGGTTTCTTGAACCGCTCGAAATCTTTCGTGATCTGTTGCGAAATGGTGACGATGCGGTCGACCCGATCATAGAGGTAGCGCTCTCCTCGAATGGTGAAATCGTAGTTGTCCACAGCGATGAAGACCGAGTGGATCGCTTCAAATAGGCTGGGGTCGAAGAGCCTTACGGGGTCGAAGGTTAGGAAGAGGTCGACTGGAAAATTAGAACGGTCAAGTGCGCGTTTAATATTCTTGGAAACGAGGGAATTGTTCCAGCGGAAGAGCAGATCGGTCAACGATGGAAGGATGTTGTCATAGTGCAACACCGAGAGTGTTGGCGAGATCGGTCGAATAGTGATCCGGTGGTCGGTAAGGTTCTTCGGTTTCCAGCGTTCAGTGGGGTCAATGAAGATCACTCGGTTCTTTTTGGAAAGTTCATGAGCATAGTTATGCTTGGAGTACCAAACATCACCCCAGCCTTCGTTGGATATGATCACTATGTTTCGGCCACTCAGTTCCATCCGTTCGGTCCTTAAGGAAAGACAACTGTCCGCCTCCCAACATCGGTAGTCGGCGTCGGATATGTACGTGGCAGCGTTAAGTGGTCATTCTGGTCATGCATTGCGATGGCGCGGTCAGTTCACAAATAAAGGGATAACAACGGTGAGTGGAGCAGCCCGGCGTGGTAAACACGTCCAAATAGCTCGGTTGTGCTATGCTATGAACAAGGTGTTATGATCCTCTCTTAGAAGGAAATTGCACCATTGTGTCGGGACAGTTTCGCACCGTATTTTCTAACCTGCTACCATTGACCCTGCCATGCTCAAGCGAGCTGCTCCATGGGGGTTGGTATGGATCACCTTCGTCGAACAGTACAAGGACCATGGATGTCTTTGCCCTGCATCGATGGCAATCCTTTTTGGTTGGAATTGCTAGTTTCACCGCCAGGTGAACATGAAGACGCAAGGCTCAGGTACCAAATTGGGAACCATCGCTGATCCGGTGCAGTTCGGGTCGATGACCGCAGGGGCATGGCCATCTCGCAAGGCAATGCTTCTGTTCTTGTTGGTCGCACTTTTCGTTCGAGGCGCTTGGGTGGTCTATCAGGCCCATGATAAGCGAGGTCCGGAACAATTGGGCGTGCTGTCAGTGGATATTGGGGATACGCCCTCATACCTCGACCCGGTCGAGGCCCTGTTACGTGGAGAAGGCTTCACACCGGATTATCGAATGCCCGGCGTAGCAGCACCATACTACCTGTTTCGGCAACTCATGGATAGCGGATCTAGTCGGGACGCGTATGTGGTCCTGCAGTGGTTGCTATCCTCCGTTAGTGTGGTGATCCTTGCGCACCTTGCGTGGTTGGTCACTGGTCGTCGACGTGTTTTTGTGCTGGTCTATTTGGTGTTCTTGGCCAGTACGTTCACCAGCCTGTATGTGCCGGCCATAGGGTCGGATAGCCTCGCGGTATCATCGCTCATCATCCATGTATTCCTGCTCGATCGTGCTGTACGTTACAAGGGCAAGGCACACCTTCTGGGGGCAGGTTTCTTCTTGACGTGGGCCATTTTCACCAAACCGGTTCTGGCACCGCTGCTCCTATTGGCAGTGGCGTTGTTGTTCTTCCGAACGGGTAGAGCGAAGTCATGGACATATGTCCTATGGTTCTTGGTCCCATTCATTGTCATCGATGGCGCATGGACCTATCGGAACTACAATGTGAATGGTGGATTCCATCCGCTCACCAACCAAGGCATGTTCGCGCAGTCCTTCACCGATGGAGTTCGTTACAAAGCCATGAATTTCGTGCAGGGCTATGGCGGCGACTATATCTGGTGGAACCCCGGCGCGGGCATCCGGTGGTATGGGGTTTGGGACAAGTGTGGTGAAATCGATCAGGAAGGCCGATTGGCGGCTCCGCCACCGGCCTATGCCTATGCCCCGAGCTATGGTCCTGATAGCTTGTTGCGGCTTTCCAATGATGTACGCCTGCTGCACGCGCGAACGCTGGCTCCTGCAGATTCTGTGGGACTGAACTCATCGGTCCTGCAACGCTTTGACAGGTATGCCGAGGCCTACCGGACCGAGCGCCCGTTCCAATACCACGTGCTAAGCAGGCTGCGGATGACCAAGAACATATTCGACCAGAATGGAACGGAATCCTTGTTCAGTCGTTCCTTCGGGTCACTCCCTCTTTGGGCGAAAGGCTTCAAACTGATACAATCTTTTCTGTACGTGTTCTGTTTCCTTTTCGGAACCGTAGGAGCAATCGTCTTGGGCTGGCGATGGCGCTCCACGCATGGTCATCTGGTGGTCGCACTGTCAACCTTGGCGATTTATACCACCTTCATTCACCCGTTGGGTTTGCGCATGTGCGAATGGCGTTACCTAGCCACGGCATATCCTTTCATGCTCCTCTTCGCGGTGGTGTTCGTTGAACAGGTAGCTACCAAAACGCTGGGGCGATCTGCCAAGCAATAGGGTCGATCCCTTATTGGACCAACTCCTTTTCCGGAACGATTACGTCCACTTCTTTCGGACCGATCGCATTTTCGGTCCAGTTCTGCAACAAGTGCGCATAGCCCATCGAAAGTTGGAAGAGATCTTGTGACCGCCATTCGGTGTAGATCCCCACAGGGTCCTCTACATCGTAATTGTCCGGTGTGAAATAAGGGTCGTCGAATCCGATGTACGGGGTTCCTTCAAGAATGGCCTTTGCCATCTGCTGTCTGTTGCGGAAGTTGCGGAACGAGACCGTATCCTTTAGTTGTTGATCGATCAGAAATACCACCGCAACAAGTCCGATCGATGCCAAGGTCATCGCACGCTTGGGAATTCGCGACCAGAACGAAAGTCCGCCTACGGCATGTTCAATGATGAACACCATGGGGATCAATGCGAGCACCGAATAGTAGTGTGGCAATGTGTTCTCGGCAAGGGTTCCCTGCTTCACAATGGGAATGGAGCAGAATGCGAGGACGAACCAAATGATGTGGAACCACGCCAGGCGTCGATCCCGTTCTTTTCGCAGCAGGGCGATCAAAGCCAAACCGATGAAGGCACCACCGGTCAACCAAGGGGTTATGGGACCCAATGCCCATTCCCGCAAAATGAAGATCCGAGAGGTGCTCAGACCGAGGAAATAGAATCCATAGTGGATCATATCAGGAACGGAAGTGAGCGTGACCGCTGACGTCCCACGTGTTCCACCAAGAATGAGTTGAATGATGGCGAACAACAGGAACAGGACCAGCGATCCAACGAAGGCGCCCCATTGAATGCGCTCTTTTCGGAACAATAAAACTCCCGCCGTGAACAGTAGAGGGATGAACAAACCGTTGCCGAAGTAGTAGTTCTGGATGATCGTGAAGAGGAACGAGAGGACCAGCTCCTTCTGCACGCCCGTCCGGGTCCAGCGCATGAAGTAGGCCACCGCGAGAACTTGGAACAGGAAATGGAAGGTGATGCACTGCTCGAAGGTCCAGCTTACATGGTTGAACATGAGCGGGTGTATGGTCAAAGCGATCGCAACTACCCATGCCGAAGTGGTGGACATTATCGAGCGGGCCAAGCGGAAGATGACATAGTTGTAGAGCCCGAAGAACAGAATGTTCGTATAGGAAAAGAAGATCGTGTTCGTGCCGAATACCTTCAGTTGCAGGTAATAGGTCAGTTTGAACAACGGGGTAACGTGGCCCACATGGTTCTCGAACATATATGCCAAACTGAAGTGTCGCATGCTATCGAGAAAATTCCAGTCATCCCTCCAGAAGAAATTGAAATCCGTCTTCCAGAAGATAAAGGCCATTCCGATGAAGACGGCCAGGATCGACCATTCCGGAAGTCGGTTGCTCAAATGGTTCGGTATGCTCTTGGAAAGTCCCATTAGGTGCGTTTGTGGAAATCACCTTGCGAGAAATGCTTCTCAATGAGGCAGTACAGCAAGATGAAAAAATAGCGACTACCCATCTCCTTGATCTTCAGCTTGGATTCGCCGCTCTTACGATTGTGCCACGAATTCGGGATCACAGCGTAGCGATACCCGCGCACGATCGCTTTCAACGGCAGCTCCAAGGTCAGGTTGAAGTGCGGTGAGAGCAAGGGTTGCAAGCCTTGAATGGTGGAGCGGCGATACAGTTTGAAGGCATTCGTGCAATCATTGTAGCGAAAGCGGAAGATCATTCGGACCACGTTGTTCGCGATACGATTGATCACCTTTTTCACCCACGGATAATCCACTACGGTGCCTCCTTTGGACCATCGCGAGCCGAAGACACAATCATATCCTTCAAGCAACTTGCGGTAGAAGAGTGCGAGGTCTTCCGGGCTGTCACTAAGGTCGGCCATCATGATCGCAACACAGTCGCCTTGGAAGTGCTCCAAGCCTTTGCGCACGGCGAAACCGAAGCCTCCGGCACCTTCGTTCTCCACCACACGTAGTGTCGGGTATTCTAGTTGCAACCGCTCAAGGATGGAAGCCGTTGCATCGCTCGAGTGGTCGTTCACCACGAGGGTCTCATGCGGGATCCGTTCGCGTTCCAGTACGGCCTGCAAGCTTCTCAAGGTGGGCTCGATGCTGCCCTCCTCATTGTGTGCGGGTATGACGATGCTGAGCTTCACTTCCGACCGATCAGCAGGAACTGTTTCCCAAGAAGCGCCATGCGAAGGGCATGGAGAGGTATGTGCGCACCAGGAACTTGTTGACCGGTAAGCCACCTCTGAAGGAGAGAGGAAGAAAGCGCGGATGTATGGCCTCCACCTCGAATCCTGCACCGTACAAATGTTCGGCAACGCCCAATTCCGAAAGGATCACCGTATGGTCCGCGAAGTCGAAGTACTCGCGATACACATACTTGAAGTTCGGTCCCATGATAGCGATCCGGCCGCCGGGTTTCAAGTGTCCATACAATTTGCGCAGGAACGCAGCAACTTCTTCCTGAGTGTGCAGGTGCTCCAGAAAATTACTGACGAAGACGCCTTCAAAATGGTCTTTCGGCAGATCCACGGAGAGCGTATCGCCGATCACGATGTGCAGGTCCTTGTCAGCATGTGTAAGAATGAAGGGCTCGTTGAGGTCCACTGCCCATTTTTCCTTGGCGGGCGAAGCATTGATGAACTCGCACATGCCCGCTGCCGGGTCCAGAAGGACGTTGGGGTTCTGGAGTTTCTTGTGCATGAACCGGGCAAGTTCAACCCAGACCATGCGACGTTTCACATGGTCCACATCGCGGAAACGGTATGCGTAAATGCGGTCGAGGTCCATCATGTGATCCGTGTATTGAACTCTTCGAAGATCTGCGACAGGGTCTCTTCGATCCCGAAGCGAGGTGCCCACGTTGGATAATGGGCCTTGAATTTGGAAAGGTCGCTCACGTACCAGATGTGATCGCCGATCCGGTTCTGGTCGGAGAGGGTATAGTTCATCTTGTTGCCCGTGATCTTCTCGCACAGCGCAATGGCTTCGAGCATGGAACAATTGGAGAAGCGGCCGCCTCCGGCATTGTAAACCTCAGCGCTCCGGGGTGCCAAGCGGAATGCATCGAACATGGCCACAAGGTCGTCGCTATGGATGTTGTCACGCACTTGTTTTCCCTTGTAACCGAAGATGGTATACGGTGTGTGGTTAATGGCGCACTTCATCAGATAGGAAAGGAAGCCATGTAGCTGTGTGCCGCTGTGCTTGGGGCCAGTGAGGCAACCACCACGGAAGATCCCGGTACGCATGCCGAAGTAGCGCCCGTATTCCTGGACCATCACATCAGCAGCAACCTTGGAGGCGCCGAACAGGCTGTGCTTGGTATGGTCGATGCTCATGTGCTCATCGATCCCTTCGGCAAAGTAAGGGTGGTCCTCCGCGAGCTCCCATCGCGTTTCCAGCTCAAGGAGTGGGAGTTCGTTCGGGGTATCGCCATACACCTTGTTCGTGCTGGTGAAGATGAATACAGCCTCCGGGCATGATCGGCGGGTCGCTTCCAACATGTTCAAGGTGCCGTTCGCATTCACCTCGAAGTCCAAATGCGGGATGTCCGCGGCCTTGTCATGACTTGGTTGGGCTGCGGCATGTATCACCAGTTCAATGTCCGATCCATGCTCCGCGAAAAGCTTCTCCACCGCAGCGCGGTCACGGATGTCAATGTCGTGGTGCGTGTAGTTCGGGATCCGTTCGCGAAGTTGTTCGAAGTGCCAACGGGTGCTTGCCTCCTTGCCGAAGAAGACACTGCGCATGTCGTTGTCGATACCGATGACCCGGTCGAACCTTGTGGCGAAGTAGTTGGTCGCGGCTCCTCCGATAAGTCCTCCAGAACCTGTGATGATGGCAGTCCTCATGACCTCAAGTAAGAATAGGGCGCAAACGATCCTCATGCTCCTTCAACCACGCATAGGAATCGCTGAAGACGGTTTGGAGATCACGCCTCGGCACCCAGCCTGTGGCTTGTTGGATGAGAGCGTTGTTGGTGATGTAGAGTTTCAAGTCCCCTTGTCGATCTTCGGAGCTTGCGCTGATGGGTATGGTGCGTCCCGTAGCTTTTTGGGCGAGTTCCGTGAAGCCGCGAAGTGTTGTGCTGTTGCTTAGCCCGCCACCGACATTGAAGGTTTGTCCGTTCACAGTGCCCATATGTTCCAACTGATAGGACACCAGGTCGCAGAGGTCATCGATGTGAAGTACATCGCGCACCTGCGAACCGGTTCCGCCGAAACCGATGTATTGCAGTGGCAGGTTCCAGAGGTGCCGAGCAAGCCATAGGAGCACGAACCCTTGGTCGGTCTTTCCCATCTGCCATGGTCCGGCGATGACACCGCAACGGTCGATCACCGCGCGGAACCCGTGCATGTCGGCGTATTCGGTGATCAGTAGCTCACTAGCGAGCTTGGTGGCACCATACAAGGAACGAACACCGGCCAACGGAAAGTCCTCGGCGATACCGTTTTGTGATGCACCACTTAGGGACGTGGCAGGATCGATCCGGAATTCGTCATCATGGAGCTCACAGATCCCATTGATGGCCGCGATCGGATACACCCTACTGGTGCTCAGGAAGACGAGATCCGCTTTGTCACGTGCTACAAGGTCCAAGCAATTGATCGTCCCTACCAGATTGGTATCCACCACATATTTTGATCCTGCGCCATATCCAGCAAGTACGGAAGGCTCAGCGGAGCATTCCACCAAGGCGTCTATGTGGGGTAGGCTTAGCAGGTCTCCCGCATCACGAACATCCCCGTGAACGAATTGGACCCCTGCTTCTTTCAGCCTCGGTAGGTTCAGTTCGCTCCCTCGGCGTTTAAGATTGTCCAGCGCGATGACGGTGGATCCAGGATGGCCCTTCTTCCAATGAATGGCGAAGCTGGAGCCAACGAAGCCGGCACCGCCGGTCACAAGTAACGTGGATCCCATTTATTGAATGGTCGTTTTCAAGGCGGTCAAATGTAACGGTACTGGCCGACGTGCCATGATCCGCTTTGGGCTCCCTCTATCAGCCAAGACAGTTCTTCTGATCGTCATCTTACTGCCACGTCCACTTCCAACATGACGCAGCGCAAGAGGAATGGAGGCGCGGCCGACACGAAAAGTTTCTGGGGGTTGATGCAACCAAGTCGTAAAAGGGTCATCTTGCAAGATGGAAAAGCTACTTCTTTGCACAGGAAATCAGGGAAAGGTTCTGGAGTTGAAAGCTTTACTTCCGAAAGGGATCGAGCCTCTGTCGCTGGCGGATGTGGGTTTACCTGCAGATCTTCCCGAAACCGGTGCCACACTGGAAGCCAATGCGTTGCAAAAGGCACGATTCGCGCATGAACGAACAGGTCTCGTTTGTGTTGCCGATGACACGGGATTGGAAGTGGATGCCTTGGCAGGAGCGCCAGGAGTTCATAGCGCGCGTTACGCAGGGGATGCCAAGGTTCCCATGCTGAACATGGCGAAATTGTTGGAAGAATTGAGAGGAAAGGAAGATCGTAGAGCACGGTTCCGAACGGTCATTGCGTTGGTTGCCTCCACCGGGTCACACACGTTCTCTGGAAGTGTTGAAGGCGAGATCACCGAGGAGTTATTGGGTTCCGGGGGGTTCGGTTATGACCCGGTGTTCCGTCCCATGGGCAGCGAACTGACCTTCGCACAAATGGATGGATCGGCGAAGAACGGGATCAGCCATCGGGGCATAGCGGTTCGGCAATTGGTGGCTTACCTGCGTGCTTTGCCCCGCTGAAGACATTCTTCGGCGATCGCGTTCACCACCGCTGGAACCTCAAGGCCCGCAGCTCGGATCATTTTCGGGAAAATGCTGGCACTACTGAAACCCGGTGTAGTGTTCACTTCAATGGTGATCACCTCTTCGCCGGTCCAGAAGTGGTCAATTCGAACCATGCCGTTGCAGTCCAAGGCGCGATAGATCGCAACAGACCTCTCTTGGATAAGCAAGGTCACGTCGTTCGGTATTTCGGCGGGAATGATCTCTTCTGTATCAGCTGCGTGGTACTTCGCCTCATAGTCGAAGAATTCGCGACTGGTGCGGATCTCGCACACCGGAAGAGCGCGTACCTCCCCGTTCAATCGCGCTACACCGCAAGTAAGTTCGCGTCCTTTCACCAAAGCTTCGCACATGACCGAAGGGCCTTCTGCGAATGCTTTGTCCAGCGCTGGACCTAGTTCGGCCTTCGTCTTCACTTTGCTTATGCCCAAACTGCTGCCGCTGTTATCCGGCTTCACGAAACAGGGCAGACCAACTTCGTTCATAATGCGTTCTTCCGCTCCTGAGTTGCGATCATGCAGCAACACGGAGGCAGCCACGGGGAAACCCCATTGCCGAAGTAGGCCAGTGGTGCTGAACTTGCTCATGGCAAGGGCCATGCACAGCACACCGCCGGTCTGGTAGGGTACGTTCATCATGTCCAAGTACCCTTGCAGCTTACCGTCCTCACCAGGTGTCCCATGGATCGCGATCAGCGCAGCGTTGAAAACCTCCATTCCATGACCCCGAACAGCGGCGAATCGTCCCCTATCAAATTCCAGCGGGAAGCCATCAGCACGTTCGCAATGCCAGTCCTTGCGAGAAATGCTAACGTAAACCGCCTCGTAGCGCTGTTGGTCGAGGGCCTCCATAAGGGTAGCGGCACTCTGTAGACTGATCACCGACTCACCGGTATAGCCACCCCGGATAATGGCGATGAAAGGGCGTTTGTTCGAAAGCATGGGCTGGTGTACAAAGGTGGATGCTGTCGGGCCTTTGATATGTTGGTGTGCGAAGGAGAAGTGTACACGACCCATTGTGGACTTTCCAGATCCTATCGGGCAGGGACTTCTTCAGGCACCCCGCCTATCTTAGCCGCCCGTTGAGCGTCATGTGCCGTTCAGCGCGCGAATTGGACCATATGTTCCGGAACCGTTTTGTGCAATTCCTAATGCCTCTTGTCGTTGTCGGCCTATTGCTGTTATGCGGCTGGTTGTGGCTGCGGTATTTCACACGTCACGGGAAGGCGATGCGGGTGCCCGATATGAAGGGCATGACCTTCGATGAAGCCCAAATGGCACTTGCCGGACGCGAACTTCGTGCCTTTGTGATCGATTCGGTCTACACGGATGAGTATCCGAAGGGCAGCGTGGTGGTGCAGGACCCTGTGGCCGGGTCGGACGTGAAATCGGGTCGTAAAGTGTACTTGGTACTGAACGCGAGCCAGCCTAAAATGATCGATATGCCGCGATTGGTGGACCTTTCAAAACGGCAGGCCATCTCTGTTCTGGAGATCATCGGGCTCAAGGTGAAGGAACTGCAGTACAAACCTGACCCGTGTACGGATTGTGTGGTGGCCCAGTTGTACAAAGGGGAGCCCATTGCTGAAGAAACGCGCATACGTGCCGGGGAGTCCATAACGTTGGTCTTGGGTAGCGGAGATCGTGGTCAACGGGTACCCGTTCCGGATCTGGTAGGGTTGACCAATGCAGAGGTCAAGATGGTCCTGAATATGGCCTCATTGAACTTGGGTGTCGTGGTGACCTGTGATGGATGCAATACAGCAACCGATTCCGCGTTGGCGAGGGTATGGCGGCAAGTACCCGGTGCACAAGCCAGCGAACGAATATCACTGGGCACGGCCATTGATATTTGGTTGAACGCAGATACAACAGGTCTTCGGCCAGCGGATGGCTGGGACGATCCACACCAGTATGAACAAACAGACACTATTGATGTCATTGAATAGGTTCGTGTGCCTTTTGCTGGTCATACTGGCCGGGCAACTGACATGGGCACAACAGGGTGAAGGACTTCGGGCGTTGGGAGCAAGACCGATACCAGGAGCGGCACGTGCCAAGGACAATGTGCAACGTGTTTTTCGCTATGAAAATACGGTCCAGGAACTTCCTTTGGTCGATGATTTTTCCATTGACCGTGCACGGAAGTTGAATGCATTGGCAACCGATGCCGGGGTCACGCTCTCGGAGACGATCTACCGAATTGAAGTGGGAGGGACCTCTACACCTGACATGAAGTACAACACGGATACTTCATTCATTTATACCATCGATGCGAGCGATCCACCGATAACGACCCGTGCGGCATTGCCAAGCCAAATGGCCACGATAAGGGACCTTACCGTTGAACCACCGACAAGCATGATCGTGGAAGTGTGGCCGGCTTACGACTTGTTGGACTCCATCGCATTTCCACCTTTGGATACGCTCTTCACCTTGGAACCCGCCTACACCCAAGATTCACTTCTGGTATACAACGTTCCACCCGACCCACGGACCTACAAAATGGGGAATGATGAGGTGCCGCTCATTCTTTGGCAGGATGATGATGTATACGTGAACGGCACATATCCCATCGATCCACCGACCATTGGGGTTGCCACCTTCGATGGGTTGGCGCGAACCGGTTATCCGTACGATTTCCAGACCTACACATCATACGGGCGTGCCGACCATTTGACCTCCGTAGATATCAATTTGGAACGTCCGGCAAGCGACTCCATATACCTTAGTTTCTTCTATCAGGCACAAGGGCTCAGCGGCGATGCCGAAGCCCAAGCACAGGATAGTCTTCTTCTCGAATTTTATGCTCCGGTGGAGCAGACGTGGTACCCGGCCTGGGGCATTCCCTATGCAACTCCGGGGCCATTCCAACAGGTTCTAGTTCCTGTGAAGGAGTTGCGGTACCTGCATCCCGGATTCCAATTCCGGTTCGTGAACAAGGCTACCTTGAGCGGCTCATTCGATCACTGGCATTTGGACTACGTTCGATTGGCCGCACAGCGGTCCTTTGACGACGAACGGATCGTGGACATGGCCTACGTCTACCCGGAATCCAGCATCCTCCAAACATATACATCGATCCCGTTCAACCGGTTCTACGAAGCACCGGAAAGCAACATGGCCTTGAATGTAGAAGAGACCATAAAGAACCTGGATGTCCAAGATCGCTTCATTCGCTACGGCATGTTGGTCCGTTCCGATAATGCAGGCACCGAGGTCGACCAAGAGAACGGGATCAATACGAGCGGGAACGCGAGCAGCAGCTTCACCACCCAGAATCCGATAAACAGTGGGGGAGCACCATTTGTGTTGGACACTGCGGGCTTGGTTGATGCAGCTTTTTGGGAGGTGGTCTTCCACAGTCAGACCCAGCCTGACCTGATCCAATACAACGATTCGATCTCGTTCGTACAGGAAGTGAGCAACTACTATGCGTACGACGACGGTAGTGCAGAAGCAGCCTATTTCTTGCAAACCGCCGGTGCAAAACTGGCATACCGTTACGATCTGCTAGGTGCCGATTCCTTGCGTGCGATCAGGATCTACTTCAACCCCCAAGCCAATGCGCCACCGGACGCCCCGCCAATGCAAGGGTCGTTCCTGTGCACGGTTTGGAAGAGCTTGGAACCCGAGGTGATCCAGCACCAGAACTTCTCCTTCTCTTCACCCCGATATCGGGTCGATGGCATCAACAAGTATGTGGAATACGAGCTCGATAGTGCGATCCGCGTGGAAGGCACGATCTACATCGGTTGGGTCCAGACCAATGCGACCCGCATGAACATCGGCTTCGACAAGAACCGGGATAACAGCTCCAAGATCTATTTCAAGACTGGAACTTCATGGGCCAATACCAGTTTTGCGGGGTCCTTGATGATGCGCCCGGTCATGATCGCGACGGTGGATCCATGGGCCTCTATCTCAGAAGAGCAGGCTGCTCCGGGAGGATTGGTTCTTTACCCGAACCCCACCAATGATGGATTCCGGATCCGGTTGGAAACGGAAGTGCCCTATCGTTCCACGGTGGAGTGTACGGATGCCACGGGTCGTGTTGTCTTGAGCAATTCCATTTCCGAAGGCACCGTGATCAGTACCAGCGCATTGGCCAACGGGCTTTACATGGTCCGGGTTGTCGGGCCTGATAGCGCCACCCTCGCACAGGGCAGACTTATGGTGCAACATTGATGAGCGACGAACAGGACCAGGTTACCTTGAGTGAAGAGCAGGAGCTCTACGAACACCATCGCATTGTTTGTGACCCCAATCAGGGGTTGGTCCGGTTGGACAAGTTCTTGTTCGATCGCTTGGCGAACACTTCGCGCAACCGCATCCAAGTAGCGGCCAAAGCCGGGAATGTCCTGGTGAACGACAAGACCGCCAAGCCAAGCCAGAAGGTGAAACCCGGTGATGTGATCAGTGTGGTATTGCCCTATCCGCAACGCGATACCGAGATCCAGCCGGAGGATATTCCATTGAGCGTGCTCTATGAGGATGAACACATTCTTGTGATCGACAAGCAGGCGGGATTGGTCGTACATCCGGGTCACGGCAACTGGTATGGCACCTTGGTCAATGCATTGTTGTTCCACTTCGGAAAACTGCCGAGCACACCGGGGGCGTTGATCCCGCGGCCGGGATTGGTTCACCGCCTGGACAAGGACACCAGCGGCGTAATGGTGATCGGTAAGACGGAAGAGGCATTGACACATTTGGCACGTCAGTTCTTTGATCGCACGAGCGATCGACGATACACGGCCTTCGTTTGGGGCGACTTCGATGAGGATGAGGGCGATATAGAGGGCCACATCGGTCGATCATTGAAGGATCGCACAATACAGGGCGTGTTTGTGGACGGTGACCAAGGAAAGCATGCCTTGACCCGCTACAAGGTGATCGAACGGTTCCGCTACATTACCATGTTGGAGTGCAAATTGGAGACCGGACGTACGCACCAGATCCGGGTACACATGCAATGGAAAGGGCATCCTTTGTTCAACGATGCAGCCTACGGTGGCAATCGCGTGTTGAAAGGGACCACATTCACAAAGTACAAGCAGTTCGTGGAGAATTGCTTCAAGATCCTCCCACGCCAGGCATTGCACGCCCGCACGTTGGATATTACCCATCCGATCACCGGGGAGCGCATGCATTTCGAAAGTCCATTGCCGCCGGATATGCAGGAAGTACTGGAGAAGTGGCGCCACTACACCACCTTCAAACCATTGGGCAACAGCGACGACGACGAAGAGCCCTTGGACAAGGAAGCGGTGAATAATATGAAGTAAGGGAGAGAGTCTTCAGTCGTTAGTCGTGAGTCCGACTCATGACCAACGACTAACGACTCAAGCACCGCGTATCACCTTACCACCACTCGTCATTTCGATCCGTTCAAGCGCTTGAACACGCCGGGGCCACTCGTGTGGGTCCAAATTGGCCATCAATGTTTCCAAGACCTCAGGCATCACTTCATCCTGCGGTCGGTCCGTTGCGAGCACGAGCATCACGGCTTGGCCAAGCTCCGGATCAGGGAACGCTTTGAAATAGTGGGGAAAGGGGAGCAAGCCGGCGGTCTTGGCCTCCAGTTGCTCCGGGAAGATCTTCTTACCACCGCTCAGGATCACATTATCGTAACGACCCAACCACGTGAAGTGGGTTTCATCGTGCAGTTCAATGAGGTCGTTCGTAATGTGCTGCTTCACTGAAAGATGTGGTGTAAAGACCACCAAACATCCCCGAGGGTCTCGACCGAAGTGAACTTTTCCAATAGCAGAGTAGCTGTCGTTCCGGTCCCGCCCATTCAGTTTGCGTAGCGCAACGTGGGTAACGGTCTCTGTACTGCCGTAGCTCTGGAACACGTTGGTTGAAAGGTCTTGCAGGTCCTCCATAAGTGCTTCGCTTACGGGCCCGCCACCGAGCAGGACCATCTCGAACTGTTCTTCTACTCGGGCTTTATTCTCTTGGATCGCACGGTAGAGTTGTAAAGGGACCATGGGTGCGAACTTGAACCGATCGGGGACTTTTAAGTTCTCCAGTACGCTTCCCCGCGGGTCGATCACATGCAGGTCCAGGCCCAAGGCCATCGCGCGCACGAACATCATTTTCCCAGCGATGAAATTACAAGGAAGGCAAAGTAGAACGCGGTCACCTTCGTTAAGGCTGAAGGTTTCAGCGGTGAGCCTAGCACTGTTCACGAGGTCTCGCTTCGGGATGGTCAGTTTCTTTGGTGGGCCGGTGGTGCCGCTGGTGAATGCGGCCATACTACCATTCCCGAACACAATGTTGGACAACGTGCTGTAGATCGCCTCTTTCCAATCCTCACCTTGTTTCCGTCCATCCTTGAGCTTGCTGAAGTGATCGAATGCAGCATACTTCGAGAGGTCCACGCCATCCAACGTGAGCCGTTCAAATGCTTTTTCGATACTACGCGAATAACGCTTGGGCATGCAGCGCAAAGGTCAGGAAGACCTACGACTATTGGTCAAGTAGTTTTCCAAGTTCGAATTGGTGGAGCTCCCAAGGAATTTCGGGCCGATAGTGAAGCGATCCTTTTCTGCCAACAGCGGTGAAGGGATGTTGTTGGAATAGACCGATCCCGTGCCCAATCCTTGCGCTTGTTGCAAGGGTAATGTGGCGGTGAATTGTGCGATCGCGTTCAAGCCTATACTGCTCTCCAATGCGGATGTGATCCACCAACCGATGTTGCGCTTTTCAGCGAGCTTTATCCATTCACGTGTAGAGGCCCAGCCACCGACCAGACTGGGTTTGATCACGATGTGCTGCGGACGTATGTGGTCCAAGAGGTCGGTTTTCGCGCGTCGCGTATTCAGGCCGATCAAGTCCTCATCCAAGGCAATTGGCACTGGTGAATTGCGACATACCTCGGTCATCACTTCGTACAAACCCGGTGATATGGGCTGTTCAATGCTATGAACATCGATCCGCGCCAATCGTTCCAGGACCGTCATCACTTCCTTGGCGGAATACGCGCCGTTCGCGTCCACACGGAGGGTGATCCGTTCCGGTCCGAATTCTTCACGCAATTCCTCGAGCAAGGAAAATTCCTCTTCCATGCCTAACGCACCGATCTTCATTTTCACGGTGGTGAAACCACGCTCCACTTGATCGCGCAAGCGCATACGCATGGTATCGCGATCTCCCATCCACACGAGGCCATTGATCGGAATGTTCATTTGGCCAAGTGTGAATTGTGAAGGGAAGAGCAATTTGGAACCGTGTACTTCAAGATCTCTCAGACATTGTTCCACGGCGAAACGCACACTTGGAACGTGAATGAGATCATCTTCCAGACGGGCTTCCCAATTCGTGGTATCAGCGCACAGTTCAACCAGTTTCGTTTTCACCTCTGCCGGAAATTCCTTGCTGTGCCCGGGGAAGAGTGCGGCTTCACCAATGCCACATATCTCTGGCCGTTCGCTATTCCATGCGATCAGGTACCAAACAACCCGTGTTCCAATGGGACCTTTGGAAGTGCCCAATTCAAACTTCGGTTGCAGGGTGTGTTCGATCCAGCGGGCAAGCAACATCAGGCAAGGATAAGTCCCAGCGAGTAAAGTAATGCCGTTGAGAATGTGCCGAGCGCAACCCGCTTCAATTCGGGATCCAAGGGGATCTGGCCTTCTTCACGTTGGATGCGGTAGGCGTGGATCCCGATCGGAACGAAACCGAGCAAGGCCAACCATCGCCAAGGGCTTTCGAATGCATCGATGGCGAAGCTGCAAAGAAGGAAGAACGGGATCCACGTGAGTAGTGCGTGATAGTGCAAGGCCTTCTTCAGCCCCAAACGAACGACCAGTGTGCGCTTCCCACTGGCCCGGTCGTTCTCGATATCGCGCATGTTGTTCACGTTCAAGACGGCCACGGAAAGGAATCCGAAAATGAAGATGGGTCGGACGGTAATGAAATGGAGTGAATGGGTGAAGAGGTAGAAGGTGCCCAACACACCCACCACGCCAAAGAAGGCGAACACGCTCAGGTCGCCCAGTCCAGCGTAGCCGTATGGGTTCTTACCGAACGTGTATTTCACGGCGGCGACGATCGCCGCAAGTCCGATCAACAGGAAGGCCAAGGTCTTCAACGTGGTCCCGAACGCAACGGTGATCAATGCTAGGCCGCTAGCAAATGCCAATACCCCGCAGATCACCATGGCGCGCTTCATTAAAGCAGTTGAAATAGCGCCACTTTGCACGGCACGTTGCGGGCCAACACGGTCGGCATTGTCCGTACCGTGTTGATGGTCGCCGAGATCGTTCGCAAGATTGCTGAGGATCTGCAGAAGGGTGGCAGTACCTAGCGCTAACAGGAATATGGGCCAGCTAAATGCGCCTTGGCTGTATGCCAATGCGCTTCCCACAAGAATGCTGCTCAATGCCAATGGCAAGGTGCGCAGTCGGAAGGCATGGAGCCAGTGTTTGAACATCATGTAATCAGTTCCAGTTGATCCGTACAATTTAGAGTCAGGCACGCCTTTCTAGAATTCGCAGCAACCCAATTTGAAACGTTGCGATTCGGCCCCTCCAGGCCTAGTAATGATGACCTCGAGGTTGTCACCTTGTTGTTCGATCCGGTCGCCGACCTCAACGAAGCCCCAAAGACCGTCGTTCTTATCGCAGAATGGAAGACCCAAGTCCAAGGTGTCAGCTTTACGCGCAAGGCGTAAGGTTTTAGAGTGTGCCAGTTCCGAAGAGGTCTTGATCGAAAGGACAATACCTGAACAGTTATCGCAGTAGGTGATGCAAGCGTGACCATGGGAACTGGAATATCCTATGGCATACCACACGAAGAAGACGCCATATAGGACAAATAGTATCAGTCCAATAAGGAGGAAAATCCTACTAACTCGATTCTTCCCAGTACTCACGGAAACCTCTGGAATTTCTGGAAATCCGGTGCCCGTTTCTCCAAAAATGCGTTCCTTCCTTCTTGTGCTTCGTCCATGAGGTAATACATCAACGTTGCATCACCTGCGAATTCCATCAGGCCACGTTGGCCATCGAGTTCGGCGTTCAAGCCGCGCTTGATCATGCGCAATGCAAGCGGACTTCGCTGCAACATGAGCTTACACCATTCCACGGTGGTATCCTCCAGATCCGCCAATGGCACCACCTTGTTCACCATGCCCATATCCTCGGCTTCTTTGGCACTGTACTGTTGGCAGAGGAACCAGATCTCACGCGCTTTCTTCTGGCCAACATGCCGCGCCAAATAGTTGCTTCCGAATCCTGCATCGAAGCTGCCCACCTTGGGTCCGGTCTGTCCGAAACGTGCGTGGTCCGCGGCGATGGTAAGGTCGCAAACCACGTGTAAAACATGGCCACCACCGATCGCGTAACCGTTCACCATAGCCACAACAGGCTTGGGCAGTTCCCGAATTTTCTTGTGTAGGTCCAACACGTTCAGCCGGGGGATCCCATCCGTACCGATGTATCCGCCACGTCCTTTCACGTTCTGGTCGCCGCCACTGCAGAATGCCTTGTCCCCTTCGCCTGTAAAGACCACCACGCCGATAGCAGGATCTTCGCGCGCGAGGTCCATGGCATCGATCATTTGGGTATTCGTTTCCGGGCGGAAGGCATTGTACACCTCCGGCCTATTGATCGTGATCTTTCCGATCCCTTCAAAGAATTCATACCGGATATCCGAGTACTCCTTGATCGTTTTCCAATCGCGTTTTGCCATTTTCATGCGGTAGTTGGACAAATTATCTGCTTGATCAGTCATCGCGAGACCCACATCCCGCCCAGCGGGACTGTGGGACGAAGCGATCCCTCCTTCTAATGTTCACCTCCACCCAACTTCCCAAAATACTCCCTCAACACCTTCGGCGATAACTCCCCATCGGTCTTAATGTGCAACACCGCTGGTTTGCCGTGGTCTGCGTAAAGTTCATCCATTCGTTCCAACAAACCATTGTGATCATCTGCATAGAAGTAGGGTAGTCCGTATCCCTTCACCAGGTGTTCAATGTTGCGAGAGTGCGGTGCCTCGAACCACTTCAACAGTTCGGGATCCTGGTCCGGACCTTCTATGAAACGGAAGATGTTCCCACCACCGTTGTCGATCACGATCACACGCAAGTGTTCGGAGAGATGGTTGTTCCAGAATGCGTTGCTGTCATAACAGAAGGCTGTGTCACCCGTGATCAATGTGGTTGTCTGTTTCGATGCGAACGTTGCACCAACAGCGGTGCTCGAGCAACCATCGATACCACTGGTTCCGCGGTTACTGAACCATCGGATGTTGCGCACCCGATCGAACAGTTGGGCATAGCGGGCCGGTGTGCTGTTGGCCAAATGCACATCGCTTCCACCGGGTATCCGATCCACGAGCACATTGAAAACGGAAAGGTCGCAGAACGGTGCAGCGGCAACCACTTTGTTGTGCAGGCCTCGGGTGCGCACATCCACCATGCGCCATGCCTCGCCGTAGAAACTTTCGTTGCCGACCATACTTGGGACCAATTGCGCGAAGAAGATCTCCGGCGATACGGCAATGTCATGCGACAAACTTTGGTAGGTGTCGAAGTGCCTTTGGTCGGCATCGATGTTCCAATGCTGCGCCGGGTTCCACTTACGCAGTAGGGTCTTTATCCGCTTGCTCACGATCGCTCCCCCGAAGGTGATCAACAGGTCAGGCAATAGGTCTTTCTCGTTCTTTTCATCCACAGCGGTCAACGCACGGTCGATACAGGTGATGAAAGTTGGATCGTCGAGGTTCGAAGTTGCTTCGGTATGCACGGTCACTTGTGGTAGTGCGGCGAGTTGCAAGAGTTGCCTCTTGAGTCCTTCGCTCCAAACGCCTTGGCCAGCAAGCACCATCACTTTCTTACATGCGCTCAACTGGCCGATCAGCCAACGCGCATGGTCGGGAAGGATGAACGATTCGGTCATCACCGGTGCAATGATGCGCGATGTGCCGACCACCTCCGTCTTACCATAGAGCGGCTCAACGAATGGAACGTTCACATGCACGGGACCGGGTACGGGCAATACGGTCGCATCGATCGCTTCGTTGATCAACCTACCACAGTTCCATTTGGAAAGATCCTCGTCCGTTGCCCTTGGCAATTGAATGCTGCGCTTCGTGTGCAACGCCAACACACCGTTCTGCCGGATCGCTTGTCCTTCTCCTTGGTCCACCC
The DNA here is from genome assembly GCA_016717305.1 of Flavobacteriales bacterium. Classification (GTDB taxonomy): domain Bacteria; phylum Bacteroidota; class Bacteroidia; order Flavobacteriales_F; family PHOS-HE28; genus PHOS-HE28. The sequence continues at coordinate 272,890 of JADKFY010000002.1, forward strand.
ATTCCTCTGGTCGATCTGCGGAGATGACCAATAGAGGGATACGCTGGTAATAGGCTTCGGCGATCGCGGGACCATAGTTCAACACAGCGCTGCCACTGGTACAGATCAAGGCCACGGGTGAATGCAACTGTTGCGCCATGCCCAATGCGAAGAAGGCCGCGCTGCGTTCATCGATCACTTGCAGGCACTCGATGCCTTCCTGATCATTGAAGGCGATCACCAACGGCGCATTGCGACTCCCGGGGCTTATCACCGCGTATTTCACTCCTTTGGCTGCACAGAGGCGAGCCAGTTCGGCCGCTGCGGATCGATCGGATGTGGGCATGAACGCTACTGCGAAAGTGTCGGTAACAGTTTTCGCCAGCCCTCGGCCTTGTGCTCGGTCTCCAACCACTCCAATGCAGGCTCCGATCCAGCGGTAATGCCAGCTCCAACGTGCAGTTCAGCATGATCATTGAAGAGGCGCATGCACCGGATGTTCACGAAAAGTTCCATGCGGCCATCAGCGCTCCATGGGCCCCAGAAGCCGGCATACAACTCGCGGTCCCGGCCTTCCATTGCGGCGATCTGTATCCGTGCTTTGTCCGTTGGAATACCGCAAACAGCGGGTGTCGGGTGCAGATTGCTCACAAGGTCGCCTATCGAACGGCCTTCGACGGTAGCCGTGATGCGCGTGTGCAAGTGTGCCATGCCTGCGGTGTGCATAACCGTGGGACCTTCCAACGAAACCGACCGCACTCCTTGATCAATGAGCGTGCCCACGATCGTCTTTGTCACCACGCGCTGCTCGTGCAATTCCTTCTCACCCCAAAGCGTGGGGTCGTCAGGAGCCTTCTCACTGGGCATGGTCCCGGCCAATGCATCCACGTGCAGGGTTTCGTATTCCGCGTTGATCAAGCGTTCGGGTGAAGCACCCAACCAGACACCGTGTTCAGGGGTTGAAAGCAGCGTGACCAGGGCTTCGGGCCGGGCAAGCACAGCGTCAATGAATAGTTGCGGTGCATCCGCTGCGCCAACGGGAAGGTCAACCGTACGGGAAAGCACTGCTTTCTCCAGATCACCTTGTTGGCAAAGGGCCTTGGCCGTTCGTACGGCTTTTTCGAACGCACTGCGGTCTGTGGTGCTGGGTGCATGATCACGTCCATGTGGGGCGGTGGATCCCACGCATTCCATCAATCGGTGCCACGCAGGTTCTGCATCTCCAAAGGTCAATTCGACATCGGAACGCACAAGCGGAAGTTTGCCGGGCATAATGAAGGGCGAGAGCAGGAACACGTCGTTCATTTCCCACCACAAGCCGTTCTCCACATGGTCGACGAATGGGGTTTGTTGCGCCCAAAGGGTGATGGGCCCACCCGGAACTCGGAATACAACAAAGGTCAGCCTGTGTTCCAGGCTATAGGTCAATGCTTCGAGGAGAGGTCGTTCGTTGCTCATTTCCGTTGGTCAATGATCATGATCGTGAGGCGGCACACCGCACAAAGGTCGTTCGCTTCGTTACGCACGCGGATCTCCCATACGTGCGTCTTGCGGCCTTGGTGAAGCAGTTCACCGGTCGCCGTAACCCGGCCTTCCCGCACCCCGCGTAAATGGTTGGCGCTGACTTCGATGCCGACGACCGCTTGTGTTGCTAGGTCCACCAACATGGCAGAACCCATACTGCCGAGCGTTTCCGCCAGTGCTGCCGTGGCTCCACCGTGCAATAGGCCCATGGGTTGAAAGGTGCGGTGGTCCACCGGCATGGAAGCTGTCAATTGGCCGTCGGCATTGACGCCGAACTGGATATCGAGATGCTCCACCAAAGTTTTCTGGCGAATGGAATTGGCAAGATCAATGTGCCGTTCTTCAAAAAGCATGGGCGGTAAAGGTAGGAGGCCCATCTTTGCATACATGGATACTACAGCCCCAAAACCACGAGTGCTACTAGTGGAGGATGAAGCGAGCCTGCGATCCACGCTCAAGTTGAATTTTGAGCTGGATGGTTACGACGTGACCGTTGCTTCCACCGGGCCGGATGCCTTGGAACGGATGCGCGGTGCTCGTTTCGATGCCGTTGTAATGGACGTGATGTTGCCCGAAATGGATGGCTTTACGGTTGTGGAAACGGTCCGATTGGACGGCAATGCCACGCCCGTGTTATTTCTGACCGCCCGCACAGCTGCCGCGGATCGGGTCCGAGGTCTGAAGGCCGGTGATGATCATTTGGGCAAACCCTTTGACCTGGAGGAGCTACGACTGCGTTTGGCCAAATTGGTGCATCGTGGACAGGAATACACCCCGGCCACGGTGATCGAGGAATACACGTTCGGTAACAACCACGTTGATTTTCGGAGCTTTGAAGCACGGGGTCAGGACGGCAAGGTGTACAAACTTGGACAGCGCGAGCTAATGCTCTTACGCTTGTTGGTTGAACGGGAAGGGGAGGTGGTCTCCCGGGAGGAGATCCTCCAAAAAGTTTGGGGCTATAATGTGTTTCCGACCACACGTACGGTGGATAATTTCATCGTTGGCTTCCGCAAGTATTTTGAACCGGACCCAAGGGAGCCGAAATATTTCCATTCCGTACGGGGGGTGGGTTATCGGTTCACTAGGTAGAACAGGTGCCGTCTTTTGCCCCTTCAATAGAGCGCATCTCAAAATAGTTTTTGGAAGCGAGAATGATGGATTTCGTGACCATGCGAGGCGCCAAAGTCGAGCATAGCGGTGGCTATGTGAGACTTTTGCAACGAAGCAGGGGCCTGAAAGACACATTCGCAGCCCGAAGGATTATTTTGAGATGCGCTCTAGGAAGAGTTGAACGCCCCCTAAGTTTGAAGTACCCAAGACATTCCTCGGCGCACATGGCTCAAGAATATTTTCGCACCCCCCGGCAACCTTTTTCCAGACCCCACGTCTTTGCATTACCAAGGACGGTCTTCCTGGCCTTGGTGGTTCCATATTCCTTGCAGGTTTACTGCGCAGGGGTCCGCAAGGGCCCCTGTTCGGTTTTAGGGGGTAGGTCAAACACCAACTTTTTCAACAGGGCCATGAATGATCTTCATCGGCAACCCTTTTTAGTTCGTCCGTCTTAGGGATGAGCATCCGTCGAAAACCCTTGCTATGGTAACTCGGTTGTCATATCTTGCGGCTCCTAATCGAAAATGTACCGTGTGGAAGAGTCCACTTCGGGCAAATGATCAGGACAAACTTGCATACAACAAGAACAAACCAAAAGAACATGAATTTCTCCTTACGCACCGCCGCTTTCTCACTGGCTTTGGCAGCTTTGTCCACGTCTGGATTTTCGCAAGGGGCCGTGGATATCGGCTTGTTCCAGGACAATGGTGTACTGGAAGTGAAAGTTCGTCCAGAAGCCGATTTTTCCGGGATCTTCTCTTCCTTGGTCTTCACCATCCGTTGGGATGCGAGCACCGGAGCCAGCTTGGGCGAGCCCACGCAAGATGAAGCAGCGCAGCACGTTATCGCGGTTGCCAAAAGCGGCAATGTGCGTGAGCAAGGCAGCTCCAATTACATGGTGTATGCCGGATTCGGTATGACCCCCATGTCGAACCACGGCGTTAACTGGGAAGCTGGCAAGGAATACACGATCGCCACGATCCCGGTTACTGGCCAGGGCGAGTTTGAACTCGTGAACGACGGATACACGGCTGAGCCTAACAACAACGCCAATTTCTATGCTGCCTTGGGCGGTGGAGACCGCACCGGGACCATTTACCACGGTTTGGCAGCAACGGGCGACGACGGTTCCGTATTGATCCAGCCCAATCCGAACAATGGCCGGTTCACCCTAAGCTTCCTGAACAATGAAAAGGGCGATGTGACGGTTGAGATCGTGAACAACATCGGACAATCGGTCTATAACGAAACACTTCGCGAGTTGGAAGGCACCTACAAGAAGGAAATGGACCTGAGCGGCCAAAGCGCAGGTGCTTACTACGTGAAGATCAAGCGTAACGGTGCTACTACAACACACAAGGTGGTCTATCGTTGATCGCTGCATATCCAGCAATGAAAAAGGAGGCAAAATGCCTCCTTTTTCATTGAACGAAGATGAGGTTGTTGAGGGGGTGGAATGTTGGAAAGTTGAATGCCCGCTGCTTTACATCGCAAGTGGCAACTGCAACTGTAATAGTAGTTATCAATGAAAGAAGGGCATTTTCATGCAGATCGCCGAGCATTGAGTAACGAACACCGGTCTCTGGGTGCTCGGTACTCAATACTCGGTACCAGCTACCCCGTCCTTCAACCCACACAACAAACACAATACAAGCTCTTCGGATCATGTGCAAAAGGCACATCCGGGTCCAGAAGCTCATTTACCAGCGCATTCAACAGGTCGCCGATCGGCTCTAATTGGTCCCTTCGGATGACCTCTTCCTTCGCCACTTTCAGGAATTCCCCTTGTGCCAGAGTGGGGCGTTGCAAAGGCAATACACCAGCAACAAGTTCCGCCACGGAAGGATGCTGCTCCATATAGGCCCACGCATAGATCAATAATTGAAGTGCAAAGCGTTTCGGCTTGTCCAGTTCTTCACGGACAAGAGAAGGAATACGGCGGTCCTCACTTCGAACCGATCCGGTCTTCACATCCAATAACGTGTAGATCCCATTTCGCAGGTCGATCCGGTCGCAACGGCCTTTCAGCATTACGCCATTGGGCAGGGTGCCTTTTACTTCTAATTCCACTGCAACCAACTCGGTTCGTTCGGTCTTACAACGGTCTTGTTCAGCCCCCAGATAGGAGCGCAGGGCGTGTCCGGCCATTTCACGCCTTAGCCTGATATGACCATGGGATAGGGTGTCCCGCGGGATTTGCTCGGCAAGGCGGTCAGTGAGAACCTGATCAACCATAGGTATCATACCTGCGATATCCTCTGGGGTCAACTCCTTTCCCAGAAAAGGCGTGAACAACGTCTGTAGAACGTGGTGTACTGCATCACCCAGCACATCGCTGCCCAAAGTGCCATCGGCGACATCTGTTTCGCGAATACCCAGACCATATTTGAAGTAGAAATCCAGCGGACAGGCCAGCCATGTTCCCAAGGCGGAAGGAGAGAGCCCCTTTTCACAAAGTGTGCGCAAGCGTTCCATCACCGCGGCATCCTTTTGCACGATCAAAGGCCTTTCATCTCGGACCTTGGCGGGTGCGCTGACCACATGTTCGGTCCAAGTGGTTCCACCTACTTTATCCGGTTGTGGTAGGTCCTTTCCCACGACTTCATGTTTCCATTGGGCCAGAAAACGGGAAGGTTCCCCTTCTGCATCATCACTGTTGCTGTGGACCAGTTCCACGGTACGTGTCTTTTGCATGGCACGGTTGAAGTGGTAGGCGGAGATGGCTTCGGCATCGCTGGACAAGGGCAGCTTGTAGTGTTTGCGCAATGGGAAAGGGATCCAACTTTGCGTTGCCGTATTTTTTGGGAACACGCCTTCATTCATGCTCAGCATGATCAGGCGTTCATGGTCCAATGCACGGGTTTCCAGCACACCCATCAGCTGGAGTCCGCGCAACGGTTCGCCAAGGAAGGTGATGCTCTCTTCGCGCACCAGTTTCTGGCGGATCAAGGCGTAGGTGCGTAGGTCCAATGAGGGAAGACCAGAGCGGTGCAAGGCATGGTCCAGCCGTTGCTGCAACCGGGCCATTTGGAAGAGCTGCTCTTGGATCGATCGATCTTTGGACGCATTTTTCTTGGCCCAATTGAACAAGGCATTGTATCGACCCGGCAACAGGTCTGTTGCTTCGCCGATCGGATCCAAGGACGTGGACATTTCCACTATGTAGGCTGATCTGTTCGCTGTAGCGATCGCGATTACATCCTGCAGGTCCACACGCATCGTGCCCAGCGCACGTAGCTCTTGGAATGAACGGGTTGTGCTAGAGCCTTCGTTCAGGAAAGGATGGCCCCACAAGCGTTCGAGATCTTCCAGCATCATGGAGCCATCATCGCGCTGTGCTGCGTGCAGCGCGAGGAATGCTTCAGTAAGGCCATGGACCGGAAGGCTCTTCAACGGGATCCCCATGGTCACGTTCAGCGGGCCAATATCCGCAGGCATCTGTTGCAGGAGAGGGAGCAGCAGGTCCTCTTGGGCAAGCACCACGGCGGTAGCAGCGCGCTCTTCGATCGTTAATGCGGCCAAGCGTTGTGCGACGTAGGTGGTTTGGGCGTATCCGTTGGGGACAGCCACGTTGCGAACGGTCCGTTGCTGTTGCAATATCCCCTTCTGTGGGGGCACCAAACCCGGTCCCAGGTCCTTGATGGATCGTCTCAAGTATCGACCGGCTTCTTGGCGCACATCGGCTAGGTAGTGCTCATCGGAATCCCAGGCCACGTGTGCAAGATCCCGGTCCAGCAATGTGCGTATCACCTTGGTGGAGGCTGGGTCCAAAGCATTTAGCCCTGCGAACCAGACCTTTTTCCACGGAAGTTCCGCATTGTTATTCCCCAGGAATTCCGCAGCTCGGCGTGCAATATGGCCGGAAGTAGCAACCCCGCGCTCCCGCATCAATTCTTGGTGAGCAGTATGTAGCGGACCGGTACTACGCCACTGTTTGTTCAGCCTTTGTTGGCCTGGGCTCAGCTCTCCTAATCGAAAGCTCCATTCCTCCAGCTCGTGGTATTCGGTAAGGTCCCGATAGAGGGCGGAATGGTCCAACAAGTGGGAGTCCACCTCGCTCGTATCGCGCAAAGTGGTGGGTCCCCATTCCATGAAATCCGCGAAGGGTTCCGCTGTGTCCGTGATCTCTTGGTAGGCTTCATACAGAAGGAACAGCAACTCCAAAGAACCACCTTGGACCAATGCTGGTTGGGCCGTATCCAAGCTGGCAGTCCGTTGGAGAAAGCTTCCCATATCCAGCACTTCAGGACTCCAGAGGGCGGTGCCACTGCATTGGGCAAGGTATTTCCGCAGGTGCAGTCCAGCGCGTTTTCCGGGCAACACCACGGCCACACGATCCAGTTCGTTCCTGTGATGTTCCAACAAGAGTTCGGCGAGGCGTTCAAGAAAGGGCTGCATGGGGCGGGAAGATAATTCTGGAAGGATCCCGGATCATGCAATAGGGTTCGTTGCGAGGGTCGAAAGCGCAATGGTAGCAAGGATTTCGTTGAGGAGGAATAGCCCAAGCTATTCTGACGAAAGGAAAGCCAGCGAAGCGCTTGCTACCGCAGCGGTTTCGGGCCGCAGTAGAAGTCCTATTGCATGATCCGGGATAATGGGTCGTTCCTTCTCGAGGTACCCTTACGTACTTTGGCAGGGTCCAACGACCTGATCTATGGATCCATCCTTTCCCATCTACCGCAAACTCCGGGGTGGTGCTCACTTGTACCGGATTGAAAGCATCGACCGGTTCACAGAGTTGCAGCGGGTGGGTTCCAAATGGTTGCGCCATTTGGTAGTGGCCACGCAGTATCCAGAGCGTTTGCGGATCGTAGAGATGATCCAAGGCGGGGAAGGGGTTTATGGCAACGCAACGATCGAAGAGTGGGAGTTGGCCAAAGCGCAACTGGCCTAAGGTGAAGGCCCAAGTCAATACGAATTGGCAATGGCTCCTGCGCTGTCGGAGGTTGATCTTGCCGATCCAGTTCCATGATCTACCTTGTTCCATCAAACTCGGGCAACCAACCGGCCCATCAATTGGTCCTATGCGCATGCGATCCATCCTCTTCACCCTTTTACTCGCTCTTTAGCAACACAAGTACGAGCAACGCACATTATTGGTGGCGTGCTCTACTACGATTACTTGGGGAATGACCAATACGAGGTCTTTTTGGAGCTCTATCGCGACTGTGGTCCGGGCAATTCGAACAACACGCAATACGATGCGTTGGCTCCGATCGGCGTTTTTGCAGGTGGTGTAACCACCCAATACCTTTTGGAGTCCGTTTCTTTCCCGGGTGCCAATTCCATTCCTGTTGCATTGAACGACCCCTGTTTGACCGCTCCGCCCACGGTTTGTGTCGAAGTGGCGGTCTATCGGGTCACGATAACGTTGCCACCAATTCCGGAAGGTTATGTGATCACTTATCAACGTTGCTGCCGTTCACCTACTATCATCAACATCCCAACCGCTCAAGACCTGGGGATCACCTGTACGGTACGAGTGCCCGGCACGCCCAATGCAGCGAACAGCTCAGCACGGTTCAACGAATACCCACCGATCGCCTTGTGTCTTGGACAGGAGTTCACTTTCGACCACTCCGCAACGGACGCGGATGGTGCCTCCTTGGTGTATAGCCTTTGCACCCCGTACAATGGTGGTTCACCTGCTGATGCCAGTCCGACCCCCGTTGCGCCACCTTACGACGAAGTCCCGTGGGCGGCTGGATACTCAGCTGACTATCCCATGGATTCGGATCCTGCCATAGCGATCGATGCGCAAACCGGATTGATCACCGCAGTGCCAACTCTTGCCGCCAGTTACACCTTCGGGGTGCTTGTGGAGGAATACAGGAACGGCGTGGTGATCTCTGAAACACGACGGGATTTTCGATTCGATGTAGTTCCATGTCAAACGACCATTACAGCGGTGATCGAGCCACAAACCCAGTTTTGCACCGGACTGACCATGCCTTTCATCAATGCAAGTCCGAACGGTCAATTCTGGCTTTGGGATTTTGGGGAAGAAGGGACCACGGCCGATTCATCAAGCATGGAATCTCCGTCCTGGACCTATTCCGAACCGGGCACTTACTCGGTTACTTTGGTTGCGAACCCGGGCTATTCGTGCGTGGATACCACGGAGACGATCGTGCAGGTCTACTTGGATCCGGTCCCCTACTTCGTGGAACCTACCGGGTGCGGTGATCTCACGACCCAATTGGTTGCAGTAGGAGGTGGCCCAAACTCCACGTATTTCTGGCAATTAGGTAGTGATGCTGAACCTTCAACCGCCACCAGCGAGGTCGTGGATGTGCAATACTCCGCGCCTGGAGTGCACTCTGTTTCACTTTCGATAACAGAGAACGGGTGCACGGGAACGTTCATCGGCCAAGCCAGATTGTATGCGGACCCTACCGCGTTCTTCACGGTATCCCCGCCTTCTCCCCAGAATTATGGTACAACGATCCAATTCACCGATGGTTCCACTGGCAATGGCGGAGTAATTGTTAATTGGAGTTGGAGTGCGAACGGAGGGGTGTTCGGCACGGAGCAGGACCAGTCATGGGAACTGGCACTACCGGGTCTCTATCAAGTGAGGCTTACCGTTACCACTGCGGAAGGGTGTACTGCAGACTATTCGCTGCCCTACGAGATAATCGAGGTGCCGATCGACATTCCGAACGTGTTCTCGCCTAATGGTGATGGTAGCAACGAACACTTTGACATCGCGAACATTGCACAACACAAGAACCAGCTGAAGATCTTCAACCGTTGGGGAACGCCGGTCTTCGAGGCGGAAAATTACAGGAATCAATGGGCGGCATTGGGTGTGCCTGATGGTACCTACTTCTACGAACTACTCTTGAATGATGGACGAGCCTTCACCGGCCACTTGACCTTGTTGAGATGAGCCGACCATGAACACGGTATGTAAACCTAACTCTTGAGCGTTACGATACGGCCAACGATGTACCGTCATCTCCTCAACCTGGTCCTTGGTCTGCTGGTTAGTTCCGGTGCATGGGCCACGCATGTGCTGGGAGGCGAGATGTACTATGACAAGTTGAGTGGTAACCAGTATCAGATCACGTTGAAACTGTATCGGGATTGCGGGCCGGGAAACACGAATGGCACGGCCTTCGACGCGGAGGCGAAACTCGTGGTCTTCGATGGCAACGGAGCACAACAGTTCGTCATCGACGTGCCCTTCACCGGTGAACAGACAGTGCCTGTTGAGTTGAACAATCCGTGCTTGGCCGCACCGCCTTCGATCTGTGCCACGTGGACGGAGTACATCACGCTCGTCGACCTTCCTCCCAACACGGAAGGCTATGTGATCAGTTATCAACGTTGTTGCCGCACACCTACAATGGTGAATTTGCCAACGGGTCTGTTGCAAGGACTTACCTGTACGGTGCAGATCCCGCCCGTTCAATCCGGTCCCAATAGCAGCCCCCGTTTCAATGATTACCCGCCGATCGCCATGTGCATGGACGAGGATATGGTGTTCGATCATTCGGCCACCGACCCTGATGGTGATTCACTGGTCTATGATCTCTTCACACCCTTCCAAGGTGCCGATGCCATTGACCCGGCACCCTATGCACCGCCACCACCGTATTTTCCGATCGTCTGGGCAGCAGGATATTCAGGTATTGACCCTATGGACGGAAACCCGCCCATGGCGATCGATGGTTCCACCGGAGAACTAACGGTCCACCCCACCTTGTTGGGGTCGTTCACAGTAGGTGTTCGTGTACGTGAATACCGAGATGGTGTTTTACTGAGCGCCAGTATCAGGGACCTACGCTTCGATGTTGTCCTATGCGATATCACGATCATCGCGAATGTGCAAGGACAGTCCGTTGAGCAATTGTGTTCCGGTAGGACAGTTGAGCCTATCAACGAAAGTGTGAACGGCCAATTCTACCATTGGGATTTCGGAGTGCAAGGTATATTGTCGGATACCTCAGACCTTGAGTTCCCGACATGGACGTATGCGGATACCGGCAGCTACGACATCACATTGATCGCAAACCCCGGCTGGCCGTGTGCGGATACCACGGTATCCACCTTCCAAGTCTATTTGCCATTGGAGCCCTACTTCGCACGGCCGCCGATCCGTTGTCCGAACGAACCGGCCCAATTTATTGCGGAGGGCAGTTTGACCACGACCACGTTAGTCACTTGGGATCTGGGCACGGCAGGTTCCCCGGAACAGGCAACAGGACCGCTCATTTTCGCGGAATTCGCTGAACTGGGTGGGCATCCCGTAGTGCTCACCGTGGAGGACCATGGATGTTCGGCCAGTTACGCCGATTCGGTGATGGTCTATCCACGGATCATCATGGACCTGGAAACGGATCGTGCGGGATGTGAAAAGACCATGTTCGCATTCAGTGGCACAGCGGAGGCATGGACCCCCGTTCAATTCGCTTGGGACTTTGGGGATGGGGAATTGGCCAATGGTCCGGATGTGGAGCATGTATATGCCGACCCCGGACTGTACGATGTATCATTGAACACATGGACCTTGGATGGCTGCATCGATCAAGCCACGATCACCTTGCCCGATCAGGTGGAGGTATTCCCTATACCGATCGCGGAGTTCACCATTGAGCCAGCCACGGTGAGCCTACTGGATCCGCGCGTAGAGGTGGTGGACTTCTCGCAGTTGGCGGAAGAGTGGACCTACGAAATCGAAGGGAAGACCGTGACAACACCGTCCTTCGACTACCTGTTCGATGATGCTGGTCGCTTCAACATTTTGCTCACTGTAACCAGCGGCGAGAACTGTACGGATACGGTCACGCACACGGTCTTTGTGATGGACCATCTGTTCTATGCACCCAATGCCTTCACGCCGGATGGTGATGGGCTGAACGACACTTTTGCACCGTTGGTGAAAGGTGCCAGGTTGTACGAGATCATCATTACCGATCGCTGGGGTATCGAGCGTTTCCGAAGCACCGACCCCAAGGCCGAATGGTCGGGCGATGGCCTACCCCAAGGCATTTTCGGCTACCAAGTTCGTATTGCCGAACATGGCGCGTATCGCAAGGAATACAAGGGTTTTGTTACGTTGTTGCGGTGACCGGGTTGGCTGATCACTGCATCTGACCTCACTCCCCCCGCTCCATATCCACGTGCATGATCCCATCCCACATATAGTCGGGGCCAACGCGCGCATAACCGAAACGTGCATAGAATTTTTCGAGGTGTGATTGAGCGGCCAACGCTGATGTGCGCGTACCATATTGTTCAAGTAGGATATCCATGGCGCGCTGCATCAATTCGCTTGCTAGGCTCTGGTTGCGCTGATCGTTGCGCACCACGATCCGGCCGACATGGGGTAGACCGTGTTCATCCGGGGGAAGGATCCGTCCATAAGCGATCAATTCATCCTCTTCATTTTGTGCCAGCAAGTGGATCGCGGTCGGGTCGGCTCCGTCTATTTCGGGATATGCGCAAGCTTGCTCCACAACGAAAACGTCCACGCGCAATTTCAAGAGGTCATACAACTCCTTGTTCGTGAGTTCGTCAAAAACCTTGATGCTCCAGCGCGTCCCGTTCATTGCAAGGGTATAAGGGCGCCCGTCGCCATGTACCAGATCGCACCATCCACATGGACATGGCCTAGTTCGCGTAGGAGTGCGAAGTAGCCTTGCAATTGATCCGCGTGGTCGGCGGAAGGGTTACCGGTCTTGATCTCCAGAACGCGGATCCGATCACCTTCGATCAACATGCGATCGGGTCGAATGCTGTTGCCTTCGGCAGTGATCAATGCGGCTTCAGAGCGAACATCGGCGAGGGGTGCGAACCAAGGTGCAAGGTCATTCGCTTGGATCCGTGGTCCGAGCGTTCGAAGCAAGACCTCGGCTTGAGCGGAAGTCAGATCACCGGCAGCCACGGACCGTGTGATCGCCATCTGAAGATCGTCCTTGGTGCGCGATGCGGCAAGCACAGCATGCACGGCGGTACCAAACGCACTGTGCGTTTCCGGTGCTTCGGGATCCCAATCAACAGGTGCTTCGAAGCGGATCGTAAGCGCTGGTAGCGCGCCGCCGGAGGTCACGTTGACCAGCGGCTCGCTCGGCGCCACAACGGTAGATCTGCGTGGCTTTTCTGTGGAGCCCCTATCGGAAACCAATTGGGGCGAAGCATTGATGAATTCGATCAACGCCTTGTTCACAGTGTCATTGGAATCCGGGACGTAGGCATAGAGCCGCTGCTCCGGCCGAGTGAACGCAACATACAAAAGATTCATTTCGTCCAATATGCGCAAGCCTTCTTCGGTCACGAGTTCAGGTACTCCGGCATTGCGCAGCGTTTTGTTGTCACGCACGAGGGCTACATCCAGTTCGGGTACTGCGGCACCAGGATCCACCCAGAACAATTCGCCATGGTTCTTTCCGCCTGTCATACGCGTGTCGGGCACGATCACCACCGGGAACTGCAGGCCCTTCGATTTGTGTACGGTCATGATCCGTACAGCAGTTGTCGAGCCGCTGGCACCAGCGTTACGTTCGCCGCCTTTGCGCTCCCAATGTTCCAAGAAGCCACCGATGTCCTGTGCATGGTCCGTGGTCCAAGAGTGAACTTCATCCAAGAGCGTAAGTACGGCACTGTCCGTCGCGGGATCCAAGTTGTTCGCTCGTGCCAGTTCTATTACCAAAGCTGCTACCGTAGTCCGCAAACCGGGATCACCATGATCTTTCAACCAGGTGCGCAGCAGAGCAAGGGGATCTGGCAATACGTCACTTGGCGGGAACAGCGGAAGTGAATTCCCGTCCTCCTCATTGGGTCGCGAACCATCCAACAACGCTTGCCATTGCAGCACGGAGGCAGCGATCGCTTCTTCTCCTGCATGGATGAAGCGCAAAAGGTCGATAAGCAATTGGATGGCCGGGTCGGCAGCGAGCTGAAGTCCATCGGGCGAAACAACAGCATGTCCATGTTCCATGAGGTGCTCTGCTACTACACGCCCCACGCGCTTGCCTCGAACGAGAATTGCGATGTCGCCCGGTGCGAATCCATCGCGAAGCGCCTGATCCAAATAGCCAAGCGTGTGGTCCAGCATTTCCTGCGTGGCCTCCTCACCACGCACGCCGGGTGCAGCGCGGTCCATCCGCACGAGCCCTTCATCCTTGTGTGATGTGCGTTGATCGTGCTTGTCGAATACTTTCTGAAGGTCTTCCGGAAGCTGCGTCGCCAAGGCATCGAACAATGCGTTGTTGAAGTTGATGATCCGTTGAGCGGATCGTCTGTTGTGTGAGAGGGGTTCACCGTTCTTGAAGTTGCGATCCAAGGTCGCTTCACGCAAGATCTCCACGGGATCATCTGAACGACCGAACACCTTGGGCAATTCCACGAAGAGCCTTACTTCCCCATTTCGCCAACGATAGATCGCTTGTTTCGCATCGCCAACGAGCAAGGCACTTCCTCCGGTGTCCAATGCATTTTCGATCAAGGGTAATAGTGCGTTCCACTGTAATAAGGAAGTGTCCTGGAATTCGTCGATCAGGAAGTGCCGGTACTTCTCTCCGAGCCGTTCGTAAATGAAGGGCACGGGTTCGTGTTTTACTACTTCGGCCACACGACGGGTAAGGTCGCTAAAGAATGCAACGGCATCTTCGCGCTTCAGCGCTTCCAATTTCGCATCCAGTTCGTGCAGCGCGAAAGCGGCCAAAAGTTCGCGGGCCACGGCGCGCTGTACCAAATAGTGGCTATGTTGATCAATGCGCAATTGCTCCGCTTCTTGGAACAAGGTGGTCAGGTCGTTCGCTATGCGGTCCAAGGCGGCGATGGCACTTGCCGAGGCCTTTCCGGAATTCCACTTGCCGGTCTCCATCGGCTTTAGCGCATTCGGCCCGGGCGGGTTCCACTCGTCCGAGAACTGGACAAGCTTGCGGAAGTAGGAGAGGATACCGCCTTTCCCGTGCGCTACTTCGTTGTCTCCGAGACCATGTTGTGCGAACAGGTCCAAGCTCTTTTTGCCGATCGCATGCACCATGTTGCGGAATGCAGCTGTTTCCTTATTGAGCCGATCCCGCAATGCAATGATGTCCGCACTGTTGCTGGACCGAAGCTTCTCCAGTGGTCCGATCGCACTCTCCTTCTGTAGTTCGTTACTGAGCTCGTACAGAGGCTTCACCGGGTCCCATGATCGCTCTTCGTGCAGCAATTGCATGCAGGCCTGGGTGAGTAGTTCGGTTATGCGTGCATCATTACCGGCCTCCTCGATCAAGGCCTCCACCGCACGGCTGCGGTAGTGGTCCTGCTCGGTGGTCATTTGCATATCAGCATCCAATCGCAGGTCACGTGCGAAGGGTCTCACCACCTTCCGGGTGAATGCATCGATGGTACTGATCGCCACCTCGCTCCAGTTGTGGAGCATGTGGACGAGCACGGCATTGGCCCGGATCACGAGCGTCGCTTCGTCCACACCTGACTGCCGCTGCAGATGCTCCAGAAGGTCCCGCATTGGCCCCTCGTGGAACTCGCCTTTCGCTAATTTCTCCAGATAGCCGATCACCCGTTCTTTCATTTCGGCGGCGGCCTTGTTCGTGAAGGTCAACGCCAATACGTGCAGGTACGCGGCATGGTCATCGCCTTTAAGACAATGGCCCAAGTAATGTTTTACCAAGGCATGCGTTTTGCCTGCACCTGCGGAACTGTGGAGCACCTCGAACATGGTTGCAAGTTATTGCTGCGGATGAATGTTGCGTTGCCATCCTGTTCAGGTTCTGTATTACGGGGGAGCGAATGATCCGGGTTGAAGTGCGTTGGTAGGTTTCCCCGTTAAGCACAGTGATTGTGACCAAGGTCATCCGAAGCCTTGGTCGATGCCGTAACTTTGTGGGGTACAGAACGTTCTGTACGCATCAATACGGCCTCAAATGCGCATGAACTTCAGTCGTTCGATCTTTCTTTTGACACTTGCATCGGGTCTGTTGGCCATGCCGGGTTGTAAACCCGATCCTGTTGAGCCGGATCCACCGCCAACGCCGCCGGTAAGCACGACAGGCACCTTACGCATTCAGGTCCAACCCACGTGGGATGGCGCACCCTTCGCATTGAACACGGTGTATCACAACGTGAGCAATTATCGCGTTAAAGTTGAGATGTTGAAATTCTACTTGGGGAACATGCGGCTGATCGCCGGAACCGACACGGTGCTTGTGAAGGATGTTGCCTTGTTCGATGCGGCCAATGGTCCCCTGATGGTGCAAGGAAGCGTGGAGCAAGGAACGTGGACGGGTTTTATTGCGGGTCTGGGTGTCCCCATGGCGTTGAATGATGCCGACCCGATCGTGTATAGTCCCGGTCACCCGCTCAGCCTTTCCAATGGAACATATTGGTCCTGGGCAACAGCGTATCGCTTCGTCATGTTCGATGGTCGTTTTGATACGGATCCAGCAGGCACTTTAGCTCCGGCCCAGCTCATGTCAATTCACACCGGGCTGAACGCCATGTATCGTGAATTTGAACTGCCTTTGGCGAATGGACTCACGATCACAGCTGGGAACACCACCACATTGACGCTTGAGATGGCGGTGGATGCGTTCTTCTATTCACCCACGGATACCATCGATCTGGCTGTCGATAATCAATCGCATGGGGACAATGCCCCCTTGGCCACCATGCTCACGAACAATGTGGTGCATAGCCTGAGTGTGCAGTGAAGCATTCGGTCCATAACGCAGTGGTCGTGTTCTTCGGGGCTGCCTTGTTGGTCGGTTGTCGAAGGGATCCGGCCTTGATCGAAGCCCGGATCGATGCACTCTTCGTGTTGGACCTTCCGCCCGGTGCGCCCTTGGTAAGTGTGCCCGCTGATGCGCCCATGACCCAAGCAGCAGTGGAATTGGGGAAAGCACTTTTCTTCGATCCACGACTGTCGCGCAATGGCACGATCTCCTGTGCTTCGTGTCATTTTCCCGACCACGCGTTCAGCGATACCATGGCATTCAGTCGAGGGATCGAAGGACAACTAGGCATGCGCAATGCACCCACATTGGCGAACGTGGCGTACCATCCGTATTTCTTCCGCGATGGTGGTGTGCCCGACCTTGAACGGCAAGTGATCGCACCGATCCTGGATCCCGTGGAAATGGACCACGACCTTATGTTGGCCGCAGCTGCAGTGAACACCGATCCGGCGTATCGGGCGTTGAGCCAGTTAGTCTATGGTCGCGCTATTGACCCTTTCGTTCTTACTCGGGCCATCGCCACCTACGAGCGCACGTTGATCAGTGGGTGGTCGCGTTATGATCGGTTCGTTTACCGTGGAGAATTAGGAGCTCTTACCGCCCAGGAACAGAACGGGATGGCACTCTTCAATAGTGAAGAATTGAACTGTACGGGGTGCCACAATGGATTCGATCTGAGCGATCATTCCTTGCAGAACATCGGACAATATTTGGAGTACGCGGATCCAGGCCGGGAGCGGATCACCGTGGACCCGGCGGACAACGGAAAATTCAAGGTGCCCACCTTGCGCAACATAGCACTTACTGCACCGTATATGCACGATGGGGCCATGTCGAGCTTGAGCCAAGTGATCGATCATTTTGCCAGCGGAGGTCTGGCACATCCAAATAGAAGTGCAGAAATGTCGAGCTTTGCTATCACAGCGGAGGAAAAGGCGGACCTGATAGCCTTCTTGAACAGTCTTACGGACGAGCAGAGCATAGACCAAGTACGATGAAACGGATCATCCACTTCGTGATCGTTACGACTCTCCTGGTAATGTCGGGTTGCCGCCATGAACCGGAAGAAATTGTTGGTCCAGTAGGTCCGGGTGGGAATGGTGGTCCAACGCCAACTCCACTCACGGTAGTGATCCCTTCCAATTTTCCGCAAATGCCCATTCCGGCGGACAATCCGTTCACCGTTGAAGGTCTGGAACTTGGTCGCTACTTGTTCTACGACGAGCGTTTGTCTGGGAACAACACCCAATCCTGCGCATCATGCCATGCACCAGAGGTGGCCTTCACGGACCAGCACACCCGATTCAGTACGGGTATTGACGGGATAGAGGGCAACCGGAATGCCATGGCACTGATCAATCTCGCTTGGGATACACGATATTTCTGGGATGGGCGCTCACTTACTTTGGAAGATCAGATCCTTCAACCAGTGGTGAACCCGATCGAAATGCATGACACATGGCCGAATGCGCTTGCAAAGATCCAAGCCGACCCGGCATATCCGCCAAAGTTCCAGGTTGCATTCGGAACAAGTACAGTGGACTCCTTGCTCGTAGCAAAAGCGATCGCGCAATTCATTCGTACCATGATCAGTGGAAATTCCCGGTTCGATCGTTTCCAACGCGGCCAAGCGTTATTGACGATAGAAGAGCAGCAAGGGCTCGAATTGACGAGGATCGAAGGAGGATTTGGGCCGGGTGGTCAGGGCGGATCA
This sequence comes from Flavobacteriales bacterium, assembly GCA_016717305.1. Taxonomy (GTDB): domain Bacteria; phylum Bacteroidota; class Bacteroidia; order Flavobacteriales_F; family PHOS-HE28; genus PHOS-HE28. The sequence goes on from JADKFY010000002.1 coordinate 290,911, forward strand.
GACTGTTTTCATTGCCATACCGAAGCCGGTAGCAGATTCACCGACGGCCAGCTGCACAACAACGGGTTGGACTCTGTATTCACCGACTTGGGTGCAGGCGGGGTTACTGGTAACCCGGAGGACATGGGCAGATTCAAGACACCCACATTGCACAACATTGAATTGACCGCACCGTATATGCACGACGGCCGGTTCGAGACCTTAGAGGAGGTGATCGAGCACTACAACTCCGGAGGTCATCCATCAACGACTGTTGATCCGTTCATGAAATATACGGTGGGTGGCTTGCAATTGACGCCTGATAAGAAGCAGCAGCTGCGTGCATTTTTGGGAACGCTCACGGATATGGATTTCGTGAGCAACCCAGCGTTCCAGGATCCGGGGGAACCGTAAGGACTTCTGCTCCCTGAATTACGCCGCGACCAATTTTGCCACTTCCGGGATCCACGTGTAACACTGCATGCGGTCCGCGAAAATGCTTGGCTTGAAAATGCTGTGCCCAAGCAACATGCGGGCGCATTCTTGCACGCCTTCCGTAATGCTCGGGTGGGGGTGAACGAGTTCGGCAAGTTCGCGGATCGGCGTGCCCAAGCGCATCATCAATGCAACGGCCTCGATCGCGCTGGAGGCATGCTCACCCACTGCACGCATCCCAAGTACTTTCATATCCTCGTCGTTCGTAACGAGCACCTTGAAGAAACCCTTTGTACGGCGCATGGCAATGGCACGTGCAAGGCATGAATAGTCGATGCGTGCTACGCGATAGGGGATGTTCCGTTTGCGGCATTCCTGCTCGTTGAGTCCGACACCGGCGACTTCGGGATCCAGGAACATGATGGTGCTCACGTTATCGTAGCTCAGCTCTTCCTTCTTATCGGCCCAGATGCGTTCCACGGCGTGCCGACCTTCCATTTCACCCAGATTCACCAGCATGTTGGTGGCAGTGGCATCGCCCACCACGTGGATCCTTGGCTGGGAAGTGTGTGTACCGTTGGCGATAATTGCACCAGACTTCGGGTCCGTGGCCACCAATGCTTGATCAAGCCCAAGGTTCTCCACGTTCGGAGTGCGGCCCACTGAGAGCAGCGCTTTTTCAACGCGCACGATCTCGATCCTTCCGTCCGGATAGGAGATGGTGTATTCCACCTCGTTGTCGATCACTTCAATGTGGTCCAGCTTTGCTGATCGATGCACGATGACACCTTTTCGTTCGAGGTTCTTGGCGACGAGCTCTGAAATGTCGGCATCTTCGAAGGGCAGGATCCTGTCCGCCCGGTCGATGAGGTGAACGCGTGTAGCACCAAGGTTGCAGAAGATCGTTGCGAATTCGCAGCCGATCACACCGGCACCGATGATCACGATGCTACTGGGGAGTTCCTCGATACCGAAGATACCATCACTGGTAAAGATGTGTTGCTCATCCACTACAATGTCCGGCACGCTGCGTGGTCGGCTACCTGTGGCAACCACAATATGATCGGCGGATACCTCCACATCGAAGCCCGTCCGTTGGATACGCACACGATCGGGTGCTGTAAAACGAGCGTGTCCGCGTTCATGATGGAAAAGGACGTGGCCTTCCTTGGCATTCGCCAGCAGTTGCATGTGGCAAGCGTATAGGTACTTGCGTTCGAAGATGGCCTCATTCACGGTCTTGCTGATCTCTTCCCAGCTCAGGCGGAAAGGTTCTCTTCCGCGTGTCCTCATAAGTTCATTGGTACTGGAAACGCGGTTTGCGATCTCCCAAAGTGTTTTGGAAGTAAGTGCGCCGTTGTAGATCCCCGTGCCGCCGATGCGATCACGTTCCACAAGCAACGTCCGCTTGCCTAGATCAATGGCGCGCATGGCGGCAGCGTAGCCCGCAGGTCCGCCACCGATGACGATCAGGTCGTAGTGTTCCATTTGTAGCAGCTTGATACGTTGTATCCGGTGAATGGGTTCTGCTCGGTTCTCTCGTCATGGATGACATTCAGCATGTTTGATAGGTACAGCAGATGGCACGTGCACATTAGGACTTTAATTGTATCCTATTTCCACTATTTCACGTAGGACAGACCGTGAAGGACCGCGGAATGAAGATCCTGTCCAGGCTGTTCAGCCTATTCCTCGCTACGATAGTAGCGGGTTCGGCCGTGGGCCAATGTCCACAGCTCTTTGACTACGATGGTAACCCGTCTTCGGCTCCTGAGTGGTGCAGTTGCACGGGCAACAATTTCACCTTGCAAGTGGGTACGCCTAATTCGGTAGGGAACTTCACCATTGATTGGGGCGATGGAAGCGCATTGTATACAGGTGCTTCGCTGAACCCGCCTCAGACCGTTGGTCACCTCTACACCGCGGCGGTAGTCACGTATACGATCACCTTCACGGAACTTTCGACGGGCTGTGTGATCATTGGGACGCTGGTCATGGAGAAGAGCACCAGTGCCTCTATCCAGATACCGGTTGGAGGACTCACGCAGGTTTGTGCCCCTTCGGCGGTGGAGTTCATCAATAGCAGTACGAACGTATCACCCACCACGGTATTCACTTGGGATTTCGGTGATGGTTCGCCGATCCTCACGTTCGACCATACCAATCTGGGACAGACCATATCGCATACGTACATGCCAAATACGGTGAATTGCGAAACCACCGTACGGCTGACCGCGGAGAACACGTGCAACGCGCTGCAAGGAGGCCCAAGCTTGGCCACCTTCAATCCGATCCGAATTTGGGATTATGATGATGCCTCGATCGCGCCCAGCGCAACCTTGCTCTGTTGGCCGGACAATGAAGTGACCTATGCGAACACAACGGATCGCAACTGCCTGCAGCAAGGCAATATTTTCCAGCGCTACGAATACTGGAATTTCGGGGACTATTGGGGGATGGGCCACGACAGTATCCTGAATTGGACACCTTGGCCGCCAACCTTCCCGCGAACCATCGCATATCCGGCGATCGGCTCGTACGAGGTGATGCTGTTGGACAGCAACTACTGCGGGGTGGACACTGCTCGCATCACGATCAATATCGTTCCACCTCCGACCGTGACACTTACTGCGACGCCGAATCCGGTATGTGCTGGCGCCACGGTCCAATTCAACGAGACCACGATCGGTGGTGCGAACTATTTCGAATGGGACTTCGGTAGTGGGTTCAATTGGACCGGAGCAGGAGACCAGACCCATGCGTTCGGCACACCGGGAAGTTATACCGTTCGGTACGCGGCCAGTATACAAGGAGCAACCGCGGGTTGTGCGGACACCGCCTCTGTGGTGGTGGATGTATTACCGAGCCCCACGGCACAATTCACCTTGGACAATGATGCGGCTTGCGACCAGTTGACGGTCACGTTGACGAATACCTCCATCAATGGCGTGAACTATTCATGGGACCTCGGCGATGGGACCACGAGCATGTTCCCCGATATTCCGCCCCATACGTACACTGTTCCAGGCGAATATGTGATCAGTCTCACGGTCACGAATTCACAGTTATGTGAAGATGTTTTCATGGATACAGTGCATGTATACTCACCACCTCAAGTGATGATCGGCGCGCAGAACGTGTGCGAAGGAGTGATGTCACAATTCAGTGATCTTTCGGTTACCGATCCAGGGAATCCAGTGATCGATTGGGCTTGGGACTTCGGCGACGGTTCTACGGACAATGTGCAATCGCCCGGCCACCTTTATGCAGGTTCTGGAAATTTCACGGTCATGCTTGTGGCCACCACGCCCTATTGTTCAAATTCCGGAACCCTGCCTGTGCTCGTTGAAGCAAAGCCGGTTGCGACGTTCACGCCCAGTGGGATCTTGGGTTGCTCACCGTTCACAGTAACGTTCAACAACACCAGTACAGGCGGAGTAACGAACTCATGGAACTTTGGGGACGGATCAGTGTCCAGTGTCGTTTCGCCGAGCCACACCTTTTTGAATTTTGGAACACAGGATTCAGTTTACACGGTGCAACTGGTCGTTTCTACTATTAGCGGTTGTGCAGATACCCTCGCTGTGCCGATCACCGTTGCACCAGGTGTCCATGCCTTGTTCACCCATAATGCTCAGCCTGGTTGTGCGCCCCTTGCGGTGGACTTCACGAATGGCAGCACAGGCGCCAGCAGCTATGCATGGGACTTTGATGATGGCAGCACCAGCACGGCGGTGGATCCTTCGCACACGTATGTGAACACCACCTATTTCCTCCAGACCCGGAATGTTCGGTTGGTCGCTACTTCAAGCGCGGGATGTTCGGATACGATCTTTCATCAAGTTATCGTTTACCCTACACCCGACTTCACCTTCGTCGCGCAGCCGGACAGCGGATGCAGCCCGCATACGGTGACATTGCCGCAGGTGGTCGGTGCGGTATCCTACAATTGGGACTTCGGTGATGGGACCACGGGGTCGGGGCCTTCTCCGCAGCACATCTATTTCAACACCACCTCGAACGTGGTCGTGTATCCCATCACCCTGATCGGAGAGAATGCGTTCGGTTGCAGGGACACGACCTTTGATCAAGTCACGGTTTTCCCTTCGCCGGTGGCGCAGATCCTCGTTGCACCAGGGACCGGCTGTCATCCGCTAACGGCCACATTGACGAACTTGACCACGGGAGCAACCAGTTTTTCGTGGAACTACGGAGATGGACAAACATCAGCGGAACCGGCCCAGTCACATGACCATGTCTGGTACAATTTCGCAGGGACCGACATTGTCACCTACCCCATCACGCTTACTTCATCCACAACTGCCGGTTGTACTTCCTCGGCCACTGCCCAAGTTCAAGTGTTTCCCCAAGTCTCGGCGGCCTTTGTTGGTGACAGTATAGGTTGTTCACCACTTGATGCGGAATTCACCAATGTGAGCAGCGGTGCTTCCACCTACCAGTGGTCATTTGGCGATGGGCAAACAAGCACGGCGACCTCTCCGGATCATCTTTATCTAAATCAGGGGGGGGGCGACATCAGTTACAATGTGTTCCTTACCGCTACTTCCATCCTGGGTTGCAGCGACACGACATCGCGTACGATCGTGGTCCATCCACAACCCTTGGCGCAGTTCGTGCCGAACGTCCAAACCGGCTGTCAACCATTGGTCGTATCGTTCCAGGATCTCAGTTCCGGTGCCTCTCTACTTGATTGGAGTTATGGCGATGGTGCAACATTGAACACGGGTCCGGGCAATGTTTCCCATACGTTCACAACCTCGGGTCCCGACCCCTCCACGTTCGATGTTGTCCTGGTCGCCAGTAGCGGATCGGGTTGTACTGACACCGCCACAACCCAGGTCACCGTGTACCCGACGGTAACAGCGGCATTCTCGGTGGATACGGTCATGTGTTCACCGGCCGTGTTGGCATTGGTCAACAACAGTATTGGTGCCGCAAGTTGGTCGTGGAACATGGGTGATGGCGTGGTGCTCGCTGGTTTTGCGCCGGCCCATACCTATGTCAACAATACGACCCTGCCCATTACACGTACGATCACCCTAACGGCCACATCTGCCTACGGTTGTACCTCCACGGCCACATGGAATGTCACCATTCACCCCATACCCAATGCGGCTTTCCAGGCCACGCCAACGAGCCAGCAATTCCCGAATGCCACCGTGGGATTGTTCAACAATAGCTCTCCGGGTCCTTGGACCCACGCATGGGATTTCGGTGATGGTACAACGGCCGCATTACAAGCACCCGGGTCGCACACTTATGGAACATCGGGCACGTTCAATGTGATCTTGGTCGTAAGTGGTGCGTTCTGTTCGGATACCGCATGGCAGCAAGTGGTGATCACGCCTCCCGTACCAACCGCCCGATTCATTGGGCAAGGTGAAGGATGTGTGCCGTTGACTGTGCAGTTCACGAATACCTCTCTAGGAGCCCAATCCTACCAATGGAATTTTGGCGATGGTGGCACTAGCAGTGCGGATAACCCTGTTTACACTTTCAACGTAGCAGGGGTCTATACCGTGACCATGACCGCTACAGGACCGAACGGAGGAACCAGTACCGCTATAAAAGTGGACTCGGTGGTGGTGCATCCGAGCGCCAATGCCTACTTCGTATTGCAACCCACGGAGGTCAATGTTCCGAGCCAACCGGTCTTCACGTACAACCTATCCGCGAATGCCACACAATACCTGTGGGACTTTGGGGATGGAACCTTCAGCACGGAGGAACAACCGTTGCACTACTACCAGCAACCAGGTGTGTTCGATGTGCAATTGATCGCCAACAATGATTGGAATTGCCCGGACACCTTCTTGGTGCTCGGAGCGGTTACTGCACTATCCGCCGGAACGCTCGAGTTCCCGAACGCTTTTTCACCGAATGCGAACGGACCATCTGATGGTGTTTACGATACACACTCCTTCGACAACGATATTTTCTTCCCGCTACATGAAGGTGTTGCGGATTATGAACTCGAGATCTTCAACCGTTGGGGCGAATTGTTGTTCGTAAGCAACGATGTAAAGATCGGTTGGGACGGCTACTACAGGGGCCGTCCTGCCAAACAGGACGTTTATGTCTATAAGGCTCGCGCCAAATTCAGCAATGGTGAAGAGACCATGTTGAAAGGTGATGTCACTTTGATCCGTTGAACCATGAAGCGCACACTTAACGCATTGCTCATATTACTTGTCGGTACTTCGGCCTTTGCACAGCAAGGGTACAAGAAGGTCCATTTCCAAATGCTCGATCAGGCAAAGGCCATGTTGGCGGATGAGGATTTTGAGGAGGCCGTCAAGATCTACAAGCGGTTGTCTCCCGTCGACCCTGATTTCGTGGAGGTCCAACATGATCTGGGGGTTTGTTTGGCCAACATACCCAGCAAGCGTGAGGGCGCGAGCATTTACTTCGAGCGGGGAGTGGAAGCGCGCTACACGGAATCCTACTATCAATTGGCCCTGGCACGCCATCGCCAGCAGCGTTTCGATGAAGCGGTTGTCTTGTTCGATCAGTACAAATTGTCCAATGGCCGGATCGTGGACGACAAGGAAGTTGACCATCGGAAGGCAATGTCCTTGAGCGCAAAGGCACTGACGATGGATCCAGTTGAGCTCGCCATAAGGAACATGGGAGCGATGATCAATTCGTCGGCTCATGATTACTGTCCTTTGGTAACTGCTGATGGAAATACGATGTATTTCACCTCACGACGTGAGGGTACGACGGGTGGTATGAAGGATCCGTTCAACCAGTGGTTCGAGGACATTTACACGGCGGTCCGCATTGATGAGATCTGGACGAACGCAGTGAATGTTGGGACCCCATTGAACACCTTGGTCCAAGACGCCACCGTTGGATTGAGCCCGGATGGTAGTTCAATGATCGTCTACCGCACCCAACAGAACCTGATCAGCGGCGACTTGTACGAAACGAAAATGCATGCGCGTAAATGGCAAGAGCCGGAGTTGATGACGCCGCGTATCAATAGCATGAGCCATGAACCCAGTGCGAGCATTGCGCCGGGATCACAAGAGATCTATTTCACCAGCGATCGTCCAGGAGGTTTCGGTGGCCGGGACATCTACCGCATACGCCGATTGCCCAATGGGGAGTGGAGTTTGCCATTGAACCTTGGACCCAATGTGAACACGCAGTACGATGAGGATGCACCATTCATGCACAGTGATGGTACCACGCTTTTCTTTTCTTCCAATGGACACAACACCATGGGTGGGTACGACATTTTCAAGACCGCCTTGGTTGATCCCGACATGAACGGATGGGCTTCACCGGAGAACATGGGCTACCCAATGAACACGGTGAACGATGATATCTACTTCTGCTTGAGCGAAGATGGTCGAACCGGCTATTTCTCATCCGAACGAAAGGAGGGATTCGGTATGCAGGATATCTACCAGGTCACTTTCCCGAACAGCCAACTGGACCGTTTGATCGTGCGCGGCATAGTGGCCGATGCCATGGAAGAGCCATTGAAGGCACGGATCATTTTGACAGATGCCACCGGTGAAGAGATCGTTGGTATCTACAACACGAACGAAAAGACGGGACGTTACCTCATGGTCCTGCAACCCGAACAGCATTATCACATGTCGGTTGAGGCTCCTGGTTTTGCACCTTACGAAAGCACCTTGGTCGCGCGTAGCCAGGATGGGTCACGTGAACTTCCGATGGACATCATGATGCATTCCATCCAAGCGCGCGATGGTCTGTCGCGGAATGAGGAATAGGGCAACAGCACTATTTGTTGTGTGCTGGGCGATCCTGCCGCGAGCTTTCGCACAGGATGCCCAGCTCACGCAGTTCTATGCCACTCCGACGTATATCAGTCCGGCGTTCGCAGGAACGGGCTTGCAAACGCGCCTGGGTCTCGTAGTTAGGGACCAGTGGCCCGCGATCCCAGGGGCATTCGTCACGGCCAATTTTGCACTGGACCATAACCTGAGCGGAATGAACAGCGGTTTGGGATTGATGGTCCATCACGATCGTTCCGGATCCGGTGCGTTGAGCTATACGAGCGTTACCGGACAGTATGCTTACGAGATCCAATTGAAGCGCAAGGTTTTCCTGCGCCCGGCATTGCAAGTTGGTTACGTGAACCATGCCGTGGACTATTCGCGCTTGGTCTTCGGCGATCAGCTTGCGCGGGGAAGCAATTCGGGCACCAGTGAGAATACCGAAGGGAACAGCATCGGTTATGCGGATCTGGGAAGTGGACTACTCTTCTTCACCCCGAAGTTGTGGTTGGGCGTTGCGTTGCACCACATGAACAGACCGAACCAATCACTGCTGCAGAACGAGGCAAGGGTCCCGATGAAGTTCAGCATGCACGGTGGTTATCGCGTGTCGTTGCGGTCACCGGTGATCCGGAAGGAACCGGAGAGCTTCGTGTTCGCATTCAACTACAAATCCCAAGGGAAGTTCGATCAATTGGACTTCGGCGCTTACTACGAACGGGAACCATTCTTCGTGGGCCTATGGTACCGTGGTTTGCCGCTCATGAAACGCTATGCCCCCGGTTATGCGAACAACGATGCAATTGCGATCCTGGTCGGTACCATCGTCAACGACCTACGGATCGGCTACAGTTACGACATCACTATTTCTCGTTTGACCACATCAAGTGCCGGGGCACATGAGATCACGCTGGGCTACGAGATCGCAACAGAGGCATAAGAAACGAGCCGCCAGCAAGCGACGGATCGTGCCTTGCGCGAAGTTCTGAATCGCGGATATGGTGCATTGGTCCACTTTGCGATCGAAGGGTTATCCGCAGATTACGCAGATGGGTTCGCCTACCGGCTCACGGTGCATTGAGGGTCCTATCCGCAGATTACGCAGATGGGTTCGCCTACGGCTCACCGTGCATTGAGGGTCTTATCCGCAGATTTCGCAGTTGGGTTCGCCTACCGGCTCACCGTGCATTGCGGGTCTTATCCGCAGATCACGCAAATAGTTCGCCTACCGGCTCACCGTGTATTGAGGTCTATCCAGATTTCGCAGTTGGGTTCGCCTACCTCACCGTGCATTGCGGGTCTTATCCGCAGATCACGCAAATAGTTCGCCTACCGGCTCACCGTGTAAGAGTCCGCAGACCCAAATGGCTTGTCGTGGAAGCATCCCGATGCGATGGTTCGCGTTTGTAGGCAGGGCAAATGCGAAGTGGAGGGCTGGTTGGGCGGTCAGGGTTGCAGACAACTGCGATCGGTGGCGGGAGTTCTGCACAGTAGCACGCTTTCGAGCAATCGGGCCTTTGTCGTGAATGCATCCCTAGAGGTTCCATTCAAGAAGGGCTTTCGTGCTGGGCAGTTCTTACAGAGCGGACCTCATCGTCACTCGGTCATCGTGAGTGAAAGCGCTGCCGGGTCGATATTGCCAACTCTGAATTTTGAAGCTTCCCGCTCCAGCGTGGTCAGACTGCTGGGCCCTGCTTCAGCATGCACGGGTCTGGAACCGGCTCAGTGTTCCCCTTGGCATGGGCGCCGGTAGGCAGCCCCATCTGCGAGATCTGCGGATAAAAACACCTGCGGATAAACACCTTATTCCTTCTCGCTCAGCACCAACCACCGATCCGTGATCTCGTCCAAGCGTTTCACGGTCTTGTCCATTTCCAGCGATAGCTCCATGACCTTGTGGTGGTCGGCTGCGCTCTTGGCCATGGTATCCATGAGCTCGGCCTTCTTCGCTTCGAGCTTGGGCATCTCCTTGTCGATCTTCTGCAGTTCCAAGCGCTCGGCGAAGGTCAATTTCTTGACCATCGTTTCCGGCTTCTTCTCCTCCTTCACTTTCACCACACTTACCTCCTTCGGCTTGCTCGCTTCGTACTTCTGGCGCTCGCGCAGTTCAGTATAGCTGCCCACCCATTCCTTGATCTTACCCGCGCCTTCGAACACCAACAACTTCGTACACAACTTGTCCATGAAGTAACGATCGTGGCTCACGATCAGTAGGCAGATGTCCAGGTCGACGAGGAAATCTTCCAGCGCATTCAAGGTCGGTATGTCGAGGTCGTTCGTGGGCTCATCGAGGATCAGCACGTTCGGGTTCTTCATCAGCACCGTGCAGAGGTAGAGGCGGCGTTTCTCGCCACCGCTCAAGGTGCTCACGTATTGCCACTGCTGTTCCTTGTCGAAGAGGAAGCGTTCCAACAAGCCGGAAGCGGTCAAGGTCTTGCCCTTGTTCAAAGGGATCAGTTCCGCGATGTCGCGCACCACATCGATGATGCGTTTGTCCTCGGTCAATTGCAAGCCACGTTGATCGAAGGTGCCCAGGATCACGGTATCGCCAATGCTCACGGTACCGGCGTCCGGTGGCAACTTGCCGACGAGCAGGTCCAGAAATGTGCTCTTGCCAATGCCGTTCGGTCCCACGATGCCGATGCGGTCGCCGCGCTTGAGCGAATAGCTGAAGCCTTTCACGATGGGCTTGTAGGTCTCTGTTTCTGCTGTCCCGAAACCCTTGGTGAGGTTGCGTGCTTCGATCACCTTGCCGCCGAGGCGTTCGGTCTTCACATCGATCTTCACTTCGTCGCTGGAGAAATCGCGGGTGGCATCGGCCTTGATCCGGTCGAAGGCATCGAGGCGGCTCTTGCTCTTGGTGCCACGGGCGCGCGGCATCTTGCGCACCCACTCCAGTTCACTCTTCATCAGCCCACGCAAGTGCTGTTGGGTGGCATCGCGCACCTCGTCCAAGCCAGCTTTCTTCTCCACGTAATAGGTGTAGTTCCCCTTGAAGCGGGTGAACTCGCCGAACTCCATTTCGATGATCTCGTCGCAGACATTGTCCAGGAAATACCGATCGTGCGTAACGAGCAACAACGTGAGGCCGGGCACGCTCAGCTCATCCTCCAGCTGCTCGATCATGTGTACGTCCAAGTGGTTGGTCGGCTCATCAAGGATCAATACATCCGGGGCGTGGATCAGCACCTTCGCCATGGCGAGGCGCTTCTGCTGACCACCGCTCAAGGTGTTCACCGGTTGTTCCATATCGCGCAATCCGAAACGGTGCAGCAACACTTGCACATGCGCTTCAAAGTCCCACGCGTTCTGCTCGGTCATCTGGTCGATGGCGTGTTGCAACGCATCCCCTTCCACGTTGCGGGCCACGGCATGTTCGTAAGCGCGCACAGCGTTGGTCACGGGGTCGTCCTGTTCCAACATCTCGTCCACCAAGCTGTGCGTGGCGGTCATGTGTACGCTCTGGTCCAGGTAGCCGATGCGCAGCCCTTTGTTGAAGGTGATGATGCCTTCATCCACCGTTTCCAGCCCGGCGATGCACTTCAGTAAGGTGCTCTTGCCCGTGCCGTTACGTGCTACAATGGCCATCTTCTGGCCCTTCTCCAAGCCAAAGGAGATGTTGGTGAAGAGCTGGCGTGGGCCGTAGCGCTTGGCGACTTTTTCGACGGATAGGACGTTCATTCGTGCGCGAAGGTCGGGAATTGGGCGGCCGAAAGCATCGAAGCGACGAAGCCATCGGCACATCTGCATCGCGACTGCGGTAAGTTTTCATCCACAGATGGCGCAGATGACGCAGATGGTCCGCTGCATGGATAGCTACTTCAAGCCCGGATAGCTGAGGAAGCGAGTGGTCACCGAGCTGAAATGCGTGATCTTCCACGGCTTCATACAAGCAGCGGCGAGGGGAAAGCACACGGCAGGAGGATGGCAAACCTGGCACAAGTGTGTTATTGGGAGGGAAATCAGAGCTCACCCTGAAGAGGTTTAAAACCCCTTTTTTGGTTTGATCTCTGAATATCATCTTGTATGGTAGAATTGGTTAGATTCGCGAGCAGTTATATGAGATGTGATGGATACCCAATAGAAAAGATTCGAGAGAGCATTCAGAACAGGTTTTTAGTACTGAACTGAAGACAATCAAGAATTACTCAAACAAGGTTGGCAAACTGTACACAGCACAACCTATGTTGATACGGATGAGTCGAAAAGTCGAGAAATTGATGCATTAGCTGTCCGTCAACGAGATTCAGGCACGCCGTTCTACGGTTTCGCATTCCATATTGTAGCAGAGGTTAAACATTCGGAGAATCCATGGATTTGTTTTTCAAGTAAGCCCGCTCACCGCAGGTCATCTTGGTCGATAGTGCACGCAACAAATACTCGAGGTGATTCTTCCAAGGTTCGAAATAAGGATTGGCTGCCGCTGCTTTCAGGTAATTGTTCAATGGATGAACATCTTCGAGCTGGACGCCAACGAATCGGAAGGGCGTTTCATGAAATGTCTAATGAGACGACTGATAAGAAAGTTGGACAAGATCAGGGCCACAAGAACCGGCCACTTGCCGGTCTTCGACAGGTGACAAAAGCATCCCAGTTCTTTGCTGATCAGTTGCAGAAACGGCGAGATGAGTCTGTGGATGGATCCTTATACCATCCCTCAATAGATGTGTTCCATCCCATTCTGGTTTTCGATCACGAACTATATGAGGTGTACTTGGATGAACATGGAAGTGAAGTCATCGAACAGAAAGATTGGATGCCCGTAGAGATCACATATTCATCACCAACAACCCGAAAAGGAATCTGGGGGGACAGCTACTTTCCTGATATCGTCACGCTAGTTGCACTTCCCAAGTACCTTGAATCTGTTGAAGCTTGGCGTTTATCTATGATTCGGGAAATGGATGAGGAACTCGCCACACAGATGGTCAGCATACCCAAGAAACCAAAGAAAGCGGTAAGCTATGAGGGCTGGAGTCAGCCATCACAAACTAAGTGGGAGGTCGATGAGAGAAATTTTTCATAGAATGGATCCGTAAGCCCGTGTTGACTTGAAACCGAACCCCCAACCCCTCCGTATCACCCCCACGACACCCATGCCCAATGATCCTATCCGACATGTCCTTGGCCGAGATCGCCGCTGTCCTGCGCAAGGACGTGGTGGGTCTGCAGCGCCATGTGGCCGAGCGGTATTGGGATATGGAGCGCAACCACCGCAAGGGTGGTAAGGGCGTGATCGTGCAGGCGGGTGAGTTCACCTCTGCGGATCGGGTCCAGTGGGTGTACGTGGTCACTATATCGACACGCAAGACCACCTTATATCCATTGGGTTGGTATTTCACCCGCGAAGGGATCCATTGCATGCAGATCGATGCCGAGGGGCCGGCCACCTACATGCGTCCGCATGTACTGGAACGCTACCGACAGCGCTTTTACAAAGATGCCGATGTGCTGGAAGCGATGAGGCATATGCACACCCGCAACTACGATAAGGCCAGTGAGCCAAGGACCTACAAAGGCAGACCGGCCATAGCCAGTGCGGTAGAGGACGGCTTCCTCTTGGGCGATATCCTGTACAATGGTAATGTGGTGGATTACCACACCTTTTACGATGTGGACATGGGAGCGAAGGAGACCATACTGCGCGACATGCGCAAGTTGCTGGAGTGGCGGCGGTATTTCAATGCCATGACCCCGAAGGGCAGCGGCGACCAAGCAACGGATTACGTGAACTGGGGCCGCGGCTACCAAGTGCGCTTGGAACGGCTACGTGCCGCCTGAGCAGCTCCCCCAACGCAAAAGCCCCCGCTCGGTGGAGCAGGGGCCTTCGCCTTTGGCAGTTAAAAGCGGCGTTTACGCCTCGGGTGCCACGAATCCCTTGGCGGGATCGCTGAAGGGGCTAACGAAGCCCCCGGCTCCTAGGCAGTTCACGCGGTACCATACGTGGGTAGCGGGAGGGAGGCCCGTGCCAAGGAAACTCGCCTTGGAGGTCATCCCTACCAGCTGCCAAGTGGCTCCATCATTGGGGTCCTTGTCGGTCATGTACACTTGGTAGTAGTACGCGCCGTATTCGGGCTTCCAATGCAGATCCACCGTTCCCGTCTGTGCGCCGGTATGGGTGCGCAGATCCGCTGGGGCGGGCAATGGACCGATGGGGGAGGCTTCCTTGCGGAGGTCGAACCCCGAGGAGAGGATGATCAACGGATCGCCCTGCGCTACGTTCGAGACGTACATCGCCAGGCGCACGATGAGCTGGTCCAGCTCCACTTCGGCCACATTGCGTTCGAAGATGCGGACGTGATCACCATTGGCAGCGGCCACCATGGCCACCTCCAACTTTTCACGCCCGGTCTTCAGGTCCACCAGTGTCGGGTCCGGTGTCGGGAAATTCGCATTCCCCGTCATCTTCGTCTCCAACAGCAGTGCCTTCGCCACCTTGTCAGCGGGTCGCAACCCGGTCAATCCGGCTCTTGCGGTTCGCATGTGCTTTTGGGTATTGTGCCGTTCAGCCCTTGTTCGTGCCGGGTGATCGATCGGCCGATCGTCATCCGGTGATCCTTCAGGCCTCGCGGCGGTTTCCTTTCTCCTTGATCGCGTGCCGAAGATCGGTCGGCAGTTGAGTGATGAACGCGGTGTTCGTTGCCGAATTGTGTGGCCTCTTCCGTGGAAACCCCCGGTATCAGTGATTTTCCGGTGGTAGAACGACCGTTCGGGGCGGTTGCGATACCGTTGGTCCGCACGCGCATACCGTTCGCCAAATTCGCGATGGGATGTGCATTTTCGCAAATTCCTTACGTGAACAGCGGTAAACCGTGCGTGTTCCGGTGATCCCAGTACATGGTCCAGTGATCGCTTCGTTCACTTTTGTGAAAACCTTCTGTTGTCTTGGCAAAACACAAGAAGGTTTTGGCAAGGTCACAACAGAGTCAGGCAGAACAACGTGTGATATTGCGATGCCTACTCATGGTCTGCCAAGGACCACGGAAGGGTTACGGTAAAGTGCATATGGTCCGGTGAAGGCTTTGTACACTTCTCGGCAGACTTGGTGCTGATCTTGAAAGACATCGTGATGATCTGCGTGGACCGCGTGCTGTTCGGTGAACGGTTCAATTGGTTCTTGCAGCACACAAGAAGGGGATCGGCGGAGTTCGGAAGGATCGGCGGGATGCGTACACTTTCTGGACCGGGTCAGGACGGAAGCCCCGGCGGTTCCCAGTACCTACTCCACCACCAGCTTGCAACCACCGATCCAGCGGGTGTTGTCGGAGATTTAAACCTCCGCAGGGTGAACAATGTTCACCAACCCAAGACCAAATCTCCGCAGCGGTCTGCCGTAAGCTACCCTGCGGTACCAGTACCCTAGCCTTTAAGCAATCCGAGCAGTTCCAGTACCCAAGAGATCATGGAAAGGCCGGAAAGGATCAGAGAACCCCACACCAACACTGGCTTGTTCTTGGCGCGTTCCAGCAAGCGATCGAGGTAGGGGGTGGTATCGCGGTAACCACCTTGTTCGAGAAAAACACGGCCTTGGCCCGTGATCGAAGCCACAGGGATCGGCTGGAAGTTCGGATCGGAAACCTTCACTTGTTCAATGTGCCCATCGTGTAGCAAAGTGGTGTAAGCGGCGTTCACCTCACGCTGTGAAAGCGCGATACGTCCATCGTGAGCATCACCAAGCAAGTGTATCGGACCACCGCGCTTGTAGTAGTGTTCGAGAACTTTGTTGAGGAGTTGACGGGAATCGGGCGCACTCATGCGAGGATCTTCTGTTCTTCCTCGAAGATGTCAAGCACATAATCCAGCGCATGCAAACGGGCTTCGTCAAAGTCCTGGAACCAACGCCCACCGCTGTCAACGTTCTGGCCCTTGATCTTCACGGCGGGTTCGAAACCGATTCGCTCGTCAGTGTCGCGATCGTCGATGCTAACGCAAACAACCTCAAACTCTTCCTTATGGAGGAACTGCACGAGTTCGTGTGCGATGTCGTGTTCCTTGTTCGGTCGCCAACTGCGCGAAGCCCGGAAGCGTGCAGCAGCACGGGGAAAGCGTTCGCGCAATTGATCGAGGTTGAGGGTCTTATCCGTAGATGACACGGTTTTTGCATTAAGTAACGTAGCCTAGTTGGTGCGCTGCACCATTAGATGCGTTTGTACGCGATCCAAAGCCCCGCCAACCAGAGTTCTTGTCATTACTGCACCAACAGCCGGGCAGTCCATCGCGATGCTCCAGAAATAATAGCGCATTGATAAACGCCTGGGTTCAACACGCTCGCCAAACCGATGTGGTGCTGCCCTGCAGAAGAAAGCTGTTCGGTGTGTACTTGTCTTCCTTGAAGATCTGTTATTTGCAATGTGGTAAGCAAGGCAGGCGTTCCTTGGAGTTGCACATCGAACCCGTGCCCGTCATTCGGGTTGGGCCACAGCGTTGCGGCAAGGTCATGCTCGAATTCTTCCACCCCAACGAAATTGTCGTTCCTAACGAAATAGACCGAAGTACCGAACCCGAAGGCGGCATCACCGCCAACGGCAATGCTGTTCATACCGACTGGCATTACGGGTGCGGAATAGTTGAGTGCCCATGTAGCGCCACCGGTATTGCTTTGATAGATCTTCCCATTGGATGTGCAAGCCATACCAAGCCCATCAGGAGAAAATACGAGATCATAGATCGCGCTGGGCGTTGGTAATTGCATGGCCGCCGCAGTCCACGTAACCCCAGCATCCGTGCTGCGAATGACCCGGCCGTCATTACCGTTCCTACCGTACGTGAAAATGGTATTCCCATGGAATGTGAACCCGAAGAACTCCATGGGCAACCCTGTGCTCAATTGCGTCCAGGTCGCACCACCGTCAATGGTCTTGCTGATGATGCCTTCACCACCACTGGCGGCACTGCCAGAGATCACGTAGCCGACCATGGGTGTGCTGAAGTGGATACCCCGCAGTTGGGGCAAGGTCGCCGATGGAAAGTTCATGTCCGTCCATGTATTACCCCCATCCGTGGTATGCAGGACCAATTTGTTGACCCCTCCACAGGCAAAGCCTTCTTGTTCGTTGATGAAATGGACCCCGGTAACCGTACCCAACATGGTGACGACCACTTGCCATGTAGCACCGGTATCCACCGTGCGCAAGACACGCCCATATAAGCCCGCAAACCCGGTGGTCCCATTCACGAAATGAAAGCTGTGTACGCTACCACTGTCGCTTTGGAACACCGAGGTCCAGCTTAGTCCGCCATCGGTCGTCTTTTTGATCCTGGCCTGTCCGTCCGGTGTAGGCACGGTTTGGCTGGCTCCCCCGATAAATCCGGTGGTGGCATCCAAGAACAAGGACCCATCCACGCGTTGAAGACCAATTCCGATGTTCTGCGAAATTTGCCAGGTCCATTGACCATTGGCGTGCGGGGCCAAGAGAAATAGCCCAAGGGTTATTGTCAGTGCAGCGTGTACCAGTTGTTTCATGTGTGCGATCGTTCAAGGGTGTGTAATTGCTAGTGTAAACACGTGGAACCGACCCTTCAGGTCCTGAGCAATGGCAAGGCGCGATCGTTCATTCGAACACAAGATGCAACCGAACCTGTTCGGTGTTGTTGTGAAGAACAAGCACATAAGACCCCGATGCACCAGGATGTTCGATGTTGAACGTTGAACTCCTCACCGTTCCGGAAGCGACCAAGGAGCCTACGCAATTGAACAGCTCATATCGGCTGTTCGCACCATATGTGCGCGTTGTGGTAATGACCATTGGTCCATCGCTGGGGTTAGGGTATGCGCTGATATCATCGGTCTCGAATTCAGGGATCCCGACCGTGCTTTGGAGCGAATAAGCTCCATGCCAATTCACTGCATAAATGGCATCCCCGGCGCGCCCAAGAAAATTAATGGCCGGGCCGTCCGGAAGTCCTCCGTTGTATTCTTCCCATTCCAATCCATCAACGGACCTTGCAATTTTCCAACCCGCATTGGAATAATAGTACCCATCCATTTCAATGATAGAGCCATCGTACTGGCTAGCCTGATATGGGTGGGGGAATGGCAAGCCATACCACGTGGCTCCATCGTCCGAGGAGTAGGTCACCCCTCCTGACCCCAATAGAATGATATTGTCACCGATCGATGCCATTGCTTTATAAACTTCAGTAAAGGATATCATGTTCCAGCTAGTTCCATTGTTAACTGATTTGAAAAGTCTTCCAAAATGATCCGGGGAGTACAATGCTCCGTTATGTTCGATGACATCCACTAGGTCATAAGGCGAGAATTGAATGTCCACCCAGGAATCTCCGTTATCAGCCGAACGATAAAGCCCTTCATCATTCTCATCCATTATCGCGAACAAGTATCCCCCAATATTTCTAATACGATGTACATGGCTCCCACCACCCAGTGAATTCACGATGATCCCTGTAACATCCACCCAGGTTGATCCA
Organism: Flavobacteriales bacterium; assembly: GCA_016717305.1. Taxonomy (GTDB): domain Bacteria; phylum Bacteroidota; class Bacteroidia; order Flavobacteriales_F; family PHOS-HE28; genus PHOS-HE28. Next base: position 309,531 of record JADKFY010000002.1, read on the forward strand.
TCATCATTGGACCGGAACAAGCCATCAAATGTGCTCACGAAAATTGAATTGCCAAGAACATGTAGTGATCGAACATTAGATGTCCACGGTCCGACATTTTCCCAAGTGACCCCATTGTCTGCGGTTCTTAGAACATCATCATTGATGCTGGACCAATAAATGTACCCATTGAGTTCTGCTATGTAAGGATCGCCACTACTCCCTTCAGTACTCCAAAGGTTCCATTGGCCGTGAGTAAAAGTCGAAAGAAGCAGGAAGAAAAGTCCGAGGACCGTACTAAGCCATTGGTTCGTGTGTGTCATGTTTGTTTGTATTGTTCAAACATAATACCATTCTCCTGTTCCGGCCAGCTTTCAACCTCCGCAACCTCTCCATCTTCGGAACCTTGCGGCCTCGAAGTTGATAACACAGGCCCTTGACCGAACATTGATCCATGCGGTGTTGAAAGTACACCATAGCTGGCGATCCTGCGGAGGTTTGGATGGCCACTGATCGCAGCACAGCGGCAGCACTACCGATCGGCGTTTGACCACGACCCGAATTTCGCTGATCACCTTGATCCTTTCATGCTTTGTTCCTGTGGCCCGAGTACAGGCGCAGTTGCTACTGGACAACTCCCAAACGGCAACTTCCTTGGTGCAGAATGTGCTGCTCGGTGGTGGTGTGGCTGTCAGCAACATCACCTTCAATGGGATGAACGGCAATGCAGTGTATGAACAACTTGCGGCCTTCAATAGTGCGAATGCGAACGTGGGTATCGGGAATGGTGTTTTCATGGCTACCGGCGGAACCAATGTGGCAATGGGTCCCAACAACTATGAAAACGCAGAGGTGCCCTTATGGTCGAGCTATTCCGATGGGGACCTGCAGAATTTGGCGGGTGGTAGCGAGATCTTCGATGCAGCGGTACTGGAGTTCGACTTTGTGCCATCGGGCAACCAGATCTCCTTCAACTTCGTGTTCGCGTCCGAGGAATACTTGGAATTCGTGGACGAATACAACGATGTGTTCGGGTTCTTCCTGAGCGGCCCGGGGATCAGTGGTGCGCAGAATATTGCCTTGATCCCTGGCACTTCTACGGCAATAAGCATCAACACATTGAACGATCAGGACTATTCCAACTACTACGTGAACAATGGCGATGGCAACACCTTTCCGTACAACAGCGATGACTCCTATATCCAATTCGATGGGTTCACCACGCCGATCACAGCCAGTGCCACGGTGCAATGCGGGCAGCAATACCATATCAAATTAGCAGTGGGCGATGCCTTGGATCCTTATTACGATTCGGGCGTTTTCCTTCAAGCGGATGCCTTCAGTAGTCCAGTTATGGAGTTATCAGTAACGCCGGACCTGAACTTGCCATGTGCCGGATCCGTTGACCTGAGCATTCTGGGCGTTACAGGTGGCATAGCACCATACAATTACGAATGGAGCCAGAACGGAACCGTTATCACGAACGGACAAATGATCACTGTTGGCCAAGGCGAGAACGGGACCTACACCGCCACGGTGACCGATGGTTGTGGTAGTTCGGTGCAAGAGCAAGTGGTTGTTGGTGCGCCGGTGAGCCCGCCGATCAATTTGGTCCTTACTCCTGACCTGAACCTTCCGTGCACTGGGGATGCGGACATTACCGTGGTCAGCATCAGTGGTGGTACTGCGCCTTTCACCTACGCATGGAGCTTGAATGGAACACAGCTCGTAGCCGGCACGGATTACACGGTGCCCGCAGGAATGCCGGGAACGTATACCATGACGGTGAATGATGATTGTGCGGGCTCTACGCAAGGAACTGTTGTAGTGGGTGCTCCGGTAAGCCCTCCCATGACATTGGACTTGACCGCAGACCAGAACATGCCGTGCAATGCGGACCTGGAGATCGGTCTGATCGGCCTCACGGGTGGCACAGCGCCGTTCACCTATGTGTGGACGCTGAACGGAACTACGGTCGGAACCGGAACAGAATACATCGTGCCTGCGGGAACGTCCGGAACCTATACACTTACCGTGAATGATGATTGCAGCGGCAGCATGCAGGGTTCGGTTGCCCTAGGCCAGCCTACGAGTCCGCCGATGACGTTGAATGTTACACCTGATGTCTCGATGAACTGCCTTGGATCGGCCGCACTGTCCTGCGCTGTTGTGGGCGGTGGAACGGCACCATTCACGTACTCCTGGACCTTGAACGGTGCTGTCGTCGGATCTGCCGCATTGCTCGATGTCACAGCCGCAGCACCTGGTCTTTACACGGTCACGGTGGACGATGATTGCTTCGGTTCGCAAACCGGGACGGTCAATGTTACTGTTGATCCGCCTGCAATATTGGACATTTCTGTAACGCCTGATCCATTCTTGTCTTGCCAAGGAGTGATCGATCTGACCGTGTTGACCGTATCCGGTGGTGTTGCGCCGTACAGCTACCAATGGAGCACGAACGGGAGTACGGTCGCTTCCGCACAAACGATCCAATTGGAGAATGGGGATCAGGGCACGTACACCGCCACCGTTACGGATGCGTGTGGTGGTGCCGGAAATGCAACGGTAGTTGTTTCACCACCGGCAGTTGATCCGATAGATGTGGTATTGACAGAAGATGTCACGGTGGCCTGTATCGGTGATCTTGCCGTGCTCACTGCGGTTTCTACCACGGGTGGCGATGGGCAGTACACCTACACATGGAGCGATGCGAATGGGACCTTGCTCGTGAACGGGATCACGTTGAACACACCTGTCACCGAGGAAGCGACATACATCATGCACGTAACGGACAACTGCAATGGCAGTGCGACCGAAGTGGCGGTCGTACATGCACCGCAACCCTTGTACCTGAACCTGCCCAACACCGTGTTCGCCTGCGAAGGTGGTAGCGCTGAATTGCACGCCATGCCCACTGGTGGCTCAGGTGCTGGTACGTACACCTACCTGTGGACCGAGGGCAACGGGACGGATGAGATCTATACGGTCTTCCCCTTAGCGGACACAAGTTTCACCGTGGAAGTTACCGATGCATGCGGCGATACGGTGAGCGATAGTGTACGTGTACGCATCCAGATCCCGGTCGTGCATATCACGGCAACGAACATTGTGGAGGATGAGTTCAGCCTTACGGCGGAGTGCAACCCGAACAACGCAAGTTTCATGTGGGAATTCAGCAATGGAACGGGCATGCCGGGCAGCACGGTTCAGCACACGTTTGCCAATGGTGACCCGTATTGGGCCACGGTAACCGCAACCACCAGCATCGGTTGCGCGGATGTCGACAGTGTGTTCTTCACCCCCGCATCCCAACTCTTTTTCCCGAATGCATTCACCCCGGATGGCGATGGGATCAATGATCTCTTCGGTCCGGTTGGCTACAAGCTGGACGAGCTGGAATTCATGATCTTCAACCGTTGGGGCGAGCTGGTCTTTACGGCCAACGGCCCGGACCAACAATGGAACGGGAAAATGGCCGATGGCAGGCCTGCACCTACAGGTGTTTACGTGTACAAGTTCAAGGCAACAGGAGAGCGTCTAGGGATCCGCGATGGCATCGGATCGGTCACGTTGTTGGGGCAGGAGGTTGCTGGGCGTTGATCAGGCTGCCTGAACGATTACCGAAAGGGAGACCGGGGAATTCAGAATGTAGAATTCAGAACTGGCTCTCTTGCCAAGATCGTCTGGAGCACGAGGTCAGGTCCACTCCAGGTCATTCAGAATGTCGAATAGCGAATATCGAACGCCGAATGTCGAAGGGGCGCTCTTGTCTTGTTCTGCGGGAGCACGTGGTCAGGTTCCACTGCACGTCATTCTGAATTCTTCATTCTGAATTCTACATTCTACATTTTCTTGACTCGAAGTATCCCTCACCCCCTCACAGCTTCGCCAAACTGTCCATGAGCTCCTGCTTCTTCCTGCGGCTAACGGCCACATTGGTGCCGTCGCTCATGATCACTTCGCCGCCTTCTCCACGGATGTACTTCTTGATGTGCTTCACGTTGATCAGTAGGAGTGGTGAACACGTATGAACTGTTCCGGATCAAGGATGTCCTCGAATTCCTTTAGGGTACGGCTGATGACCAATCGCTTTTTGTCGTTTTGATGAACGACCGTGTAGTTGCTATCGCTTTCGCAGTAGGTGATGTTCTCCACGTCCACCATTTCCAGACCATCGGCTACCGGCAAGGCGATCCTACGATCAGCGCTTTTTGGCTGCGAAAGGTTCTTCAGCAGGGCCATGAACTGATCCGGCGTTTGCGGCGAACGTTCGGCCTGCATCACTTTACCGATGGCAGCGGCCAATTCGTCCGGGTCAACCGGTTTTAGCAAATAATCCAAGGCACTGAAGCGGATCGCTTTCACCGCATACCCCTCGTGTGCCGTGGTGAAGATCACATGTGGCCGACTGGGTCCGATGGCCTGGAGCAGATCGAATCCGGTCTGGTTCCCCATCTCAATATCAAGGAAGACGAGCTTCGGTTTCAACTGCCCGATCAATGCCACACCATCGGGCACGTTGGTTGCCATGCCGAGCAAGGGGATCTCCGGATGCTTGCGCTCAAGGAGGCCGCTGAGGGCTTCGCGACAGTGTAGTTCATCATCGACGATCACGGCGTTGAGGGTGGTCATGTTCAAGGTGCTTATTGAAGGTGAAAAGGTAGGTGATCAACGCGAACCACCATCCATCCTTCAGCTCCTGGAACGGGAAAAGGCCGCACAAAGGCGGCCTTGGTTCCGGAAGGAGAAGGGATCAGCGTGCTGCGATGTCCTGTGCTTCAACGTTCACCTTGGCTTGTGGAGTAGGCACGAGCATGGTGCGCACGCCTTCCCCTTGTGGGTTGAAGTAGATGTGTCCAGCAGCGCTTACATAGCCCATTTCCATGCCTTTGGTTTGGCGCTCCAGTTGCACGAAGAAAGGGACGCGGGTGGTGCGGTTCTCCAGTGCGTTGTGCGTATCCAGCTTGATCTCTTTGGTGATATGGTCGGCGCTGGTGAGGAATACGCTGACGTTCTCGTTGGTTGGGATGGCGAAGGAGTAGCGGCCATTCCGGGTGATCACGACCTCCATGGTATCCACGCCATCGGTAACGATCATGGAAACCGGTGTTGTGCAAACATCGGTGCGCAGTACGCGGCCTTTGAAGACAACATGACCTTCTGCGTTAGCGAAAAGTGAAAAGGAAACTGCTGCAACGAAGAGGGCGGCTTGGAGCATGGTACGCTTGGCGGTGGTGGTGATGGAGAAGTTCATTGGTCGGGTTCGTTTGGTTTTGGTTGTTTGTCGTTGTTGACGATGCAAACATCCGGCGACCCGGAACCCTGGCATAACCCCGATGAGCAAGTGGCGGTAGGTGGGTAGTAAGTGGTGGAAACCGCGTGGGGGCGGATCCCGAATTCAACCTCATGCACGGTCATCGCGAGGCTCTGCGAAGCGATCACCTTGTTGTAGCACGGATCCGGATAATGCGTTGGGGTCACCTCTTCACCCGATCAACATCGGCATATCCACCTCCACCCGTGTGCCCTGTGGCAGGTCGGTGTACTGGAAGCCCGCTTTGCCGCCGTGTTGTTTCTGGACCAGATCCAGTCGAGCGCGGGTAATGGCGGTACCCAAGGAGGTTTTCTTGACCGCTGCATTCGGTGCTGCAGCCTTTTTCGCATGTCGTCCGGCACCATCGTCCTCAATGGTCCAACGCATTTGTCCTTCATGTCTTGTAATGGTCAGGTGGATGTGGCCATTCCCTTCCTTCCCTGCCATGCCGTGCCAGATCGCGTTCTCCACGAAGGGTTGCACCACCAAGGGCGGTACCATCACTTCTTCAGGGTCGATCGTAGGGTCCACGGTTATCGTGAAATCGAACTTCTTCTCCATACGCATGCGTTCCAGGTCCATATAGCCAACGCAATGTTTCGAGGTCATCCACGAGCGGGACTTCCGCATGGCGGCTATTCTCCAACACGGAACGCATGACCCGTGCAAATTTGCTGAGGTAGCTGGTGGCGCTGTCCTGATCATTGCGTTGCACGAATGCATTGATGCTGTTGAGCGCATTGAAAATGAAGTGCGGGTTCATTTGGCTCCGAAGTGCTTGGGTCTCTAGTGTGGCGGCCTCCTTCTCGAATCGTTCTTGTCGGCGTTTTCGATCGGAGTAGAACCACGCACCACCACCACCGAGCAGGAGTATGCCGCCAGCTCCCGTTGGCCAAGGCCCGATTTCGGTTCTGGTCCGCTCGCAAGGCTTCGATCGTTCGTTCACTCTCAAGTTGGGCCAGGTCGCTGGCGAATTGAAGACTATCGGCGAGTTGCTCCTTGCCGAAGGTGTACATCATATCGCGTTGGGTGAGTTGCTTCAGCGACTTTTCGGAGGTGAGACTGTCGCGCACTTCAACGAAGACCTCGTGGAATTTCAACGCCTTCATTCCTTCGCCCTTCGACTTGTAGGCCAAGTACAAGCACTCGCAATTGCTCTGCCGTTCCGTGGATATGGTGATCCGGTCGGCGATGGACAGTCCTTTTGCACAATGCACTACCGCTAGATCAGCATGGCCCAGTTCCAAGTCCACTCGGCCCAAGCTGGCCAACGCGGCAGCTTCGCTCGGTGCGTCCTTCAGCTCTTGTGCCAGGGTGATCGCTTCTTTCAGTATCTTTTCCGCATCAGCGGCGCGTCCCACGATGCGATAGACCGTTCCAAGTGACAGTAACGTGCGTCCCATCAGGTCTTTCACATCGCCTTCACGTTCCAAGGCCAATGCCTTCTCCAGCATCACCACGGCGCTATCCGGCCGGTCCAATTCCATCAGCATTCCGCCGATACTGGATCCAGCGGTCATCATGCCTTGTCGATAGTCCGCTCCTTCGTACATGCGGTAAGCGCGTTGGAGCAATTGCAGGGCCTCTTCTTTATCGCCGGTGGTTCGCTTCAGGTCACTGATCGTCGTGAGGCAAGCGGCCACTCCTGCTTCTTCTCCAGCCTTTTCCAAGATGGCAAGACTTCGGTAGGTCATGTCGATCGCCTCGCCGATGCGTCCGGTTTCGGCATATACGTTACCCATGTTCCCATATCCACCACCGACCATATTCGGCATGTCCAGCTTTTCCGCTAGATCAACTCCTTTTTGGTAATAGAACAAAGCACTGTCGGAATGTCCTTGGATCTGGTGGATCCGGCCCATTCCACTGTAACAATACACGACACCCTCTTCATCCTTCGCTCGTTCGTGCAGCGCGATGCTCTTGCGGTAGTGTTCCCTCGCTTGGTCCATACGCCCCATGTTCTTGAGCGCGAATGCCACATTACTTTCCAAAGCTCCTGCGTCGCGAAGAAATTCCGGGTCTTGGCGCACACTGTAATAAAGGCGTGCAGTGTCCATACAGGCCAACGCCGGTTCGCTCGAACGCATCATCAGATACGCGAGCCCCATATCGCGATAGCCAAGACCGATCATCAATGTGTCCTTGAACTCCTTGGCATTGGTCCTAAGTTGTTTTGCGAGCGTCAAGCTGCTGTCGAGATCCATGGAGCGCATTGAGCTAACGATCTCGTGAAGGGCCTCCAGACGTTTACGGTTCGAAGCTTCCGTATCGCGGTAGATCCGCCACATCTTCTCCATTCGGTCGGGTTCCTGTGCTACTAATGGGAAAGAAAAGAAGAGCACGAACAAAAGGAGGAGTGGACGTGGCATGGTGGTGGGTTCTTGGGAGGGAATTGCAAGGTAGGCCATGCTCCGGATCGCCTACACTTTAGGGAATGCTGGATGGTGGGGGGAAGGGAAACTTTCCCGGTTCCTTTAAGTGAAGCCAAATTCTGAGCGAGTTCGTGTCTCCGGGGCTTAGGAGTTCCACGGGTCGTGTCGTCACGTTGAAGGGACTCTAAATGAACGGGAGCTCACTCAATAATCCTCCATCATCGCCGCCCGCTGCGTAAGCTCGTGGTAGCACAGCACATCATCAGCGAAGCAATGGATCACCATGCTCTTTCGGCTGGCGTTGGGTGTGGTCATTTTCTTGCCGCCGTGCAGCAGGTTCGCGTGCCAGATCAGCACATCGCCGGGTTCGGCCAATAGTTCCTTGTGTTCGAAATTGCCGGTCTGGATGGAACGGTCCACTGCTTGTTCGTACCGCAGGTAGGCATCTTCGCCGATCACGAATTGGTTTCCGCCGTGGTCGTAAGATCCGTTCAAGAGGTAGGGGAGTTTGTGCGATCCAACATGGTAGACCAACGGTCCATTGTCGGGCGTGATCGGCTCCAACGCGATCCATGCGGCGCACATATAACCGAGCGGGTGGGTGGTCATGTGGATGCTGTCACTGTGCGCGGCCTGCTCGCTGCCGGTAAGGAAGTTGATGCTCTGGAACACGTTCATCTTCTTTCCCAGCAGGTAGTCCATCACATCCAGAATACGGCGGTCATGCACATACTTCCGGAGCAGTTCGCTGTGGTGGAAAGCGAACATGATCTTGCGTCCGGTGAAGTTGAAATCGACCACCTTATCGCGGATCAAACGATCGATCTCATTGTTGATCGCATTCACCTCTTCGGATTTGAAAAGACCGCGCAGGATCACGTAGCCGTTCGCAGGCCAAGCCTTGATCGCTTCCTGTGTGGGCGTGTCGAAGTAAGCGAGTTTCGGATCGGTCTTCAACCGTGCAACGCCTATCGAAGTATCCAGCCAAGGCAGGTCCGTGGCCGGTGTGGCGGGCAGGTCCATGCTGCTGATGGGCAACAATACACTGCGCTGGATCCCGTACTTGCGGTACATGCGGTGCGCGTGCCGAAGTTTCTTCAGGTTGAAGAGGTTCAACAACACATAGTTCGCCTTGATCTTGCGGAGCGTGCCGTAATAGCGATCGAGGAGCTTGCGCATGGGACGAAATTAGTGGTCACTTAGTCAATGGAAGGGATGGGTTTTGTTTAGAGATCAGTTGGGTACATTGGAATGAACCAACGGCTGGTGTATCTTCGGATCATGACTTTCCATTCATTCGTTATTGGATCCCTTGCCACCGTTGCGATCCTGCTCGGCGGTTGCGCTGCGCAAACCCATGTTGCCATAGCACCGGAGGGAACTGTCGTGTATGTGGTGCGCCATGCGGAAAAGCTGGATACATCCGCCGATACACCGTTATCGGAGATAGGCGAGGCACGTGCGATCGCCCTCCCTGATCGGTTGGCCAATGCCCATGTGCAACGGATCTATGCGACCACCGCATTGCGTACACAACAAACCGCCGGTGTGCTGGCAGAGCGACTCGGCCTTGAACAGGAAGTGATGGACCCGGGCGCGGTGGACGAGCTTATTGTCCGGATCAAGACAGAGGATCGCGGCAAAGTGGTCTTGGTCGCGGGTCATAGCAACACGGTGCCGAGGATCGTTCGTGGTCTCTCTGGGCAGGAGATCGAGGCCATTCCAGAAGGACGATACGATCGCCTCTACCGTCTGGAGCTTGCAGTGGACGGTGGAATGAAAGTGGAGGAATTGCGTTACGGGTCTCCGACGCCATAGGGCTCAACGCACCCGAGCTTCCTTCAACAACTTGGCGATATCCCCGATCAGCCGATCCACATCCATCGCGGAAGTGCCATCGTAGAAACCGCGGATCCTACGCTGTGGATCGACGAGCACGAAGTTCTCGGTGTGTACGAAATCATCGGGTCCACCGTCGCCTTCGTCCATCGCGGCGAAATAGCTTTTCCGTGCAAGGTCATAGATCTGCTTACGGTCGCCGGTAAGGAATCGCCAACGTGCGGGGTCAGCATTGTGCAGGTCCGCGTAAGCAGCAAGGACCGGGACGGAATCGATCTCGGGTGTTACGGAGTGGGAGAGGAGCAAGAGGTTCGGCTCGCTCTTGTATGCGGCTTGTACCCGTTCCATTTGCACGCTCATTTTCGGACAGATCGTGGCACAGGTGGTGAAGAAGAAATCGGCCACAATGATGCGATCTCCCACATCCGCGAGCGAAAATTGGCCACCGAATTGATCGATCAATTGGAAATCGGTGATGTGGTGTTCGCCTTCGGCCTGCCTCGTTCCTGGATCCACCAGGCGCTTATCTATTTGTGCAGGATGGTAGATCGGGAGCGTATCCGAAGGTCGCAGCATGAAGTAGCCGATCACCACTGCCCCCAGCAGAATAGCCACGAAGAGCAGCAGTCGCGAGGCCAAAGAGCGATTCCTGTTCGGGTCCATGATCAGAGCTCCAAGGTATAGCCGACCGCAACGATCACGCGATAGACAGGAGCGAATACGGCGCGTTCACGATCGTGGACAATTCCAAGGTCGAATGCATGTCCCTTCCATGGTGACCATTCAGTGGCCAGTTTGTAACGTGTGCCGAAATAGATCAGGCCTTTATAACCGGCCCATTGGAAGAACTCCACACTGAATTTGGGGTCCAGCTTGAATTTCTTGATGTTGTAGTTGATCGCGAACTTGTTGCGGAACACTTCACGTTGTTCTCCGATCGGCCTGAAATTGTGCTGATAATCAAATTGATAGCTCACCTCGAAGCGATCGAATTTCGTCTCGTATCCCAACAGGACCGCTACCCGTTGCCGGTTCATTCCTTCGCTTCGGTAAGCGTAACGTCCTTCACCACCAATGGAGAAATGGTCGTTCAACTTATAGGCCGCTGCGAGCTCCAGATAGGTCTGTTTTCCGGCGAAGAACGCATCTGCGGACCGGTAGCCGAGTTCTGCTGAGGTACGCAGGCGCTTCGCTGCTTTCTTGCCGATGAGTCCTTTTAAGAACATCGGTTTTCCTTTCACCCCGATGCTTGTCCAGATTTCTTGCTGTACTGCCGGGCGTTCTCGCTCCTGTGCCCAGCCTTGAAGAGCTAGGAGACACGCGAACAACGCGAACAGGAAGGAACGTAGCCGGTTCACCACTTCTCAACGGTCAAGTCACCGATCTCCACGACTCCTTTGCGATCGCCGATGTCCAAGGGAATGGAGATCGTTTTCCTCTCACCCTGACAATTGGGGTCCGAGGGGTGGCAGTCGCTGATCGCGTACACCGTGTAACTTCCCTTGCGCAGCCATTGGAAACGGAACTTGCCGTCAGGCCCGGAATCCACATTGTCATCAGGGTAGGCACCATCGGTGGTGTCACCGTAAATGATATATACGTTTTGATCGAGCAGTGGGTAGGGGTCGCCGGTGGGGAGTTGATTTATGGACGAATAGCGCTGCTCCATTATTCGACCGTGGATCTCGGCTTTGCCACCCTCGCCCGCTTCCTTTTTGCACGAGACAAATAGGGTGAGTGATAAAAGGATCAACAGACTGCGTACCATTTGAACGTTGGATTAAGCGGTGTAAAACTAGCCCTACCGAGAATGCGCGCTACGAATAGATCCCTTCCACCTGGTCGTTGTACTTGGCGAGGATGTGTTTTCGGCGGAGGCTCAACTTGGGTGTCATCTCGCCTGTATCGATGCCCCATTCCTTGGGCATGAGCGCGATCTTCTTCACCTGTTCCCAATGCCCCAAAGTGACATTGACCTTGTCCACCTCGGCCGTTATACGCGCCACGATCACCGGGTCCTTGATCACTTGCTCCTGACCGGTGAACGGTATGTTCTTCAGTGCACAATAATCCTTGAGAAAGGCAAAGCTGGGAACGATCAGTGCTGCCGGGAATTTTCGATTCTCCCCGATCACCATGGCCTGTTCAATGAAACGTGAAGCCTTCAACATGTTCTCGATCAATTGCGGGGCTACGTATTTTCCACCGCTGGTCTTGAACATTTCCTTCTTGCGATCGGTGATCTTCAAGAAACCATCACTGGAGATCTCGCCGATATCACCGGTGTGGAACCAACCGTCCGGTGTCAGTACTTCGGCAGTCATTTCAGGTTGTCTGTAGTAGCCCATCATCACATTGGGGCCTTTCACCAGGATCTCTCCATCAGCCGCGATCTTCACTTGCACATTGTCCAGCGGTTTTCCAACGGAACCGAACCTTAGCCCGTTGTTGCGTGCATCGTTCACGCTTACTACCGGCGAGGTTTCCGTTAAGCCATAGCCTTCCATAAGTGGGATGCCTGCCGCGTTGAAGATCCGTGCCAGCCGAGGTTGCAATGCCGCTGAGCCGCTGGCCACCACCTTCACTTTCCCGCCCAGAGCGGCTTTCCACTTACTGAAGATCAGCTTGCGTGCCACCTTCAATTGCAGGTCGAACCAAAAGCCATTCCCATTCGGTTCGTAGCGTTCGCCGAGGTCCAAGCTCCAGAAGAAGAGTTTGCGTTTGATGCCGGTGAGCATTTCCCCTTTTGCCAGAATACTGTCGTAGATCTTTTCCAACAATCTGGGGACAGCAGTGAACACTTCAGGTTCCGCCTCACGGATGCGTGCGCCTAGATCATCCAATGTTTCTTGGAAACGGACTTGGGTTCCGGCCCTCTGGTAGAGGTACATGAGCATGCGTTCGTAGATGTGGCAAAGCGGCAGGAAGCTGATCGCCCGGCACCCGGCTTCCACGGGCAATCGTGGAGTACTGGCCTCCACGTTGCTCAGGATATTGTTATGGGAAAGCATTACGCCTTTGGGTCTTCCGGTGGTTCCACTGGTATAGATGATGGTAGCCAAGGCCATTCGGTCCACCTTCGCTTTGTATTGATCCAGTTGCGGTTTCCCATCCCCTCCTTTCCCAAGCAGTTCTTTCCAATGTGGAGTACCAGGGACCTTGTCGAACGTGTAGATATTCCTGAGTTGAGGGCACGTCTTCTTGGCTTCAATGGCCTTCGCCAACAGATCCGCATTGCTGACGAAGAATACGGTGCTTGCTGAATGCTCCAGCACATAAGCGTAGTCCTCTGCACTGCTTGTGGGGTAGATCGGGACGCTGATGGCACCGATGCGGAGGATCGCTTGATCAACGATCGCCCATTCACTCCGGTTCCCGCTAACGAGTGCCACTTTATCACCGGGAACAACGCCGATGGACATCAGGCCAAGTGCCAATGACTCGGCTGTTTCAATGTACTCCTTGGTGCTGTAGCTGCGCATTGCACCATCCTCGTAGCTCTCCACACATGCCTTTTGCGGGAAATTGGCAAGCTGGTAGTCGACGATATCAAATAGGCGATCGATCTGCATCGTGCCAAGATAGTAACCGGCAGGAAGCAATTGGCAAAATGGCGATCGTAGGAGCTAATAGCAAGGGCGACCAACAAGAGCAAGAGGCAATAGCAACCCAGCACGACTAACAACTCTCTTCACTCACGACTCACGACTCACGACTAACGACTCACGATTATTGACCAACGACTCACAACTCAGACCCCTCAACCGTCTCAACATACTTCTCGATATACCTCTGCATTTGTGTTGACTTGTATTGCATTACGAACCGTGGGTGTTCCAGCGGAATGATGCGTTCAAAGAGACGAAGCTTTTCATTCATTTTGGTGAAGAATGCCGCGTTCTTTCCGGTCCCGATGCAGACCACTTGATCGGTTCGCATACCACAGCTGATCAAGGTGCGTAACCAATTCGCCACGAATGGAGAAACTGCCTTTTCCAGGTCCTTGTCGTCGTAATAATTCAGGTTGATCGGCTTTCCTGTGGGTCCTTCTTTCACGAATCCCAATGGGCAGATCGCATGGACGTACACCTTGCTGTAGAAATCTTCTGGGCCTCCTGCGGCGTGGATCATGCGGTAGAAGAAATCGCTGCTGGGTTCATGGGTGCGCACCCCATGTACGGGAATATCAAGATCACTTTCGCAACGTTTGGTATCGGTAAAGGAAAGGCCGGTACTGCCCGCTCCCAAGCGTCCGGGATTGATGCCCAGCATCAACATTCGCGGCCGTTCATCGCTGTAATATTTCTTGTGGAATTCAGTAACGATCCGCCGTACTTCAGATGCGTTCGGGCCATTGAAAGGGTCGAGTACTCCGACTGTTTCCGGGAGATGAAGGTCATCCAGGGAGAAGGAGAGCACGTGTTCCAATAGACGATCGGCAAGAGTTTTCATTGGAACACAAGGTATAGATCGAGTGAAGTTGTGGGTTGGAATGCCGCTGGTCTTACAACTGCCTAAACCTCATCCCCGGGAAACGCCGGGCCCCCCACAAAAAAAAAGAGGAGGGGAGGGGGGGGGGGGGGGGGGGGGGGGGGGGGGGGGGGGGGGGGGGGGGTTTTTCCCCCTCGGGAGAGGGGTAGGGGTGTGGCCCCGAACTACTTCGGTGCCTTCTGATAGATCCAGATCCCGACCAAGGCGAACATCACGTTGGGGATCCAAACGGCGAGCATCGGATCAAGCCCGGCATTGGTCGCAGCAACGGAGGTCAGCTTCATGGTGAAGATGTAGATCAGCACCAAAAGCACGCCCAACGCGAGGTGCAGGCCGGTGCCACCGCGCACCTTTCGGCTCGCGATGCTTACCCCGATCAAGGTGAAGACATAGGTGGCGAACGGGTAGGAGGTGCGTTGGTGTTTTTCGATCAGGAACGGCATCAAGGAACCATCACCTTGCGCCATTTTGGCCTTGATGTACGCATTCAATTCCGTCCAGCCCATGGCCATAGAAGATTCCCATCGCTGCCCCAGGTCCGACGGTTTTAGGTTGATGATCGTGTCCAGTAGTTGTCCGCGTTCAATGTGTTCCCTGCTTCCGTCCATGGTGCGCAAGAGGTAGTCGCTCACGCGCCAAGCTCCGCTAACGCTGTCGTACTGGGCCCTGTCGGCGGTCAGTTTGCGGGTCAGTTCACCATTGCTCCAGTTTTCCATGCTGAACCGGAATCCGATATTCTCATTCGTGTTGAACGATTCGAAATACGTGATGGACCCTGGCGTGATCTCACGTAACAAGTGTTTCTCGTTCACATGGAAGGTTGCCCTGATATGTTCTTCCTCGAACGCAAGCCGAACCCTGTTGGCGGCAGGGAGTACAGCGTGATTGATCAGCAATGAAAGACCCGTAAGGATGGTGGCCGTAAGAAAGTACGGCCACATGATCCTTGGGAAACTAACGCCGCTGCTCAGCATGGCGATGATCTCCGTGCGGTGGGCCAAACGACTGGTGAAGAGCAGCACGGCAAGAAAGATCAACAGCCCACTGAACAAGTTGGAATAGTAGACAATGAAGTTGAGGTAGTAGTCGCGAATGATCACCCAGGTCGATGCCTTCATTTTGGTGAAATCCTCGGTCTTCTCGCTGATGTCGAACACCACAGCAATAAGCATGATGGTTACCAAGATGAAGAAGAAGGTCCCCAGAAATTGACGGATGATATAGCGATCGAGGGTTTTCAACATTTCAAGACCCAATTCACAATTCACAATTCACAAGGAACCAAGGTTGGAAATTTCGAGCAACTATCATTGAACATTGATCACCATCAACAAAGGTGTGTATTCCGGTTCTTGACCACTTGACACTTGTGTCTTCTAACTTGGGTCTTCTCTACAATCGCGTCTTCAATTTGGGCAACATCGCTGCCTTCCAGCTTGAAAAGGTCCCATCCATGATCTTGGTCCTGGCTTCCTTCATCAACGCCAAGTAGAAGCCCAAGTTGTGTAAGCTGGCGATCTGTTGCCCCAAGAACTCGCCGCTTTGGAACAGGTGTCTTACAAAGGCTTTGGAGTAGAATGAGTCAACCCAACACGTACCGTGTTCGTCCAAAGGTCCGTGGTCATCCTCCCACCGTTTGTTCTTGATGTTGATCACGCCTTCACGGGAGAAAAGCATGCCATTGCGGCCGTTGCGAGTAGGCATTACGCAATCGAACATGTCCACGCCACACGCCATGTTCTCCAGCAGGTTCCAAGGTGTGCCCACGCCCATCAAATAGCGCGGCTTGTCCTTGGGCAGTATGTCGCAACAGAGTTGGGCCATGGCATACATCTCTTCCTCGGGTTCGCCCACGCTCAGTCCACCGATCGCATTGCCAAGAACGCCTCTGCTTGCGATGTATTCGGCAGAACGTTTCCTCAGTTCCGGAAACGTGCTTCCTTGCACGATGGGGAACAGCGCTTGCTCGTGCCCATACTTTGGTTCGGTCTCGTTGAAGCGTGTGATACAGCGGTCCAACCAGCGGTGCGTCATGTGCATGCTTTTCTCGGCATACGCCTGTTCGCATGGCCAAGGTGTGCATTCATCGAACGCCATCATGATGTCCGCACCGATCGTCCGTTGCGTGTCCATCACGCTCTCCGGGGTAAAGAGGTGCTTGCTACCATCGATGTGGCTGCTGAACCGGACGCCTTCCTCCGAGATCTTGCGGATATCGCTTAGGGAATGCACTTGGAAGCCACCACTATCGGTCAAAATGGGTCCATCCCAGCAATTGAACTTGTGCAGGCCGCCTGCGTGCTCGATCACCTCCATCCCCGGCCTCAGATAGAGGTGGTAGGTATTGCTGAGCATGATCGGGGCTTGGAGATCGTTCTTCAGTTCCCGAGGGTGTACGGCCTTAACAGCACCCAATGTACCCACAGGCATAAAGACCGGTGTGGGTATATCACCGTGATCGGTTCGGAGGAGTCCGGCCCTTGCATTGGACGCGGGATCGTTGGAAAGGAGTTGGAATTCCATGGAAATAGGCCGCCGAAGGTAGGACCGGGGCAGTATCCATACTCTACCGTATACGATGTTCATAACTGGTCGATCGATCCACGTTCCTGCGCTGGTAGGGGGGATAGCTTCGCCCTCGACAACCACCGTGCAACGCGTGGGGGTATACGGCATGTGGTCATTGGAATTCTACATCTTATTGGCTGCGGTGGTGGTGCTGCTCTTCTTTCACATTGTCATGTTCGCCCGGTTGGCGTTCGGAAAGGTGAATGTGGAACCCGTGCGCGACCTACCTGTAAGCTTGGTGATCTGTGCCCGGAGCGAAGCGCGCACCTTGGAGACCTTGATCCCCATGTTGATGCAGCAGGACCACAGGGAATTCGAAGTGGTGGTGGTGAACGACAGGAGCGAGGACGACACCTGGGAGCTGTTGCAGCTGATGAAACCGGTCCATCCGCGATTGCGGCCAGTGAACATCCAGGCCGATGAGAAATTCAACTACGGAAAGAAATTGGCGTTGGGTGTTGGGGTCCGTGCGGCGAAGTACCCGAACGTGTTGCTTACCGATGCGGATTGTGTGCCAGCGAGCAAGGATTGGATCAGCTTGATGTGTGCGGGCTTCGACAAGGGCAAACAGATCGTGGTGGGGCATAGTCCGTATGCGTACCAACCTGGCGTTACCAACGTTTTGGAGCGCTATGATGGGACCATGAAGACCATCCAATACATGAGCTTCGCCATGGCCGGGTTCCCGTACATGGGCGTTGGCCGTAACCTGGGGTATACGGGAGAACTCTTCTTCCATTCGAAAGGTGCGAAACGACACGGCCATTTGATGAGCGGCGATGATGACCTGTTCATCAACGAGGTTGCCCGTGCGAACAACACCACCGTTGTGGCCGATCCAGGATCGTTCGTGACCACTCGCCCCACGGACGACCTCGGCACGTGGTTCCGTCGCAAACGCAGGCATTACACCACTGCTGCCCACTACCGGTTCGGTCATCAGGTATTGCTCATATTGTTGCCATTGGCACGCACGGTCTTTTGGGCCATGTTGTTGTGGCTCGCGATACAAGGTCGCTGGCGCGAGGTGCTGATCGGCCTTTCGGTTGAATTGTTCGTGTTCCTACCGATAACCATGGCGGCCATGCGCCGTTTGCAAGCGGGCCTCTTGAGCTGGTTCGCAATACCTCTTGAATGGTTGTTCCTAATTTTGGATCCCCTGCTTTACGCAAGCACGGTCCTTGTCAAGCCGAAGCGATGGAAGTGAACGAGAACCTGAGTGAGAAAGCGCAATACGACTACGTGCTCGTACGCCGCGCTGTGGACAAACACGATCAGAAGGCATACGCCGAGTTGATGGGCCGTTACCGCGATTCCATCTACTTCATGTTGTTGAAGATGATCAACAACAAGGACGATGCGGAGGATCTTACGATCGAAGCGTTCGGCAAGGCTTTCCACCGGCTGAAACAATACACGCCGAACTACGCGTTCAGCACGTGGTTGTTCAAGATCGCATCGAACAACTGCATCGACTGGATCCGCAAACAGAAGAAGAAGACCTTCTCCATTGACAACCCGATCGGTACGGACGATGGGGATGAAATGACCATTGAGCTAAAGGGCCACGGCCTCGATCCAGCGGAGATCGCTATCCGCGAGCAAAAGAGCGAGATCATGCGCGATGTGGTGGAGAAGTTGAAGCCACGCTACCGCACCCTTGTGGAATTGCGCTACTACAAAGAGTACAGCTACGAAGAGATCGCTGACGAGCTCGACTTACCTCTGGGCACCGTGAAAGCCCAGCTTTTCCGGGCACGCGAGTTCCTTCTGAACTTGATGGAGAGTAAGAAGGACACGATCTAAGCGTGATCGCATTTCCCATCGGAGGTCATGCCGGAAAGCGGGCAGCGCGCAGCGCTCGGTTCCCGCTTATCCGGTATCTCACAAAAGCTACCGCAGGCATTTCCGTTCCATGGTCCACTTTTCCCCCACCGGTGGTCATGCCGAAAGGTGGGCAGCGCGCATCGCCGGGTCTCTATTGCATCGGAGGTCATTCCGGAAGGCGGGAGGAGCGCAGCGACTGGGACCTGCTTTCCCGCTGTACCGTCTTGGTGGCAGCGGGACGGCATCTCACAAAAGCCCTGCCCAGCTTCGCCTCCCTGAATCTCACAAAAGCCCCACCGTACCTTGATCCCCCATGCAAGGCCTTGACCTGATCACACAGTATTTCCCAGATCTCACAACGGATCAACGCAACAAATTCGCACAGCTCGGCGAACTCTACGCGCATTGGAACGAACGCGTGAACCTGATCTCACGCAAAGACTTCGAACACCTCTACGAACGGCATATCCTTCATTCATTGGGCATCGCCAAAGTGGTACAATTCAAGAAAGGAACGCGGATCATCGACGTAGGCACCGGCGGCGGTTTTCCCTTAGTGCCTTTGGCCATAATGTTCCCGCAAAGCACCTTCCATGGCATCGACGGGACCGGCAAGAAGATCAGCGCAGTAAAGGGTGTGATCGAAGGTCTTGCGTTAACCAACTGCACCGCGGAACAAGTGCGCAGCACCGACCACAACCGCCGCTACAATGTGATCGTAAGTCGTGCGGTGACCACCTTGCCGGAATTCATCGGTATGACCAAGCACCTTGTGTTACGTGGCGAAGGCCGCATGTTCTATCTGAAAGGTGGAGAACTGGCCGACGAGATCCTGCCTGTGCGCCAAAAGGTGAAGGTGTTCGAGTTGAACAAGTTCTTCAGCGAGGAATTCTTTGCTACGAAGAAGGTGGTGGAGGTGGGGATGTGACCTCACGTTTTGTCCAGCTGCAGCCGACTCAAACTGTGATACAGGCCCTCGCTATCCGCAATCAGTTCATCGTGCGTCCCGCTTTCGATCACAGATCCATTTTCCAGAACCAAGATCTTATTCGCACTCCGGATCGTGCTCAACCGGTGCGCGATCACAATGCTTGTTCGCCCGACCATCAGCTTGTCCAATGCTTCTTGCACCAACCGTTCACTCTCGCTATCCAACGCGCTGGTGGCTTCATCAAGGATCAGGATCGCGGGGTCCTTCAACACGGCCCGTGCAATGGCAATGCGCTGCCGTTGACCGCCGCTTAACTGCACGCCACGTTCACCCACCACGGTCCCGTAGCCTTCCGGAAAACGTTCGATGAATTCGTGCGCATTGGCTTGGACGGCTGCTGCTTCGATCTCCGCATCTGTAGCACCGGGCCTTCCATAGGCGATGTTCTCGCGTATCGAACCACCGAAGAGCAACACCTCTTGCGGCACAATGCTCATGCGATCACGCAATGCGGTGAGGTCATAGGAATGCACATCCCGGCCATCGATCGTGATACGACCTTCAACCGGGTCATAGAAACGCAGGACCAAGGATGCGATCGTGCTCTTACCGGCACCGCTCGGACCAACGAGCGCAACGCGTTCACCTGGTTGCGCCGTGAAGTTCACGTCCCGAAGCACCGGAACATCGGGCCGCGTAGCATAGTGGAATGCAACATGTTCAAAGCTGATCGCGCCCTCCAACTGCAATGCATCCGCGCGCTTCTCCAATGTGATCGCTTCCGGCTGTTCATCCTGCAGGTCCATCAAACGTTCCGTCGCACCGATCGCTTTCAACAAGGTGGTGATCAGATCCGGTACGCTACCGATCGAAGCGCCGATCATGATCGACAGACCAATGAACGCGGTGATATCGCCAACATCCAACAGTCCTTCGGCACGCAAATGCACCGCCCTCCAAACAATGAATACCACCACACCGAACATGGCGAAAATGATGAACGAGATGAAGGCACCGCGCCACCGAACGGCCTTCAATGCAACATCCAATGCGGCGTGCACACTGCGCCCATAGCGGCCCACCTCGTGTCCTTCATTGGAAAATGCTTTCACGTTCTGGATCCCCTGCAAGGTCTCCTCCACGATCACGCTACTGTCCGCAATTCGGTCCTGCATTTGTTTGCTCAACGTACGGATGTAGCGTCCAAAGAATACTGCAACCAGCGCGACCACAGGCAGGGTGGCTAGCATGGTCAAGGTCAACTCCACACTTACATACGTGAGCAGCGTAATGCCTATCCCGCTCGTAACGAACTGCCGTAGGAACTCAGCGAGCACCGTGGTCATTCCTTCTTGCAACAGGGCCACATCCGCCGCCAAGCGACTGTTCAATTCACCGACACGGCGCTGCGCGAAAAAGAGCATCGGCATGCGCACCAAGTGCGAATAGGTGTCCTTGCGGATATCGGCCAGCGCATGTTCCGAAACATGGCCAAAGGTGTAGATCCGAAGGTACCCGAAGAAGGCCTGTAGTGCGAAAACGAGCAACAACAGTTTCGCGATGGAATCGATGTTGTTCAGGTCCGAGATCGGTGCTTCCCAGAAAGAGGTGAGCGGCTCCGCATTCACCAATTTGCCCAAAAGCAACGGGAAAGCAAGACTGAGCAACGAAGTGATCAGCAAGCAAACAAGACCAAAAGCGAAAATTGGGCAGTGCGGTCGCAAGTACCGGAAGATCCGCAGTGTTTTGCGGAGCGTGGCCTTGTCCAGCTTTGCGGCCGGGGCGTCGTCTGTGGTGGTGCGAGATCGGCGTGAGGCCATGTCAGTTCATTCGTCCGTATTGGTTCGGAAGGAGTTGATCCTTGCCTTTGACCAACCCAAATGGATCAATCACAAAACACTTCGTTCGACGAATAAACCAACCCACAATGCCTTGGTTCGAACTGATCGCCGGTTACCGGATTTCCACTGAACTGAAGGCAATTACCAGTGCCGTATGAGAGTTTGGACACGTAGTTCTGTCCTTGAAGTGTTGCTCCTGAGGTTGTCGTTGCGGTCACCCGCACGGTAAAGGGGCCGACGCTCGTCGCATTGGAACCATCCCACGAAGTATTCGGGTCGGTGGTGTGGAAGAGGGTGTCTCCAGCCGAATTACGAACGGTCACTTCAGTTGTGGTGATGTTGCGGTAAGCGATCCAAAGAGCATCGTTCACGCCATCGCTGTTCGGGGTGAAGACGTTCGGCGCTTGGATGCAGGCGGAGTCGATGGACAGTGACAAGTAGGATGCTCCGGACCCGCCTCCTTGCACATCACGATCCTTTCGGCATGCGGAGAGCACGCTCAATGAAAGCGCCATGCCGACCAACATGTTCATGGGAAGTGTGAAAGAAGTTGGTTGCATCATTCAGAAATATGTTCTACCCATGTATCACCTTCATCCGATCCGCGATATGATCGAACAAGTTCTTCAACGGCTTCTCTACCATCATCTTGATGAAGGTGTTCAGGTCCGCATTGAATTCCAGTCGTGAGGTCGTCGTGCCGTCCTTCTCTTCCAAGTACGTGTCCAACGTGAACGGGAAAGGACTGCGTTCGGTAGCTTTCATTTTCAGGTGACCGGGAGGGGTTCCGCCATCGAGCATCAACCCGATCGTGGCAGCGCCTTGTACTTTGAACGAACACGACTTGCCATCGCTGGTCCATTCGCTGATGCGACCGGCTGGGAGCAATTGCTCGAAATTGTTCATGTCGCTCAGGAACGTGTAAAGGTCCTGTGCAGGTTTCGCGATCTCCACCTCCTTGCTCTCGATCTTCGTCATAATGCTATGTTGTAGTGGCTTTTTCCTGCATCCATGTGGATGGGTTCCGTCGCCATTCGGACAATGATGCGCGTTCTTTTTCCGTGATGTGGTCCGTCTTCAAGGCTTGGTCCAGCAACACGTCGTAGTTGGTGAGCGCTTGCAATTTCACCTTGGCCTCTTCGAATGCTTTGGCGGCTTCATCGAATCCATACGTGAAGATCGATACCATGCCTTTCACTTCAATGCCTGCTTCGCGCAAGGCCTGCACCGCCTTCAAGCTGCTGCCACCGGTGCTTACAAGGTCTTCGATCACGATGGCATTGCGACCGGTGGAGAGGTCGCCCTCCACTTGGTTCTTTTTACCATGGCCCTTCGCATCGCTGCGCACATAGACGAAGGGCAGGCCCATTTCCTGCGCCACCAAAGCCCCATGCGCAATGCCGCCTGTGGCCACGCCCGCGATCATGTCGGGTTTCCCGAACGTTTCGTTGATCACATGTACGAACTGCTGCCGAATGAACGTGCGCACGGCCGGGTGCGAAAGTGTCTTGCGGTTGTCGCAGTAGATCGGTGACCGCCAGCCACTGGCCCAAGTGAAGGGTTTCTGCGGACTTAGTTCCACAGCTTTGATCTGTAGCAGGAACTCCGCAACTTTGGGCGCTGGATCCAATTGGGAATACATGCCACGAAAGTACGACGTTTACATAGCGGGAAAGCCGTTGCAATTCTTGGATCCATCGTCCGATGCCCACCACGAACCGGACTTTCCGGTGGTCGAAGTTGGGAGCGCTGCAGATCTCAATGCAGCCATTGAGCGGTTGGCATCCGAACGTGTCAAGGGCGTGCAGTTGCTTCCGGTGAATGAATTCGATGCGTGGTCGGCATTCAAGGACATGCATAAATTCGTTCAAGCTGCTGGTGGAATGGTCTCTGATGAAGGAGGTCGCTTGTTGGCGATCCGGCGCTTGGGTGTTTGGGACCTACCGAAAGGAAAAGTGGAAAAGAGCGAGGACATTGAACAAGCCGCCGTTCGGGAGGTACAGGAAGAATGCGGTTTGGTGGATGTTCGTTTGGTAGCGCCTCTTACAAGCACTTGGCACACCTACGAACGCAAAGGCAAACAGCACCTGAAGCGCACTGATTGGTTCCTGATGAAAGCCTCTTCAGTCGAAATGCTGACCGCACAAACCGAGGAGGATATCGAAGAGGTGCGGTGGATGGATCGAACAGAACTACAAGCCATGAAGGCCGATACCTACCCGAGCTTATTGCCTGTGATCATAGCGTGGGAGGGACGGTAACGCTCTAGGTCGAACCACGGGTTGTTCAATTCCTGCTGAATGTTGCCATGTCCACGCGAACGCCAATGAGAATGGCATTATCTGTATGCATCCGTGTCAATCTGTGGTAAAATTCAGGAACCCTAAGAGCGCGAAGCGCGACCCGAATTGTCTTCGGTCAGTCATCCCAAACCTTCACCCGTACTTTTTGGTCGGCGGCCACCTTGGCTTGGTGGAACAAGGCACCCAAGCCTTCGCTAGGCAGCGGGGCAGGGGAGCGAGCCAGTTCATTTCCGTTCAACAAGTAGAACATCGGAAGGCTTCGCACGCGTAGTTGTTCGCGCAGTTCTTGCTCGGCGGCGGCGTGTATCCAGGTCAACTTATTGTCCTTGTATGTCTTCCGCGCCACATTGAACTCATCGAGGCTCTTGTCCAAGCCGATCACAACCACCGTTATCGCACCGGGGTATTCGTTGTCGAGCTTGATCAAGCCAGCGATCTCCGGGCCACACGCGGTACACCAACCAGCGGTTAGCGCAATACAAACTGGACCCACCAAAAGACTTTCAAGGTCCGCTGTTGTTCCGCTCGGTGTTTCAAGTCGGAGCCCTTGTGATAACACGCTTCCGGGACGCATCGCTAAAAGGTCCCACAACATGTTGCTCGCGATCGTGCGGTGTTCAGGCCATTTGGAATTTGATCCCACTTTGGCGAGGAGCCTTTCCGTCGCATTCTGGTCCACGAGGCCGATCGCGTATTTGCGGTAGAGTTGATCGATCATGACCAACTCGGCAAGTTGATCACTGGTCCGCAGAAAGTCGTTGTGTTGGAACAGCTTTCTCAACTCTTCCGCATTTCCTGTCGAAGCGAACATGGTCAATGAGTCACCCCGTGTTCGGGCCAATTGATCAAGCTGGTCGCTGAAGAAATTCCGGATGAAGCGCACATATTCCGGATCGTTGTAGAGCACGGGCTTGCCTTCCAGGAATTTCTTGAACAAATCACTTTCCTTGGTGCGCGGACCTGCATAGAGACCCGCTATGCTATAGTTCAAGTAGTGTGCGAACCACGGATCCTTCGCCTCGGCGTAGAACCGACGAAGCTTAGTGGTGAACGAGTCCACTTTGTTCGCGGATAACAATGGAGTAACGAAGAGGGTGGGAGGGCGTTTTGTGCTGTCTTCCAAGGTGCCCCCATCCTTGCGTTTGATGTCGAGTGCTTGCATACCGGCTGTTTCATCGGTAGCCAAGTCTTCGGAAATGAATGCATCGATGCGCTCGTTCAGATCGCTGGAAAGTGCATTCACGTCCATCGGGTCCATTCCGGTGAAGGTGATCACCATTCGACTTGTTCCGTTCAAGCTCAATGCGCCGGGCATTGGTGTCAGAACAACATTCAGGTCACTGCCGGGTGCTACATACAGGTCCGCAGTTCGCTCGCCGATTCGCAGGTACATCTTCGTGACTTGTTCAACTTCACCTTCCAAAGTGGCCATACCTTCAGAGTTCAATAACCCACGTGTCAACAATACACCACGCAGTGTGAAGAGGTCATCGTAGCGGTATAAGGAAACCACATCGTCATCATGCCCGCTGGACGAAACATGGATCGTGAATGGCGCTGCGATCGACCACACCGATGCGCAAATAAGAAGACACGTTACCAAGGATCTGATCATATCGCCATGGGCACCAACGCTGAAACATCGGCCTTATTGGCAAGCAACTCACGCACGATAGTGCTGCTGATATGTGCATGTTCCGGTGCGCTGGGCAGGAAGATCGTTTCCACCCCGGAGATCTGGCGGTTCATCAATGCAATGCTGCGCTCGTAGCCGTGGTCCGTGCTGTTGCGCAATCCGCGTAAGATGAAGGATGCCCCGACCTTTTTGCACAGGTTCACGGTCAGCCCTTCGAATGCGACCGCCTCCACGTTCGCATGTTCCTTGAAGGCTTGTTCGATCCAAGCGAGGCGTTGTTCCTCAGCGAACATGGTCTTCTTGGTGTTGTTCACGCCCATACCGATGATGATGCGATCGAACAACGGCAATGCCCGTACCACGATGCTCACATGACCGATGGTGATCGGATCGAAGGTGCCTGGGAAAACTGCGATCGGGCTTTTCATGTGTTCTTGTTCTTTGCGTTCTCCATGCGTCCCTTTGGGCCGAAGATGATCCCCCAACGGTTTGCCAATTCCCTTAATTCATCACATTCAATTCATTTCCTCATTACTTCCTCCAAATATGCTGAACACGATCTGACCGTATTTTCGGTTTCGAATATAACCGTCCACAGCACTAAGATCGGTCTTCTCGTGGTGCTCGATGATCAACACGCCGTCCGGTGCTAACAGCGCATTCTCGAACACCATGCTCGCTATGCGTTCTGTGCCTTCCATGTGGAACGGTGGATCGGCAAAAATGATGTCATACTTGCTCCGGTGTCCGCTCAAGAATTTGAACACATCTTCCTTCACGACACGCCATCCGGTTTCACCAATTTCCGCGATCGTGCGTTGTATGAAGGCGAACAGCTTGCGGTCCTGTTCCACGGAAACCACGTCCACAGCGCCTCTGGAAAGGAACTCCAACGACATGTTGCCGGTGCCTGCGAAGAGGTCCAGTACCCGTATTCCTTCCAACGGAACGCTGTGCTGCAGCACATTGAACAGTCCTTCCTTGGCGAAATCGGTCGTTGGCCGTGCTTCAATTCCTTGTGGTGGATCGATCCGGCGGTTGCGGTATTTGCCGGCTACGATACGCATGCGAACTGGTCGAAGGCCGCCAACCAACGATCCATGGGCCCCAAGGTCTTCGGGACATTGGGCCATGTGGATGGGATCGCCGGTGCATGGTCACTGAAGTAGCGGTCCAATAGGTCGCGTTCCAGTTGGAGCAGGTGTGTGCCACCCGTCCGAAGCTTCATATCAGCAGGTGGAATGCCACCTGTTTCTGCGGCCAACAAGCAGAAGTAGAGCACATCTTCCGCGGTGCGTGCCAAGTAACTGTTGCTCAACAAAAGGCGTTGACCGTTCGCCAATGTTAGGTCCACCCGATCTGCACCACGGTGCATTAAAAGCACGGGAGAGGTAGTGGACCGCATTTGCGCACCCCGGACCAACACGGCTTGCAAGGGGAGTGCCCGTGCGTTGGGGAAACGGTCCAGCACATTGCGTTCGTTGCTTTCGTCATGGGCGTAAAGACAGGTGGCGCTGATCGTCTTCACCGGTTCATCGCGCACTTGGGCCACCGGCAATTTGCCATGGACCAATGCCAAGTGTTGGCCGTTCATGGTCGGGTCCAAAGCCCCGTCGGGTACGAGCGTGCTCCATTCGGGCAAGGTGACGTAGGTGACCGATCGTGGGTGCGCGGGAACGCTTGCAAGGGCAAGCGCTTCGAGGCCTGGTGCCCACACCAACATTTGTGGTTCACCGGTTTCCAGATCGTGTGCAACACAAGCAGAAGGACCTTGACCAAGCACAATGGCCAAGTGGAAAGCCCGGTCACGCTTGGGATCGAAGTGGGCCACTTTGTATTCGCCTCGTTCCATGGCCCCGAAGGTAAATTTCATTTATGGGTCGCGCTCAAAACCATATTGGTCCCGAACTGCGACGGAAAGCAAATTGGACTTGGAACAAAGGAACCGCTGGCGAAGACCTTACTCACCCGTCCAGTTCCCTGCCGTGCTCACCTTTTCCAAGTTGCCTACGAAAAGGGTGTCTCCCTTCACCATGGGCTGCGGGTCCTTCACTTGGAACACGGACATGTTACGGCCGCTGGAGTTCACCATGCCGGATCTCAGGATGAACGGTTTATTGCTCACCGGTGAATTGATGAACGTGTTCACATCGAACGGATACAGCCGCTCGCTGGCCAAGCGGGGAGCCAGGAACAGCGAATCCAACGCGGGCGCCATGATGGTATCGCGAACGATGATCTTCAGGTCCAAGGCTTCCTGTTCAGTCAGCGTATCCGGTACTTGACCGATCGCCTTCACCATGGGAATGGTACCGCTGCGCACGAATTCCTGAAGGGCTTGGAGGTTCCCAGAGTAGGCACCATTCGCTTGTTTGAATCCGATCTCGGCCGTCCGCATGTCCTTCAATGCTTGGATCAGTTTGCGGTCGCTCTTCAATTTGCGTTCGTTGAACTCGATCACTTTCTCAACAGAGCGGTAGTTGAGGTAGGCCAAGCCGACAGCGACCACAGCGAACACGATCCCGATCACCATGCCCACCTGGCGGCCAATGATGCCCATCTGGAGCAGCAGGGAAATGATACCGGCCAACAGTGCGAGGCCGGCCCCTAGGAGCACCATCCCGTTCTGGCCTTGCATGGCACCAATGATCAATAAGGCACCCCCGACCACGATCAGGAGCACTGGGAAAATATAACTGGCGAGATTCTTCATCGCTATGGCGTACGGTATGGTCTGAAGCGCTCAAAAGTAAGATAAATTCACCCCGGCACTTGAGCCCTTCATTTGCGCAATTGCACCGGTCCTCGGATCAGTGGAACCAATTTGACCGCAACCCCCAACGACAATTTCCACGAACGGCTCTTACGGGCCCTCGTCCACACGCCCACTGCGGGGCAGGAACGGGCTGCCGTTGCCTTGGAGCGCTTGTTGGCCACCCCGAAAGAGCATGCCACCTTAGTATTGAAGGGCTACGCGGGCACCGGAAAGACCACCTTGGTGGGCGCCTTGGTACAGGTGTTGGCGGCCCAACGCAGACCGGTCATACTGCTGGCCCCAACAGGCCGTGCCGCCAAGGTCTTGAGTGCTTACGCAGGTCGAAGTGCCTCCACCATTCACCGGCGTATCTACCGGATCTCGGGGGAAGGGGTCGCCGGCCCGGGCAGCATGATGGTGTCACCGAACAAGGATGCAGATGCCCTGTTCATCGTGGACGAGGCTTCCATGATCGGGCGTGGTGGCTTGGGTGAAGGACCCTTCGGTGGACGCGATCTGTTGCAGGACCTGTTCGAGCACGTTTTCAGTGCACCGCGCACCAAGTTGCTGGTGATCGGCGATCCGGCCCAGTTACCGCCGGTGGGCAGTGATAAGAGCCCGGCATTGGATGTGAAGGAACTCGCCGCTTTTGGTTTGACAGCTGGAGCCTTGGAAATGACGGATGTGGTGCGGCAGGCCGAAGGGTCCGGGATCTTGACCAATGCCACCGCTTTGCGTGGGATCTTGGGTGAAAAGGAACCCATGCCACTATTCACCATGGGCTTTCCGGATGTGATCCGCCTAACGGGCCACGATCTTCAAGATGCGTTGGAGACAGCCTACGCACAGGACGGCGATGATGAAGTGTGCGTGATCTGCCGTAGCAACAAGCGTGCGTACCAGTACAGCATGCAGGTGCGCACCCGCATCCATGGGTACGAGGAAGAGCTCTGCTCCGGCGACCGGTTGATGGTGGTCAAGAACAACTACTTCTGGGCTGGCAAGAACGGCAAACCGGAACTGATCGCCAACGGGGAACCCATCGTTGTGAAACGGGTTCACGGCACCGAAGAGAAGCACGGACTGCGGTTCGCGGACATCACCGCCGGTTGGTGGACGGGCTTGGAAGAGCGCGAATTGGAAGTGAAGGTGATGCTGGATGTACTCGCCACGGAAAGTCCCGCCATGCCCGGTGGGCAGATCAAACTGTTGCGCCAAGCCTTGTTCAACAGCTACACCGCGCCCACCAAAGCCGAACGCTACCGCCTTTTGCGCGAGGACCATACGCCCAAGCCTTACAGATCAAATACGCCTACGCTGTAACCGCCCACAAAGCCCAAGGCGGACAATGGAACACGGTCTTCGTGGACCAAGGCTACATCACCGCCGAAATGATGGATGCCGAATACGTCCGCTGGTTCTACACTGCCATCACCCGCGCCGGAAAGCGCTTGTACTTGCTCAACTTCCACCCGATGTTCTATGGCGAAGAAGGAGGGGAGGAATGATCCTGGGTCTTGGTTCTTGTGACTTGATCCTTGTGTCTTGTGCCTTGGTTCTACCTACACCCCGAACATCCGCACTTCCCCAACCGCATGCTCCACTGCCAAGCTGATCAAGTGTTCATCTCCCACGCTCCATGTACGCACATGGTACTCGTCGGTGGCCATGGCGATGAATTCCGGGTGGGTGATCCTTAATTCGTTCACTGGTGCATTCACGCGCAGCAGATGTAGATCATCCATGATGCCGACACCACTGGCTTTTAGCACGGCTTCCTTGCGGGTCCAGAACTCCAAAAAGCGGCGCTTACCATCGGGCGCTTCATCAATGGCCGCGATCTCTTCCGTGGTGAAATAGTGTTGGCCTACTTCCACATGGTGGACTTTGCGTGAAGTGGTTTCGATGTCCACTCCAACCTCTCGCTCCTTAGAGACGGCGATCGCCACGGCATCCTTGGTATCGCTGATGTTGAACCGAAGGGGATGCCCTTCCAGAAATGGTTTGCCGTAACGGCCTCGGCTGAATGACAGACTTGCAGGTGCGCACAGTAGATAGGTTCCGAGTACTTCGCGAAGCCATCCGTGTCCTAAAAGGAACCGTTCACGATCCACCTCGAACCGGAACCGCGCCATGCGTTCCTTTTCTGTTGGATCCAAGGTGGCGTGGTATGCTTCGGCTCTCGGGAGCAGGTCGGCCAACGTGGCGGTCCACACGGCGATGTGATCGGTGGGTTCCGTTGGTATTGCTGCACGTTCCGGCGATCCGATGAACGGTCCTTCGCAGAACACCGTCAGTTTTCGGCCGGTCAGCACGTCATCTTTCATCAGGACAAAGATCCAACATTCAAACCGGAGCCAGCCTATGCCACCACGGACTTGGCGCGTTGCATCACTTCCTGGATCGCCAGTTCGATCTGTTGGGCCACCACTTGCACATGGGGCTCGGAGATCATTGTAAAGTGCGTTCCGGGGCAGCGGCGCAGTTGTATGTTGCCTTTGATATAATCCTTCCACCCCTTGTCCATAGTACCAGGGGAACCTCCGGCCTTAATTATGGTGAGATCGCCGGGGTAGGGCACCATCTCGTACTGATAGGTAGCACGGTCGTAGGTGTCGATCACGTTGAAATTGCGCAGCCAAGGTGGAAGCGGTTCATTCCGGAGATGGTAGAATTTCACCAAACCTCGCATCACCAGGTTCTTCAGGGGTCCATAGAACTTCTGTTCGGCCCGCATGACCGCGGCGTATGGCTCTGGGGCGTATGTGTCCAAGAGGATCACCATGGGAACACTCTCTCCGTTGTTGACGAACTGCCTTGCTATCTCGAAGGCGACGATCCCGCCGAAGGAGTACCCGCACAGGATGTAAGGACCGTGCGGTCGTTCCTTCTTTATTTCCGCGATATACCGGGCGGCGATGCTTTCCACGGTCCTATGTGGAATGGGGAGTCCATCATCCCCTTGATGGCTTACACCATAGAAGGGCTGATCGGATCCGAGGTATTTCGGTAGGAACATGTTCGCTTCGTCGCCATGGATACAGAACAACGGAATACGCGAGCCGTTGGGCTGGATCGGCAACAGATGTTCGTATCGTACTTGCGGACGGTTCGACGTCAACAGTTCCGCCATCTGCGCGATGGTGGGCGCAAGGAACATCTGGTTGAATGGGATGGCCTGGCCGAATTGCTGTTCCACTTGGGTCAGGATCTGGATTCCCAGAAGTGAATGGCCTCCAACCTCGAAGAAGTTATCGTGGATGCTCAGGTCCATTGTCCCCAAAGCCTTGCCCCAGATCGCAGCCAGTGCTTTTTCGATGGCGTTCCGCGGTGCCACGTGTTTCGTCACCATGCTCAAGTTCCGCAGTTCAGGCAAGGGCAGGAGCTTCTTGTCCACCTTGCCGTTCGGGTTCAGTGGGAGTGCACGGAGCGCAACGAAGAACGCGGGCACCATGAAGCTTGGAAGTTGTGCGGCCAAATGGCTCTTGAGGCCTGCCAAGAATTCACTCCGGAATTCGGCATTGGTCTCCGGGTCGATCCCAGGTACAACGTAGGCGACCAGTTGCTGATCACCGGGCAGGTCGCGCCGCGCCATAACGAGCCTGTCCTTTACACCAGGATAGGTGCTGATGGCATTTTCGATCTCCCCCAATTCGATCCGGAAACCACGCACCTTCACTTGATCGTCGGCCCTACCGATGAATTCGATAGCGCCCTTGTTGGACCACCTTACGAGGTCGCCGCTGCGGTACATGCGCGTTCCTTCCCCACGGAACGGGTCAGGCAGGAAGCGTTCGGCGGTGAGTTCCGGGCGCTCCCAGTAGCCCATCGCAACACCGTCGCCACCACAATACAGTTCACCCTTTGCCCCGACCGGAACAGGTTCCAGTTGCTCGTCAAGTATGTACAGGAACGTGTTGTTGATCGGTTTGCCGATGGGGACCTGGCGGCCGATGTCCGACTCGCTATTGATCGGGTGGAAAGAACTGTAGGTGGTGTTCTCGGTAGGACCGTACATGTTGTTGAGCACACCTGGGCCAAGCACATCGAGGGCCTTCCTGATGTGGGGGAGGCTCATCACCTCACCTCCTGTCAGGATGCACTTCAATCCTTTGAGACGATCTACGTGTTCGTCCACCAGCACGTTGAAGAGACCGGTCGTGATGAACATGATGTTCACGCCGTATCGCTCGATGGTATCGGTCACCTCGCGCAGGGTCGGTTTGGATTGTGGTTGAAGTACCAACCGACCGCCGTTCAACAAGGCGCCCCATAGCTCGAAGGTGCTCGCATCGAACGAGACATTGCTAAGCTGGGTGATCACGGCATCCGGTCCGAAAGGTGCATAGTTCTGCTCTTTCACGAGCCGCACGATGCCCTTGTGCGGGACCACCACTCCTTTCGGCTTTCCCGTTGAACCGCTCGTATACATGATGTACGCTGCTCCATCGGGAGTGTCGAGCGGTGGGTGAACCTCCGCATTGACCGAAGGGAGGGGAGCACCGTCGAGAAGGATGATATGGGCACTGTGCGCAGGCAACTTGTCCTTCAGGTCGCCTTGTGTCACAATCACCTTGAGCCGTACATCGTCCATCAGCAGTCGCAGGCGCTCCAGTGGGTAATTGTGGTCCAAGGGAACGAATGCAGCGCCGGCGCGAAGGATAGCCAGTTGGGCTTCCACCATACCGAAGTCACGTTCGCAACACAATCCCACGAGATCACCCGGCTTCACACCACGTTGCTTTAGCAGGGCCGTGCGCGCAACGACCCGCTCATGGAGCTCCGCATAGGTCAGCTCCTGGTCGATGTGGTTCAGTGCGACCTTGTTCGGGAATTGCTGCACGACCCCATCGAACAGCATGTTCACGCTCTTATCGGCCGGGTACTCCACAGCAGTTCCTTGCCATTCCACGGGTACGGGAACGCGCTCGGTGCCAAGTTCCTCGTCGCCGATAAGCTCGGCGATGGTGGCACCGGGTTGGGCGGTTATCCGGTCCAATAAATTCGTGAATTGGACGATCCACCCGTTGATCGTGGAGGGATCGAACAAGTCGGTGTTATAACTCCATTCCAGAACAAGTTCATCCGCGTTCCCAGTGGCGTTCATGAACAACTCGAATTGCTCGTACCGTCTCGGATTACTGATGAACCGGTGCTTCAGGTCCGCGAACGACACACCATCGTCCATGTTCATATCGACATTGAAGACGACCGGTGCAAGGGGTATGTGGCCCGGTTCCCGTTTGACCTTCAGGGTACGTACGAGCGTTCCGAACGTGTACTTCTGGTTTTCGAATGCGTCGAGCACGGCAGTCCTGCGCGACTTCAAGTGGTCCTTGAAGGTCACGTCCTCTTCGACCGTGGATCGAAGCGCCAACAGGTTCACGCAGTGGCCCACGAGGTCCTTCATGTCGTAGTCGCTCTGGCCTGCAGCTGGAATACCAACGCACATGTCGCGGTCTCCGGTCAATTTGTGGATGAACAGCTCGAAACAGGTGAGGAGCGTGGTCACGAAACTCGCCCCGTTCCGTGTTGCCGTTTCCCGCAGGCGTTGTACAAGAGCGGGTTCCAAGACCAGGTCAATGCGATCACCGGCGAAAGACTTCAAACGAGGTCGTGGCCTGTCCGTTGGCAATTCCACCCTTGGTAGGGGCCTCTTGAACAGGTCCAGCCAGTATTTCTCAACTTCTCCGTGCGCTAGACTTTTTTCGAAGTCCATTTGCGCGATCGCATATTCACTGAACCGATGGACCCGAGGTAGCTGGGGTTCCGAGTTCGTTCCATAAGCGGTGTACAACCGACTGATATCCGCCATGATGATACCTAGGCTCCAACCATCCACCAGAACGTGGTGTCCGGTTATCCGGAACATGTGATCGTTCCCGGTCAGTTTGACCAACATCAGTCTGAGCACTGGGCCGTTCAACAGGTCGAAGGGAGTGGACATATCGGTTCTTGCGAGCGACTTCAGCTCCTCCTGTTGCCCTTCGATCGTTTTGGCGGACAGGTCGATGAACGCTGGTCGTATGTCATTTCGGTCCTGGATGATCACATGCAGGCCATCTGCACTGATGCAACCGCGCAAGGCCTCATGGCGTTGCACCAAGGCGACCACAGCATGTTCCAATGCGTTCTTGTCCAGTACACCGGTCAATTCCAACGAAACGGATTCGTTGTATGCGCACGATGCATCGGCCCCCATGCTGGAGGCAATGAACACTTCGCGTTGTGCTTCGGTGGTGGGCACGATCCGTTCGATCGTCGGTCCGTTGAACGGATCGAAATCGACCGGAGTGAAGCGGTTTTCAGGAATGAATTTTTCCATATCGAGGCGCTTGGTGGCAAGCGTTTGGGAGAGGCTATTCTATTGTTCTTCGTTTTCCAGCTGTAGGTACTTACCGTTGCGATCGGGGTCGGGTACGAACCAGGCGGGTAATCCTTTCGGTGTGCGCCCCATACGTGCGCCTGGCACCGGAGGTTCCATCGCGCTGATCACCCGTTCGCTCCATTTGCGCGTGTGTCCGTTCAATGAACTGTTCACGATCTCGATCGGGTAGGTATGCTCCGGCATGAAGCCCGATGCACGCAATTCAACGCAGGTCTTCTCCACCGTTGCGATGATGAATTCAATGTCCGCTTCGCTATGCGCTGTGGTGATGAAGTGCGGAAAGTCGAGCACATGCACACCGTGGTAACGCATCAGTAGAAAGAACAATTCAGTGTAGTTCACACTTTCGTCGTACTTCGTTTTGAAAGCACTTCCGAAGTTCACCCAACGGTAGGGGAGTTGGTACTTGTCAAAGAGGCCGTTCACGCGGACGACCATTTCCTCCGTCGTGGTGTTGAGTCGTTCCTGCAACGCTGGACCTTTCTCCTTCATATGGACCAATGCGGCTTTCGCGGCGGCCATGGTCAATGGGTGGCGAACGAACGTTCCGGCGAAGTAGGTCACGCCACTTGGCGGTACGCTGTCATCACCGAATTGCCAATCGCCTCCGTCCAAGGCGTCCATCCACTTGCTCTTGCCGATCATGGCACCGATGGGCAAACCGCCACCGATGACCTTGCCGTACGTGCCAATATCCGCGGTTATCCCGAAAAGGGCTTGGGCACCATTCGGATGCATCCGGAAGCCGGTGATCACTTCATCGAAGATCAATGCGGTCTCGTGCTTTTCGGTGATCGCACGCACTTCCCGCAAGAAATCCACAGGCCGGAATTCCATGCGTCGGCTCTGCACCGGCTCCACTAGCACAGCGGCTGCTTCATGGCAACGTTGCTTGATGATCTCCAAACTTTCCGGTGTTCCGTAGTCCAGGATCAACATGTTCTCCACGGCTTCGGGCATGATGCCGGGTGCGCCGGGATAGCTCTTCTTGCTCTTGCTGCCACGGATGATCACCTCGTCATTGATACCGTGGTAACTACCACTGAATGCGATGATCAAATGCCTTCCGGTCACCGTTCTTGCCATACGCATGGCTCCCAGCACGGCCTCGCTACCGGTGTTGCACACGGCGGCACGTTCACCACCGGTGAGTTCGCAAAGCAGTTTGGAAACATCGGCCGCAAGCGGATGCATCGGTCCTATCTCGATCCCTGCATCCAGCTGTTTGTGGCATTCCTTCTTGATGAATTCCGGCATATAGCCGAACATGGAAGAACCGAAACCGCTGAGGATGTCCACGTATTCGTTTCCGTCCAGGTCCCACAGATGGCAACCTACACTGCGGTCCACCACTACTTGGTACACGAGTTCCTTGGTCTGTGGCTTGAAGCCGGTGACCACGCGCGGATCCGCCATTTCCTTGCGGTTCTCTTGCGTGAAGGCTTTGCTCTTCGCGGTCTTCGCCACGTAGCGATCCACGAAGGCGTTGAACCAAGCACGTTGTTCCGGGGTGAAGTCGTCCACCTTTTCCTTTACGATCCGTGCTTGCGCGCCGAATACTTTCTTCAGCTCCGGCGCATCTTCATAGGCTGAGGTGCTAGGGTCAGGTGATCCTGCCTCCTGCACTTTGCTAACTGGTCCTGCCTCTTGCACATTGCCACCTGCCCCTGCTAATGCCTCTTGAACATGCGGCAACAAATGATCGGCCAATTTGTCCAAGTTCGGTAGTTGCTCGTTCAGCTGGCGGAAGGAGATCTTCACACCGAATTTCCGGCTGAGCGATGTCGCCACTTGGGTAAGGAACAACGAGTCCAATCCCATTTCCAGGAAGGTCTCTTCGTTGTTGACTTCGGCCAATTCAAGGCCCGAACTTTCCTCCAATAACGTCTTGATGCGTTGGATCAATTGCTCCTTGGGTGGAAGGTTGGCATCCGCACTTTCCGGAACGGGCGCTTCGCTCGCGGTTGATGCAATGGCACGACCACCATCGGCCACCAGGGCCACGGGATCCACCCAATGACGGATCCGCTCGAAGGCATAGGTCGGCATGGGAATGCGATGGCGCACTTCACGCTCGTAGAACGCATCGCGATCGATCAACACGCCACTTTGCCACAACCCTCCGACGGCTTTCAACAGAGCAGCAAGTTCAGCGCCATTCCCTGCTTCGGGACCCAAGGACGATACGGCGACTTGACGTTTAGCGTCGGCACTTTGCTGGCGAGCAAGTGTAGTTGCGGTAGTACGTGGGCCCACTTCGAGCATGACGCGATCACCTTGTTCCCATCCGAACTTCACGGCTTGTGCAAAACGGACCGTAGCACGCAGATGTCCGCTCCAGTATTCGCTGGACATGGCCTCATCGTCCTTCAACCAATCAGCGGTAACCGTACTGATGATCGGGATGCGCGGCGCGTTGAGCACCACGTTGTCCACAATGCGTTCGTAAGGCACCACCATGGGGTCCATCATGGGGCTGTGGAAGGCGTGGCTGGTCATCAACAATTTGCAATTGATGTCCTCCTTCTCCAATTCGACTTGCAGTTTTGCGATCGCCTCGTGCGGTCCACTGGCCACGCTGAGTTGCGGCCCGTTGTTGGCGGCGATGCTGCATCCTGTCGGCAGGCGCTTGGCGATATCCGCTTCAGCTGCGCGAATGCTCAACATGGAACCGCTCGGCAACGCCTGCATCATTTTGCCTCGGTTCGCCACGAGGGTGACCGCATCCTTGAGCGAGAACACACCTGCCAAACAAGCGGCTGCGAACTCGCCGATGCTGTGGCCCATCATGGCCTCGGGTACAATGCCCCAATGCATCCACAATTTGGCCAAGCTGTAATGCATGGTGAAGAGCGATGCCTGCGTGTACACCGTTTGCTTCAACTGTTCGGCAACTTCCTCTTCCTTGCCTTTCGAGGGGAAGACTATGGACTTGAGATCAACGCCCAATTCGGCATTGAACAGGCCGATGCATTCATCGAAATGCTGTGCGAAATTTGGTTCACTTTCGTACAGGTCGCGCCCCATGTTCACGTACTGCGAACCTTGCCCCGGGAACATGAACACCACGCCCGGCGCGGCTTCGTGCAATTCACGTGTGGATATCGCGGCAACATCTTTGTTCGCAATGGCATCGATCACCTCCTGGTGCGTACCCCCCACGATCACCCTTCTGTGCTTGAACGATCGCCTTCCTACTTTCAGGGTGTAGGCAGCATCAGCCATAGAGGCATCAGGGTTCTTTTCGAGCCAGGTCCGCAGGTTTTCGGTCATGGCATCCAAGCTCACTTTGGTCTTGGCGCTCAAAAAGAACACCTGCTTACCACGTGAATTGCTGGAAGGTACGGGGAGTGGTCCTTCACCCAGGATCACATGGGCGTTGGTGCCGCCGACCCCGAAAGAAGAAATCCCAGCGACGCGAGGTTTGGAACCACGGGGCCATTTAATGTTCTCATTGGCCACACGGAATGGGCTGTTCTCCAGATCGATCGCCGGGTTGGGCTTCTCAAAACCGAA
This sequence comes from Flavobacteriales bacterium, assembly GCA_016717305.1. Lineage (GTDB taxonomy): Bacteria > Bacteroidota > Bacteroidia > Flavobacteriales_F > PHOS-HE28 > PHOS-HE28. The sequence goes on from JADKFY010000002.1 coordinate 347,297, forward strand.
GTTTGATGGGATCATACCCCGTTGTAACGCCAAGGCCGTTTTGATCACACCTGCTGCACCTGCAGCGGCCGTGAGGTGGCCGATGTTGCTCTTGACCGAACCGATCGCACACCAATGCGGATCGCTACTGTTCGGAGCATCAACTCCTTTGAATGCAAGCGTGAGTGCTTCCACTTCAATGGGGTCGCCCAAAGGGGTGGCGGTGCCGTGCGTTTCCACGTAGGTGATCTCCGAGGCTTGCACGCCTGCATCGGCCTGTGCCATGGCGATCACGTCTGCTTGGCCGCGAACGCTAGGTGCGGTGAAGCTTGCCTTTTCACTGCCGTCGTTGTTCAACGCGCTTCCTTTTACGGTGGCGTAGATGTGGTCATTGTCGCGAATTGCATCGTCCAATCTTTTCAGGACGATGATGCCGACCCCATCGCTGAAGCTGGTCCCTTTTCCATTGGCATCGAAGGTGCGTGTGCTGCCATCAGGGCTATACATGCCGCCGTCGTTGTACACGATGCCGCTGTTGAAGGGCACGGTCAGTGCGATGCCGCCCGCCAGCGCCATGTCGCACTCGCCATCGCGCAGTGCCTTGAACGCTTGTGCGATCGCCACCAGCGATGTGCTGCACGCCGTGTGGATGCTCAAAGCAGGGCCACGCAAGTCGAATTCGAAAGCCAGGCGCGTGGCGATGTAATCCTTCTCGTTGCCGGTCATTACCTGGAATTCGCCCACCTGTTCGATCAGTTCAGGATGGCCGATCACGTTCTTCGTGAAGTAGGTGTTGTTGCCCATGCCGGCGTACACGCCGATCAACCCGTCAAATTGAGCGGGGTCGTAAGCGGCATCTTCCAACGCGCCCCAAGCGGTTTCCATGAACACGCGTTGCTGCGGGTCCATCAAGGCGGCCACCCGGGGATTGATCCCGAAGAAACCAGCATCGAACTTGTCCGCATCGGTGATCACGCCGCGAGCGGGCACGTAGTCCGGATCGTTCTTAACGGCATCGGGAATGCTCGGGTCCAATTGGTCCTTGGTCCAGGTGGAAACACCATTCTTTTTGTCCAGCAGGTTCTGCCAGAGTTCTTCCACGTTCTCAGCACCTGGGAATCGCCCTTTCATGCCGATGATGGCGATCTCGCTGCGACGTTTTTCGGTGATGGCGGCCTGGCGTGTGCGGGCCATTTCGGCGGGCGAAATGCCGCTGTTGCCTCCTGTCAGGAATTCCGCGCAGGCACGGATCGTAGGGTGTTGGTAGAGCTTCACGATCGGGAGTTCGAATCCGCGTGATTCCAATTGGGCCACGCATTGGATACTGAGCAGTGAATTTCCGCCGAGGTCGAAGAAATTATCATCGATCCCCACTTTGTCAATGCCGAGCAGACTGGCCCAAACGGCAGCAACGGCTTCTTCCAGTTGGGAAGTGGGTCGTGCGTAGGGGATATCCAGGTCCGGCCTTTTGATATCCGGTGCTGGCAACCCTTTGCGATCGATCTTACCACTTGGGGTACGCGGTAGTTCCGGCACTTTCACGAACGCACTGGGCACCATGTAATCGGGCAGCAAAGCGCCCAAGTGCTTGCGCAGGTCGTTTGTGGAAACGTGTTCCGTGGCTACGAAGTACCCGACCAAACGCTTAAGGCCGGGTGTGTCTTCACGCACGGTCGTTACTGCTTGTTGCACCAGCGGATGCTTCTCCAAGGCCACTTCCACCTCGCCCAGTTCAATACGATAACCGCGGACCTTCACTTGACCATCCATTCGACCTTTGTAGTCTATGTTGCCGTCGGGCAATTCCACAGCGCGGTCGCCAGTGCGGTACAAGCGGCCTCCTAGGGTGAACGGGTCAGCAAGGAAGCGCTCTGCTGTAAGGTCTTCTCGATTGATGTAGCCAGCAGCCACACAAGCGCCACCCAAGAACAGTTCGCCTTCCACCTCTTTCTGGACCGGCTGCATGGAATCGTCCAGGATGAGCAATTTGACATGGTCGATGGCCTGACCGATCGTTGGAAGGCTGGGCCATGATGCGGGATCCCCTTTCAGTTCAAGTTCGCTGACCACATGGCCTTCTGTGGGGCCATACTGGTTGCAGAAACGGCACCCGGGAAGTTGGTTGAACAGTTCGGTGATGGCAGGGGTGATCTTCAACTGCTCGCCACTGGTGAACACTTCCCGTAAGGAGGTCGGCACTTCGCCGGTACGCTGAACGGCCTCGGCCAGGTATTGGAGTGCCACGAAAGGCACAATGATGCGGTTGATCCCTTCGGCGATGATCTTCCGCAGGAGTTGGCTGCTGTTCAATCGATCTTCGTCGGTGATAAGGACCAAGGTCCCGCCTTGGGCGAACGTCGTGAAGAGCTCTTGGAACGAAACGTCGAAGCTGATGGGGGCGAATTGCAGGGTCTTGGCGCCTTCGTTCAACACGGAAGTGCGCAGCTGCCATTTGATCAGGTTGATCAGCGGAGCATGATGCATGGCCACACCCTTCGGCCTGCCGGTGCTGCCTGAAGTGAATAGTACGTAGCACAGATCATCCGGATCCGTTTCGCGCAACTCCATCTTGTTAGAGGCTGCGGCATTGTCGAGTGCCAATTCTTCGATCAGTAGGACCTTCGCTTTGGAGCCAGCGAAAAGGTGAGCGTGAGCTCTATCGGTGATCACTACTGGCGGGGCCGCATCCTCCAGCATCAGGGCAATTCGTTCGGAAGGATAGGTCGGGTCGATGGGCACATAAGCCGCACCAGCCCTCAGAATGCCTAGAACGGATTTTATCAGATCCGGGGACCTCTCCAAGCAGATGCCTACCGTCCGGTCTTCACCTGAGACCATTGGGGATATGAGAATGGCAAGGCGCTCAGCCTGTTCCTTTAGCGCTGAATACGAAACGCCATCGGTTCCAAATTGAAGTGCGATCCTTTCACCGTGCACCGAGGCGGTGTGCTCAAAGAATTCATTGACGGAGCGAATTGGTCCAGCTACTTTCATGCGTTAGAGTCAAAGGTCCGTGTTTCGGGCCATACTGTAGCGTGATCGTGAATGTTCATAACCCTCAAATGGAGGATGATCTGGTACGGATCCATCAGGCAAAAAGTTCCATTCGTCGGAAAGTTCATAGGCGCTCCGAACTCATTTGACCTCGGCTCAGGAAAATGCTGATCCGTAGGATAAAAATAGGCATTGGGCGAAATATTTGAGGAGTTGGACGTCAACATTGTTCACAACTTCATATGATCTAGTCGGTTACAATCGTTCATTGGGCGTTCAAAATGGGTCAGTGGCAAGCAATAGAGCATTTCGAAAGGTTATCCACAATACTGGCACGGCGTGGTGTGGTCCTCTACTTTCGCGGCCTTGAACAAGGAAATTGCTTTGATCGCGACAAGTTCCAGTCTGATATTCAGGCTTTTGAAACGGTCATTGTGAGGACCTAGTACAACTCGAAGAAATCCGTCTCCCGGTCCTCATGTAACCCTAGCACGCAGTATTTCGATAAACGGACCAACCGATCCGTTCTTGTTTTTCGTTCCGATGCGCACTGCCTGGCCGCCGGAACTCAAAGGAAAGCAAGATGGTAGGTCGGATCGTTCTCCAACTTGGAACAATATGGCACGCAGTCTTCTCACCCTTTTCTTGAGCATCGTGGCCTCCTTGGTCATGTCCCAAAGCAGTTCGGAACGCGCTGCTGTTCGCTTGAACGCAACCGTACAAGCCTCCCCAGCGAGCATTACACTTTCCTGGACAGCGCTTTCCAGTACCAGTTCCATTACAGTTTATCGTAAGTTGAAGAGTGCCACAAGCTGGGGCTCTTCGATCGCGAACCCTTCGGCCAGTGCGACCACCTGGACGGACAATAGCGTTGCTTTGGGTACGTATTACGAATACAAGGTAGTTCGTAGCTCAGGAGGCAAGACAGGCACCGGGTATGTTGCCACAGGTGTCCAAGTTGCACCGACGGATTATCGAGGTAAGTTAGTTCTCTTGGTGGACAACACCTTGGCTCCTTCGTTGGTCACCGAATTGGGCCAATTGACCCAAGACCTTCGAGCCGATGGTTGGGCCGTATTGCGAAATGATGTGGCGCGTAATGCCTCTGTGTCGAGTGTCCGAGGCATTGTCCAAGGCCACTACAACAGCGATCCGACCAACGTGAAGGCAGTGTACATTGTTGGTCACGTTCCGGTACCATACAGCGGCAACACGATGCCTGATGGGCACGCGGAATTCTTTGGTGCAAGGCCGACGGACGGTTACTATGCAGAAATGAACGGTTCCTGGACGGACAACAGCGTGAACAATACCTCTTCGAACCGTCAAGAGAATTGGAATGTACCGGGTGATGGAAAATTCGATCAAAGCGAGTTTCCTGGTGCCATTGAACTTCAAGTTGGCCGTGTTGATATGTATGACATGCCCGCATTCTCTGCAAGTGAAGTGCAGTTGATGAAGAACTACTTGAACAAGGCACACAGTTTCAAGCTGAAAGGATGGGCGCCTACCGCCCGTGGGCTCCAGTTCGATAACCTGCAATGGGTAGCGGACCCGCTCGCAGCGGGTGGCTGGAGGAACCTTGCACCATTGGTGGGGAATAGTAATATAACTGAACTTGCTCCGTACGGTGCGTCTTTCGGGTCCATGGTAAATAACCAGAGCTACTTGTGGACGAATTGCAGTTCAGGTGGTCTGTTGGATTTCCAGAACAATTTGTGGCTTTTCATTGGTCAGGACAATGCCGCGATCACCTCGGAACTTGCCACGACCATCTCTGTGGGTGGTGTCTTCAACATGGGCTTGGGCAGCTACTATGATGATTTCGACAACAAGAACAACTACCTGCGTGCATTGATCGCACGCGGCGATGCCTTGACCAACTGTTGGTCCGGAATTCCGACGTGGTATTTCCACCATATGGGCATGGGTGACAACATCGGGTACAGCACCATGGTCTCCATGAACAACACAAGCGTGTATGCTCCGCTGCACGATGGGTGGCAGTCCAGCATTGGCCACACGCATATCAATTTGATGGGTGACCCCTCGTTGCGCATGAAAATGGTTGCCCCACCTACCGCGCTGGTGATCAGCAATTCCGGTGGGCACCCAGCTTTCAGTTGGACGGCATCCACCGAGAGCGTGCTAGGTTACCATGTTTACCAGATCGAAACATCCGGGTCGGTCACCCGACTAACGACGACGCCCGTCACAACGACCAACTATTCCGATCCCGCGATTCCTTATCAGTCCGGGCGTGAGTACATGGTACGTGCCGTGAAATTGGAGACGAATTACAGTGGTAGTTACTACAATTTGTCACTTGGTGCAATGGCCACTGCTCCTGGGGGAGCACAGCCGGATTGCTTGGGTGTTTCCGGCGGAACTGCCACCCCCGGTACTTCCTGCAATGATGGCAACGCGAACACGATCAACGACGTTTGGAGCAATAGCTGCAACTGTACCGGAACACCTGTTGTTTTTGACTGCCTCGGTGTAGCTAACGGAGCCGCCACTCCAGGTACTTCGTGCAACGATGGCAATTCGAACACGATCAACGATGTTTGGAGCAACAATTGCAACTGTACCGGAACACCTGTTGTTTTTGACTGCCTCGGAGTTGCTAACGGAGCCGCCACCCCTGGTACGTCCTGCAATGATGGCAATTCGAACACGATCAACGACGTTTGGAGCAACAGCTGCAACTGTACCGGAACACCTGTTGTTTTTGACTGCCTCGGTGTAGCTAACGGAGCCGCCACCCCTGGTACTTCGTGCAATGATGGCAATGCGAACACGATCAACGACGTATGGAGCAACAATTGCAACTGTACCGGAACACCTGTTGTTTTTGACTGCCTCGGTGTAGCCAACGGAGCCGCCACCCCAGGTACTTCGTGCAATGATGGCAATGCGAACACGATCAACGATGTATGGAGCAACAATTGCAACTGTACCGGAACACCTGTTGTTTTTGACTGCCTCGGTGTAGCCAACGGAGCCGCCACCCCAGGTACTTCGTGCAATGATGGCAATGCGAACACGATCAACGACGTATGGAGCAACAATTGCAACTGCACCGGAATACCAGTGGTTTACGATTGCCTGAGTGTACCGAATGGTCCTGCCGTGCCAGGAACCGGCTGTAACGATGGCGACCCTAATACGACCAATGACGTATGGAGCAACAACTGCAATTGTGCGGGGATCCCGGTTGTTTACGATTGCCTAAGTGTACCGAATGGTCCTGCGATGCCAGGAACAAGTTGTAACGATGGTGACCCCAATACGACCAACGATACATGGAGCAACAACTGCAATTGTGCCGGCACTCCTGTTACGCAAGATTGTTTGGGTGTACCCAATGGCACGGCCCTACCAGGTACTTCGTGCAATGACGGCAACGCCAACACGATCAACGATGTTTGGAGCAACGGATGCGCCTGCGCCGGAACGCCAGTTGTCTTTGATTGCCTCGGCGTTGCCAACGGAACTGCAATACCCGGTGTATCTTGCGATGATGGTGATACACAAACGACCAACGACGTTTGGAGCAACAACTGCAATTGCGTAGGGATACCTGTTGTATTCGATTGCGCAGGTGTTGCGAATGGTCCGGCGCTACCTGGAACGCCATGCAATGACGAGAACTCGGCCACGGGCAACGACCAGTGGAACGCGAACTGCCAATGTGTTGGTCAGTTGATCGATTGCACGGGCACAGCTGGTGGTCCAGCATTGATCGGCACGCCTTGCAACGACAACAATGCGAACACGATCAACGATGTGTGGGGCAGTAACTGCAATTGTGCTGGCACTCCTGTTCCTCAAGATTGTTTGGGCGTACCGAATGGCGCGGCCTTGCCAGGAACACCATGCGATGATGGGGACGTGAACACGACCAACGACGTTTGGAGCAACAACTGCAATTGCGTTGGAATACCTGTTGTTCTCGATTGCGTAGGTGTTGCGAATGGTCCGGCCCTACCTGGAACGCCATGCAATGACGAGAGCTCGGCCACGGGCAACGACCAGTGGAACGCGAGCTGCCAATGTGTTGGTCAGTTGATCGACTGCACGGGCACAGCTGGTGGTCCAGCATTGATCGGCACACCATGCAACGACAACAATGCGAACACCACGGGTGATGTTTGGAACAACAACTGCAATTGCGTAGGGATACCTGTTGTATTCGATTGCGCAGGTGTTGCGAATGGTCCGGCCCTACCTGGAACGCCATGCAATGACGAGAACTCGGCCACGGGCAACGACCAGTGGAACGCGAGCTGCCAATGTGTTGGTCAGCTGATCGACTGCACGGGCACAGCTGGTGGTCCAGCATTGATCGGCACGCCATGCAACGACAACAATGCGAACACCACGGGCGATGTATGGAACAGCAACTGCAATTGCGTTGGAATACCTGTTGTATTCGATTGCGCAGGTGTTGCGAATGGACCTGCCCTACCTGGAACGCCATGCAATGACGAGAACTCGGCCACGGGCAACGACCAGTGGAACGCGAACTGCCAATGTGTTGGTCAGTTGATCGATTGCACGGGCACAGCTGGTGGTCCAGCATTGATCGGCACGCCATGCAACGACAACAATGCGAACACCACGGGCGATGTATGGAACAGCAACTGCAATTGCGTTGGAATACCTGTTGTTCTCGATTGCGTAGGTGTTGCGAATGGTCCGGCGCTACCTGGAACGCCATGCAATGACGAGAACTCGGCCACGGGCAACGACCAGTGGAACGCGAGCTGCCAATGTGTTGGTCAGTTGATCGACTGCACGGGCACAGCTGGTGGTCCAGCATTGATCGGCACGCCATGCAACGACAACAATGCGAACACCACGGGCGATGTATGGAACAGCAACTGCAATTGCGTAGGGATACCTGTTGTATTCGATTGCGCAGGCGTTGCGAATGGTCCGGCCCTACCAGGCACGCAGTGCAATGACGAGAACTCGGCCACGGGCAATGACCAGTGGAGCGCGAACTGCCAGTGTGTTGGTCAGTTGATCGACTGCACGGGCACAGCAGGTGGTCCAGCACTTCCAGGAACCCCCTGTGATGATGATGATGCCACTACGGTAGGCGATGTATGGTCCACGAACTGCAATTGCTCAGGATCTGCGTTGCCACCCCCGGCGGATTGCGCGGGTGTTGCAGGTGGTAGTGCCTTCCTGGATGACTGTGGAACATGCGCTGGTGGATCAACAGGGATCGTACCTAATGCAGATGTGGACTTCGATGACCTTATCCCGTGCGAGGATAATTGCAGCGGGGTCTGGAATCCGCAGCAAACGGATTATGATGAGGACAACATCGGTGATGCCTGTGACAATTGTGTGTGGGTCTACAACCCGTCCCAAGCCGATGAGGACGGGAACGGTATCGGTGATGCGTGTGATGTACGAGTTGGGATCGCCGAGTTGACCGATGGTTCCAATTTCGGTTTCTTCCCCAACCCGACCAATGGCAATGTGAACATGGTATGCACGGTCGCTGGAGCACGAATGCTCAAGTTCTACAATGCAGTGGGTGCCTTGGTCTTTGAGGCCCCAGTTCGGAAACAAATGGATCTCCGCGAACTTGCGATGGGGGTCTACACGGTGCTTGTGCTGGATGCGGAAGGCAGCCCGCTGGCACAGACGAGGCTCGTTCGCCAATAACGGGCCGAAGTTGGAAAAAGGGCTCTCTGGCAACAGGGGGCCCTTTTCATTTATTGCCCCGTGCTCCGGCGTGCATCACCCCAAAAGAATGGTGCCGATCCATAGTCGGATCGTAGGTGGTCACCCTGACGTCGTCAGGTCGCCAGAATTGCCAACACGCGGAACAGGTCTGTATTCAAGGACTTTACCTTCCCGATGGATTGTGTGAAAGGGGTGAGGGTTATTTGACCATTGACCACACCGATCATCTTATCGTGCTCCCCAGCGATCAAGGCATCCACAGCCGCAACTCCCAATCTACTCGCCAACAACCTGTCCTGCACGCTGGGAGATCCACCACGTTGGATATGGCCGATCACAGACACCCGGATATCGGCATTGGGTATACGTTCCTTCACTTTTCGTGAAACGTCGTACGCACCGCCTTCTTCTTCTCCTTCGGCAACTACCACAATGCTGGATGATTTCGTCCCAGATCCTTTACTCAGCGCTTCAACGAGTTCATCAATGTGCTCCGGTCGTTCAGGTACCAGCACGAATTCGGCACCCGCGGCAACAGCGCAAGCCAACGCGATAAATCCCGTATCACGGCCCATGACTTCCACAAAGAACAAGCGGTCGTGGGAGGAAGCTGTATCACGTATCCGATCGATGGCTTCAACGGCCGTGTTGATCGCCGTATCATAACCAATGCTGTAGTCTGTTCCGGCGAGGTCATTGTCGATCGTACCGGGAAGGCCGATCGTGCGGACCCCATGCTCCTTGAAAAGAAGGTTGGCACCAGTGAAGGTTCCGTCGCCCCCAATGGCAACTAGCGCATCCATACCAAGTTCACGAATGGCAGCGGCTGCTTTCACTCTGCCTTCAATGGTCCTGAACTCTTCAGAGCGAGCCGATCGAAGGATCGTGCCACCACGTTGTACGATGTTGCTCACGTCGCGTGGCCCGAGGGTTCGGACGCGGCCGGTCAACAAGCCATCGTAACCACCAATTATTCCACTTACTTGGATCCCTTGCAACGCTGCCGCCCGGACCACGGCCCTGATCGCAGCATTCATGCCGGGACTGTCACCTCCCGAAGTGAATACGCCGATGTGGCGGATCACCTCAGAACTCATTCCGCGATAACACGACCTAAGCTGCGCATAGCACCGGAACTCGGGTCGAGGAACACGCACTGGTACACACCAGCACCCAAACTGCCGCGTTCGATCCGCAACGGTGAGGCGGGTACATTTCCGTGACGCAGCACCTCCCTGCCACTGGCATCCAACAAAAGCACGGTTGCACCTGCTTGCTGGGCGGACAGATCAACGGTGAAGTGGGTGCCGAATGCAGTTGGATAGGGTACGGGAAGGTCAGCGGCCTTCAATTCATCCGTTCCGATGAATGAGCCTTCAAGGGAATATGAATCGAACAAACAAGCGATGTAAAGCATGTTCCCGTTGGCGTGGAATTCCTCCTGGGAAAACAGATCTGCTTGGTCAACGATCCCGTCGTTGTAAGGCTCCCAATTGATCCCACCATTCAGTGTCCGGTAAATACCCAAGGTGCCCGACTTGGTGGTGGCGTAGAACTTGCCATCGAACGCGATCAGATCAGCACCGGCAACCGGCGCTGCCACAGGGTAGTTTACGCTAGGTGTCCATGTTGCGCCGCCATTCGTTGACCAGCGGGCCCCAAGAGACGTGATGGCGACGATCCTGTCATTCACGGATTGGACAGCAAATACAGCGAAATTGGCAGTTCCGGCTTGGTTCCAGCTCTGTCCGAAGTCTGTGGATTGCATTAGAGATGTGCTGGTGGAGGCATACAAGGTGGTGCCATCCAACGCCAAATTATATACGGTCATGTTCGCACTGAGCCCACTGTATCCAGCGAGCCAGGAAGTCCCGTCATTGATGGTCCTGAAGATGCCACCACCCATGTTCAAGCTGTTCTGCACCATTCCAGTGTACACTACAAAAGTGGTATTCCCGAAGGTGTAGATCTTGTTCGCATAAAGATCATCGTTAACGGGCAAGCTAGCGCCGACCGGGCCATTTGCAGGTTCCCAACTGGCACCATCATTCAAGGACCTGTACACGCCTGACTGCGTTCCGCACAACAATGCAGTGGCACTGTGTCCCACGGAGCGAGCGTTCACACTCCCATTGGTAACGGGCAGTCCGTTGTTCACAATGGTCCATGTAGCACCATCATCCGTGCTTTTACGCACACCGGTAGGGTATGTGGCCACGTATATGGCCCCATTGAAGGTGGTGATGCTCTGGCTGCCGGATACAGCCACAGGAGGGGCACCCACATTTAGATGTTCCCACTGGGCGTGTGCCATTGAAGTGATCAGAATAAGCGCGGCAACGGAAGCGTAACGTGCAAGGACCATGTGGTTCGGATTTGGCGTAAAAGTAGGACTATTGGACTTTCCGAAACCGAACAGTTACCGTTCTTACCGATCGCTCTTCGTTCAAAACCATTGATCGGGTTCATCCGGGTAACCGTAACTTTGGTACGTGATCAAACGGGAAGGGATCGTGATCGGTGCATGGTGGCTATTGTTGCTTTTTGCAACATTGCTTGTTCCACGCGACCTCTTGCACCATTGTGCGGACGATCATGATACCGAGCTAGGGCATTCTTCGGAAACCGGTTCAGTCCATGGGTCTTGCTCGATCTGCCAAATGGCAGCCTCGGTCTTAGGGCCTCATGTTGAAGCGGTGTTCAGCGGTCCATTGCTTTCAATTCACTTGGAGCCGTCGATCATAGCGCACAGCTTTCCATTGGTCGACTTGGAAGCGTTGAGCGGAAGGGGGCCACCTCCTTTGGGCTGACCCCAACTGGGTCGTTTTGGGCTGGCTTGGCCTTAAAGTGCCGTGCCTACTTTCTTCAATTTCAGGGTTCTCCTTTTTCAGTCCGTTCGGATGCTGATACTTCGGCTTTGTGCTGTGACCTTCTTCTATTTCATCTCCTTCAGCTCGTTTGCGCAAAGAACACAGGCGGGTTGTGATCTTACACTGAGCGGCTCGGTGATCGATGAGCACGACAAGGATGGACTCTCCTTTGCGGAGATCTACTTGCCGGAATTGTCGCGTGGAACCGTCGCTGATGAGAAGGGGCACTTCAGGATCGATGGGCTTTGTAGTGGGCGGCTGTTGGTCCGGGCCATGCATTTGGGTTGCGAACCTGTTGAACGGATGCTCAACTTGACCAAGCACGAAGTGGTCCAATTCAAGTTGGAACACCACGCCCACGAGTTGAAGGAATTCGAGGTGGCGCGCAACCGGCCTGATGAGAACGTGGGCCAAGCACGTAACGTATTGGACAAGGCCGATATGGAGAAGAATGGTGGTAGGAACATGGCGGAAATGCTCGGTCGGCTCCCTGGTGTCAATGTGCTTTCCACGGGCCCGACCATTGGCAAGCCGGTGATCCATGGGTTGAGCGGCAACAGGATATTGACCTTGAACCAAGGGATCCGTCAAGAAGATCAACAATGGGGTACGGAGCACGCACCCAACTTGGATCCCTTCAGCAGTGATCGTATTACCGTAGTAAAGGGGGCTGCAAGCGTGCAATACGGCAGTGATGCCATCGGTGGGGTGATCGTTACCGAACCGATCGCCCTTCCGCGGTCGGCTGGAATGAGCGGTGAACTGCGCGCAGGCGGCCAACTGAACGGGGCGGGTGGTGGTGGCAACGCCATGTTGCAGGGTGGAATGAAAGGAGTTCGGGGTGTCGGTTGGCGCGTGCAGGGCAGTGGCAAGTTGCTCGGTGATTCCCGATCACCTTACTACGTATTGAGTAATACTGGCATGAATGAACAGGGCTTTTCAGGCGGGATCGGATATCGGAACATGCGTTTCAATGTTAGCGGTTACTACAGTTGGTTCGCTCGTGAACTTGGGATACTTCGCGCTTCGCACATCGGCAACCTCACCGATCTGGAGAGCTCGATAACGACCGGAACGCCGTGGTATATAGATGACTTCACCTACACCATTTCTTCACCAAGACAACGAGTACAGCACCACTTGGCCAAAACCGAACTGGGTTATGCCGTTAGCGACCGGGGCAGAATAGTGCTCACCTACGGTTTCCAAACCGATGCGCGCGCAGAGTACGACATTCGGAGGGGGAACAGAAGCGGGGTACCGGCATTGGACCTCTCCCTTACCTCACATACCGGTGAACTAGTGTTCAACCATTGGTTGGGGCGGAAAGTGCATGGTAAGATCGGAGGTAGCGGACTCTTCCAGCGGAACATCAACCAACCGGGCACGGGGATCCGTCCACTTCTCCCGAACTACGAGAAGAGGAGCGGGGGGGTATTCGTTGTCGAGCATTTTCCGCTATCGGAAAAGTTGGAATTGGAAGCGGGAGCCCGGTTGGAAGGGACCTTCATCGAGGTGGCGAGGTATACGCAGGAAGGTTTGTACGAAAGGCCACATCACCAGTATGTGAACCATGCATTTTCCGCAGGTGCGAATTGGACCGTTAAGGATAGTGTTCGGTTGCGTGCGAATTTTTCAAGTGCATTCAGGCCACCGCATGTAAGTGAATTGTACAGTGAAGGTTTGCACCATGGGGCCGCAGCGATCGAGAACGGCGATCGCCTTTTGGGCAGTGAACGGTCCACCAAAGCGACCTTGGATGTAGAAGCGCGTTGGTTCGGCGGTAAACTGCGCACGGATGTCACCCTGTACGTTGACCGGATCAACAACTACATTTATTTACGCCCCAATGGTACAGCACTAACCATTCGTGGCGCATTTCCGGTATTCAATTATGTCGCGACCAACGCGAACCTTTACGGAATGGACGCCTCGTTGCAATATGCCTTCACACCTCGCTGGAGCTTGCGCTCGCGAACCAGCATTGTGCGTGGCCGCGATCTGGTACGGAATGAATGGCTGTTCCAGATGCCTAGTGACCGCACGGAGAACAGTTTGGTCTGGTCGAAGGAACGTGCGGGTAAATGGAGTGCCTTGGAGTTCGGGTTGATCAGTACCTACGTCGCACAACAGCTCCGCGTTCCGGCAGACTTGGACTACACAGCTCCGCCCGGATCGTACCACCTCGTGGGCTTTCAAGCCAGCGCTTCAAAGTCCATGGGAAAGCACGAACTCCGTTTCGGGGTGAACGGATACAACCTTTTCAACACAGCCTACCGCGATTACATGGATCGGTTCCGTTATTACGCCGATGCTCGGGGTATGGACCTTGCGATCTGGTTACGTTTCAGCTTCGGCAAGAACAACAAGGACTGATAAACTTAAGAAAGCACGACAAATGAAAATGAAATACCTCCTGATCGTTCTCGGAATGACCCTCGTTCATTCGGCCTGTAAAAAGAAGGACGACCCCATCGCGCCTATTGGGCCGGTCACCAATGAAGAAGAAGTCATCACGAACCTCACGCTCACGTTCACGGACCCATCGGATGCAACCGTACAATACCGGTTCCAATTCAACGATCAGGATGGAGAAGGTGGTGCCGACCCTGTGATCACTGCGGACACTCTGCCTTCCGACACAACCCTATTGCTTTCGCTCGCCTTGGCGAACGCAAGCGGGTCGATCACACAAGAGATCAGCAACGAAGGCACGGACCATCAGTTCTTCTTCCAACGGACAGGAGTCCCTTTCTTCGTTGTGTACGCTGATGCGGATGCCAATGGCCTACCCATTGGGTTGAGCAATGTTGCATCCACCGGCGCGCCCGGAACAGGCACGTTGCTTGTGACCCTAAGGCACGAAGCGATAAAGGATGCACCTGATGTGTCCAGTGGCGATATCACCAATGCCTTCGGGGAAACGGACATTGAAGTGCTTTTCCCCTTGGTGGTCGAGTAGTTGATCGTTCGATCAGCGCTCAGTGTTCCGTTCAACTACTTGTCGAAGCCGTTCGGGAACTGCTGCTTCAGGGCGTTGATGCCGTCGCGTACTTTTGCGTCCTGGTCGGCTTTGAAGGCTTTCAGTTTTTCAGCGAGGATCTTATCTGCCGTGGCCAGGATCTGCACAGCTAGGAGACCGGCGTTGCGTGCACCGTTCACCGCCACCGTGGCCACCGGCACACCTGCGGGCATTTGTACAATGGAGAGCAGTGAGTCCCACCCATCGATGGAATTGCGGCTCTTGATCGGCACACCGATCACTGGTAAAGTTGTAAGTGAAGCCACCATGCCGGGCAAATGCGCCGCCCCACCGGCACCGGCCACGATCACTTTCAGGCCCCGGTCCGTAGCGCCCTTCGCGAACGTGAACATCCGGTCCGGTGTCCGGTGTGCACTGATCACCGTTAATTCATGAGCGATACCGAACTCCTTCAGGGTATCGGCGGCCTCACGCATGATCTCGAGATCACTCCGGCTGCCCATGATAATGCTTACCAAGGGTTGGTTCTTTTCACTCATGTGGTGCAGTGCTTGGTATCACGTTACAGTGTTTTCGTGTGTTGCTGATCAAAGCATCAAGATCTAGTGGGTCAGTCGCGGTCACGGTAATGTGTCCCATCTTCCGTCCATTCCTTGTACGCGCCTTGCCGTAGAGGTGAACGAAGGTGTTCTTTTTAGCAAGCAATTCGGTCATTCCCGGCACCGTTGGAACACCGTCACCACCGGATCCCACGAGATTGATCATCGCCGCTGGTGATCGCAACATGGGATCACCCAAGGGCCAGCCCATGTAAAGGCGCAACAACTGATCGAACTGGGAACTGCCGCACGCCTCAATGGTGTGGTGTCCACTGTTGTGCGCACGAGGAGCGGTTTCGTTCACCAACAGTTCGCCCTTGCGGTCCAGAAATAGTTCAACCGCATAGATCCCAGAAGCATTGAACGCCATGGCAACTTTACTTGCGAGGTCTTGAGCTTTTTGTGCTAAAGCGGGAGGGATCCGTGCTGGCGCACGCAAGTGGTCCACGAGGTTGTACTGCGGATCGAACACCATTTCAACTGGATCGTAGACCACTTGCACGCCAGATGCATCACGCACCACCAGAACCGCGAGCTCCAGTTCGATCTCCACGCGCTGTTCGATCACGCAAGCGCAAGCGAAGGCCTGATCAATGTCCTTCAACCTGTTCAGTGGCATTACACCTTTTCCATCATAGCCGCCGCTTCGGGTCTTCAGGAAAGCAGGGAGCAAGTGGGCATGTTGTTCATTTATTTCTGATGGAGCGCTGACCAATGCAAAGGGTGCGGTGGGAATGCGATGCTTTAAGTAGAATTCCTTTTGGAGCCCCTTGTCCTTGATGGTGTGCAACACGTCGGGGTCAGGTATTACCTGCTTCCCTTGGTGCTTCAGTTCGAGCAATGCTTCCACGGAAACATGTTCGATCTCGATACCCACCACGTCAGCATCCTTAGCGAAATGCAATACAGTATCCCGATCATTGAGGTCGCCTACTGCGAATTGATCCGCAAGTTGGGCACACGGCGCATTCGGGTCCGGGTCGAGGACGATCACATGTACGTTATAGCGCAAGGCATTTTCCAAGAACATCCGGCCCAGTTGGCCTCCACCCAAAATGGCGATCGTGCGCCTGCCTTCCATGGGTGCCAAAGATAGCGGGGTGGCGGGAGTGATCAGCGCCTACGATAGAACGACTTCTTGCGCTTGAATTGGACGAACCGATATCCTATGGTGAACTGCGCGGAACGATTCTTCAGGAATAGGGTTTCATCATTCCGCAAGGCGCGGGTCATGCCGCCATATGCGCGCAAACCAAGGTCCACTCCGGAGCGCAGATCCAGTCCGATCCCGCCAACGAAACCCATATCCATGGATCTGTATTGATCGGTCACGTTGCTCTGGTCATCCCCAAGGCGTTCCCCCGCATGAAGTAGCCACCCGAACTGGTACCCGCCGGAGAAATGGAAGGCGTTGGATAGGTAGACCTTGACGGTAACGGGCAGTTGGACGTACACCGAGCGCAATGTCCTTTGCGCACCTTCATTTCCACGGAACTCCGCTCCCATCATGGTCGCCAATAGTTCCGGTTGCAGTTCGACCCGAGGTCCAATGCCCCATGGGAAATAGAGCCCCATGGTGCCACCGACCAGTGGGGCGGGGCGTTGACCCAGGACCTTCGTACTGCTTAGTACTACTCCGCCTTTTAGGCCAAGTCCGGTCGACTGTGCTTGGGAAAGCGAGGAAAGTGCGAGGACCGGTATAAGGATGAATGCACGCACGTACATGAAAATGGCACTTTGAACCCGTTCTTACGGAGAGGGACGATCAAGGTTCCAGCGAACTCCTCGTATTCGGCAAATTTGTGACCGAGGCCGATGGATCAACAAATGACAAGGACCGGACACCAAGTCGAGGTGTCCGGTCCTGTTATGGCAGGATCGTTCAACGCCCTTGACGTAGCACTTCCACACGTTGGGTGTGGATGGACGGGCCTTGTTGGATCTGCAAGAGATATACCCCTTCGGCAAGTGCCGAGAGGTCCATGGAGACCATTTCAGCATTCCCTTGCACGCTATGGGCGAGTCGCCCTTGAAGATCGAGGATGGAAATGGACGAACGTGTACTTGCGGGCAGGATCAGAGTCAATTTCCCGGAGGTCGGATTGGGATACAACATCACCTCGGTCGGAACGAGTTCTTCAAGGTCAGTGCTGGTGTCGATGATGATGCCATAGTCTTCAGTTTCCCCGTACACATAGTTGAAGCATGGATCGGTAGGGGATGGTTCGGTTCCTAGATGGAAAACGCCCCGGACTCTCATCCGAGTAGAACCAAGGACGGCATTGACCGGCACATTGAACGCCATGGAAACGACCTGGCCGGCCGCTGTTGTAGCCACCTCGCCGAGCTTCTCGGAAGCCTCAAAAACATCATCTTGATCGTAATCTATCCAAGCTGCATAGTTGTCCGCCTCGTATGAACCTCCTTCAATGAACAAGGTCTGGTCGGTGCCGACCCCGATCGGGGTGAATTGCGTGGCTACATAATTGTTGTAGGTCGGCCCATCGGTACCTCCTGTATTGCTGTTGTTGATCGCTGCGAGTTCCACGCCGTTGATATAATCACCATCCGCAGGGCCTGTAAGGGATGTTGGAATGCAAGGGCCTGCGATGGGAGTAGTGATGGTGATCCCGTAATCCTCGGTCTCGCCATATGCGTAGTTGAAACAAGGATCGGTCGGTGTTGGTTCCCCGGTCCCGTGGTACACACCACGGACACGCAAAGTCGTTGTGCCCAAAGTAGCACCTGCAGGAACTAGGAAGTTGATCGCCTGTGTTTCACCGACAGTTGTAGTAGCAAATTCGCCCAGTTTCTCGGAAGCCTCGAAACTGTCGTCCTGATCGTAATCGATCCACGCTGCATAATTGTCGGGCTGAAAGTCGCCTGATGTAATAAAGATGGTTTGGTTGCTACCCCGGGCCAACGAAGTGCTGAAGGAAGAAGTGTAGTTGGTATACGTCGGTCCGGTATTGCTGCCGCTGTTCACATTGTTGATCGTAACCAATTGCACCCCGTCGATGAAGTCGTCATCCGCTGTGCCATTCGCCGATGTGGGGATACAGGGACCAGTTACGGGCGTGGTGATCGTGATCCTGTAATCTTCCGTTTCACCAAAAGCATAGTTGAAGCAGGGGTCCGTCGGCGTTGGTTCTCCAGTGTTATGATAGACACCTCTTACCCTCAGGACGGTGTTGCCCAATGCAGCCCCGGCGGGTACCACGAAGTTTATCGCCTGCACTTGACCGATCGCGGTGGTTGCGAATTCACCGAGTTTCTCTGAAGCCTCAAAGGTCTCATCACCATCATAGTCGATCCATGCAGCGTAGTTGTCAGGTTGGTAATCTCCTGCAGTGATGGTTATGGTTTGATTACTGCCGCGTACCAATGAGGCTGAAAGAGTAGCAGTATAGTCGGTATAGCTCGGCCCGGTATTGCTGCCACTGTTCACGTTATTGATCGTACCCAATTGCACGCCATCAATGAAATCATCTTGGGTGGTCCCGGAGGTTGATGTGGGTATGCAGTAACCGGTCGGGGTGGATTGGCACGCATTGGTGTTCAGCAATTGGCTACGTACCCCGGTAAGGACACCGGCCATATAGCTGGACTGTTGATTGGTGAACATGCGTGTGCAGCTCGCGTAGTCCATGAAATTCTCATACTGCGTTAATGTCCCGCACTTCATTAGGTTCGTGTTCGAGCAGGAATAAGTTGGGCTGTCCGTGGTTGGTGTATCGGCGAAGCCATCCGCGTTAACGCAACCACCGTCATCATCGAAGGTGTGCTGGAGGCCGAAGTAGTGCCCGATCTCATGCGTGGCCGTGCGGTCGCCAGGTTCCGTTCCGTAGTCGTAGTCGATCACCAATCCATCAATGTTGCTTCCCACCACGCCACCAACTGGCAAGTACGCATAGCCCACGGTAATGAAGCCACCTGTGGCACCACTTGCGATGTCGCATATCCAGATGTTCAAATAACGATCCGTGTCCCATGGAGCACGGCCATCGGGAGCCGATTTCATATCGTTTGTCTCCGTGTCAGGATCGAACCACGTTTGTGTCGTTTGTGTTCGCGTGATCCCTGTGGTGGCAGCTCCGTTCGGGTCCACTTGGGCAAGGCAGAAGTTGAAACCGACATTCCCAATGCTGCTTGTAAATTGGGAACGCACACTTCCGATGTCCGTATTGCTCGCGGAATAGTCCGCGTTCAATTCGTCGATGATCGCTTGGATGGTTCCAGTGGAAACGTTTTCGGGGGTGGTATTGTAGACAACATGGACCACAACGGGAACGGTGTACGTGCCACCGCGCTGGACAAGATCAACCCGGGGTAATGCATCAAGAAGGTTGGTGGACAAGCCTTGCGACTGCAAGTACTGTTGCGTGTGCTTCTGTGCACTGCAGGTCCGGTGTTGTTGGGACTGGGCATTCAAGACCGCAGCGGTGAACAGCAGGCCTCCGAGAAGTATGGTTCGTGTCATGCCGCGAAATTACCGTTCTGCAACGACCCATCATAGGGCGAATGGTTGGGTTTTCAACCATGACCGTTGTTCTCTTCAAGTCATTCCGATAAGAAGGCGAATGATCCCTTCAAGCAGCCATAAGTGCTTTGATCGCAGACACCGGGTCATTTGCACCGAACACACTGTTCCCGGCAACAAGCACATCTGCACCGTTCTTCAACAGTTCATCCCGGTTGTCCATTCCCACTCCACCATCCACCTCGAGCAATGCATGGGACCCCTTCTGTGCTCGCAGGTCGCGTAGTCTGTTCAACTTGGAATACGTATTGGCAATGAACTTCTGGCCACCGAATCCAGGGTTCACGCTCATGACCAATACAAGGTCGAGGTCGGCGATGATGTCCTCCAACCCGTTCACTGAAGTATGCGGGTTGAGAGAAACCCCTGCTTTCATTCCGGCGGCCTTGATCGCTTGGACCGTTCTATGCAAATGGGTGCAAGCTTCCAAATGCACAGTGAGCACATCGGAGCCGGCATCTTTGAACACAGAGATATAGCGGTCAGGGTCCACGATCATCAAGTGTGTATCGAACACTTTCTTGGTCAACGGGCGGATCGCTTTGATAAGCGAAGGGCCATAGCTGATGTTAGGAACGAAGACGCCATCCATCACATCCAAGTGCAGCCATTGCGCAGGACTTTCATCCACCAGTTTTACTGCGCTACGGAGATCTGTGAAGTCCGCAGACAATAGGGAAGGGGCGAGGATGTGGGCCATGGGGCGAAAGTAATTGTTCGTTGCAGTTGCGCTTGAGCAAGATCCATCCGGAAATAGACTCCCCCCAAAAAAAAAGAAGCGCAGGGTCATTGCCGGAAAGCAAAGGACCCTGCGCGGAAAGGTTGAAGGTTCAACTGTAGTCTAACCCAAGTATGCTTTCAAGACCGTGCTGCGGCTTGTGGACTTCATGCGTCGAATGGCCTTTTCCTTGATCTGGCGAACGCGCTCCCGAGTAAGGTCGAATTTTTGTCCCACCTCTTCCAAGGTGTGAGGTTGGTTGCCGTTCAACCCGAAGTAAAGACGGATCACATCGGCCTCACGTCCGGCCAGTGCATTCAATGATCGTTCGATCTCAGCACGCAGGCTATCGGTCATCAGGCTTTCGAGGGGACTTGGAATATCGCCGTTGGAGAGCAGGTCCAACATGTTGCCACTGTCATCGCCATCGCGCAACGGTGCATCCATGCTCAGGTGCCTTCCGGTATTGTTCAGGCTCACCTTGACCTCTTCCAGGGTCATTTCCAATAGTTCGGCCAGTTCATTTGCGGTCGGTGGTCGTTCATGCTCCTGTTCCAACTTGGCAAACGCCTTGTTGATCTTGTTGATGGAACCGATCTTGTTCAGGGGCAGTCGCACAATGCGGGCTTGCTCGGCCAAGCTCTGGAGGATCTGTTGCCGGATCCACCAAACCGCGTAGCTGATGAATTTGAAACCGCGCGTTTCGTCGAAGCGACCTGCGGCCTTGATCAATCCCAAATTGCCCTCGCTGATGAGATCAGGCAAGCTCAATCCTTGCCCTTGGTATTGCTTCGCTACGGATACGACGAATCGGAGGTTGGCTTTCGCCAATTGTTCCAATGCGTCATGATCGCCCTGCTTGATCTTGCGTGCAAGCTCCACCTCTTCTTGAGCGGTGATCAACTTCACTTTCCCGATCTCCTGCAGGTATTTGTCGAGGGACGGAGTATCCCTATTGGTCACCTGCTTGGTGATCTTCAACTGCCTCATCCTTGCCATTGTGTGTGCGCTGTTTTTGCGAAGAGTGGTCCTTCAACGCTGGCAGGGAAGGGATAGTTACGGCAGGGGTCCTATTCGATAAGGATCGGCTGTGGGTCGCTGATGTAACTGCTGAAGGTGTTCAACGAAAAAGCCGCCCGTTAAGGCGGCCTTCCCATCAATATTCAGTTATCGTCTTAGTCACGACGTGGTCCACGGTCGCGGAATTCGCGACGCGGACGATCACCTCCACGGCGATCATCTCCTTCCATGGCGGGTTCGCGCTCCACATAACCTTCTGGCTTCGGCATCAGCACACGACGGCTCAATTTCAGCTTGCCGCTGCGCGGGTCCTTTCCGGTCACTTGGAATTCCACGATCTCACCTTCCTTCAAAATATCTTCAACACGATCAACGCGTTTCCAATCCAATTCGCTCACGTGCAAAAGGCCGTCCACGCCGGGCATTACTTCCACGAACGCACCGTATGGCATGATCGTTTTCACTTTGCCTTTGTACGTTGCGCCAACTTCGGCTTGCGGTGGGTTCGCGATCGCATTTACGCGAGCGAGGGCAGCATCGATGCTGGCCTTGTTCTCGCTCATGATCTCCACGTGGCCCATGCCATCCACTTCGTCGATGCTGATATGCGCACCGGTTTCCGCCTGGATCTCTTGGATCACACGGCCACCGGGTCCGATGACGGCACCG
Source organism: Flavobacteriales bacterium (assembly GCA_016717305.1). GTDB lineage: Bacteria > Bacteroidota > Bacteroidia > Flavobacteriales_F > PHOS-HE28 > PHOS-HE28. The sequence goes on from JADKFY010000002.1 coordinate 369,375, forward strand.
ATGCTCTCTTTCGGAATGGTGATCGTGATGATGCGCGGTGCATGTTCCTTGTAGTCGGCGCGTGGAGCGTCGAGCACTTTGTTCATTTCACCAAGGATGTGCAGGCGGCCAACGCGCGCTTGCTCCAATGCTTGTGCCAGCACTTCATATGGAAGGCCGTCCACTTTCATATCCATCTGGGTTGCGGTAACACCTTTCGCGGTGCCGCAGATCTTGAAGTCCATGTCGCCAAGGAAGTCCTCGTCACCAAGGATGTCGCTGAGGATCGCATGACGCGTGCCATCGCTGATCATGCCCATGGCGATACCGCTCACTGGTGCTTTGATCTTGATGCCGGCATCCATCAAAGCAAGCGTGCCGCTGCACACGGTGGCCATTGAGCTGCTGCCGTTGCTTTCCAGGATGTCGCAGTTCAAGCGAATGGTATATGGATTCTCCGTTCCTGTGGGGATCACCGGCTTCAAAGCGCGCAGCGCCAAGTTGCCGTGGCCGATCTCGCGACGACCAGGACCACGCATTGGGCGGGCCTCACCGGTGCTGAAGCTTGGGAAGTTGTAGTGCAACATGAAACTATCGCTGCCCTTCTTGGTGGCAAGGTCCACGGTCTGCTCGTCCATCGAACTGCCCAAGGTCACTGCATTGATGGCCTGGGTCTCACCACGTGTGAAGATCGCGCTGCCGTGTGTGCCTGGCAATACATCCACTTCGCCCCAGATCGGACGGATCTGATCGGTCTTGCGACCATCCAAACGCTTGCCGTGGTCCAATACCACATTGCGAACGCCTTTCTTCATGGCCTTCTTGAAGTAGCGGGCCAACATCACGTTGTCCGTCTTCTCCTCGTCGGTGAGGGTGGCCATGCACTCCTCCTTAATGGCTTTGAACTTGTCAGCGCGTACTTCTTTTGCGCTGGCTTCCATGGCCACATCGTAGTACTTCTGGTAGCAGAAGTCCATGATCTTCTTCTCCAGGTCCGCGTTGGCGTTCTCGTGGCTGTAGGTGCGTTTCACATGGCTCTTCGCCACGGCCTCACCCAGTTCCTTGATCACACGGCACTGGTTCTTGATGGCTTCGTGCGCCAATTTGATCGCTTCGATCATATCGGATTCTTGCACTTCCTTCATCTCACCTTCCACCATCATGATGTCGGTACCGTTACCGGCAACCACCATTTCGATGTCGGCGCGCTCGATGTCGGCCACAGTAGGGTTGATCATGAACTTGCCATCCACACGGGCCACGCGCACTTCGCTCACAGGACCGTCGAAGGGGATATCGCTCACGGCGATGCATGCGGAAGCGGCAAGGCAGGCGAGGGAATCACCTGGATTCTTCTTGTCGCTGCTCATCATGGAGATCACCACTTGGGTATCGCCATGGAAATCATCGGGGAACAGGGGGCGGATCGCACGGTCCACCAGACGGCAGGTCAGGGTTTCATGATCGCTAAGGCGTGCTTCACGCTTGAAGAAGCCACCGGGAAAACGGCCGGCAGCGCTGAATTTCTCGCGGTACTCCACGGTAAGTGGCAGAAAGTCGATGCCATCGCGGGCTTCTTTGGTACTCACCACGGTGGCGAGCAGGATCGTATCGCCCAAACGAACGGTAACGGCGCCATCGGCTTGTTTTGCCAGCACACCGGTCTCGATGGTGATGACATTGCCATCGCCCATGTCAATGGTCTTGATAATTGCTTGTGGTTTCATCTTCTTTTCCTCTTTTACATCTTCCCGGAACATCATTCAGGCGATCGGTCCGGGAACCCGACTGCCGTGGTTGGCCGAATGGCCAGGTATGTAGAAGGGGCGACCGTTGCTCACGATCGCCCCCTGTATTCGATCAATAGGTTTCGCTGAATGATCACAAGTCTGGTCGAAGCCAGCGTAATGTCAGTCCGAGCGAACCTGCCTACCGCAGGCAGGGCCGAGGACTACTTACGCAGGCCGAGTTTACCGATGATCGCACGATACCGTTCGATATCGTACATCTTCAGGTAGTTCAGCAATTGCTTGCGCTTGCCCACCATGGTCATCAGCGCCTTTTCAGTGCCGTGATCCTTCTTGTTCACTTTCAAGTGACCGGTGAGGTGATTGATACGTGTGGTGAACAACGCGATCTGGCTTTCGGAACCCCCGGTGTTCTTGTCAGAACCCCCGTGTTCCTTGAAAATATCGCGCTTTGCTTCAGTGGTCAGGTACATGGTCTTTTTTGGTAACGGACGGCAAATATAGGGTTTTTGGGGATCCCTTGGTTGGGTTCTACATCCTGTGGGGACTGCCGTACTTATTTGGCAGCGAAGAATTGCGGTCAACTCTGTCAAAAGGGGTCTTCACCCCCTCAACATCCCAAACGTCTTCGCCAGGAACCCTTTGAGTTCCTTCCGGTGAACGATCTTGTCCAAGAAGCCATGTTCCAGCACGAATTCGCTGGTTTGGAAGCCTTCGGGCAGGTCACGGCCAATGGTTTCGCGCACTACGCGTGGGCCGGCGAAGGCCACCAAGGCCTTGGGTTCGGCGATGTTGAGATCGCCCAGCATGGCAAAACTGGCTGTAACACCACCAGTAGTGGGGTCGGTGATCACGCTGATGTACGGTAGTTTCTTTTTGGCGAGCAGAGTGAGCTTGGCACTGGTCTTGGCCATTTGCATCAGGCTATAGCCGGCCTCCATCATACGGGCACCACCGCTTTTGCTGATGATCACCAACGGGCATTTCCGTTTGATCGCCTGATCGGCGGCCATGGCGATCTTTTCACCTACCACGCTGCCCATACTACCGCCGATAAAGCGGAAATCCATGCAGGCGATCACCACATAGTGCTTGTCCAGCTTGCCTTCCGCGGCCCGCAGCGCATCATTCAGCCCGCTGTCCTGTCGGCTTTTCACCAAACGGTCCGCGTATTTCTTGGTATCCTCGAACTTCAATGGATCCCCGGCCACCAAGTCCTTCCCGATCTCGGTGAATTTGTGATCATCGAAAAGCAGTGCGAAATATTCCTCACTTCCGATCTTCTCGTGGTGCTCGCATTTGCTGCAAACCCAAAGGTTGTTCTCGTGCTCTTCAGAGGTCATTACCTCCTTGCACTCAGGGCATTTATACCAAAGCCCTTCGGGAGTTTCCTTCTTCTCCTCGGTACTGGTGGTAATGCCTTCTTTTACGCGTGTGAACCAGCCCATGGTGAATCGCTCGTGTTTGACGAAGATAGTGCCTTAGTAGGTTGAAGGTTGGCTGCTGGCCTTTTGCTGTTGGCTACCAGCTACATGTTCTAAAATGAACAAATAGCTAGTAGCCAGAAGCCAGTAGCCGATCCTGAACTAAGCTACGGCGATCTTCTTGTCCAAATAAACATCCTGCACTGCATTCAACAGGGCGATGCCTTCTTTCAATGGGCGTTGGAACGCCTTGCGACCACTGATCAGTCCTTGGCCACCGGCGCGTTTGTTGATCACGGCCGTTTTCACCGCCTCGGCCATGTCACTGGCTCCGCTGCTGGCACCACCGCTGTTGATCAGGCCTATACGTCCCATGTAGCAGTTGGCCACTTGGTACCTGCACAGGTCTATCGGATGGTCTGTTGTGAGTTCACTGTAGACCTTCGGATGGGTTTTGCCGTAGCCCTTCAGTGCGTTGTAGCCACCGTTGGTCTCGGGCAGCTTTTGTTTGATGATGTCGGCTTGGATAGTAACGCCCAAGTGATTCGCTTGTCCGGTTAGATCGGTTGCAGTGTGATAGTCCTTGCCGTCCACCTTGAAGCCGTTATTGCGGATATAGCACCAGAGGATCGTGGCCATGCCAAGCTCGTGCGCATATTCGAAGGCCTCGGCGATCTCGGTGATCTGGCGCGTGCTTTCCTCACTGCCGAAGTAGATGGTTGCACCAACTGCCACAGCGCCCATTTCCCACGCGCTTTTCACATCACCAAAAAGGACCTGATCGAACTTGTTGGGGAAAGTCATCAGTTCATTGTGATTGATCTTCACGATGAAAGGGATCTTGTGGGCGTACTTCCGGCTGTTGGCCGCGAGCACCCCGAAGGTGGAAGCCACCCCGTTACAACCGCCTTCGATGGCGAGCTTAACGATGTTCTCTGGATCGAAGTAAGCGGGGTTGGGTGCGAAACTGGCCCCGGCACTGTGCTCAATGCCTTGGTCCACTGGGAGAATGCTTACATATCCGGTGTTCGCCAACCGACCGTTTCCGTACAGGGCTTGCATGCTGCGGAGCACTTGCGGGTTCCGGTTCGTTTGAGCGAAACTGCGATCCACGAAATCTGGACCCGGCAAATGCAACATGCTTTTGTCGATGGTCTTGCACTTGTGTTCCAATAGGCTTTTCGCCTCTTTGCCAAGGAGTTCGTCGATCTTGCCGGTCTTAAGCGTAGCCATGCGGGATTCCCGTTTTTGTGAATGGGCCGCGAAGGTATGAAATGGGTCGAGGGGATGTAAAGGGGGCTAATAAGTTGCGGGTTGAAGCGGTTGGTACAGGGTATTGGGTGCAGAGTGCCGGATCCGCTGCGGGGCAGTACGCTGTACTCGGTTCCTGCTACCCTAAAATGGATACCCGATCCCCAGGTTGAAATTCAACTGCGGCCCATAACGCACCTCCTTGCCTTCCAGCTCGCTCATACTTGCTTCCCATTGGTCCTTTGGCTGGAACAACCAGCGTTCACCTTTGGGCAATGCGGGGTCTTTGGTTTGGAGTCCGAGATCGAACCGAACAATGAAGAAATCGAAGTTGAATCGCGCTCCTGCACCCGTGCCGACAGCAAGCTCTCCAAGGAAGCGGTCCACGGCGAAGTCGGCTCCGGGTCTTCGCGGATCTTTTGAACGGTTCCAGATGTTGCCGATATCAGCGAACAGCGCACCTTCCAGGAACCCGATCAGTTTGAATCGGTATTCAGCATTGTATTCCAGCCGGATCTCCCCGATACGATCGTAAGCAACCAACGGTGCGGAATATGAGCCGGGACCCAATGTTCGGGATCGCCATGCCCGCATGCCGTTGGCACCACCGCCGAAGAAGCTGACCTCGAACGGAAGTACCGGCAAGTTCCCGTATGGAACTCCAATGCCCGCAGCCAACCGGAACGCAAGGCTGCTCTTGCTGTGGATGATCTTTCGCCAGCGCAGGTCGCCGTCCACTTTTACGAACTCGGCATAACGAATGTTTCCCACCGTGTAGAATCGATTGCCGAGCGTATCGCTGGCTTCTTTGCCAAATGCCTTCAAGGAAGGGGCCCATTCACCCGTTACCCGCAGGTAGAGCACATTGCGTTTGGCAATATTCGCTTGTGTGTTGCGAATGAACTGGGCACGTGGACCAATGATCAAGTGGTTGGTATAGCTGTCCAATAGCACTGGGTCATTGGAACGTTGCAGATAGGTGTTGAATGTTTCGCTTTTCTGTGGGATCTTGATGATATTGACATCGATGGGAAAGACGCCGATCGTATTGTATGTGGACTCTTGCCATTCCATGCCAATGGAGGCCTTCGCCAGGGTGCGTGTGAAATCCGGCCTCTGCTGGAAATTATAGAGTGCGTTTATCAGTAACTTGGAACTGCTGCTTTTGGAGAAAAGTCGGGCGAACGGCCGTGGGAATCCGATGGTCACCTCGGGGCCGATGTTCACTGTGTTGAACAAGGTAGTGGAGCCCAATTGGTTCTGACCTGGGACATCGGCATCTCCGCGTGCAGTGAAACTCTGTTGTGCTTCCAAGCCGAGGTTGAGCTGGGTTTGGATATAGCCCAAGGATTTGAACAAGTTGCGGTGCCGATATCCGAAACTGAGCGTGGTGCCGAAGAATCCGCCACGGTTGGTACCATAGCCTTCGATGGACATGTTCTGTTGCTTGCTTGGCAACAAGTTGATCCGTGCGTTGGCGACTCCGCGTCCTGTTCCTGTGGTATCATAACTGATCTCCACGCGATCGAATACGCGCAAGCCGGTCAACCGCTTGTAGGTATTATCGGCCGCGCTCTTCTCGAACCGTTGCTGAGGTTTCAGGAAGACAGCGCTCAACAGTGCTTGCGGCCGGTATGGGAGCTTGCCTTGGTGTAAGAGCCGATAACCTTGGAATAGCGTGGTATCCATCACGGTCCCTTGGCTGGTCCTAACTGAGCGGATGGAAATATCCCCGATGGTGTAGACCGTGCCTTCCGGAGTACCCTGCAAACCTCTATCGGTGCGGGAGTATGGCCTTTCTATGCGCATGGTCAGGTCCACCTCGTGATCACCTACGGTCGGGTTGGCATCGTACATGACCAATTCCCGAGTAAAGAAGAGGTACCCAAGTTCCTTCATGCGATCGGCCACACGGGTTCGTTCGGCATCGAGCACATCGGCATCGAAGCGGTCTCCTGACTTCAGCAGGGTGTTGCCCCAATATTCCTGCATATAATGCGCAATGGCGGGGTCGTCCACGGTGTAGGAGATCTTCCGAAGGCGGGAAACCGGACCCGGAACGATCGTGTAGACAACTTCAGCCTTTGGCTGTTTGAAAGGCCGCCCGCGCTTTTTGCTGAACCATTTGCGATGGGTGTAGTGGATACTGTCCTTAACAGTTGCCTCGAAATACCCTTCCTTTTTCATGAATAGCCGGAGCTGCTCACTTGATCGATGGGTCTGGCTGCTATCCAATACCACCGGTGGTTCGCCGTTACGCGATCGGGTGGTCTGGTCGCAGATCCGTGGCTTTTTGCCCTTCTCCAGTCGTTTTTCATTCTTCACGGCACACAGGCTGTCCTTCTCTTCGCGCTTCAATTGCACTTTCTGTGGGTCGCGCAGGTTGTAAAGGCCCAAGTAGAACGGAACGCCCAGGATCCGTTTATTCGGTTTCTGTTTGATAATGGGCAGAAGTTCAGAGGGTTCCACGCTTTTCCCGGACACCACGACGTGGTTCCTTTTCAAGAGGTGATTTCCCTCGGCTACACGACGGGTCGGGTCACAGCCAACAAGCAATAACAGCACGAATGCAAAGAGGATATGGCGGATCTTGGGGCGCAAGCAGGAGGCTTTGATAGTTTTGCGCTCCTACCCGTAAGGCAGATCTGCCTGCCAAGCCAAACGCAGGAGTGGCAGCGCCAAATATACCCAGCACCGTGAGCACGAAGAACGAATTGAAACTTGCACGGTCGCTTCAACAGAAGAAGTTCCGCGATCAGCTTGGGTTGTTCCTTGTGCAAGGTCCGAAGCTGGTGGGCGAATTAGTGCGAAGTTCGTGGCCGGTGGAAACGATCTACGCCACCGGGATCGCCATGGTCAAGCACGATCTGCCATCCGCCATTGCGCTACCGCCGCACGAATTGGACCGGATAGGGACCTTGGAAAGCGGCAATGAAATGATCGCAGTAGCACGCAAAGCGGCAGTAGGCCCATTGAAGGACCTCGGGCCTGAAGAACTCGTCTTGGCCATGGATGGCATAACCGATCCCGGCAATTTGGGTACTGTTCTTCGTGTTGCGGATTGGTTCGGGATCAAGAGGGTCTGGTGTAATTCAGGCAGTGTGGATGTGTACAATCCGAAATGTGTGCAGGCCAGCATGGGCGCGATCTTCAGGGTAACTGTCGACCAGGTGGACTTGCCGGAACTTCTCAAACGACAACAAGTTGAAGGCGCCACGATCTTTCATGCGACCATGGGGGGGGCTTCGGTCTTCAGTAAGGACCTGGCGCGCAAAGCGATCATTGTACTGGGGAGCGAATCGCATGGAATTTCTGCGGAAGTTCTGCAGGTTGGCGGCCAAGCGATCAGTGTGCCCGGTTCGGGTGGAAGTGAATCGTTGAACGTGGCTATGGCGGCGGCGGCGCTCTGCACGGAATTCAGCCGTCAGCGGGGTTTGCGGTAATGCACGTGGATCGCATCGGCCGCGCGTTGCCCGTCCATGGCAGCGCTCACGATGCCCCCGGCGTAACCGGCCCCTTCACCACAGGGATAGAGACCTTCCACTTGATCATGCTGCAACGAAATGGCGTTGCGTGGGATGCGGACCGGCGAACTGGTGCGCGATTCAACCGCTACAACCACGGCTTCGTTGGTGCGGTATCCGCGCATCTTTTTCCCGAATTCCTTCAACCCTTCACGCAAGCGGACCGCTATTTCCTGCGGAAGTAGTTCGTGTACGTTGTACGGTACGATCCCCGGTGGGTAGCTGCATTCCGGAAGGTCCCGTGAAAACACTCCATGGATGAAATCCTCCATGCGCTGTGCCGGTGCGGATTGCCGCTTTCCCCCAGCGATCCAAGCGGCGTGCTCGGTGGTCCTTTGGTAGGCCACTCCACCTAAAGGATCATCACTGTTGTTCATGGGTGCGGTTACCACTACCCCCGAGTTGGCGAACGGGTTGTTGCGTTTACTGGGGCTCCAGCCATTGGTCACCACTTCATCGTTGGCCGTGGCGCAGGGGGCGATGATCCCACCAGGGCACATGCAGAACGAATAAACGCCCAAGCCCCGCACTTGCTGTACCATGCTGTAGCTGGCTGGAGGCAAATACGGATCGCGAACGGCGCAGTGGTACTGGGCGGCATCAATGATCGCTTGCGGGTGTTCGATCCGCACCCCCATGGCGAATTCCTTGCGTTCGATCCGGATCCCCTTGGTGTGCAATAAGCTGAAAACATCTCGCGCAGAGTGTCCTGTTGCGAGCACAACTGCGGGTGCCAAGTATTCCTTGCCATCTGCGGTCAGCACTCCGCTCATGCCACCGTTCTGGATCAGCAGGTCGGTAACCCGCGCGTTGAAATGGACCACGCCACCGGCTTGTTCGATCGCTTCCCGCATGCCGGTGATGATGCCGGGCAGCTTGTTCGTTCCAATGTGCGGGTGCGCATCGATCAGGATGTCGGGTGGTGCACCGTAGGCCACCAGTGTATCCAGCACCGAACGAATATCCCCGCGCTTATGGCTACGTGTGTAGAGCTTGCCGTCGCTGTAAGTACCCGCACCCCCTTCGCCGAAGCAGTAGTTGCTGTCACCATCCACCACATGGAGCTTATTGATCGCGGCCAGATCGCGTCGCCTTGCACGCACATCCTTGCCGCGTTCCAGAATGATCGGTCGCAACCCGTGTTCGATGCACCTTAGAGCCGCAAAAAGCCCGGCGGGCCCGCACCCGATTATGATCACCGGATCGGCATTGTGCACATCGGGTAGGGCAGGGGGAGCGATATTTTCGGCAGGTAGCTCCTGATCGGAAACCTGGACACGCAACCGCACCAAGGGTAATTTGCTGCGGGCATCGATGGATCGTTTCAGAACAGTGGATGCGCGCACTTCCTCGAGTGGCAGATCGGCGGCTTGGGCGGCCGCTTCGCGCACGATCACGGGGTCGCTGGCCTCACGGGGTGAGAGGGCGATATCGACCACCCGGTCCATGGCTCAGCCCTCGAAAGTGAGCGTCAGTACCCACGTTTTGGACCGCAGACTTTGGATCGGGGTACTGAAACGGGTACCGTCATCGATCAGCAGGTTGGGGATCCCGATAGCCGCCTTCAACTCCACACCGAATTTGAAATAGGTCAGGAACATATCCGCACCACCACCCACCTCCACGGCGTAATCGTTGCGTGCCATCTTCACCACCACATCCTCGTCCAGGTTGTTGTTCACATCCTTCTGGCTGGCCATATCGATGCAGAACTTGCCACCGCCGAGCATGTAAACGGCGAAATTCCGGATCCGTGCACTGCGGTATTTGAACAACAAAGGGAACTCCAAGTACGTGCTTTCCACGGGTTTCTGGAAGAACACTTGGCTGCCGTCCGGTTGCAGGAATTTGTACAAAAGGATCCGTTCTTGGAATGAGAGGGTAGGCAAAAATCGAAGGCTCACATATTCATTCAAGTTGAAGGAGGCCACGATACCCAAATTGAAGCCCGGTTGCTTCTGGTGTTCCAGGACGAGCAGCGAATCACGCACATTGGCCGTGGGCTTCAGCCGGACGAACAGGTCGCTCGTATTGTAGCTCAGCGCAAAGCCGAAATGGAATCGGTGTCGGTCGAAATTGGGCATATTCTCCACCTTGATCCGCTTCTGCGCGACCACCTCCTGAAAGGGTAGGAGCACGAGCACGAAAAGAAGTGGGAAAAGACCGGACCGGATGGATCGCATGGTAGTGTCGTTACCCATTGATCCGTTAACTAACGCTCGCCTCAATTTCTTCTTTATGCAAGGCGGAACATGCGCGTCGTAGCTGGAGCTACGACGAAATGTTCCAACGCTGCAGGAAGGAGGAAGTGAGGATGAGATGGCTAACGGATTAATGGGTTACGACACTGGAGGCAACGAAAGTAGGGAACGATCTTGTGCGGTCAGGCGATAAACGTTCATGGGATCGTTTTCGTGGCCCGGTCCAACGGCCGTTCACAATGCTTCAGGACCTTGTTCATTTCCGCGCGGCGTACAAGGTGGCAATACCACCGGTCAGTGGCTTTGCTGTAGCCTCTTTGGCCCCGGCTTCCTTCAGCATACTAACGAACGCATCGCCTTCGGGAAAAGCATCAACGCTCTTCGGAAGGTAGGTATAGGCCTCACTGTCCTTGCTCACGGTGCGGCCGATCAACGGCATTATCCGGTGAAAATAGAACCGGAAGAGCTGACGCATTGGTGTGTGTTGGGGCTTGGAGAACTCCAGAACGAAGAGCCTTCCGTTGGGTTTGAGCACGCGGAACATTTCCAACAGACCACGTTGCAGGTCCTCGAAGTTGCGCACCCCGAAGGCTACGGTAACGGCATCGAACGTTCCGTCCGCAAAGGGCAGGGCGGTGCTATCCGCCTGTTGCAAAGTGACCTTCTTCTCCAGTTGCCGCTTGGTCACTTTAACACGACCGTGGGAAAGCATTCCTTCGGATATGTCGATCCCCGTGACCCGTTCCGCCTTTGGCGCCGCCATGATCGCGAGGTCGGCCGTTCCGGTTGCCACATCCAAAAGGTGTTGTACAGGTTCGGCACCCAACAAGCGCACCACTTTGCGCCGCCAGCCTTGATCGATGCCCAAGGAGAACAAGCGGTTCAGTAGGTCATACTTGGGGCTGATCGCATCGAACATGCGTTCCACCTGCTCGCGTTTGGAGCCTTCTTCTGAATATGGGGTCACGGTCATTTCAGTAATTCGAGACGCTTTGCTTCAGCTTGGAACCGTACGGGATCGATCGGCACCACGCCGACTTCTTCACAGACCAAGCCACCGGCCAAGTTCGCCAAGGCGGTCATTTGCTCGATCGGGAGTTGCTGCGCCAATGCCAATGTGGCCACGGCGATCACGGTATCTCCGGCACCGCTTACATCGGCGATCTTCCGATGATGGGCCGGCAGTAGGTGTTCTTCGGTAGCATTGTGGACGTAGGCCCCATGTTCACTCATGGTGACCATGGTAATGGCATTGTCGAGGGTCGACTCCAGCGCTTTTACGGCATTGCGCACACTTCCAAGGTCATCACCGGTCACTTCCAACTTCATGCCTTCTCGCAGTTCCTTCAAGTTCGGTTTGAAGAGATCCACTCCACGGTACGCCAGAAAATTTGCGGTCTTCGGATCTACGGCGACGGGTATCCCCGCCTGCTTCGCGAGATCGATCACGGCTTTGATCGTGTTCGGGGTCAACACCCCTTTATTGTAGTCCTCGATCAAGATCGCGGCGGGTTTCCTGAAATCGATGGTCTCCTTCACCCGTTTGATGAAAGCGGCCTCGTCTTCCGCTGAAAGCGGGTGCGTATCCTCCTCATCAACGCGTACCACATGCTGATGCCCACTGATCACGCGGGTCTTTACCGTGGTGCGACGGTCCTTGCTCCGCAACAAGCCGACGCTGTCCAATTCCATTTCCAGGAAACGTTCGGCCATGGTTTCCGCGGAAGCATCCTTTCCGATCACGCTCACGACCACAGGTATTGCACCCAATGCGCGCAGGTTCAAGGCCACATTGGCGGCACCGCCGAGCCGGGCATTCCGGTCCGTCACCTGCACGATGGGCACTGGCGCTTCGGGTGAAATACGTGCCACTTTTCCCAGAGGTAGGCATCCAACATCACATCACCGACCACCAGAACGGTGGTGCCTTTTGCACGTTGCAGGAAGGCGTCCAGGGCAGTGCTCATCTTGATGCCAGTTGGGCGATCCCTTTGGCAACGCGTTCCATAGCCTCGGTCAATTTCGCATCGCTGGTGGCGTAGCTGATCCGCAGCGTGCCTTCTGCACCGAAGGACTTTCCTTCAACCAAACTAACCCCAGCGGTATCGAGCAGGTAGAGGCTCAGATCAACAGAACCTTTAATGGTGCGTCCATCGATGGAGGCGCTAACATCCGGTAAGAGATAAAAGGCACCTTGTGGCACGTTGCATTTCCAACCGGGGATCCGTTGCACGGCGGCCAATACGAGGTCGCGCCGGCGGAGGAAGTCGTTGCGCATGGGCAAGAGCACTGCGGGGTCGGCTTCCACACATGCTTTCGCTACACGTTGGGCGATGCTGTTGGTCCCACTGGTGAATTGTCCTTGCACTTTGTTCGCGGCCTGTGCGATCCAAAGTGGTGCGCCGATGTAGCCCAAACGCCAGCCGGTCAATGCGAACGCCTTGCTGAGGCCGTTCACGGTAATGGTGCGTTCGGCCATACCGGGCAGGGAGGCGAAACTGATGTGCTCACCTTCGAAGATAATGTGCTCGTAGATCTCATCAGCGACCACGTAGATGTCGGGATGTTTTCGGACCACTTCCGCCAGAGCCTCCAACTCGGGGCGGGTAAGCACCGAGCCACTTGGATTGCACGGTGAGCTGAACATGATCAGACGTGTGCGAGGGGTGATCGCTTGTTCAATGCGTTCGATGGGTGCTTTCCAATCCTCTTCCAATGAGGAGTGGACCAACACCGGAGTAGCACCGGCCAAACGGACTTGGGCAGAGTAACTTACCCAATAGGGTGCAGGAATGACCACTTCATCGCCGGGCCCCACCAAGGCCATGATCACGTTGATCAAGGCCTGCTTTGCACCGGTGCTCACCACGATCTGATCGGGCGTATAGGTCAGTCCGTTGTCCCGTTCAAACTTATTGGCGATCGCCTTGCGCACATCCAAGTAGCCGTTCACGGGCGGGTACTTGTGCCAAGGGCCTCGAATGGCTTCTTGTGCTGCTTCAAGGGCAAAGGCGGGTGGGTCGTGGTCGGGTTCGCCCAAGCTCAGATCAATGATGTCCTTTCCTTGTTCGCGCAATTCCCGGGCGCGTCGCGCCATGAGCAGGGTTGCAGGTTCAGTAATAGCGGATACAGTGGGCGATAGGTGCATGACGGCGAACTTCTGGGTCGACCCGAACGGTCGTTCGGGGCGGCAAAACTACGAAGGCATGCGGGGAGGTCGTTCGTGTAACCGTTGGACTCCCGATATTCGTGCTCTTCTTCCACACACATGAACGATCCTGTCATTCTGGTCCTGGTGGCCGTCCTGCCATCCATTGTTGTATTTCTCACGGCTTTCTTTTTGTTGAAGCAGGTCTTGGCGGGCCAAGCCGGTCAACGGTCCATGGATGTGCGCAAGGAGGACCACAAGCACTTATTGCCTTTGCGTTTACAGGCCTACGAACGGTTGACCTTGTTCTCCGAACGGATCAATCCCGGTGCGCTGGTGTTGCGTGTGCACAAAGGAAGCATGGGTTCACGCACCTTCCATGGAACATTGGTGGCCACCATTCGTGAGGAGTACGAGCATAACGTAACGCAACAGGTCTACGTGGGGGACAAGGTGTGGAGCAAAGTGAAGCAAGCGAAGGAAGAGACCATCCGATTGGTCAATTTGAGCTACGAGCAAACGGGCGATACACCATCAGGTACCGAGCTGAGCAGAAGGATATTCGAGAACGTATCAAAGCTCTCGCACACTCCTTCGCAGGAATGCCTCGTGGCGATCAAGGAAGAGGTACGTCGCCTTTTCTGATCTTCTCCAAGAGCACGTTGGCGGCTTGGAATGGGCCGATCGCACCATCCCGTACGCGGGCACGAAGATCCATTTCCGCTTTAGCGAATTCGGGGTCTTGTTGAACGAATTCCAACAGCCCTTCCCGAAACGCGTGCTGCATCCAGTGTACGTTCTGGTCTTGTCTGCGCTTGGTCAAATGACCGTTGTTCCTGTCGGTCGAATGCAGTTCCAGCACATGGTCCATCAGTTCGGTGATCCCATTGCCAGCAAGGGCATCGGTGAGCAGTACCTTGGGTTGCCTACCACTTTCGCGCATGGGCAGGAAAGGGATGGCATTTGCCAGCGCACTTTGTGCGGCGTTGAGTTGCTCTTTCTTGGAGTCGCTGGTCTTCGTCAACACGATCACATCGGCGCTTTCCATGATCCCACGCTTGATCCCTTGGAGTTCATCCCCGGCTCCGGGGATCATCAGGAGCAAGTTCAAGTCGGTCATTTGATCCACCTCCAATTCGCTTTGGCCAACGCCCACGGTCTCGAGCAGGATCATATCATAACCGGCGGCCTCGCACAAGACGATCGTTTCACGCGCCATGCGGGCCATACCGCCCAAATGACCAGAGCTGGGCGTCGGCCGAATGAAGGCTTGTTCCGAACGGGAAAGGTCCTCCATGCGCGTCTTATCGCCCAGGATACTGCCGCCGGACCGCGTACTACTGGGATCCGTGGCCAGCACGGCAACGCGGTGACCTGCCGCAATAGCCTGTGCTCCGAGGGAATTGATCAAGGTGCTTTTACCCACTCCGGGAATTCCGGTGATGCCGATCCGGATACCTTTTCCACTCAACGGCATGGCAAGGGAGATCAAGTCCGCGGCTGCACTGCGGTCCTTCAGCTGGGTGCTCTCGATCAAGGTTATGGCCCTGGCCAGTGCGCCACGATCACCATTCCGTAGCAGCTCGAACAAGCTGTTGGTATCTGCGAGCGCCATCGGGCGGGTCACGAACCTCGTCGGTATTTCTCCACCCACGTGCTGTCGGCCACGTCGTGCAGCAGGTTAAAGGCACTCTCACCACGGGCAAGATCATTAAGGTGAAGCATACCATATTCGGTTAGCATGATCAACTGCCGGGGTGAAGGTGCTTCCCTATTCTCGGCCCAGCCTTTTCCGGGGTGCTGGCCATCGGAAAGTCGAAAAGGATATTCCCAGAAACGGATCTTCCACAAATTGTCGAAGACCTCACAATCCAACAAAAAGTGGTCCACGGTGTCCGGGTTCTCCGAGAGGCAGATGTCCACGTTGTATTTGCGGAACAAGTTGATCCCTTCAGGATTCGCCTTACTGGGCACCACACCTTGTGCCTGGAGCACGAACTGGTCGCGGGTCATCGGTTCGGCTTGTAGCACACGGCCTTCGAATTCCTTCACCGTGAACAGGGTAAAAAGCTGATTGTTCAGACCGGTATTGAGGCTAATACCGAACGTATAGGTGGCGAACGGCGGACTGAAGAGCCCTTTGCCGCTCATGAGCGGGGTGAGGCCCAACAGAAGAAGTAGGGTTCTAAGTGGAACGCGCATCCACCGCGAAGGTACCGGGTTTACAGGGAATAGGAGGCAAGACCCGAATGGCTCACTCCTTCACGAAGCGTGCGCTGGAAAGCTGACCTCGCACGTCCTGAAGTTGGAACGTGTAGCTCCCAGCTCCCAAACGAGGTAGAGCGATCGACCTTTGGTTCAACCCATCGTCCATCAACAACGGACCTGAAATGGCGATACGACCCGTATTGTCAAGGATCCTGTATTGCCCGGAACCTTCGCTCATGCCTTTGAATTCGAGCCCCAATTGCTCGCCGACCGGATTTGGCCGAATGGTGATCTTTCCAGCGGACGGGCCATGGAAAGCCGTTACCACCCTGGAGAATTCCTCTGAACCTTGGGCATCGATCAGTGCGATCCTGTAATGGTTGGTGCCGATCAGTGGGGTCGTGTCCATGAATTTATAGGCTTGGGTCCCCGATGTAATCACCGGCACTTCGATAACGCCGATCCCGGCAAAGGTTCGACCATCCGCCGATCGTTCAATGCGATAACTGCCGGTGTTGTGCGTGCCGGAAGTAAGCCAGTCCACCGAAATTCCCTGTTCCCCTGCGGTTGCGAATAGGTCCAACAGGTCCAGTGGGGTATAGATGCAATCGATCGAGGCGCCCCCCTGTGTATTCCAATTGAGGGTGAATCCATTGGTGGTGAGGTACCAGTTGTCCAAGAACAGGGTGTACCATTGTCCGGGCAATACATCCAAATAGCGTGTCCATCCATCACCGAAAACGCCTTCGGAAATGTCGGTAGCAGTAAAATTCAGACCGGTCACGGCAGCACCATCGGCCCACGAACAACGGATCGGCAAGCTATTGGGTGGGCAGGTAATACCACCGGTGTATGGACCCCAAACACCGTAGTCGTAATCGGTGTTGCCCGGTCCCACGCTGAATCCCAATTATCCGCCGAGATAGACGTAGAAGCTGTACCAGACCCCCCTACGTTCATTGGTGATCAAACAGCCCCGGTTGCTGAAGTTCAAGTCTTGGACATCACCGATGTTCAGGGGTGTTGCGCTTAGGGATGCATCGCCGCAAACTTGTTCCGCACCAAGGCAATCTTCTTGCGGAGCTGGAGGAACGTTGCACAAATTGTCCACCACGAATAGAAAGAAGGGGGTGCTAGGAGGCGTTCCGCTATTCAGCAGCAGTCCACCGTTCTGTGCCCTCACGGTATACCCGATCTGGTTCTGGAACCCACCCACCGGTGTATAGGTGATCTGGAAGATATCGGTCGGGTTCCCACCGAAAATTACACTGCCCACCGCACCTGTGATCGTGTAGTTCGTTACAATGGGTGGCCCGATCCCCAAGGGGAACCGATTGATGGTGACCGTCGATCCGTCCCAGCCATCACCGCCAAGGTCGGTCATGCGCAAGGTGTACGAACAAGCGCCCGGAGGTGGGTCTGTGCGGCTTGCACAGATCTGGAAGCTGCTCGCCACTGCGGTTCCTTGTCGCCAAACCCGGATATAGACCAGTTGGCCTGCGGGGGGTAGACCGGCAAGGATGGTCAACTTTGGCATGTCCGTGCCGTTCTGGCTCCCATTGGTGATGCATTGGCCGATCGCAGCCAAACTCAAGTTGCCACCACCGCAGGTACCGGAGACCACACGGTACACTTCCATGGCGGCATCGGTGAGCGCCCCATCATCAGTATCCAACACCAATTGGCCGTTGGGGGGCACCACGGCAGTGAACCAGACATCGTTGTTCGCGGCGCCTCCACAACTGGGGTTGGGTACATTGATCGTTCCTGCGGGGGGCGGGGCATTGACAGTGGTTGTGGCATTCCCCATTGTGGCGCTGTTGAGCGAACAGCCATATTGGACGGTAAGGGGTAACGCCCCGCATGGATCATCGTTAGGTGGTGGTGATGTGGGTTTGGCGCAGATGGTGAACGTACCGAAGACCGTGGTCTTGTTCCATACACGGACATAAATGACGGTGCCCTGTGGTACAGTAGGTGGGACCAAGGTGATCGTGGGCAGCGCAGCACCGCCGGGATCACTGCATGCCACTTCTGTCAAGGTGCCATTGCATGTTCCGGTATACACGGCCATGGCGGCATCGGTCAAGTTGGCGCTGGGGATATTGATCACCGTACCCACGCTCGGGGTCATCGGAGTTACCGGTGTGGTGAGGGTGAACCACACATCGCGCAAGGGTGCCACGTTGCCACACGTTGGCACGGCAGGGAGGTATGTAGGCCCGGTAGATGGCGTTGCATTCTGCGTGGATGAATTGATCGTTGTACAAGCGGCATCCACGGTAATGGGAGTAGCGTTGCACGGTTCGTCGTTCACGGGCAAAACCGGGTTGTACGCACAGATCTCGAAAGATCCACCGTTCAGGATATTGCTCTCGGGCCAAACGCGGATATAGATCACGTCCCCCGGCGTTAGCCCGGTCCGAAGAAGATAGGGTTGAAGACTTCCGGGAGCGATGTCATCGTTACAATCCAAAACGGTCCAATTGGAAGCTGGAAGGGCCGGTGCACTGCAAACGGGCGGTATGTACCAAGCCATGCCAATGTTGGTGGCCACGACCAAATTGGTCTCTACGGCCAAATTACCGCTAGGGGGCACCACGGCGGTAAACCACACGTCCGCATTGTTGGGGTAATTGCCGCAAGGTGGAGTTCCGATACCGGATGTCGCCGTTGCCCAGGTGGTGCCGGAGGTGATCATGCTGCATGAGTTCCCTACGTTAAGGACTATGGCGGTACACGGGTTGTCGTTCACCGGGGGCGGAGGTACGGGTGAGCAGGTGATCTGGATGGTTCCGCAAAGGGCTGTGTTGTTCGCACACGTAGGCGGTGGGCCTGAAATGCGGATGTTGTAGCTGGCATTTACCGACGGGTTGAACGTTACGGTGCTCAATGGACCACCGCAGCCGTTATCATCCCATACATAGCCCGTGGTTGTACCATTGGAAATGGTCAAGTACGAATTCCAGGATGTATTCGTCGAACTACAAAGTGAAATGGTGTACACGTTCGATGCACACATGTAGATGGGGATCCGTTGGCCTTCGCAAACGGTGGTCGTGAACAATGTTGGGCAAGCGGCACACGCACCCGTTATGGACGCCGGTGGCCAATTCTGAACCCATGTATTCGGTGGAGAAGATACGAGTGGGTTCGGCCAACCGGTCGCATTGGCAGGAACGATGGTGGCGGCCGTATAACACTGGGCTCTTAATTCCCTGTTGCCCTGCAGTACCACAAAGCCCGCGATCAAGATCACAACCCATCGGTCCATGCTCCACTTTCCACTGCGCTTTTCACGCGTGCGGTGCAGCGTGCAGTTCTTCGGAGCCGTCCGTGTAACAGTGGGATTTTCGGGTGGTCCTTGTGGCATCGACAAGCGAAGATAGCTGGATCTTAACAGCTTGCAACTTATGTTGAAAACGTTCGATCGCCAGCCGGGTTGCCTTGTTGGGAAGCCACCGGCTCATCTCATACACGGAATGTCCAAAAAGAAGCATGCGGGTCCCGAAAATGGAACGGGGCCGCCTCGTTTGAGACAGCCCCGTTCGAATTGCATTTGTTCTTTTCTACTGCTTCACAAAGCGCACGTTGCCGATCGGCACACCTTTTCCTTCGAGCACCTCGAGGGCGTAGCTGCCTGATTCTAATTTACCAACAGGCACTGTGAACCGTGTGGTGCCTTCGCTATTGGTCAACGAACCTTCACCCACTTGGCGGCCGCTCATGTCCAAAATGCGCCAGCGAACCGTGCCTTCAATGGCTTTGCCCAAGGAGGCGTTCAGTGTTTCGGTGGCCGGGTTGGGGAACACGAACAAGGTGGTGGTGGTTTGGAAATGAACGTTAACGGTACGTGAGATATAGCTTGAACCATCAATGTCCACCTGTTCCAGACGATAGTAGTTCATACCATCCTTGGGTGCCCTATCGATGAACTTGTAATCGGTGCGATCCAAGCTCGTGCCAGCGGCACTCACTCTTCCGATCGCTTCAAAATTGATGCCGTCCACGGACCGTTCAACGATGAAGTGCGAGCTGTTGACCTCTGATCCAGTTGCCCAATCCAGTTCCACATGTTTATCTATCGGTCGACCATCAAAATCCAACATTTGGACCGGCAAGACCGTACAGCCCACAGGCCCCGTGAATGTCATCGTGAAGTTGATCGCATTGCGTGACCAGTTATCCACATACAAGATGTACTGGGCTCCGAGCGGGGCATTGAGAAATTGAACGAAGCGATCTCCTCCGGCACCTTCAGACAAATCTCCGGAGGTCATGTTCAATCCTGTAGGTCCACCACCTGCGGCCCATGAACAACGCAACGGTGTACCCAGCGGCCCATTGGGACAACTCGGAATGCCGGAGTATGGTCCCCAAACTGCAAAGTCATAATCCGCATAGCCACCTGGTGAAATGGTAAACGCCAAATTTCCGGCTGCCGCTGCGGTGAAACTGTACCACAATCCTACACTTTCACCTGCTAGACACCCATCATTGCCCGAATTCAGATCCGCAACAGCACCGGAATTGGCAGGGGCTCCCGCGAGTACGGAAGAAGAACTACAGATACGGAATGCGGACAGGCAGTCAGCCGGGTTGGGCGGTGGTGCATTGCAATCCGCTGATCCAGAAGCGTTGAAACCCGGTGTTGGCCCTCCTGGAGGGCTGGAGTAAATGAGTAGTCCCAAGTTGCTTTGAAGACTGTACGAGATCTGGTTCTGGAAGCCTCCTAAGGGGAAATAATCCACTTGGAACGCCGCCCCGTTGGCAACAGGGAAACTCACGGTTCCATTAGCGCTCACGATGGTGTAATTGGTGGGCACACCCGCCACGGTTATCCTAACATAGCCGCCATTCCATCCATCCCCACCGGAATCGAACATGCTCAGTGTGAAATAGCACGCACTAGGTGGAACGAATGGTGGCGTGTCCGTGCGGCTGACACAGAGAAAAGCATTACCCGGAACACCCGTGCTCTGATGCCAGACCCGAATGAATACCGTATTACCGGGTGTGAGCCCGGTAACGGTTCCGGCTGGCATACCCGAGTTGGTACTGCCAGCTGCCCAACAACCAACCTGCGTAAAGACGCTGGCGCAGTTGTTGTTTATGGATGTGGTATAAATGGCGGCGGCGGCATCCGTCATTTGCGCATCATCCATATCGAGGCGCAGCTCTCCGTTTGGGGGTACCACGGCCGTGTACCATACATCGGTGTCCGCTGGACCACCACAACCCACTGCAACCCCAGGTATCGCTCCGCCGGTCGGCGTGGCAAGGCCCGTGGTAATACCTCGCATCAAACAGCCGTACGGTACAGGGCTGGCTAAAGCAATGGCCCCGCAGGGTTCATCGTTCGGTGGTGGCTGGGACATATAGGCACAGATCTGGAAGGTGCCGAAGCCAGTTGTCTCGCTCCACATGCGGACATACAGGACTTGCCCTGCGAAGTAGACCGAGGGTGTGAACGTAGGCATTCCAACGCCACCGTTCTGACATTGGAGGAGTATAAGCGAAGCGCATGAACCGGTTGAACAACCGGGTGCGGAACCGGGCAGAACACAAGGCGAGTAGACCGCCATGGCCATATTGGTCAAACTTCCGGCCAAGGTGTTGATGTTCAACGTGCCTGTACTGGGAACTGTGAGCCTGAACCAAACATCGTTGTTTGCCGTACTGCAGCCAGGGTTTGGGATCACACTGTTGGTGGCATCCTGCGTATTGAAGCTCACAGGCACGCAACCAGGATTGGTAGCAATGAGCGTGGTCGGCGTACAGGGGCTGTCATTGATCGGTGGCACCGGGTAATAAGCACACAGCGTGAAGGTACCTCCATTGGTTATGTTGTTTGATGGCCAAACCCGGATGTAGTACAACGCATTGGGAGTTAAGCCACTCATACTGATGAACGGTGACCGGTCAACACCGGGGATCAGATCACCATTGCACGCGCCTGGTACTTCGGTGAAGCCGCCTGTCACACAGCCGGTCGTACTCGTATAAAGCGTCATGGCCAGATCTGTTGCGTTGATATGGTCCACATCCAAGGCCAACGTGCCTGTGGGCGAGGCATTCGCACTGAACCATACATCGCCGCCCGCCGGGTAACCACCACATACTGGACTAACGCTGATACCTGAAGTTCCAGATGCTCCAGCAGTTGAACCGGGCAACGTAGTGCAGGTAGGTCCCAGCCCTGTAAAGGCAACTGCACCGGGAATAGCCGGACACGGCGTGAAGAACTGATTACACGGTAAAGGAGGGGTCGTTGGGCAAGGGTCGTCTCCTGCAGAAGGGCACGCTGCTTGGCCACAGGTAATTTGTACCACAGTACCCGGGATCCCAACCGGACAAAGTGCAAAGGCAGCATTGATATTGATGAAGTAGGAACCGGAAGTTTGCGGGGTGAAATTTACGGTGGCATGGGTACCACAGCTGTTGGCATCAAATTCCAAAATTACTGAGGTGGCTGTGGACACGGTGATCGCCGAACTGGCTGTGGGCGATCCACAGGTGGTGATCGTATATTGATTGCCGAAGCACATGTACATGGGTATTTTGTACTGTGTTCCGGTCAGTGTGACCGACCAGGACGCCGGGCAGCTCTCACAATTCTTCTTGTAATTCGCTGGGCTGCACAACGTCATATTGGCACCAGGTCCATTTGGTGCATTTGTCGCAGCATACGATCCGAAAGGAGCTGCACCGGGAGACCATGGATAGATCGGTGTGGCCCAAGCAGGACCAGGTCCAACGAGGTTCGGCCCGGCCCCGTTGGTGCAACCTTGCGCTTGCACGTGATCGGTGTTCACCACGAACAATGTGAAGGCAAATAGAAGAGCGGAAAGTTGCTTCATGTTCGGTTGGTATTAGCGGTCGTTGGTATGGAGCGGGGCAACAGAATACGGCTGCTCAGGATGTGCGGCGTTCCAAGTGCCCACAGCGATGCGGTAGCGTTCTTGATCCTCCACCTCATTTCCAGAAACCACGTAGACCGGTGGCGCATTCGGGTCCGCAGCAGGCAAATAGGTAGAGAGGTCCGCGAGCCCTTCGCGCAATTGGAGCCCGGTGCTTTCGAGCGCTGTGCGCATCTCGGCTTCGGAAAGCTGAGCGCTTTTCACCTGCACGATCCGCATGTCGTCGGAGTAGGTCACATTGGCCATAGGGTCGACGTTGGCGACTGCTTCGATCATGAACTTCAGGGCCGATCGGTCAAAGGTGTCGGCCACCTCGAAGGAACGGGTCACTGGAGCCTGTGCCAAAACAGAAAAGCCCATAAGTAACAGGGCTGTTGAGAGGATTGCGCGATACCTCATGGTCGTATTGGAATTTAGAGTTGGCTTAAAGATAGTCGCTTTTTAACGTAAGAAGGCACCAATTTGTTCTTAATGTGTTGATCCAACGTTCAAAACACGCATCCTATTTGGACGATAGACGGCATCATGGACCAAGGGTTGCCTAGGTGTTGAAAAGTGGGTCATTGGCAGACGAACCGGTCTATTGCCGTACGAACGGAACCCTTCCGACCACCTCTCCTTTCGCGTCCAGGACCTGCAGGAAATACGAGCCGGGTTCCAGCGTGGCCACAGGGAATTCCAACCTGATCTCGCCAACGTTGTTCACTTTCCTGAGCTCGTGGACCATGCGGCCACTGGCATCCATGGTACGCAGAGTGATCTGTCCTTGCAAAGGGGTGTCCAAGAAGAGCGTTGCCGAAGCTGTAACGGGGTTGGGCACCACCAGCAAACCGGTCTTGCCGGTAAGCAGGGCACTGGCCATAGGAGAGTATTGTTGGGTTCCTGAACGTCCAACGGCAAGGATCCGGTAGTAATTGATGCCCCCTTTTCGCCGTGTGGTCCTCCAGGGAGTAGTTCGTGGTAGAACTGGACTGGCCCACAGCGGGTAGTCGGCCGACATCCTCAAAGGATATTCCATCGGTGGATCGCTGTGCGATGAAGTGATCGCTTTCACGTTCGGTAGAGGTGGTCCATTCAAGTACCACACGGTCCATCTTGGGCTTCGCTTTCAAGTTGATCTCCCCACGGAGAGAACGGTACAGTCCAAGGAAGCCCCACCGCCCAATTGCCAAGAGAGGTCGAACGCCTGTCCATTGGTTGAGAAATTATCAATGTACATGATGTAGATCTGCCCGGTAGTCGCGGTAATAGGAGCTACCCAGCGGTCGCCGAATGCATCTTCGGAATTGTCCACTGACCCATTGCCTGCCCCGGTGCTGCCTGTGGGTGCCGCGTAGGAGCAGCGCAAAGGCGGACCGGGCGGTGGGCAACTTACGGAGGCCATTGGTCCCCAAACGGCAAAATCGTAGTCCGTGGCCACAATCGGTGCTATAGTGAAGCCGATGCTGCCGCCGGCACTGGGTGAGAAGTAGTACCATGTACCTTGCCGTTCACCGGCCAACAGACAGCCCGCGTTGGTGCCGTCCAGATCCACAACATTGCCGGTGTTGGCACTGTTGTTATTGAAGGACTGGCCCCCGCAAATGGTGGCCCCGCCAGCACAATCCTGCGGTGCAGCAGGCGGTGGTTGGCAATTGATGGTTTGTGTGAAGGAGATCCCCGCAGCGGGTGAGGTACCGGATTGGAAGAGTTGACCCCCGCCTCCGCTGATACTGAGGCTATACCGGTTCTCGTATTGGAAAGGACCGGAGTTGTTATAAGTAAGTACGATCACCTGCCCAATATTGACCCCGATAAGCACTTGCCTTGAGTACCCGGTAACCGAATAATAGGTGAATGCTCCCCCGTTGATGCTGACCCCGACATTGGACGAACCCCAACCATCGCCGAACGAATCGAAAAGGCTGAGCACGTAAACGCAATCGCCTGCTGGAGGAGGAACGGGCGGAGCACAGGAAATACTTGCCGTCCAACCCGGGTAGGGGATGCTCCCATCCGAAGAAAAGCCCAGCGTTAAACAGCCACTGGGGTCGGTGGATGTAAAGGGTCCGGGACTACCGGTTCCACTGAAGGAACCCAAGGGAGGAGACCCGGCGTTGGGGCCATTGAATATCGTAACGATATCGAAGTTCGCTTCGGTACTGAATTGCGAAAAGGTCATGGTGACCACATCTCCGGGTGTTGAAGGGCAGTAGGTGGTGTACGTGGTGCTGTTGTTGGCATAGTTGCCAGCGGCGCCGCCGCTATCGTAAATGGTGGAGCCACATGCGGGCGGTGGCGGCACGAGCGGTGCGCACGAGATATTGATGGCCCAGCCGGCGTAGTTGATCGAAAGATCGGAGGTGAACCAGAGCGTTACACAGCCCCCTGCCACGGTACCGGAAATGGCGGGTGGAAGTCCGGTTCCGTCGAACAGACCCAGCATTGGTGCCGCGTTGGTCGCACCATCATGAATGGAAAGTTGATCGTACCCAGCTTCCGTATTGAATGCGGTAAAGGTGAGCGTGACCACTTGGCCCGCGGGTGCGCAGTAGGTCCATGTATAGTTTTCGTTGGCCCCGTAATTGCCTCCTGCACCACCGGTATCATAAACGGTGGTACCGCATTGTGCCATCATGGAAACTTGTGCGGCGCAGCCGGCTAAGCAGCACAGAAGAAGGGTGCGTGCATAGTTATTCATAGGGCACAGGTTGAATGTTGCGTTGTGCCTGTCTTAGCGCATCGTGAGCTTCGGGGTTTTCCAAGCGCCACGCTTGTTTTGCTTGTACAAAAGCCGCTTCATCCGCATCGGGGTGGCCTGTATCCAAGTATTGAGGGAACGGGGATCCCACCTCCACTGTTCCTTGCTTTACGGACCGGTGGGAAGGGTCATGGGTGAAGGTACCCTGCTCCAACCTGTTCAACGTCTTTTCCGTTCGCGAAGGAAGGATACGGCTGTCCATACGAACCTTGAGTTGTGTCTCTTGGATGGAAACCATCGCCTGTGGGTCCAAGGAAGCGATCGCTGCACGGACGAATTTCTCGGCTGGACGAATGTCCACCGAGCAATTGAACCGATGCACCACTGTTGCCCCCTGCGCAAAGGACAGGAATGGGATCAGTGACAAAATGAAGATAAAGTAGGGTCTCATCATGCGAACTTGGATCGTTTCCCCCCGAAAAACATGCACAATATAGGAAAATGTTGTTTCGTGCTTTCACGTTTCCGACCACAGTAGTTGAACGTATCGAGCGGCCCGAGTGAAAAGCGTCCTTCCATTGGAAAGACGCATGTGGTTCGAAAAGGTTGCCAGCAAGCGTCTTGGACGCGTTCGTGCACCATGCGCATTGGTGTAAACCTAAGATGCTCAGAAAGCCGGTTATCCCCAGCGCTTTTGAGCCTTGCAAGGGCAACATAGCACAGCGATGGGCCTTCGCCCATTGTTCCAGAATGACGCGACGTTTCCAAGCCCTGGAAGGGCGAAATAGCACGGACCTCCTAGATCTATTGGAGCGTATTGGCGTGGAACTATTACGCCCCTGTAGGGCTCCAAAGAACATTGCCTGCGCAAAACGATGGGTTGATCCCGCAGTCCGATACGACTGGCTGCGGGACCATCGCTTAGCTATGCCGGCCTCTCAGGGCTGTCCTTCAGGTAGTAACCCGCTCTTAGGTATACGCCAATGTGTACAATGCGGGAGCACCGGGACCAGTGCGGACGAGGAGCGGGGAACGGACAGTTCAACCCAAGGCCACCGTATCGGCTAACTTTTCTGGAAGCGCGCAGTGCCTGGTGCACTGCCATCGGGAAGGGAAAGGCGCACCAAATAGGTCCCTTGCACCAACTCGCCGATCTCCATCATCAGGAGACCGTCATCCAGTATGTTCATTTTCCGCTTCAGCACGATACGCCCGGTGAGGTCGAGCACTTCCACAACTGCCGTGCCCGTTACATGTTTCGGGGAAAGGATCTGTATGCGGTCCGTTGCTGGATTGGGTACTACGCGGATCGCATTTTCCGAATGTAGGATCATGGCGGTGACCACGGGTGAGTATTCGAAACTACCGTCAAGATCGAGCTGCTTGACCCTGTAATAGTTCAAACCTGCGTATGGTGTGCGGTCCACGAGATCGTAATTGATCCGCTCTCTGGACTCACCAGCAGCGTCCATTTGCCCGATGGGGCTGAAAGAAATGTTATCGGAGGAGCGTTCCACGATGTAGGATGCGGAACCCCTTTCGGTAACGGTGGTCCATTCCACGAGTACTTCTTCTCCAACCGCAGTTGCCCTCATGTCCACCAATTCAATGGGCAGCACATTGCAGTCCAACGATGCCCCGCCGGAGAGGCTCCAATTCAGGGTGAATGCTTGTCCGGTAATGTCGAAATTGTCGATGTACATGACGTACTTCTGCCCGGCGGTCACCGTGATGGCGGACGTGAATCCATCCACTGTGCTCATGGACCCATCACCCTCACTGGGGTCGCTTGACGTGGTGCGCATACCGAGCTCGAAAGCGGAATTGGCGGGGTAGCCGGCCACGTTGGGAGGATAGGCCCAAGAGCAGCGCAAAGGTGGATCCGGCGGAGGGCAGGCAATGGTGTTATAGGGCCCCCAAATAGCGAAGTCATAGTCCACGTTCCCGGTCGGTGCAATGATGAGTCCGATAGTGCCGCTCACCGAGGGTGAGAAGAAGTACCAGGTCCCTTGTCGTTCATTCCCCATGAGGCAGCCACGGTTGGTCCCTGAGAGGTCTGATGTGCACCCGGTGTAGTCCGTGGAGTTGTTCAATTGTTGATCACCGCAAACGGTATAGCCGCCTGAACAATCTTCTTGTGGTGTGGCAAAGTTGCTGATGCTGCCGACACATAGACCGAAGGTGCCAGTGGCGCCTGAGCGGCCCCAATAGCGGAT
Organism: Flavobacteriales bacterium; assembly: GCA_016717305.1. Taxonomy (GTDB): domain Bacteria; phylum Bacteroidota; class Bacteroidia; order Flavobacteriales_F; family PHOS-HE28; genus PHOS-HE28. Next base: position 396,674 of record JADKFY010000002.1, read on the forward strand.
CATGTAGGGTGCATTGGGGGTCAAGGTGAGGCAGCGCCGATCGATCCTTGGCATTCTCCCGACGCCATCATCGTCGTCACATTCCACATTGGCAAAGGAGGTGCAGTTGCCTGATACGAGCTGCATGACGCCGTCCTGCAAGGTGCCCGGCACAGAATTGATGATCACCACGCCATTGGAGGGTGCGGTGAAGCTGAACCAGACATCGCGGGAATTGGCATTGTTCCACGTACCGCCGCATGTCGGGTTGGGCGTTTGCGTGGAACGTGAAGCCCCCACATTGGAATAGGTCTGCATGAAACAGCCATCGAGCACAAGCAAGGGGATGGCACCGCTGCATTCGTTGTTGGTCACTGCAGGTGGTGTGGTGGCGCAGGTAATGATCAGTGTTGCGCATAGGTTATTGCTCGCACAATTGTACCGATCAACCAGCACCCTCAATTGCCCGGTGAAGGTTGCGGTCCAGACCAGGTAGGATGTGACACCTCCGCAGTAGCCACTATCGTCATTGAAGCCCAGACTTCCGCCGCCCGCATTGTTGTAGATCGTGATCTGGGTATCGAAGGGTGCACCGCAGGTGGAGAACGTATAGTTGCGACCTGTGGTCACGTTCACCAGAGCGTATTCTCCCCCGGTAATACACGAGATCGTTGTTTGGCCCGGGCAGTTCGGCGATATGGTACCACCGGCCAGCAACGTATTGTTATTCGTGCACTGCCCAAAGCTGCCGATGTTCGAGGAGGCGATCACCAATGCCAGTAACAGTGCGGTTGGGAGCACCAATGGGCCGGCTTGGAAATTGGTCTGTGTTCGCATCGCAGGGTCCTATGGTGTGTCGCAAGGCGCGCTCAATATCAATTGCTCGTACGCTTCGGGATAGCGGTCGATCCAGCGTGACTTTTCCGTGTCATAGGTTGCGGCATCCTGATCGGGGTTGCCGGTGTCGGGGTAGACGGGAAAAGGTTCAGCGGCAGGTAGCGGTGCGGGCCCGTTGGCGGTATCGCGAAGGGTGATAAGGCGCATGCCGGCCACCTCCAATGCGGCACCCATTTGGCCATAGCTAAGCGGGTACGGTGGTGAGATGAGCAAGTGCGTGGGTTCGCGGAGGAATTCGATCTCCGATCCCGGGAAGGAATTCAAGAGGGCAGAGAGCACCGGCTTGGTAGCACGATCCATGTTGCCGGTCCCCAAGATCATTTCATACACGGGAGCACCGGTCCCTTGAGCTTGAACACTGCTGTACACGCCCATGGTCAAGACGAGGCACAAGACCTTTACGGAACGCGCAACGTGCCAGTGGGATGGGGAGAAAGTGCACAAATGTGTCATCTTCAGTTGACCCTCATACGGTGGATATGGACAAGACGTTACATTTTGGCGATAGTTGCTTTATAATCAACGTTGGAACAACGAATTTCATCGACGGAGTAAATCTTGCCTCATGAAAGGTGCTCAAATTCACCACTTGGCCCTAATTTATTCGGGCAGAAATTGATGTATAACGTAGCAATGATGATATCCGAATGGAGGTCAAATGAATTCCGTCAAAAGAGGAATTTATGGCCAACCACGTGCCATGAGCACGAAGGAGCACCGTGCCGCGTTGATAGCGCGGACCTAAACACTACGGTCTATTGGGGGTCAAGGTCGTTCCGCTACGCCGGAATACGCCTTTAATGCTTCTTTGAGCACGACCACCGCCCGTTGCAGGAGGTCTTTTTCGAGCACGTAGGCCAATCGAACTTGTTTCTTGCCCGATTCGGGTTGGGCGTAGAAACCGGTGGCAGGTGCCATCATTACGGTGTAGCCATCAAGTTGGAACGACTCCAGCAGCCATTGGCAGAAATAATCGCTATCCGCAATAGGAAGTTGGGCCACACAATAAAATGCGCCGTTGGGTTTCGGGCATATCACTCCGGGTATACCGTTCAGTCCATTTACCAGGATATCGCGGCGTTGCACATACTCGGCGGTAACTGCTTCGAAATAGCTTTTTGGCGTGTTGAGAGCCGCTTCCGAAGCGATCTGTCCGAAGGTCGGCGGGCTGAGGCGAGCTTGGGCGAACTTTAGCACGGCATCGTACAATTCGGCGTTGCGAGTGATGAACGCGCCCACGCGCGCACCACACATGCTGTACCGTTTGCTCACGCTATCAATGAGCACCACTTGTTGGTCGATGCCTTCCAGCGTCATGCAACTTATGTGCTTGGCTCCGTCATAACAGAACTCGCGGTACACTTCATCGGCAAAGAGAAAGAGGTCGTGCTCCTTCACGATATCGCGCAGTCGTTGGAGCTCCTCAGCACCGTAGATCCGGCCGGTTGGATTACCGGGGTTGCAGATCAGGATCCCTTTGGTGCGTGGGGTGATCAACGACCGGAACGTGCTTATGGGGGGCAGTGCGAATCCGTCCTCAATGGTGGTGGGCAGCGGGACCACCTTCACACCTGCGGCCAATGCGAAACTGTTGTAATTGGCGTAGAACGGTTCGGGAATGATCAATTCATCGCCTGGTTCAAAACACGCCATCATACCGAACAAGAGCGCCTCACTACCGCCGTTGGTGATGATGATCTGTTCGTGGTTGATATGGATGTCGTGCTCGGCGTAATAGGAAACCAGCCCCTTTCGGTAGCTCTCGTAGCCTGCCGAGTGGCTGTATTCGATCACGGTGCGGTCCAGGTTGCGGATCGCATTGAGCGCAACCTCGGGCGAGGCGATATCCGGTTGACCGATGTTGAGGTGGATGACCTTGGTGCCTCTAAGTTTTGCCGCCTCTGCGAAGGGAACGAGCTTGCGTATCGGCGAGGCGGGCATTAAGCGCCCTTTGGTGGAAATGGATGGCATGAGCTGTAAATGGGCGACGAAGATCGTGGTTATAAGGGAATGCTTCGACTTCGCTCAGCACAAGTGAGAAGAATGCTTCGGCTTCGCTCAGCACAAGTGAATAAATGAATGTGTTCCGGGTCCCGGCTTGGTGGCCGGGATGACGGGATGACGGGAATGAATGGAGTTCAGGAATACTTCGTTGCTCTGCCCGGTTCAGTTGCGGAGATTGCCAGTACATATGTGGAAATGCAAACTAGCCCAACGAAAAAGGCCCTTCCACCGAACGGGGAAGGGCCTTTTCACAAGGAATTGACCGATCAGTTCTTTTCAACAGGGGCCATTGGGCTGGCCTCTTTTACTGGTGATGTCGGTGTTGTAGGGGCAGTTTCAACCGTGCCTTTGATGCGGATCACTTTTTCGGGCGTGTTCACGGCGTTGCTGGAAACCGTCACGCTCTTGTTGATCGGGCCGGGACGCTTGGTGTCGTACTTCACGGTGATGGTGGTCTTGGCGCCGGGCAGGATCGGTTCGGTATCGCACTTGGGCACTGTACAGCCGCAACTGCCTTTGCAATTTGTCAGGATCAGCGGTGCATCGCCGGTGTTCGTCACCGTGAATTCGCAAGTGCCGTTCGCACCTTGTGCAATGTCACCATAGTCATGCACCTCCTTGTCGAAGGAGATCTTGGGGCCTGGGCCATTTGGATCGGGGGCTGTGGCTGGAGCGTCTTGGGCGTTTGCCGCGAACATGGAAAAGGCAAGGCCGAGGGTAAGTAGGAACTTGTTCATGGTCTTCGTTCTTCAGAATTGGTTGTTCGTGAAAATGCAGTTATCGTGCCAAAGCGGCAAGGATCAATGAGGCACTGCGGTTGGGGCCATTGGTGCGGCGGGCTTTACCGGGGAGGTAGGCGAAGAAGCCGGAGCTTCGATCATTCCTTTGATGGTGATCACCTTGCTGGGCGCATTGGTGGCATTGCTGGTGATCGTTACGCTCTTGGCGATAGCACCAAGGCGTGAAGAATCATACTTCACCTTGATGATGCTCGTTGCTCCGGGTTTGATGGGGGCGGTTTCGCATTGGGGCACGGTGCAACCGCAACTGCCTTGGCACTGTGAAATGATCAAGGGTTGATCGCCGGTATTGGTCACCACGAATTCGCATTCGCCATTACCGCCTTGCGTGATGGTGCCGTAGTCATGCACTTCCTTGTTCAAGGACAACATCGGTCCGGTTCCGCCAACTGGTTTCATTTCAGGCTGGGCCATGGCCGCAAAGGAAAGGAAGCTGAGGCCAAGGGTAAGGATCACGTTTTTCATGCGGTGATAAGGTTGTTTCAAGTTTGTACGACGAAAGTAGAGAGGTCGGTTCCGCGCCATCAAGACCTTAACAGGACATTAACAGGTGGCCGACCGCCCTTCTCCCAGGGGGAGGCCCTCCCGGCAGTTGCAGTGGTCTGGTACCAACAGCTGGGTCCTTGGCGTCTTTGCGGTACGATGCTGGAATGAACGGTTCACCGGGCGGGCATTCAACTTCCGCTGTTTTGACCTTGGGACGGAGTGAAGCCTTCGGTTACTTTTGCGATCCGCCGAAAACCGGTGGTCATGGAAGCGAAGGAAGATGGAAAGCAAGGAGATCCCCAAACGATTCGAGCCGGGCACGAGTGAAGCGAAGTGGTACGCGCACTGGATGCAGAAAGGCTACTTCCGCAGTGTGCCCGATGAGCGTGAGCCATACACGATCGTGATCCCGCCGCCCAATGTGACGGGTGTGCTGCACATGGGCCACATGCTAAACAACACCATCCAGGACGTGTTGGTGCGCCGTGCGCGTATGCAGGGAAAGAACGCATGTTGGGTACCGGGCACGGACCATGCATCCATCGCCACGGAAGCCAAGGTGGTTCGTTTGTTGGGTGAACAAGGCATCAAGAAAAGTGTGATCGGTCGCGAGAAATTCTTGGAACATGCTTTTGCTTGGAAAGAGAAATACGGCGGTGTGATCCTGGAGCAGTTGAAGAAGTTGGGCGCCAGTTGCGACTGGGAGCGCACGCGCTTCACCATGGAGCCTGACCTGAGCGAGGCGGTGATCGATGTGTTCATCGACCTGCACAAGAAAGGGTTGGTGTACCGTGGCCTGCGCATGGTGAACTGGGATCCAGTTGCGTTGACGGCGGTGAGCGATGAAGAGGTGATCCACAAGGAGGTGAACTCGAAGTTGTACTACGTTCGGTACAAGGTCGAAGGCGCCGCAGAAGGAGTGGGTGACCATTGCTACAACGCGTCCGGAAACGATCTTAGGTGATACAGCGGTGGCGGTGCATCCGGAAGATGAACGTTATGCGCACTTGAAAGGGAAGCGCGTGTTGGTGCCCTTGTTGGATCGAAGCATCCCGATCATTTTCGATGAGTACGTGGAGCGTGAATTCGGTACCGGTGCGTTGAAGGTGACTCCTGCACATGACGTGAATGACCAAGAGTTGGGCAAGAAGCACAAGTTGGAAACCATCGACATTCTGGAGCCGAACGGAACCTTGAGCGCAGCGGCACAACTGTACGTTGGGGAGGACCGCTTCATCGTTCGCAAGAAGATCGTAAAGGAGCTGGAGGAGAAGGGCTTTCTGGTGAAGACGGAAGACATCAAGAACAAGGTGGGTTATAGTGAGCGCACCGATGCCGTGATCGAGCCGCGCTTGAGCTTGCAGTGGTTCGTGAAGATGAGCGAGTTGGCAAAACCGGCGTTGGACGTGGTGATGGACGGCACAGTGAAATTGCATCCGCAGAAATTCGCGAACACCTATCGCCATTGGATGGAGAACGTGCGCGATTGGTGCATCAGTCGCCAGTTGTGGTGGGGTCAACGGATCCCTGCGTGGTACAACTCGAAGGGTGATGTAGCCGTGTGCAAGACCGAGGCCGAAGCGATCACTTACTTCACTTCGAATGGACTTTCAACAGAAGGGCTGAGACAGGACGAGGATGTCATGGACACCTGGTTCAGCAGCTGGTTGTGGCCGATCAGTGTGTTCGATGGATTCAAGGATCCGAACAATGCGGACATCAAGTACTACTACCCAACGAACGACCTTGTTACGGCACCGGAGATCCTCTTCTTCTGGGTGGCACGCATGATCATGGCGGGCAAAGAATACCGTAACGAAGTGCCGTTCAAGAACGTGTACCTCACAGGCATCGTACGCGACAAGATCGGTCGCAAGATGAGCAAGAGCTTGGGCAATAGTCCGGACCCCTTGGAGTTGATCGAGAAGTTCGGTGCGGATGGTGTGCGCGTGGGCATGCTGCTTACATCACCTGCGGGAAATGATCTGCCGTACGACGATTCGTTGTGCGAACAAGGACGCAACTTCAGCAACAAGATCTGGAATGCATTCCGACTCGTGAAGGGCTGGAGCGTTGATGACCGCGAGCAACCGGCGAGCAGTGCCATTGCAGTTGAATGGTTGCAAAGCAGGGTGGAACGCGCCACCACAGAGATCGATGGCTTGTTCGCGCAATTCCGGATCAGCGAAGCCTTGATGGCGACGTACAAACTGATCTGGGACGATCTGTGCAGTTGGTATTTGGAGAGCGTGAAGACCGGCTTCGTGAAGAATGCTGAGGGCGAAGGTGTTCCTGAACCGATCGATCGCAAGACCTACGAAGCGACGGTCGCGATCTTTGGATCCGTGATGAAATTGCTCCATCCGTTCATGCCCTTCCTGAGTGAGGAGCTGTGGCATTTGCTGAGCGAGCGTAAGGAAGGTGACGATATCATCGTAGCCAGTTGGCCGAAGGGTGGTGAAGGCGATCCGCAATTGGAGAGCGAGATGCAACATGCGTTCGAGCTGGTCACAGCAGTGCGCAATGTGCGCAATGAACGCGGCATGAGCCCGAAGACCGCGATCGAAGTGCAGGCCATGGGCACTGCTGCTATGCGAGAAGCCGCGGTCGATGTTGCGAAGAAATTGGCGAACATCAGCGAAGTGCAAAACGTGGCGCAGGCCAAGTCCGGTTCGGTCGTGTTCCTAGTGGGCACTACGGAATATGGCGTTGACCTTGGTGGGAACATGGACACGGTGGCCGAGGTGAAGAAAGCCGAAGCTGAACTGGGCCATTTGCGCAACTTCCTATCCAGTGTGGACAAGAAGCTGAGCAACGAGCGCTTCGTGGCCGGTGCACCACCGCAGGTATTGGAGACCGAGCGCAAGAAGAAGAGCGACGCAGAGTCGAAGATCAAGGCATTGGAAGAACGGATCGGGCAGTTGGCGGGATAGACTTTCCACCTACGGCATGAACATCGGCGCACCCGGTCCGATGGGCAGTTCCAACAATACCCAAATGATCAGGAGCAAGCTCCAGCCGATCAGGAATACGACGGAGTAGGGGAGCATGGTGCTGATCACTGTACCGATCCCCGCTTTCTTGTCGTAACGTGCAATGAAGGCCACGATCAACGCGAAATAGCTCATCATCGGGCTGATGATGTTCGTGACGCTATCGCCAACGCGGTACGCCATCTGGGTGAATTCCGGTGAGTAGCCGAGGAGCATGAACATGGGAATGAAGACCGGCCCCATGATCGCCCATTTTGCGGAGGCGCTGCCCATCACCATGTTGATCGTGGCGCTCACGAGCACGAAGCTCAGCATCAAGGGGATCGGTCCGAGGTCGGCGGCTTTCAGCACATCGGCACCTTTGATGGCGAGGATCAGTCCGAGGTTGGTCCAATTGAAGTAGGCAACGAACTGCGCGGCAAAGAACACGAGAACGATGTAACTGCCGAGCGTCTCCATGCTCTTGGCCATACCACCCATCACATCGCTGTCGTTCTTGAAGGTCTTGGCACCGATGCCATAAGCGATACCAGCGATCGCGGCGCTCACGAAGATCAAGGCGACGATCCCGCTCATGAATGGTGAGTGTAGCACCTCGTGTGTTTTCGGGTCGCGCAGGAAGCCCTCCGAAGGCAATAGTCCGGCAAGGATCACTGCCGTGAAAAGCAATGCAGCGACCAGTGCCCATTTCATGCCGCGCTTTTCCGCTGCGGTCGCGTTCCGCAGTTCCTCGGGTTTCTCATCGCCGGTGTATTCACCCAAGCGCGGAATGACGACACGCTCTGTTACCCACGTGCCGAGTCCCGCGATCACGAAGGTGCTCACGAACATGAAGTAGTAGTTGCATGCCGGATTCACCAAGTAGGTTGGGTCTATGATGCGTGCAGCCTCTTGGCTCAATCCGGCCAGAAGGGGGTCGATCGTGCCCAGCAGCAGGTTTGCGCTGTAGCCGCCGCTCACTCCAGCAAATGCAGCGGCGAGTCCTGCTAGCGGATGACGACCTGCGGCCAGGAAGATCACAGCCGCTAATGGAACGAGAAGCACGTATCCGACCTCGCTGGCGGTATTGCTCATCACACCGGCAAAGACGATCACGAAAGTGAGCAGCTTCTTCGGTGAAGCCATTACAAGCGCGCGCATCACGGCGCCGATCAAGCCACTGCCTTCGGCGATCCCGATGCCGAGCATGGCTACGAGCACGGTGCCCAGCGGTGCGAATGCTGTGAAATTCACCACCATCTTCGTAAGGATCATGTGGAGGCCTTCCACCGAAAGCAGGTTGAACGGCGTGATCGTTTCGCCGGTACCGGGGTGCAGCGCCGAGAACCCGGTCAGGCTGAACAAGCCGCTGAGCAACACCACGATGAATGCCAATAGCGCGAAGAGCGTTGCCGGGTGCGGCAAGGCGTTGCCCGCTTTCTCGATGATGGAAAGGAAGCGATCGACGCCACTGCGCTTGACTGTTTCGGCCATGTGTTCCGAGTTGGGTGAAAGGCAAAGAAAGGAAAGTCGATCACATCACTCTTCCTCCACTAAATGGACCAATGGATCACAGCTCCACGAATTGCTCTCGGACGAATTTCCGTTGTTCAAGGAGGTAACGATGAAATAGGAACCCGATCGCAAGAAGTATCGAGATCGCATCCACCGTTCGATCAACAGTGATCCCCTAGCTGATCCAACAACGGATCCGCTACCATAACGGAATGTCGAGAGGAGCTTGCTGGACGTTCAATTTCCGTGCTGAACTCATCCACGAACACACTTGGGGTCGAAACCTACGGCAACTGCTGCAACACCACATTGGACGCAATGGACCCACCGATATTCACCAATATCGGATCACGGTCATTGTTGATCCCGGTGTACTTAACGATTCCATCCATATTCACATCATCGCGGTAATAGCCAGTTGTGGTGTTTGATGCGATCGCTCCACCGATCCGTACGAGGATCAGGTCGCGATCATTGTTGATGCCGGTATACTTTAAGTTTCCATCGCCACGGCAATCGCCAGCCCAGAGTACCCGGCGCGTGCCAATAGTGGCTTGCGCATTGGTCCCATACGTTGTTGTTGTGGTCAAGCTGAAGTCGACCACGGTGGTCGTCGTGCTCAATGCTCTGGATGTATTGGTCATTACCCCCAAGTGGTTGCGGTGACGAATAGCAACGCGATAGTTCCCTGCGGGTCTATTGAAGAGCACGGGGCCTGTGCCGGAGGCTGCCACTACATCGCCATCGCGTTGCACCAAAGCACTTTTGGTTGCTACTACAGCGTACGGCGATGTTGTGTTGCGCAATTCAACCACCACCCAATCCACGATCGCGTTGTTGCCGGTAACGGCGAGTGCTGCTGCGGTTGTTGTTTCGCCACCACCGCCATTCACGTAGGTGTAGCCGAGCGCGGTATAGGGCTCGGTGAAGGCAGGGTGTCGGTGATCACCACGTTGAAGGCCGTATCCGTACCGGTGTTCTGGAAGCGGATGGTGTAGTCGACCCACTCGTCCTCCTCCAAGGTCCAGCTGCTGGAACTTCCAGAAGAGGTGGTGGCGAGCTTGTCGTTGGGGTCGTAGGCACCGGTAACGATGCGCGTTACGCTTGCGCTGTTGTTGCCCAGGTCCACATCGGTGTTGGCGCTCGATACGGTCGCCGTAGCGATCAGCTCAGTCCCCAGCAGGCCCACATCCGGCGGCACTTGGAAACGCACGTTGATGGTGCGCTGTTGGAAGGCGTTCATCAGGCTGAATGCGGGGGCTGTCCAGGTAAGGGTGTTGCCCGCGATGCATGAGGGTGCGGGAATGGCGCTGAGGAAGCTGATCAAGGGGTCGACCGTCATGGAGAGGGTGATGGTGCCCGTGGCCGCAGGCGAAAGGTTGGTGAGCGGTCATCGATTGGGCCATCTGGAATCCGGGCCGTGCCGCACCGGCGCCCATGAGCAAGCGCAGGTCGAGCGGATCGCCGGGAGCGCAGCCCACGTTGCGCGTCATGGGCGTGCCATTGCTCACCGTGGTCGTAACGGTGCAACTCTGCTCCAGCACGGGATGCTGCTCGGTGAAGGTGTAGTTGCCGAAGGGAAGCGCGATGCTGAATTGCCCGCTGGAATTGGTGTTGGTGTAGTACGGGCCCGGCGTGACCTGGATGACCGTGTTCGGCACATTGTTCTCTCCACCGTTGTACGAGCAGTTGCCGTTGCCATCCACGTAAAGCCGACCGTTCACCAGTCCGCAGGTGGCGCCGATGTCCTCGATCACCACCTGCACGGAATCGCGGCAAGGGGGCTGCGTTCCGTACATGGTGAACTCATCGGTGCTGACCATGGCGTAGTAGGTGCCCGGTGCCAGGTTGTTGAAGGTGATCACACTGGGCGTTTCGCTGGCCGTGAAATACGTGTTGCAGGGGGAGCCAACGAAGGTGCCATCGGCATTCTTCAACTTGATCGGTAATCCGCTGTTCATGGGTGCGGCACCAACGGAAATGATCGCGCTACCGATCGAGGAATTGGTGCATGAACCCGTGGTGGAGAGCACCTGCAGTTCAGGAAGGTCCACCAAGGGTGGCAGGTAGATGTCGAAAGTTCCGGGGCAGCCACTGCCGTCGGTGTAGTTCACAGTGACGTTTTGCTGGGGTGCTGCACCAACGATGGTGACATCGTAGTACGAGTAGTACGTGCAGGCATCGGGCAGCTCCTGCCAGGTAGCGGCATAGCCCACCGGCTCGAAGGTGTACGGTCCTGGACCGTGCTGAGTGGCGGTCCCGGGTGGCGGAGGCATGCCGTTCTCTGTACCGGCGAAGAAGATCGCACGCGAGTAGGTTCCGGTGCAAGAATAGCCGGGCACCACTGTGGAATAGGGGTAGCTGTTCACGTTCTCGATCGTGCCCGACCCGGTAGCCTGCTCCCCCATGGCATCGGTTACCGTGACCTGGTACGTCCCTGCCGCCAATCCAGCAAGTTGTGGCGTGTTCTCGCCCGTGCTCCACATGTAGCTGTACGGCCCAGTGCCTCCGCTCGCATAGGCGTACATTATGCCCAGGGGCTGACCGCAAATGGCGAATCCGTTCACTAGCCATCCACTGTAAGGGCCATCAACAGGCAACCATGGAAGGCCAGCAGGAAGGTGGATGTGAGCCGCAGGTGTTTCATCATAGTTCGGTCTTGGTGAAGGGCATGGTGAAGGTCGGGATCATCGAACACGCGTAAAAAGTAAAGTCCGGTGACAAGTTCGCTCCGTATCGAAGGGCTTTCATCCATGGCTCTGGTGCCCTCATCAAGCAAGCGGCCATCACTGGAAAGATAGCCCACGAACAAGGGCTGGTGATCGGTGTGATCCACCGGATGAACAGTTGGTCGTTTGCCGGGTTGGGGTACGCTGGGTGGGATTGCATTATGAGCCTGGATGCCGTACTGAACTCCGCCACGAGCACGCTTGGCTCGGTGATCATGGTGGGTTGAAGTCGAAGTAGATCGGGCTGTATTCGTGATCTCGGCACCGGGTAGGAGACCGCTGCGTGGTTTTCATTCGGAAAGCGATGAAGCCTTGACTCCCCAGCAGGTCGGTCGTGCTGTCGGGTAGCAGGATGTCGGCGAAGGTGAACACCAGTTCGCGGCCGTCGCCAAAGGAAGGTACAAAGGCATGCGAAGCGGCGAGGATCTCCAGGCTTTGGATGTCGAGGTCCGCTTCGAGCTCATCCCGGATCACAACGGTGAAAGCGGTATCCGTACCCGTGTTCTGGAACCGCACAACGTAGTCGATCCAGGTGTCGACATCAAGGAAGAACTGTTCGTTGCTGCCGGTCACGTCGGTGGTGCCGTGCTTGTCGTTGGGGTCGTAGCTTCCAGTGACGGTCCGTGTCAGTACCTTGGTGTTGTTTGCCACCGAAGTTTCGCTGCTGGAGTTCGTGGCAATGGCTGTGATCATCAACTCTTCACCCAGGAGACCGATATCCGGTGGCAAGGTCCCGCTGATCCGAAAGCCTGCAACGAGAAGGCGGATACAACTGGGAAGTTCCACAGTCCATTTCCTCCGGTTGCCGTACCGCCATCAGAGGTGGAAACAGGATCCAGCAGAGCAGGGTAGTTCAACGATAGCGAAATCGTCCCACTTGGATACGCAGTATTGTTGCGCACCGAGCCCCCAGATGGTGAACGGGAAACCGGGCCGGAACGCGGTGGTGTGAGAGCAGCACTTCCACATCATGCGGGACGAAGCTGCTATCGGCAAGGTCGATGGTGAGTGACGGGGTTCCACCGTTCACCGTGAAAGGCACGGGCGCCAAAATTGGGCAGAGCTGTGCTTCATCCACCAATGGCTGCGCCAAGGTGTACAATCCGAAGGGCATGCCGATGAAGTAGTCGCCCTGCGCATCGGTCATGCCGTAACGCGGCCCGGGTTGCACTGTGAGGATGCGATAAGGAAGTCCCGGTTCGTCGGTATCCTGGACACAATCCTGATCGGCATCGTTGAAGATGGTCCCGGAAACGCCCCCGCATGGTGCTGCTATCTCGGGGACGTTGAAACCTCCTGCGGGATTGGTGCAATAGGGTTGCCCATCCCATCCGTTCACCCAGGAAGAGATCGTGTAATCCCCAGCTGCAAGGCCGGTGATCGCATAAGGTGTGTTCAGCGGTGGGTAGAACAACTGCTCGTTCTGCGTCGAAAAGCTGTACAGCCGCACGTAAACTAAGCCCTGCCTCCCAGCAGGGTCACGTTCATGGTGCGTTCGCTTGACCTTCGCAGGATCCCGTGATGGCGTTCACCTGCACAACGCTATTCTCCACGTTACTGACAATACTTCCCAGATCCACCTCGCCAGGGCATCCGTTGAGGTCCGCGATGGTGATCACGTTCGGAGTACTTGAACAGACCCATTCGTAACCGAAGTGGGAGGGGAACGACTGTGGCGCTTCACTATATATGTAAGGGGGTGTTCCGCTCAGTGAACTCTCGAAGACATCCACCAGCCCCATACAATTGAAAGAGCAATCCGGTTGGTACTCCATGAAGCTGCCTTCGATCGCCAGTTCGAACAGGGCCACTACGGTGGCTGAACCGTTGGCGACCCCTCCGATCGCATCCGTGACGGTCACGTCATAAGTTCCAGGCGCAAGACCGCCGATCGTTTGTGTGGTCGCTCCGGTACTCCACGAATAAGTATATGGGGGAATACCATTGGCCGGCATGGCACGGGCGCTTCCATTGTTCAAGCCGCATCGAGCGGGGAACGCTTGCATGGTAACGGTAACGCTGTGGCCAAGTGCAGCGAAAAGCAAGGCGATCAGTAAAGTGATGGATCTTGCGTGTGTCATCAGTGTGGATCTAATGGCGTTCAATGATCAATGGAAGTCGTGTGGCGCCTCCGTTGCGTAAGGTCAATTCAACGAGATAGGCACCACTGGGAATACCGCTGAGCATGAATCGACGTTCGCCATTGGCGTTCGAGAAGGATCGAACGGTTCGTCCATCGATGGACAACAGGGTCACGCGCGACGGATCCTGGCTCAGCCCACGGATCTCAAATGCATCGCGAGCAGGATTGGGGAGAAGGATCACCTCCGGATCCGTGTACGCATGCATCCCCGTACTGAACTCCGCCACCAGCACGCTCGGATCGGTGATCACAGGGTCATTGAAGTCGAAGTAGATGTTGGCGGTATTCTCGATCACCGTGCCTGCGATCACCGGCTGTACCGGCCGGATCCGAAACTTCACGAAACCTTGACTACCTGCGAGGTCCGTGGTGCTATCCGGAAGGTTGATGTCATCGAAGAACCACTCCACCACGCGACCGGGTTTGAACGTGTACGTGTGCGCGTGCGATGCCAAGGCCATCTGGAAGGTGGTCATGTCCAGTTCCTCGGGCAGCGTGTCGGTAATGGTGACGAAGAGCGCCTCAGCCGTGCCGGTGTTCTGGAAACGGATGGTGTAATCGATCCACTCGTCCTCATTGATGTAGTAGAGCGCATCGCTTTGACGCGAGCTGGTCGTTGCGGTCTTGTCGTTGGGGTCGTAGCTGCCCGATACCACTCTTGTCTCGCTATCCGTGTTGTTCGCCACGTAGGTGTCGGTGTTCGCACTGGAAACACTGATGCTATGGTTGAGCACCGTGCCCAGCGGCGTGCCAACAGGCACAGTCGTCCAGATGATGAAGCCCTGCGCGCTGAAGTAGTCCAATTCAGCGATCTGCCAGGTGAACACGTTTCCGGCGATCGTAGTTGGTGTTGGCGAAACACTCCCAATGACTACCGTTGGGTCGATGGTGACGATCACCTCCACGGCTCCCGTGGCCTGCACCGTGTTGTTGGCCGCACCGCCAGAGATCCTGTGCGAGAAACCCGGCCGTGCCCATGTGGAGTTGATGTGCGCGCGCAGATCGAGCGGCGCGGTGCTGTTGTTGGCGAAATCGATGTTGGCGATGGGCCCGTTCACCGTGAAAGGCACGGGCTGCGTTACCGGACAATAGGGAACGAGCGTGGGGTTGGTCTGCGCGATGGTGTAATTGCCCGCTGCCAGATTGAAACTGTAGTGCCCATTGCCTCCCGTGATCGCGTATTGCGTTCCGGGCTGGATCACCATCACGCTCCCCGGCACGCCCACCTCGCCACCATCCCACACGCAGTCGCCATCCTGATCGAACCACGCATTGCCTTCAACCTGCGTGCAGCCGGGGCCGAGATCGGGCACTTCGAAGTAGTCATTGAACATGCACTGGCCGAGCATGGGATAGGCGTTCAGCGTGTAGATCCCCGCCGCCAATCCATCGTAGGTCGCGGTTTGGAACTCCATCAAGGTCGTCTCCGGCACTACGATGTTCCCGATGCCATCGGTGACGGAGTACCGTACCGGATAGCCCGTTTGCAACAGGAAGCTCGCCGATGTCCGAGCCGACGCAGGCACCTTCCATGTCGGTTACAGTAGGCATCTAGGTTTCGTCGATCGTCGATACGGTGAAAATGCTGGAACCCTGGCAGCCAAGCGCATCCGTGATGGTATAGCTCACGAGATCGCCGCCGCAGAAACCGGAGTAGTACGGAAAGCCATACGTGTCCAACCCCTCGTAGTTCACAGCCACACTGAAATCAACAGTGAACGGTGGCGTGCCACCCAAGGAGACCATGGGCATGCCGACCATGCCATTGCATAGGCCCCCACATGCGCCGCCAGCGAAACCGGTGATGTCGTAGAACGAAACGTAGCTCGGATAGTAGTTGATGCTTCCATCAAAGGGCAAGGCGCTGAAGCTCTCCACGGTCGCGTTCGCGCTGTATGGGGTGCCCACCGCATCAGTGATCGTAACGGAGTAGCTGCCTCCCGGCACGCCGGTGACCGTCTGCGTGGTGGCACCATTGCTCCACAAATAGGTGTATGGCGGGACGGACCCGCTTCCACTGATGTACGCGTACATCTCCCCGTTGGAATTACCGCAGGTCTCTGGCTTCCCACATTGATGTATGCCGTGGCAGCATTCGAGACGAACGCGAAGCAGATAGCAGCCATGGCGGCGGCACTTCGGGTCCGTGCAAGTTCATGATCCTCATTGTTTGATGAAGCGCTCGCGCGCCGTTGTTTCCGTCCTCCAGTTCAGCGAGGAGCAGGTAGGCCCCGCTCTTCAATCCATTCAGATCGATGCGTACGCGTTGTTGACCGCGCGTTCAACCGCATCACCTCTCGCCCATCGGCAGCAAGGATCCGAACAAGACCGATCGCCTCACTGCTGGTAACGATCAACTCTTCGCTCGCCGGTACTGGTGCCAACGAGATCAAGTTCTCGCGCTGCACCTCACCCACCCCCGTACTGAACTCCGCCACCAGCACGCTCGGCTCGGTAATCACCGGCGGGTTGAAGTCGAAGTAGATCCCCGCTATGTTGTTGATCTCCGTTCCGGGAAGTAGAGTATTTACTGGCCGAATGCGGAAGGTGATCACACCATGGCTGGCCGCCTCGTTGGTCCCGCTATCCGGCAATAGGATATTGTCGAAATGCCATTCCACTTTGCGACCGGGCATGAAACTCACGGTGAAGGGATGTGAACCCAGACCTTGCTCGAAGGTGCCCATATCCAGTTCCGCCGGAAGCACGTCGCGCACGACTACGGTGAACGCGGTGTCCGTGCCGGTGTTCTGGAAACGGATCGTGTAATCGATCCACTCATCCGTATCCAGCAGATAGAGGCTCTCACTCGATCCGCTACTGGTGCGTGCGGTCTTGTCGTTGGGGTCATAGCTGCCCGTGATGGTGCCCCACCTGGCAGTGGTGTTGTTGGCAAGATCGATCTCAACGATCGGTTGCGAGATAGAGAACGAATGCGAAAACGGTTGCCCGATCAGGAGCACATCAGCAGGTACTTGCACTTGAATGTGCAAGTTGGTCCGTCCGAAGTCCGGAACTGCAGGAAGCCCGATCCATGAGACCACGTTACCAGTCACGCTCGTTGGCGTAGGTGTGGCATCGATGAAACTCATTTGCGGGTCGAAGGTCAACGTGGCATCCATGAGGCCAGCGGCCATGCCCGACGGCTTCTCCACGAGGGCCCATAAGTTCTGGACGAATCCCGGGCGTGCAGCGTTGGAGTAGAGTTCCGCTTCAAGGTCCAACGGGATCAAACTGCTATCCGCCACGTTCACCACCTGGTTCACGCCACTGACGGTCACCGGTATTGGTTGCACCGGCGGACAAACCGGATAAAGATCGTATCCTGTTCCCGACACGTTCATGGTGTAACTGCCATTCGCCAGGTAGCACCCATAGCTCCCGCTGGGGTTCGCCACGGCGTAGTACGGACCGGGCAAGTACTCGACAAGTCGGAAGCCAAGGCCGGAATCACCGGGATCCTGTGCGCAATCCTGATCGTGGTCCAGGAAGATGGACCCGCTCACAAGCGCGCATTGACCGAGCAGATCCGGCACCTCCACGTACATGGAATCCACGCAGAAGAGCGGATACATCGGATCGTTCGGTTCAGTGCCGAGCTGGTCCGGATCAGTAATGACCCAATATGCGCCAGCAGCAAGGTTGGGGAAGGTGAACGTGATGTTGCCTGTAACCAGTCGGCTCCCATATGTTCCAGCAAGATTTGGAGGGATCTGTCCATCCAGCGTGCGCACATTCACGCGGAAGGTCTGGTTGACGGCAGCCCCACTAACAGCCAGGTTCATGCGGCCATTGCTACCTCCGCAGGCACCCTGAACACTCACGATCGAGACGTTCGGTTCCACCCATTCCGTTGAGAACTGAAGCGTTGTAGAACCAGGGCACCCAGCAGCATCGGTCCAATTGATCGTGTTGTAACTACCCGGTGTTACATCCATCCACACGCCGATGTAGCTAAATGGAAAGGCGTCGAAATGATCGCTGAAATTCCCGAAGAGGATCGCCGGGGATGTTACGTTGTGCGGCTCCGGTCCATTGTGCGGATCCTCCAGGTGCAAGTACGTGTACGGATAATCGCCAGGACAATGGACCAAGCCACTGAATCCTTGGGCATTCATCTCTTGGTGCGAAGCCGTGACCAGGATCTCACCACTGCCAATCGTCATATCACCAATGCCATCGGTGACGGTCACGGTATACGTTCCTGCAGAAAGGAATTCGATGTATTCCGTGGTGGCGCCATTGCTCCATTGGATGGTATAAGGCGGCGTTCCACCCATCACCACGGCGTTCAGCGTCCCCAGCGCTTGTCCGCAGGCCGCATCGGAATATTTCTCGACGACCACTGAAACAGCGGCGCATTCCGCAGCAAGGAATAGGGACAGCAAGGCTGCAAGCGTAGTTGCACGGATCATGGGTTAGCGGTTTTGACGAAGGTGGTGGTAAGCGTTCGATCAGTGGAATGGAGGCGCAACAAATAGGTTCCAGAAGCCAACGAACTGATGTCGATGGTCGGCTGGTCAGCGCCCAAGTTCCCTGTGTAAACCATGCGCCCATCCATTGCGAGAATGACCCATTGCGAATTCGCCAAGGTGCCTTTCATGGAAAGTCTGATATGATCGCTCGCCGGGTTCGGGGCCAAACTCAATTGGCTTTGGTCCTGTTGTTGCACCCCCGTACTGAACTCCGCCACCAGCACGCTCGGCTCGGTGATCACCGGTGGGTTGAAGTCGAAGTAGATGTTGGCGATGTTCTCGATCACGGTGCCGGGCAACACAGGTGTGCGCGGACGGATCCGGAAGGTGACGAAACCATGGCTGCGCGGTTCGTTCACATTACTATCGGGTAGTTGGATGTTGGGGAAGTAGAACTTCAGTGTGCCTTGGCCCCGAAGATCCCACGTAAACGCGTGTGAAGCCGCACCCATGATGATACTTCCAGGATCGAGGGTCCCTAGTAGGGTGTCCGTAATGACCACGTTGAACGCGGTGTCCGTTCCTGTGTTTTGAAAGCGGATGGTGTAATCGATCCATTCATCGGTATTGATCTGCCACACATCATTGCTGCCGCTGCTGGTGGTGGCCAATTTATCGTTGGGGTCGTACGCGCCGGTGATGGTGCGTACCTGTTGGAATGTATTGTTGGCCAGGTCAGCATCGGCGCTGGTGGTTGAGACCGTGGCCGTGGTGATCAAGTCGGTCCCCAGTAGGCCAACATCCGGCGGCATCTGGAAACGCAACTGCACAGTTCGGGATTGGAAGGCGTTTAGGAAGTTGAAGGCACCGCCCGACCACGTGAGCGTGTTACCCGCTGTGGAAGTGGGCGCCGGGTTCGCAGAGTCCAGATCCAACAACGGATCGTGCTCCACTATAAGTGTCACGGTACCTGCTGCGGATGCCGTCAGGTTTTGCACATTCACCGCGATCTGATATTCGAAACCTGGCCGCGCGGCACCATCGCTCATGGTCACCTGCATATCCAGTTGCGCACCCACCTCCATCGGTACGTTCACGTTGTTGTGCACGGCCTGCTGCACCACTTGCGCCACCGGGCAACTTTGGTCCAGCACGGAATGCTCGGCGAAGACATCGTAGGTACCATAAGGCACCTGCACGCTGTACTGGCCGGTGCTGTTGGTGTTGCCGAAATAGGGACCGGGCTCCAAACGCACTACGGTGGCCGGCACGTTGTTCTCGCCGGGGTTCGTCAAGCAATTGGCATTGTTGTCCACGAACACGCGACCGTTCACCACGCCGCAATCACCGGGCAGTGCGGGCACCAACACTTGGATGGAATCGCGGCACTGGTAATCGTACCAATCCGTGAAATTGAAGTTGAAGGTCTGCCCGGAAACATGCACCCAGTAGGTCCCCGAAGCAAGACCGGTGAACGTATAGGGCGTGCCGATGAAACCTGCGGGTTCGATCCCGGCCTGGGAACAACCGCCCGCTACGACCACCCCCGCGCTGTTCTTCAACCGGGTCACCACCTGCGGATAGAGCCCAAAACCGCCAAAGGACACAGTGATGCTCCCGCTCGCCCCGTTGCTGCACGAACCCGCTACATCCACCACCTGCATCACAGGGAGCGTCTCCGGGCCATTGAGACCGACCCAGGCATCCAGGATACAGCCGTTCTGATCCTCGAACTGCAGTGGATAGGTTCCGTAGCTCGGGAACATCAACGCCCGATACGTGAATTCACCGCATTCATCCAATTGCTGCGACGAGTCGATCACATCAGCTCCCCAGATGTCCACGATCCCGTTCTGGAACATGTTCACCAAGGCAATGGGGGGCTCACCCGGGCACGTGGCAATCGTTTGCAGGGCCAGGTTGACCGCACCGTCGATGACCACGTCGATCGGACCGGTACTGGCCATGTCCATCTGGGAATCGACCACAGTGACGGAATAGACACCGGGATAAAGACCTTCCAGCGAAAGGTTCGCAACGGAGGAGCTACTTTCTTCGATCACACCGCCACCAGCATCATACCAGATCACGGTGAACGGGGGCAGGCCGCCCAATACCTCCACATAGATGGCACCATCCGGACCGCCACAAAGGGAAGGCCCCACAGCGTTCACAAAGATCTCGATGGCATGAAGTGATGCAACACCGAGCATGATACCCATTAGCAAGGTGGAAATGCGAGACCAAGGTGTACGAGGGGCTCCCCTATTCGCTATAACTGTTCGTTGGTCCTTCATTCGATCGCTCATTGTTTCACGAACCGCACCGTGGTGCGGCTCCCATTGTCAATAACGTGTTCCAGCATGTATACCCCGGCGGCCAAGGCTTCCATGTTCAGCATCGCACTGGAGCCCAGCATGCGCTGTTCCAGCATCGCCCTGCCATCAATACCCCGAACGACCAGCATGCCTGGGCGAAGGTCATCGCCACTCCTTCGTACCATGAGCCGGCCTCGGTGGGGTTTGGCATCACCAGCAACTGTGCACCGTTCACCCGCTCCACCACCCCCGTGCTGAACTCCGCCACCAACACGCTCGGCTCGGTGATCACCGGCGGGTTGAAGTCGAAGTAGATGTTGGCGATGTTCTCGATCACTGTGCCTGCTGTAAGCGGTTGTTTCGGGCGAATGCGGAAACTGATGAGGCCATGGCTCAAGGGCTCGTTCACGTTACTGTCCGGCAACAGGATGTTCGGGAGGATGAACTTCAAAGTGCCCTGCCCTTGCAGGCTCCAAGTGTTCGCGTGCGAGGCCGTCACCAAAGAGATCGTCGCAGGGTCGAGTGTTGAAGGAAGTGTGTCCGTGACCACCACATTGAAAGCCGTGTCCGTACCGGTGTTCTGGAAGCGGATCACGTAATCGACCCAATCATCCTCATTGATGTAATAGGGGACTTGCTGCGCGCGTACTGGTAGAAGCGATCTTGTCGTTGGGGTCGTAGCTGCCGGTTACGTTGATGGACGTGTTGGCCGTGTTGTTCGCGAGGTCGCCATCGGTGTTGGCTGTGCTCACCGTTGCGTTAGCGAGCAGGTCGGTTCCTATCAGGCCCACATCGGCCGGTATTTGCAGCCGGATCCGGTATTCGCGCTCCTGGAAAAGGTCAAGCGAAGGCTTGGTTCCATGTGAGCGTATTGCCAAGAACGCTTGTCGGAGTTGGCCACGCGCTGATGAAGCTTACCCTGATTGAATGTGAAGGTGGTGGTGGTTGCGCCACTCGCCGATGAAGAGAGGTTCTGTACAATCGCTATTGTAGTGCAATTGGAAGCCTGGACGCGCAGGCCCCGAAGCCAGCCCGATAGCACATCGAGCGGCACCGTGGGCTGGTGCCCGATGTTCGCATAGACCGTATTGCCATTCACTAGCACTCGCAGGGCAGCTCTGGTCCACCGCTGCCCCGGATGTGCTTAACGTGTAGGAGCCGTTTGGCACGACCACGGAATAACTACCGCCGCTGGTGGTGTAGATAGGCCCGGGCTGCACTTCCACGATCAGGTTCGATGCGTTCACCTCGGTGTCGATGCAATCGCTGTTGTAATCCATGTAAGTGCTGCCGGAGATGGTGCCGCAGGTGGGCCCGTAGTTGGGAATAGTGACCAGGATGCTGTCCGACGAACAGGAGCCGCCTTGGATCAGCGAATAGGTGAAAGCCAAGCGATGCTTCAGCCAATAATTGCCGGGAGGCAGTGCGTAGAAACTGAACACATCGGGTGCAACGATCCCGAAGGTGTTGATGTAATCCAAGTCGCCGCCACCCTCAGGCCGCAATATGTAGTAAGTGTCCGTGCCAACATCCTGCGAACTGGTGAAGGTGACTTGGCCGGTGCCCACATTGGCGCACGAACCTTGTATTTCCACGACCGCGAAACTGGGCCAACTCGTCAATTGCGCACCGGCTATGCCTGTTAAAGTGCCTTGGCAACCGTTCACGTCCCAATAGGTCAGCGAGTACGGCTGGTCGGGGGCCATCGTCCCCAAGTCGATGTACAGATTCCCGGGGCCAGCCGGAGGTGGTACTTCCACAATGCTCCACGGAAGAACCCCTGGAGGTCCCGCGACTGCTCCTAATTGAAGAGTCGTACATGGGAATGAAGAATTCGTGGTAGTTCTGACCGGGACAATAGTCATGGGTGATGCCCGATAACGCCGCGTGGTTCTCGGAGACCACCGTGGCCTGATCGGACACTTGCGTCCCAACGAAATCCGTCACCGTCACCGTGTAAGTACCGGGCCCAAGACCGGTTAGCCCCTCGGTGGTTTCGCCGCCGCCCAGAGGTAGGTGTGGCGGCACACCCCCGGATCACCGGCAAACACACTGCCGTTGGCGTAGGTACATGTTTCGTTCTGCACCACCAACTCCACAGAGAGCGCTCGCGCTGAATGTTGCCGCAAGAGAAGAAAGCAGAATGAAGGTTCGCAACATGCTGATCAGAGTTTGATGATGTGCGTAGTGGGTTTACGGTCGTCCGCCATAGCGACGACCACCATATAAGGCCCAGAGGGCAACGCGGCGATATCTATCACGCCACTAGTATTGCGAATGATCGAACGCATTACCTCCCGGCCATCCATGGAGAAGATCCGCAGATCGGCAATGGTTGCGCCGCCTGCGCTGACCACCACCCTGTCACTTGCAGGGTTCGGTACAAGCAACAAGATCGATGCGCTGGTACTATTCACCCCCGTACTCAACTCCGCCACCAGCACGCTCGGCTCGGTGATCACCGGCGGGTTGAAGTCGAAGTAGATGTTGGCGATGTTCTCGATCACATTGCCGGGCAACAGGGGCGGTCGCGGGCGCATTCGGAACCCGATCATTCCGTGGCTTGCAGCTTCGTTCGCGTTGCTGTCGGGCAGGTTGATGTCGGCGAAGCGCCACTCCACCACCTTGCCGGGTTTGAAGCTCACTTCGAACGGATGTGATGCGGCGCCCTGCTCAAAGGTGGCCATGTCCAACTCGTCCGCGATGGTATCGGTCACCACCACGTCAATGGCCGAGGCCGTACCGGTGTTCTGGAAACGAATGGTGTAGTCGATCCACTCATCCTCGTTAATGAAGTAGAGCTCCTCGCTCGCACCTGTGCTCGTGATCGCCACTTTATCGTTCGGGTCGTAACTGCCAATGACCGTGTTGAGCAGCGTTGCAACATTATTTGCCAGGGTGCTCTCGGTGAGCGTATTGCTTACGTTCAGGCTGCTGGTCAGCACGGTGCCAAGGGGCGTTGTTACAGGAACCGTGAAGGAGGCATTGAACGTGGTCTGCCCGAAGGAGGAGAGCGTGCCCAGGTTCCACGTGATGGAATTCCCGACCACGCTGGCCGGTGTAGGCGATGCGTTGAGGAAAATGAGCGTTGGCTCGAATTCCGCGGTCACATTCACCGGGCCACTTACCTGGGGTGTAGGGTTGCGCACCGTTCCACTGAATGAATAGGTGAACCCGGGCCGCGCAACACCTTGAACCGTATAGAGGACGAGATCCAAAGGCACAGTGCTTCCGTTTGCGAAGTCCACCACGGGATCGGAGGTGTTCACCACAAAAGGTACGGGCTGGCTCACGGGGCAATAGTGGATCAATGTAGGATCCAATTGGGCCATTGTGTAAGACCCGTTCACCAGGTTGAAACTGTATTCTCCCGAGCCGCCGGTCAAGACATATTGATCACCGGGTTCGATTTGTAGTACACTGTAAGGCACGCCCACTTCCCCGACATCGCGCACACAATCGGCATCAAGGTCATACCAACTGGTGCCATGCACGTTACCGCAGAACGGTCCCAGATCGGGCACGGTAAAACTGCTATAGATCGGTGCACATGAATTGTTCATGGACCATGTCCAGAACTGCATGATGGTGTATTCACCGGGAAGCAAACCGGAAATAAATTCACTGGAGACCTGATCATACTGATAGACCTGTTGCCCTTGCGCATCGGTGATCACTATGTTGGCCGGCCAATCTCCACTATTGTCCAGAGAAACACTTCCATTCGCACCATTGCATGCGGCCACGATGTTGGACACCGAGATCGGTATCCCGAAGGGTCCGTACATGACATCTTCATGGGACCCGGAGCAGCCGCCTGCGTCGCTTGCACTTACCGAGAACTGTTCGCCTTCGGCTAATCCGTAATAGATCGGGTCACCATCACCGGTGGTTCCGCTGGGCGTGGCATAGGCACCATTGTAATAGACTTGGATCTCGTACGGCGGTGTGCCATTGAACATACTCTGTAGCACGACAAAGCTTCCATTGCTCTCACCCGGGCAGGCGAATCCTCCCATGAAGCTGGTCTGCACGAACAGTGTTCCACCTGCGACCGTGCCGTTCCAAGAGCCCGTTTCCCCTAGGTCATCGGTAACCACCACTGAATAAGCGCCCGCTGCAAGTCCGGTCCGGTCTTCGGTGATAGGACCATCGGCCCAGGCATACGTGTACGGCGGCGTGCCACCCAAGGCTGTTATGTCGATGGAGCCTGTGTTGTTGCCGCAGGTGGTAGCCGTTGTTAGCCCAGAGACCGTGAAGGCCGAAGACGAAAGTGGAGCCAGCAACAAGCCAAGGAGAATGGGCTTCATGTTTTCAGTTCTTCGTCAATCGGGTTCGTGAACGTGCTCCTGTTCCGGAGGTGGTCACTACAATGTAGGTGCCCGGAGCGAGTGAGGTGGCATCGATCATGATGGAGGGTCCGCCTGCCGACTGTTCCTGCATGATAAGCCTTCCATATGCTGAAAGGAGTTGCACCGATCTGATGCTCGAATGCGGTGATCGCACAGTGAAGGATCCGTTCGTTGGGTTGGGGAATAGCTCCAAACCGGTCACGTACGAGTTGGGCAGAACAGAAGTACTGAACTCCGCCACCAGCATGCTCGGCTCGGTGATCACCGGATCATTGAAGTCAAAGTAGATGTTGGCGGTGTTCTCGATAACGGTGCCTGCTCCAACAGGTAAGTGGGGCCTGATGCGGAATTGCACCAGCCCATGCGACGCGGGCTCGTTCATACTACTGTCGGGCAATTGGATGTTGGTGAAGATGAAGCGCATGATTCCCTGTCCGGCCATCTGGGCGATGCAGTTGTGCGAGCGCGGCCCCATTTCCAAGGTTGCAGGATCCAGCGTTTGTGGAAGCGTATCTGTGATCACTACAGTGAAGGCCGTATCCGTGCCGGTGTTCTGGAAGCGGATCGTGTAGTCGATCCATTCATCCTGATCAATGAAGTACAATGCATCGCTCCCTTGGCTGCTGGTGGTGGCGATCTTGTCGTTGGGGTCGAAGCTCGCGGTGACGGTTCGCGTGTGAAAGGCACTGTTGTTGGTCAAATTGGTCTCCGGTTGCACGATGCCCACCGACGCGCTATGCATCAGGTCCGTACCGATCAGGCCAGGGTTCGGAGGCACTTGCAGGTTGATGCTGATGTGCCGATTGCCGAAGGACGTAAGCTGTGAGAGCGTCCAAGTGAGCGTGTTCCCGTTCACATTGCTCGGCGTGGGGCTTGCGCTGGTGAAGGAGAGCGCCGGATCGAAGGTGCAGCTCACGGTGAGCGCACCTGTGCCGCCCAAGGTCTCGTGGTGCACATGGATGTACAGGTCGTGGTTGAAGCCGGGACGAGCGAGGCCTGAACCCATGAAGAGCTCGACATCACGCGGAACGAGCACTGTATCGCCCAAGTTCTGGGTGATGGTCTGGCCATCGTTCCCCAGGTTGAACGGGATCGGCCCGCCAATGCAATGCTCATCCAGCACGGCCGACGCTTGATCGATCGTGTAGGATCCGGTGGGCAGGTTGATCTGGTAGTAGCCAGTAGAGCCGGTCATGGCGGTGTATCCGCCGGGCTCGATCACCATCACCTCGTTCGGCACACGCGTCTCCAAGCCTGCCATGATGCAATCTTGGTTGTCATCCATGTACACTGTGCCTTTCAAGGTGCCGCATGGACCGGGCATCTCATCAATGGTGAACCAGGACGTGTCAGCGCAAAAATTCTCCACGAAAGTGAAGTAGGGATCTAGCCATTCGAACGGATCCTCGAAACGGGGTCCCACGGCCATGCCATATTCACCTGGTGGCAAGCTCTGCCGCAGCGTAGTGTGTGGGATCTGGCCGTACATCTGGCCAACGGTGTACTGGTCCTCCAGGAAGCCATACGGCGCACCATCCTTGATCAAGCGGATGTGATACGGATCGAGGTTCGGAGCCAAAGCGACCTGCACCATGGCAGTGCCATTGCTGCCGCCAGCGCATGCAGGTTCCGTAGTGAGCACTTGCACAACGGGGTATTCCGGCGGCTGAGGGATCACGCCTACGATGCGTTCCCGGACAGCCGTTGGAATCGGTGAACGGAATGGATAGCTGTGTGCCTGCTACCGGCCAGACGTTGAAATTCGACACATACAAGGCTGCCAATCCGCCCGGGCCACCTGTGATCACATCAGCGAGGTAATTGCCGTCAAGGGTCAATGGCGGAACGCCGGTCACGTAGATGTACGACTGCCCGATCATGCGGAATGGAGGGCCGATCATATCATCCGGGCACCCGACCATGCCTTCCACGGCCGCTTCGAAGGGGTAGGAAGTGAGCGTGATGTTTGCCGTGGCTTGGTCGCTGTTGGCATCGGTCACCGTTACCGAGTAGGTGCCTGCGACGAGATCGTACAACGATGGATCCGTGGAACCCGTGTTCCAAGAATACGTGTACGGCTCCGTTCCACCTTCGGCCGTGGCGTAGATGGACCCTGTCGCATACATACAATACGCAGGGATCCACATCTGGATGTTCACCGTAACGGCCTGCGCGGGAGAACAGAGCAGGGCACCAAGGATCAGGGGGAAGAGCTTTTTCATGGTTCGGGTCAGTTCGTTCCAACAAGAAAGGCCTGGTTCAGACTTGCACCATCAGCGGTCGTGACACGGATGAGGTAGCCGCCAGGGGCCAAGTCGCTGACTTCTAGGATCACGTTCTCCGTGCGCAAGTGCATTTCCCTGAGCAGACGTCCATCCAAGGTCATGATCGCCAAGCGGACCATTCGTGTGGGTGCAACCACGTTGAGGTTCGAACGCGTTGGGACCGGGAATACGCTCAACTCGGCTGTTTCAGCTGAGGGTACCCCTGTACTGAACTCCGCCACCAACAAACTCGGCTCGGTGATCACCGGTTCGTTGAAATCGAAGTAGATGTTCGCTGTGTTCTCTATCACTGTGCCCGACAGGAGCGGTTCGCGTGGTTTGATGCGGAAACACACCAACCCATGGCTTGCTGCTTCGTTCACATTGCTGTCCGGGAGCAGGATGTTCGGGAACATGAAGCGCAGGATCCCTGGCCCGCTCAAGCTCCAACTGAAACTATGCGAAGCTGCTCCGATAAGGATGCTCGATGGATCGAGTTCCGTGGGTAATGTATCCGTGACCACGACATTGAAGGCTGTATCGGTTCCGGTATTCTGGAAGCGCAGGGTGTAGTCGATCCATTCGTCCTGATCAATGTAGTAACGTGCATCGCTCGATCCCGAACTTGTGGCCGCCACTTTCTCATTGGGGTCCATACTTGCTGTGACCGTGACCGAAGTGTTCGCGACGTTGTTGGACGGGTCCGCGTCGGTATTGGTTGTGCTCACCGTTGCGCTTGCGGACAACACAGTACCTATCAAACTCACATCCGGCGGCACTTGCAAGGTGACACGATATGGGCTTTCCCCGAAAAGACCCAACTCAGGTTGGTCCCATGTCAGTGTTCCACTGGAGGCGCTCGTTGGCGTCGGGATGGTATTCAGCACGGTCAGCAACGGGTCGAAAGTGAATGTTGTGGTGGTCGCTCCGGTGGTCAGTGCGGAATGATTCTGTACGGAGATATTGTAGTTCATTTGGAAACCGGGGCGGGCAGCACTGGAAGCAAGCGCGATGGACACATCAAGCGGTGCGGTAGGTTGGTGACCGATGTTGGCGTAGACCGTATTGCCGCTCACCGTGGCGCTGGCCGGGCAACTCTGCGCAAGGGCAGGCCCCGAACTTGTCAGCGTATAACTTCCATTGGGTACACGCCCGGTGAAGGTGCCGTTGCCACCACTGTAATAAGGCCCCGGCTGGATCTCGACATCACCAAAGGTGCATTCACTTCCGTATCAAGGCAGTCGCTGTTCTGGTCCATGAACGTACTCCCCGTGATGGTTCCGCACTGTGGACCGAGGTCGGGGACGGTGACGAAAATGCTATCCGACATGCATGGCCCACCTTGGATCAAGGAGACTGTTATCCCAAGCCGCGTCTTGAGCCAATAATTACCAGAAGGTATACTCGAGAATTCAACGACCCCTGCGCTAACCGTTTGACTGGGATATGCGAAATCATTCTCCGCACTTCCTTCCGCCCTCAGGGAGATGAAGGAATCCCAGCTGACCGGTTGCGGCCAGCTCACAGTGACCGTACCCGTGGCATAAGTGGCGCATGAACCTTCCACGGCGAGTACACCCAGGTTAGGCCAACTCAGAATAGGGTCACCGACCGTACCGCTGATGGAACCGGGACATCCGTTCACGTCCCAATATGTGACATCGAAGGCAGCACCGGGAGTCATCTGCCCAAGGTCCAAGTACAAGTGACCAGGCACCTCCGGTATTGGCACTTCGCCGATCGTTCCGGTGGATGTTGTCCATGGGCCAACCACCTCCATAATGCCCGGAGGAGAGAACGGAGCGAATTCGATATGATAGTCCTGACCGGGACAGTATGAATGTGTCCATGTGGTCTGGGGCGGATAGCTCTCCAGCAGCACCGTTCCATTTGCGCTGGCTTGGGTGCCAACGAAGTCCGTCACCATAACGGAATACGTGCCCGGGGCGACCCCAACGAGTGAGCTGGTGGTCTCGCCTCCACTCCAGAGATAGGTGTACGGTGGCACACCTCCGCTCACATTCGCACTGACATATCCGTTGGCGTAATTGCACGTTTGGTTCTGGACGCCAACGGTCACGGTCAATGCTTGCACGGAGATCACCGAGGCGGTTGCTAGGCACAGTGTAAGGTTCCTGAGCATGAGGATCAGTGTTTGATCGTTATTTCAGTCAGCGCCAACCGATCGGCAATTGCAGTATTAACGATACAGGCACCGTCATGTACGTCCTTGATCTCGATGGATCCAACCGAGTCCCGAATGCAGGGTCGCATCAATTCTCTGCCATCCGTCACCCGAATAAAGGAGAGCATACCCACTTCGGTGCTCATTGGCAGACGACAAGAGTTGGGGTACGCAGCCAAGTACAACGAATTGCTCTTCGTTCCACTTAATAATGCAATGATCTCAGCTTCCCGCACACTCGGCTCGGTGAACATCGACGGATCGACGCCGTACCCAATGGTGCACGGATCAACAGGAAAAGATGAAAAAGTCCGCGTAAAGTGGTCCATGCATCTTGGGGTTCAGGTAGTAGACGCCATCCTACGAAAGGGTTGCGTGGAATCGAAAGATAAGCGGACGGCGCGTTCTACCTTCGCAGCATCTCTCGCGACCTCAAATATGCCGCTATCGACATCGGCTCGAACGCTGTGCGCCTGCTGGTCGCGGAAGTGATCGAGCGCGATGATCACCCGGTGATCAAGAAGCAGACCTTGGTGCGCTTGCCGATCCGATTGGGCGAGGACGTGTTCGATACGGGTAGGATCACCACCGCGAAATGCGATAACCTGATCAAGGGATTAAAGGCCTTTCGCTTGCTAACGGAGGTCTATGGCGTAAGCTACATGCGTTGCTGTGCCACTAGTGCCATGCGCGAGGCGAGCAACAGCCAAGCGATCATGGACCGTGTGGAAATGGAGAGCGGTGTCCACATCGAATCCATTGGTGGCAAGACCGAAGCGGACCTGATCGTGAATACCTTCTGGACGCAGGACCTGCTGAAGGACTTGAGCTATTTGTACATTGATGTTGGTGGGGGAAGTACCGAACTGACGTGGTTGAAAGGGGGCAAACGGGTGAAAGGTGCCTCATTCCCGGTTGGTACCGTGCGCACGATCAAAGGCAAAGTGAAGGAAGGTGTGTGGGATGAAATTTCCGAGTTCCTCACAACTGTGAAGAAGGAACATGGCAACGGTGTTGGCATCGGCACCGGGGGTAACATCAACCGGATCTTCAAGGAGAACGGCAACCGTTTTGGTGAACCCTTGGGCCGGAACGATATCCAAAAGCAGCGGGACCGGATCAATGCCTACAGTTTTGAGGACCGTGTGAAACTCCTACGTCTTCGCCCGGACCGTGCGGACGTTATTGTTCCAGCAGCGGACATTTTCCTTCGGATCATGGACCTTGCGGAGATCGATGAACTCTTCGTTCCCAAGGTGGGTCTTGCCGACGGGATGGTCTACGACATGTACATGAAGCAGTATGGCATGAAACGGTATGTCCCGCAGAACGTTCCGGCCTGATCGCATGAGATCGCTGTTCGTTGCACTGGCCACCGTTCTACCATTCCTCTTGTACGGTGCCAACGGACCTTGGACCTTGGGCGCGCGGTTGCATTACGGATCATTATGGCCACACAGTCGTAGCAGTTGGATCCTTGTGCAAGGCCATGCTGTTGGGGCTGAAGTGTTCGCGGAACGGCGCTTGCTTGGCGATCGGGAATGGCAACGGGACTATCGGGGTCCGAGCGTTGGTTTCGGTTTCTTGTATGCCGATAAGGGCGCACCCGAATTGATCGGGGCGAGCTATCGTTTGGTGCCGTACTTGTTCCTGCCGATCGTTGAAGGAAGGAACAGTTGCTTTGGTACTCGTTTGGGTTGGGGCGTTGGCTATATTTCACAAGCTTTCGATCGGCGCGAGAACACCAAACAGATCGCGATCGGGTCACGGGTCAACACGGCGATCCAGGTCATGCTTGAGTATCGCTTACGTATCGATCGCACCACACTACATACAGGATTGTCCTTGGACCACTGGAGCAATGGAGCGGTCGCCTTGCCCAACTTGGGGTTGAACTTGGTAACGGCCAACGTGGGAGTGAGCTATGCCTTGGGTGCTGTAACACCTTACGTTCACGTCCCGGACACTGCACGAATGAAACGCCCACTGCGGGAACAGAGCATTGTGGTCGCAGGGTCGGTGTGCGAAGTTGCGCGACCAGAGAGCGGCACGCACAGTGTGTTCTCGTTGATCGGCAATGTGCAATGGCGGGTTACGAGGAAGTCATCATTCGGCTGTGGCTTCGACGTGTTCAACAAGGGAACGCTGGGTACGCTGTATCCGGAACTGTTGGAGAAACCGCGGACGGCCTACACACAGGTTGCGGTGCATGGTGGTTATGCGTTGGGCTTCGGTCGCGGTGAATTGCTTTTTCAGATGGGAGCTTATGCATACTCGCCAAAACCGGAGACCTCGATCGTCTTCCACCGTTTCGGCATGCGCTACCGGATCGGAAAGCACCTGCTTGCACACATGTCCTTGAAGAGCCATTATGCAACGGCGGACCACTGGGAATTCGGGATAGGGTACCGATGGAATTGAAACTTGGAATAGCGCTATCGGTCCTGCTGCTGGTCGGTTGTCAACGCGAACAGTGGGATGATTGCATCACCAGTGCCGGGCCTATGCGCATTGAAGAACGTGTGGTCGGGGACTTCACCACGGTGGATCTTCGCGAGCGGATCGATCTTGTTCTGGAGGAAAGGACCGCTGGCTTGATCGAAGTTGAAGCCGGGAGGAATCTGCTCGATCAAGTGCGTGCCGAAGTGCGCGACGGTGTACTGTACCTAGATGACGACAACAGCTGCAAATGGGTGCGCAGTTACAAGCCGCGCATTACCGTAAAAGTGTCGATCGCCGCCGTGGACCATTTGATCCTGCGCGGTACGGGCAACGTTAAATGCAATGGGCCCATTGTTCGTGAAGCGTTCAAACTAGAGCAATGGGGTGGACAAGGAAGCACTACGTTGACCGTTGACGTGAACGAGATCGACATCGGCATGCACACAGGAGCGGGCGATGTAACACTACACGGTCGGTGCAATTCCACAGCCAAGTTGTACAGCGGGATCATGGCCCCGATCGATGCATCCGACATGCGAACCGGATCCGTACAGGTGAACAACAGTAGCATTTCCGACATTCGTTGTTGGGCCACCGAAAGCCTAACGGTAGCGATCAGTGGGGTGGGAGATGTGTACTACCGCGGTGCGCCCATTGTGGATAGTTCTATCTCAGCTGAAGGGAGCTTGATAAGGGAAGAGTGAGTTACTCCTTCAGCCAGCTATCCAAGATCCCATTTCCCGTGCGGATCTGATACAGCCTGGAACAAAGCCGTTTGCGTCGTTCCACAATGAACTTCCGGTTGAATGTTGGAAAGAGAACACGTCCAGCACTGCAATGGCAACAAATGATGAACGGCACCACTTCTCCTTGACCGGCGCGCGGGAATGGATCGTAACCGGATACTTTGCGATGCGATGAAGAAACGTGATATCCGCAGGTTCGCCGAGGAACGCTTCCTGCTGGGTTATTCACGCCAGCAAGTACAGAACGAGCTGGTGCTGTTGCATCCGGAAGTGGCACCCAAACGCATCGCCGGGGTGATCCGTTACTTGGCTCCGGAGGCGACCCGGTCCCATTTCCGGGCATACCAACAAGGCTTACTTGCAGTGATGGTATTGGCTGTTGTCTTGGAATTGGTGCAGACCTTCAATGCAGGTTGGATCGATAGGAGCCAGCCATGGGGATGGTTGAGTGCCGTGCCGTTTGCGACATTATTCCTCGGTTATTCGATCTATCGGTGGCGTGGAAATGGCCTCTCTTTGTTGGTAGTGCTCAGTGGCATGGGCGCCTTTGGGATGATGGAACCATTACGGGACATGTTCAACGGGCATGCCGATCAATGGGAGTTGGGTAGCGGGTCGTTGAGCTTGTTGATCAGCATCCTCGCTGGTTACTTGCTCAGTCGTGCGTTCCCGAAGTTCAAGGTGGAAGAGGATCCATCCGGGGTAGGTCCACCGCGCATCATTTTCCCGTCAGAAACGGGCATGGCGATGATGTGAATCTCGACCTGGGTCCATATTCAAACGCCTAATGCCAAGCCTCCACCTTTGTCGCTTCGACCCATTCCATGAAAAGAAAGTAATGGTCCCGCCGTGTTCTGATCCTCCTTCTCGGCCCACCCATCAATGTGGCCGTAGGCGGTCTCATCTTTGTCAACACCAGTCCTGAATTCGGTGGAATGCCCAGCAACATGGATAAACTGCGTTACGCCACTTCTGCACAATTCGTTGAAGGGAAGTTCAAGAACACGTCGCCCACGGACATGTCGATGTCGGCAAAGGACTTCTTGAAAACCCTGAAGGAGTTCATTGGCGGAGGCGAGGGCCGCGCACCGAAAGAGAAGATCCATGTACTTCACCCGGACTCTTCGCTGATCGCTTCCGCGTATGACGCACCGCGACTCGTTTGGTTCGGGCATTCCGCATTCCTCTTGCAGATCGATGGTAAGAACATCTTGGTCGATCCCATGTTCGGGCCCGTTCCGGCGCCACATCCGTGGTTGGGGCGTGCACGTTTCACGGACGGGTTGCCGCTCGAGATCGCACAACTTCCGATGATCGATGCCATGATGATCTCGCACGATCATTACGATCACTTGGACTACGGATCCATCCAAAAGCTGAAAGCAAAGACCAAAGAGTTCTACGTGCCACTCGGCGTGGGTGCCCATTTGAAAGCTTGGGGCGTTGAAGAGGAGCGTATCCACGAAATGGATTGGTGGGACGAAACAAATTTCGCTGACTTGGATATCGCCTTCGCACCAGCGCGACATTTCTCCGGTCGTGGGGTAACGGATCGGTTCTCCACCTTGTGGGGTTCGTGGGTTGTGAAGGGAAAGGATCGCAACATATTTTTCAGTGGAGATAGTGGTTACGATACGCACTTCAAGGAGATCGGTGCCAAGTTCGGTCCCTTCGACTTCGCTATGATCGAATGCGGACAGTACAATGAGAAGTGGCCGTTGATCCACATGATGCCCGAGCAATCGGCGCAGGCCGCAGTGGATGTTGGTGCTAGCGTGATGATGCCGATCCATTGGGGATCTTTCGTGCTGGCCATGCATAGTTGGACAGATCCAGTTGTACGAGTGACGAAGCGGGCGGATGAATTGGGCATGCCGATCATTACGCCGAGGATAGGTGAAGTGATCAAGTTGGATGCGCTTGGTCAGATCCAGAACGCTTGGTGGTCGAACCTATGATCCATGATGTTTGTTTTCGTGAAGCAGTGAATGGACCAACCAACGAGTGCGTGCCTTATCATTGGCCCAAGAATTGAACACCATGGCAGAACAGAAGAGCTTGTACGAAAGCGCATTCGACAACAACAAGAAGTGGATCGCAGAGAAGAAGTCCACCAACAAGGATTTCTTCAAACACCTTGCGGAAGGACAAACGCCGGAGATCCTCTACATAGGCTGCAGTGATAGCCGTGCGACCGCAGAGGACCTGATGGGTGCTGCACCCGGGCAGGTCTTCGTTCACCGCAACATCGCCAATATCGTAGGTGGTGCCGACCTGAACACGTTAAGTGTGATCCAGTATGCTGTTGGCCACTTAAAGGTCAAGCATGTGGTGGTTTGCGGCCACTATTACTGTGGTGGTGTAAAGGCAGCCATGGAGGCCCACGACCTGGGCATCTTGAATCCTTGGTTGCGATACATCCGCGATGTGTACCGGATCCATCAGAAGGAGTTGGATGCGATCATTGATCAAGAGCAGCGTTACCGCCGATTGGTTGAATTGAACGTGCAGGAACAATGCATCAATGTGATCAAAACGGCTGTTCTGCAGAAGACCTTTCTACAGACGGGATCACCTGTTGTTCACGGTTGGGTATTCGATGTACGAACCGGCGAACTGATCGACCTGAAGATCGATTTTGAAAAGGAGCTGAAGCACATCCGCGAGATCTACGACCTCGGGTTCGAAGCGTGATCGGTGCCTCCCCGATGCGCTGATCCGAGCGTTCAACAACACGCACTATCGGGAGCACAACCGCAATCCTTACCGGTGACCAACTTCACCTTCGCGGTGCCTTCGGCATTGGGAGCGCAGCATTGTGCATCGCTCTTTGCCGCAGCAACGGTTATGCTGAAAATGCCGGTACCACTGGCTTTGAACGCCGCGATCTCTTCAGCGCTCAGGTAGTTGGAGAGGATATCATCGGGGATGATGATCGGTTTGCGTTTCTGCACTGTTACCTGTTCGAAGCCGAGGTCATGGATAATACCCAGATACTCGCTCTCTTGCAAGGCGCCGCTCACGCAACCGGCATAGAGTTCTGCCGCGTTCTTGATATTCTTGGGCAATTCACCCTTCAACACCACATCGCTGATGCTGAAATGACCACCCGGCTTCAACACGCGCAATACTTCGCTCAAGGCCTGTCGTTTGTTCGGTACCAAGTTGAGAACGCAGTTGCTCACCACCACGTCCACGATGTTGCTGGTCAACGGCAACGCTTCAATATCGCCTTGGCGGAATTCCACGTTCTGAAAGCCCAGTTGCGCAGCATTCGTCTTGGCCTTCGCGATCATCTCCGGAGTGAAGTCCACGCCGATCACACGACCGTCCTCACCGGTGGCGGCGCGTGCCACGAAACAATCGTTACCTGCTCCCGAACCGAGGTCCAACACGGTATCCCCGGCTTTGATCCCCGCGAATTCCGTAGGCAATCCGCAGCCTAGGCCGAGGTCCGCATCCGCAGCGTAGCCTTCGAGCGAACTATAGTCATCGCTCATGATGTTGTATACCTCCGTGCTGCACCCACCGGCACCGCAACAGCTGCTCGCATTGGTGGCCTTGTCCTGCTGTGCGATCTCGGCGTACTTGCGGCGGACCATGTCCTTTGTCTCTTCTGCGGTCGTCATTTTCAATGTGGTTTTAGTATCGTTCTATCTCGATGGATTCCGATCAGCAGCACTTGGCGTCATCCGCTACAAAGCTGTCCATCAGTTCGGTCAGTGATCGCTTGGCACGTTCCCATTCCTTGGGGTCAATGCAATAGCAAACGCGTTTGCCGTCGATCTCGCCCTGGATCAATCCGGCTTCTTTCAATTCCTTCAAATGCTGGCTCACCGTGCTCTGGCTGAGGGGAAGCTCGTCCACGATGTCGCCGCAGATGCAGCTCTTCTTGGCGATCAGGAATTTGAGAATGGCCACGCGCGCCGGGTGCCCAAGTGCCTTGGCATAACGCGCGATCCGGTTGTCGCGAACGGTGAATTCTTCTAGTTTGGCAGTGCCCATGTTGGATCTTTAACATCGCAAAGATACGATTATCAAGCATGCACATCCAAATGGATCTTTTTCAAGGTCGGAATAAGCTGCTCCCTGGAAGGAAAACCAAGAACACGTTCACCAGAGAAATCCCCAGTATAGACTTCCGATCAGTACTGGTATCAGTAGCACGAGCGCCGACACGGTTGCCCAATGATCCACTTGGGTTTTGCGCGCGATCGAGAACAAGCCCACCGCTATCAACAGGAGAACGAAGGGCAGGAAGTACAATGCCGGATGCACATCACCCAGTCCGAAATAGACCACCCCTTCATTCACCAGCAGCACACCGACAAGGCCTACGAGACCGACCATCGTAAAGCCCACGAGGTACAGGTGCCAAGGAGGTTTCACTGCCCTCCCCATTAAGGCGCTTGACATCACGAACCAGCACGACCACGCCACATACCAGACCGAGCAACACCGCGAGCCCGGCCAAGACCACCAAACCCCAGAAGATCCACTGCTGGTGGAATGGTGTTCGGTATTCCTTCAAGGCTTGGAATTCCGGGTTCGGCGGAAAGAGCGTGGGCAGATCCAGCGTATGTGCGCCCTTCGCCAATTCGGCTTTCAGGTCAAAGACCACGGGGTGATCGAAGTCGTGGTAGAAGTACAGGTGTACTTGGCCGCGATCCGGTTCGAACAAGGTGCTGAAGAAGGTCCCGTTGCCCAGGAACTCCCGGCAAGAGCGCATCTCCTGAAGTACGGAAAGGGCACCATCCACAGTGGGTTCCACACCCTCGGCAAGGAGTGTTCGTCCTTGTTGCAAACGGGGTATGGGAACGGCGTCCATGTCTGTGTTGCAGGTCATCCGCCAGTTACCCACGGCGAAGTGCGGATCGGTGCCGACGATCACCGTATCGCTCTGTACGATCGCGTATGTGCCGTTCGCATCGGCCAGGAACAACATGCTGCGGTAGAGGAACGAGCGATCGTAGTCCTCCAGAAAAGCGATCGCTTCGGGCACCGTGGCACAACGCTCCATTAAACGACTGTTCAATTCAGTAAAATGCAACAGCTGTTTTCCGTCTTGTGGTATGGCATTCTTCGGCTGTATGCTCAGCCCATCGAACACGAGTCCAGCCTCGTTCATGCCGAGCTGGTCCGCCCATTCCCGGAACGGGTGCCCGGTCCATGTGCTGAAATACACCGCGCCGTAGTGGCCTTCTACTCCGGGAACGAAGCGCACTTGGCCTTGCGTACACCAGCTATCCTCGTTGTTCCCGATGAAAGTGCGCCCGTTGTTGTGCATCACGAAGGCGGTGCATGCCAATAGTGGCAAGGGGAGAAGAAGGAGTGTGAGGAGAGGTGTGCGAATGTGCATGTTGGTGTAATGCCAACGAATTACAAGGGTAACGATGAATGAGGGAGAAGAATTGGTCTCGACCTCTCGCACGGCCACCGACACCGATCGAAAGCGCTTCCACACAGGAACTGGGTTCAAGCGAACAGCGACCGATCCAACTGGCTTTGCCGGATGATCGACAACAAGGTTCCGATCCGAAGTTCCTTATGTTCCGGTACAGGTACTGTGATGGTCGAGCCTTCAATTGGCTTTTGCATAATAATGTGACTCCCACGTTGTCGCACCTGTTCGAATCCATGCTTTCGAAGGATGGCGCAGACCTCACGTCCACTAAGGGTGCGCATCAGACAGCCACTTTCACACGCGTGATCAGCACTTCATCGTGCATTCTTTCCCCGAGTTCAGCTGGCGAAGCGGTCTCGAAGAATAGCTCGAGCGCCTCGATCAGGTTGGCCCGCGCTTCTTCCACTGTGTCACCTTGACTGGCCACATCCAACTCCGGGCAAAGCGATACGTAGCCATTGCCTTCACGTTCTATGATGGCTGTGAGTTCGCGTGTGGTCTTCATGTTCGTAGGCTTGGGTAACTCCAAAGTTAGTGCAGTGGCACTCAATCTCCGCCAGGGATGGCAGCGGCGGCTGGCCGACGGCAGGGCCTTGCGGCACCGTGGAGGGAGAAGGCCCGACGATAGGAGGGCTCCCGGAACCCCCGGTGACGCTGGGCCGGACAAGGAAACCACAGCGGACAGCCCGTTCTGGCGGCCAAGGGAAGACTCACGATCCAAGTGTGAAGACTCAAGGTGTGAAGGTCATCACAGTCGCGCTCCTTCTTAAGTCTTGGTTCTTGTGTCTTGTTACTTGTGGCTTCTTACTTGGTTCTAGTGGCTTGTTACTTAGATCTTGTTCCCTCCTAGTAAATTCGCCCCATGACTTTCGTCCAAGCCCCGCCCTACGTCCCCAAGAACAAGATCCGCATTGTTACTGCGGCCAGTCTCTTCGATGGTCACGACGCGGCGATTAATATTATGAGAAGGATCATCCAGGCCACCGGTGCTGAGGTGATCCACTTGGGGCATGACCGTAGCGTGGAGGACGTGGTGAACACCGCCATTCAGGAGGATGCACATGCCATTGCCATGACAAGCTACCAGGGCGGGCACACCGAGTACTTCAAGTACATGCACGACCTGCTGAAGGAGAAAGGGCGCGGGCCACATCAAGATCTTCGGTGGAGGAGGAGGGACGATCCTGCCGAGCGAGATCGAGGAGCTGCACAAATACGGTATCACGCGCTTGTACCATCCGGATGACGGCCGTGCGATGGGCTTGCAAGGCATGATCAACGACATGCTGGAGAAGGCCGATTACGACCTGAGCGACAAGCTGAACGGCGAAGCGAAGAAGCTGACCCCACAGTCCCGCAATGCTGCGAACTGGCCGGCCATTGCGCGCTTGATCAGTGCAGCGGAGAACCACCCCGAGGTGTACGCGAAGTTGAGCGACGACATCCACAAGAAAGCCGCTGCGAACAAAGCGCCTGTGTTGGGCATCACCGGCACCGGTGGTTCGGGCAAGAGCAGCATGGTGGATGAATTGATCCGTCGTTTTCTGCTGGACCAACCGGACAAGACGATCGGTGTGATTAGTGTTGACCCGAGCAAGCGTAAGACCGGTGGCGCGTTGTTGGGCGATCGCATCCGCATGAACAGCATCCGTGGCGAACGCGTGTACATGCGTTCGTTGGCCACGCGCCAGAGCAATTTGGCATTGAGCAAGCACGTGCAGGAAGCGGTGGATATCCTAAAGGCATCCGGCTTTGATCTGGTGGTGTTAGAGACCAGCGGCATCGGCCAAAGCGACACCGAGATCCTCGACCACAGCGATGTGTCCTTGTACATCATGACGCCCGAATTCGGTGCGGCCACGCAGTTGGAAAAGATCGACATGCTCGATTTCGCCGACGTGGTAGCGGTGAACAAATTCGACAAGCGCGGTGCGCAAGATGCCGTGCGCGATGTGAAGAAGCAGTACAAGCGCAACCACCAGCTGTGGGATACCGACGATGAGAAGTTGCCCGTTGTCGGCACCATCGCCAGCCAGTTCAACGACCCCGGCACCAACAACCTGTATGTGCGCTTGATGGAGACGATCAAGGCCAAGACCGGCGTCGACTTCCACAGCCAATTCGCAGGGCACGATGAGATGAGCGAGAAGGTGTGGATCATCCCACCAGCGCGCACCCGTTACCTCAGCGAGATCAGCGAGAACAACCGGCGCTACGATGCGCAAGTGAAGAAGCAGGCGGATGTGGCGGATCAACTCTATGGCCTGCACTCGGCGATCATCACTTTCGGTGGACCGGATCTTCTTCAATTAGCTGATGGGTCGATTAGCGGATTAGCTGATGGCGGAGCGACTGCATCAGCTAATCAGCCCATCAGCAAATCAGCTAATCCTCTCACAGATCTCATCAACAAATTCAACGAAGTCAAAAAAGACCTCGACCCGCACATCTGGGCCACGATCCAAGGTTGGGATGCCGAGGTGAAGCGCTACACCGACCCCTTCTTCGTCTTCAAGGTGCGCGACAAAGAGATCAAGATCCCCACGCACACCGAGAGCCTCAGTCACCTGCAGATCCCGAAGATCGCGCTGCCGAAATACCGCAGCTGGGGCGACAAGGTGCGCTGGGCTATGCAGGAGAACACGCCCGGCTTCTTCCCCTACACCGCCGGCATTTATCCCTTCAAGCGCACCGGCGAGGACCCCGCGCGCATGTTCGCCGGAGAGGGTGGACCCGAGCGTACCAACAAGCGTTTCCATTACGTCAGCAAAGGCCTTCCGGCCAAGCGCCTCAGCACCGCGTTCGATAGCGTGACGCTCTACGGTCACGATCCCGGACGTCGTCCCGATATCTACGGAAAGGTGGGCAACAGCGGCGTAAGCATCTGCTGCCTCGACGATGCCAAGAAGCTCTACAGCGGCTTCGACCTCGCCGACCCGATGACCAGCGTGAGCATGACCATCAACGGTCCCGCGCCCATGCTGCTCGGCTTCTTCATGAACGCCGCCGTGGACCAGGCTTGCGAGAAGTACATCACCGCGAACAAGCTGGAGAAGGACGTCGAGAAGGTCCTGAAAGCGAAGTTCGACGACAAGGGCATTGCACGTCCGAAATACCAAGGCGCACTGCCCGAAGGCAACAACGGTTTGGGCCTCCTGCTGCTCGGCATCACCGGCGACGAAGTATTGCCTGTCGGCGTGTACAACAAACTGAAGGCCGAGACCATCGCCCAAGTGCGTGGCACGGTGCAGGCCGACATCCTGAAAGAGGACCAGGCGCAGAACACCTGCATCTTCAGTACCGAATTCGCATTGCGTTTGATGGGTGATGTGCAAGAGCATTTCATCGCGAACAACATCCGCAACTTCTACAGCGTCAGCATCAGCGGCTACCACATTGCGGAAGCCGGTGCCAACCCCATCAGTCAGCTCGCCTTCACGCTGGCCAACGGCTTCACGTACGTGGAGTACTACCTCAGCCGGGGCATGGACATCAACAAGTTCGGGCCCAACCTCAGCTTCTTCTTCAGCAACGGCATCGATCCGGAATACGCCGTGATCGGTCGCGTGGCACGTCGCCTCTGGGCCAAGGCGCTCAAGGAGAAGTACGGTGCCGACGAGCGCAGCCAAATGCTGAAGTACCACATCCAGACCAGCGGCCGCAGCCTGCACGCGCAAGAGATCGATTTCAACGACATCCGCACCACATTGCAGGCCCTCTACGCGATCTACGACAACTGCAACAGCTTGCACACCAACGCCTACGACGAGGCCATCACCACGCCCACCGAGGAAAGCGTGCGTCGCGCCATGGCGATCCAGCTCATCATCAACAAAGAGCTCGGCCTGGCCAAGAACGAAAACCCTTTGCAGGGCAGCTTCATCATCGAAGAACTCACCGACCTGGTGGAAGCAGCAGTGCTCACCGAATTCGACCGCATCACCGAACGCGGCGGCGTGTTGGGCGCCATGGAGACCATGTACCAGCGCAGCAGGATCCAAGAGGAAAGCCTCTACTACGAGACCATGAAGCACACTGGCGAGTTCCCCATCATCGGCGTCAACACCTTCTTGAGTTCGAAGGGCTCACCCACGGTGTTGCCGAAGGAAGTGATCCGCGCCACCGAAGAGGAGGAAGGACCAGATCCGCCCCATGCTGGAGAGCCTGCATCAAGCGCGCGCCGAGCAGAGCGCTGCCGCCCTGAAGAAGTTGCAAGCGGCGGCGGTGAAGAATGAGAATATGTTCGATGTGCTGATGGAGGCGACGAAGTACTGTTCGCTTGGGCAGTTGACGGAGGCTATGTTTGAGGTGGGGGGGCAGTATAGGAGGAATATGTGATCATGAAGTCTTGGCTGTACATGGCGCTGTTCATTTGTACAACGGTCACTTGTGGAAGTGTCGGGATCACGGAGTGTCGGTATGAACTACACATTCCACTTGATCTCGATTTTCCTGAGACACCTCATTTTGATACCACCATTGTCCGTACAACCACTTGTGTGAAGCACCTTCTTCGACTTCCACCACAGGGAACAGAAACGAGATACATTTTCCGCATGGACACTGTCGAACGCGATCTACATTTCGGTTTCGATGAGGACTCCAAACAGTGGTTGGACATTAGTCTCATGCCAGCCGGTGAGTATCATGTTCGTCTACTTGCCTGTGGAAATGGCGGTTCCTTTACGCTCCACATCAAATGATGGAGGCGACGAAGTGCTGTTCGCTTGGGCAACTCACGGAAGCGATATTCGAGGAGGGGGGCAGTACCGGCCGAATATGTAATTCCTTCATCTCTTAACTTTGGGACATGTTACTCGACCGTGGCTTCCGTATCGACCTTACCCCCGACCAGGTGGTGGAGCTTGCCAAGCAGCTTCCTGACAAGAAGAAGGATGCGCTGCTGAAAGCGTTCGAGCGCGAGCGTGCGCTGG